>CACMOJ010000005.1 GCA_902615325.1 uncultured SAR116 cluster alpha proteobacterium | reverse complement strand
ATAATTTCATTAATCATAATATTTTTTAGCCTAAATCTCCTTGGTTTATTTGAAATAAAGCTACCTTTTAGACTAAACCTAACTTTATCAAAATTAAATTATAACAAATATGAAGATTTTTTATCTGGTTGTCTGTTAACAGTCCTTGCTACCCCATGTACAGCTCCTTTTGTTGGCACAGCAGTTATGTTTGCTCTGTCGGGCAGTTATTTTGATTCTTTTACAATTTTTTTCTTTATGTCTATTGGTATGTCAATTCCGTTATTTCTTGTTTTTTTAAATCCTAAAATATTTGATTTTTTTCCAAAAAGTGGAAAGTGGCTAATATATTTTAAAAGAGTAATGGCTTCAATTTTTATGTTATCTGGTCTATGGTTTCTATCTATATTTATCAACAATAATTTTAATAATGTACTAAGCTTAAATAATAATAAAGAAATTCCTTGGATAAGTTGGGATTTAGAAAATGAGCCAAATTTAATTAGAGACTTGGTTTCAAAAAATAAAACTGTCTTTTTAGATATTACTGCTGATTGGTGCATAACATGCCAATACAATAAATTAAATGTATTAAATGATAAGGATATCAGAAAAATTTTAAAGAAAGACAATATTATTTTGTTACAGCTGGATTGGACTAAAAAGAATACAAATATAAAAAAATTCTTAATTTCTAAGAACAGATATGGTATTCCTTTTAATGAAATCTATAATAGAAAATTTCAAAATGGTTTTTTGTTACCAGAGCTTTTAAAAAAATCACAGCTAATTAGTATGTTAAACTATTGATTAACAATGCAGGAGATAAAAAATGATCAAGGTTGGAGATGAATTACCAATAGGTGTTTTACGAACTAAAACTGCAACAATACACGAGCTTAAAACAGATGATATGTTTTCTGGAAAAAAAATTGTTCTGTTTTCACTACCAGGTGCTTTTACTCCGACTTGTTCTGCTAAACACTTGCCTAGTTTTAAAAATTTATATAATGATATTATTGATAAAGGTGTTGACAAAATAATGTGTTTTGCAGTTAATGATGCGCATGTTATGAAAGCATGGGCAGAACAAAATGAAGTTTTTGGAAAAATTGAAATGATATCTGATCCTGATGCATCTTATACAAAGAAATTAGGTCTAGACTATATTACTCCTCATATGGGAGTTAGATCTTTAAGATTTGCCATGATCGTTGAGAATAAAATAATCAAACATTTATTTATTGAAGAACCAGGTGTTTTTGAAGTATCAAGTGCGGATAATATAATTAAATACTTGTAAAGACATAGTTGTTGATTTTGTAATTTTTTTGATTTCGCATTGATAAAACTGCATATTTATCTGCTAGGTTATTATGTTTATTATTTTCATGGGCTTTAACCCAGTTCCAACTGATTTTATAATCATTGTTTAAGTCATAAAGTTCTAACCATAAATCTTTATTAACAACGTCCATTTTTTTAGAGTTTTTCCAGTTATTTTTGATCCAATTATTAATCCAGACAGTAATACCATTTTTTACATAGTTAGAATCAGTAAATAAATGTATATTTATATTTTTATCAATTGATTTAATAATATTAATTGTTGCTAGAAGTTCCATTCTATTATTTGTTGTAATTGTTTCATATCCTGTTAAGATTGATATCAAATCATGAACAATAACACCTGCCCATCCGCCAGGCCCAGGGTTTCCTGAACACGAACCATCTGTGTAAATATCAACTTCTCTATTAGTTATTTGAAATTTATTCATGTAAAAAATTTAAAGAGTTTGTATTAAAGTAGGTTAATTTTTCAATATATTCCTTTGGATTTTTCCTTTTCACATAACCATTAATAGGTGTATTAAACCAATCAAATAATCTTGTGAGTAAAAATCTTATAGAGGCACCTTTAGATAATATATGTAAGTTACTAAGTTCATCTTTAGATAATTTATAATGTAGTGTGAAGCCTTTGATTAAATTTTTAACTTTTATAATATTTAAGGTATTATTTTTATTGAAACACCATGCATTAATTACAATTGCTATTTCATAAATCTTTATATCTTCACATGAAAAATAAAAATCAATTACTCCAGAAACTTTGTCATTTTGAAAAAAAACGTTGTCAGGAAATAAATCACCATGAATAATACCTTTTGATAAATGAGATGGCCAATTTTTTTTGCAGTCATCTAAACTTTTTTCAATTAAATCATATAGTCCATTCCAAAGGATATTAACACTTCTTTCTGGAATTGTGTTTTTACATTCCTTAAAGATTTTACAACATCCTTCAATAGATAGATTATTTTTTCGAGTTCCCTTAAATTTTTTGCTTTTCTCTTGAAAGTTACCTATTAAATCACCAATTTTGAAACAATCATCAGGTTCAATGTTAACTTTTGATTTTCCTTCTAAAAATTTAACGATAATATATTTTTTGTTTTTAAAATCATTTATTATATTTCCTTTTATATTCTCTAAAGGCTCTGGAGATACAAAATCATTATGATTTAAAAATTTCATTAGATTTACAAAAAATGGAATGTCTCTTAAATTAACTCTATTTTCAAAAATTGTTAATATAAATTTACCATTTTTTGTTTTAATGAAATAGTTAGTATTTTCTATGCCTTCTTTAATTCCTTTAAATTGTATCAGTTTACCAATTGGATAATCATTTATTATATCTAATATCTCTTTGTTATTTAATTTTGTGTAAACAGCCAATTTAAAAACTATCTTAATATTTTAGGTAAATTAAAAACAATGTCTTCTTTAATAACTTCATGATTAATTAAATTTACTTCAAAATTTTTCTTTAATTTTGAAATTAAGACTTGAACTAATGTTTCTGGTGCCGAAGCACCAGCCGTTAGACCAATATTAATTGAATTTGTAAAATTCAAATTATTTAAGAAAACATTTAAATCATTTTCTTCTGAAATTAAATATGAATTTAATACACCATTTTTTTTTGCAACTTCAACTAATCTTTGGGAGTTAGAGGAGTTTTCAGCACCAATAACTAAAACATAGTCACATATACTCGCGATAGATTTTACAGCGAGTTGTCTATTTGTTGTTGCATAACAAATATCTTCTGTAGATGGTCCTTTTATTTTAGGAAACCTTTGTTTTAAGACTTCAATAATCTCTTTGGTGTCATCTACTGATAAAGTTGTTTGGGTTGCATATGCTAAATTATTTTTATCTTTTACATTTATATTTTTGGCGTCATTTAAGCTTTCAATTAAAATTACATTTCCATCTGGAACTTGTCCCATAGTTCCAATAACTTCAGGATGATTTTTATGGCCAATTAATAAAATTTTTTTGTTACTATTAAAATGCTTGATTGTTTCGTTATGTACCTTTGTTACTAATGGACAAGTAGCGTCAATTGATAGCATTCTTCTTTTTTTTGCATTTTTAAAGACAGATTTTGGCACTCCATGAGCTGAAAAAATTATTGTAGAATTTTCTGGAGCATCGGTTATTTCGTCAACAAAAATAGCACCTAAATTTTCTAAAGATTTAACAACATCTTTATTATGAACAATTTCGTGACGAACATAGATAGGCGAACCATATTTGTGAATAGCTTTTTCTACAATTTTAACAGCTCTATCTACACCTGCGCAAAACCCTCTAGGTGAGGCTAGATAAAGATTTATATTTTGTTTTACCATAAATTAAATGTGTTATATTACTTAATGATGATATTAGGATATTTAATGAAAAAAATAAATATATTGTTAGCTCTATTTTTAATATATGGATGCACAACTGTTAACAATGGAATTTCAAACATATATAATGACATTTTTGTTGACGAAGAAATCATTTGTCCTTCGATTAGCAGCCCTATTGGAACAAGTGAAATAATTGTCAATTCAGAAATTTCCGATAATAATTCATATGTTGGATTTAGAGGAATAAAAAGAGTTTGTTTTTTTAAAGATAATGAAATTTTAATGAATTTAAAAGTTAATTTAAGGTCACTTAGAAAGAAATTTCAAATAGATGATTTGTTAAAATTAAAAATTTCTTTAGTTTCCTCAACTAATAATAATAAAGAATATGATAGAGATGATCTTGAATTAAGTTTTTTTCTTAAATCAGGTAGTGAAATTGTTGAAAGAGAGTCAAATATGAGTGTTAATGTACCTAAAGATGGAAAAGTATATATTGGATTATTTCAAAATTAACTAAAGCTTTTCTTTAAGTTTTTGTTTAGAATCTGAATATAATGCTTTTTGAATTTTGCTATCTAACTCGTTTTGAATATATACTTTTGCAGATTTGACAGATAACTCAGCACTTATATTTTTAATTTTATTTAGTGCTTCTATTTGAGCATTGTTTATTTTTTGTTTAGCTTGTTCTTCTTTTCTTTTAATTATAATATCAGATTTTTTAAGAGCATCAGCTTCAATCTGTTTAGCAGTAGATTTTGCATCATTAATAATATCTAAAACCTGTTGATTGATTTCTTTTTGTTTTTTTAAGCTTGCATTTAGCTCAGCTTGGGCTTCTTCTCGCAACTTTTTTGCTTCATTTAGCTCATTCTCAATCATCTTTTTTCTTTGGTCTAGATTAGTGGTTAAAGCTAACCATAATTTTTTGCCAACTAAAACAAAAAACAAAATGAAAGCTATTAAAACCCATGCTGTTTGACTTAATCCCATTGAAAAAACCTATGTTAAAATCTTTACTTCTTGTTTAAGAATATTTGTTAGTTTACTTTTATTTGATTTTATATTTGTAGTTTTAGATATAATAAGATCAGAAAGTTCAAATGCTTCATTAAAAATATCTTTTAGAATTATAGACTTTTCTTTGTCAATATCTTTTAAAGATTTTTCAATTTTCTCATTTAACTTAAAATTTAAATCCTTAATTATTTTTTCAGAACTAATCTGACTTTCAGAAACAGCTTTTTCAATAATAGATTTGGCATCAATTTTTGTTTGATCTAATTGAGCATTAACCCTTTCTAAAGTATCATCTGATTCTTTCTTAAGGGCTTTAGCTTTTATCAAATCATTTTGTAAATGCTGTTCTCTATCATTAATTACATCTGATATCTTTGGAGTTATTACATAAGACATTACAAGATACAAACCTAATAAGCTAAGAATACTCCAAAAGATTAACGAAGGATAAGTTGTAAAATCTAGTTGAGGCAGACCTTTACCTGCAGAATATGCAGGACTTACTAATAAAAATGTTAATAGAGCTAAATTAAAATATTTAATCATTAATATACTTAGTTATTAATTAAAAAGTATAAAGTAATAACAATGCTATAACTAATGCAAATAACGCAACAGCTTCAGTAAGTGCAAATCCTAAAATACCAATTCCAAATACTTCATTTTTAGCACTTGGATTTCTTCCAATAGCATTTACCAATGCTGCAAAGATATTACCAATACCTACGCCAACACCTGCAAGAGCTATCACGGCTAAACCAGCACCAATAAGTTTCGCGGCTTCCATTTCCATTTTAATTTCCTTTCTTTAAAAGTTAATGTAGATGTAACGCATCATGAAGATACATACAAGTTAAAATACTAAAAACATAAGCTTGTAATGCTGCGACCAAAAACTCTAATCCTGTTAAACCAATCACAGCCAATAATGGTAATACAGCACCTGTTTTTAAAATACCTGAGGCAGATGTCATCATTATAATCAAACCTGCGAAAACTTTCATCATAGTATGGCCAGCCAACATATTTGCAAATAATCTGACAGATAAACTCACCGGTCTCATTAAATAGGATATTATTTCAATAGGTATTAATAAAGGTGCAAGAGCTATTGGCACGCCAGATGGAAAGAAAAAAGTAAAAAATTTAAGTTTATGTTTTATCAAAGCTATTAACGTGACACCAATAAAAATGATTAAGGCTAAAGTTATGGTTACAATGATCTGTGAGGTAAAAGTATAACTATAGGGGATCATTCCTAGTAGATTTCCAAATAAGATGAACATAAAAAGACTAAAAATAAAAGGAAAATATTTCTTGCCACCAGTACCGACATTTTCTTTGACCATATTTGATACAAATTCATACAATAATTCAACACTACTTTGAAAACGATTTGGAATTAAAGAGCTTTTCTTTATTCCCAGATATAAGAATAGCGAGGATACAATTACGGACAAAACCATAAATAAAGATGCATTTGTAAATGAAATATCATACCCAAAGGCTTCTAATGGTATTATTGTTTTGATTGTGAATTGTTCAACTGGTGATTTCATAATTAATTTTTTTTTCCTTTATCAAAATAACCTATTTTTAAACCATTGCCGGACAACTGTCTCCATAGATTATATATACCTGCAAATGCTCCTAAAAAAAAGAAAATAATTAAAAATAATGGTTTTGTTTCTAGCCAATTATCAATAAGTAAACCTAATCCTGTTCCAATTATTAACCCTGCAACAAGTTCTGTAGCAACTCTTGATAATGTACTCAAAAAAGTTTTATCAACAGATTTTTTATTTATTGATACATTTTTTTTTGAAAGGGCTAAATCTATTTTTTTATCTAATTCTTTGTTCATTTTAAATTTAACTGGCCTCTTTTATTTCGACTGCTTTTTCTAAATCTACTGATAATAATTTACTTATCCCTTTTTCTTCCATAGTTACACCGAGTAATTTATTCATTTTTGCCATTGTTAATCTGTGGTGAGTAACAATTAAAAAACTAATATCTTGTTCATCAGATAAGTACTTAAGTATATCACAAAATCTACCAACGTTAGTGTCATCTAGAGCAGCATCAACTTCATCTAATATACATAATGGTGAGGGATTTGATAGATAAACTGCAAATATCAATGATATTGACGTTAAGGCTTGTTCTCCACCAGATAAAAGAGAAAGAGATTGCATTTTTTTTTCTGGTGGGCTGGCAAATATTTCTAATCCAGATTGTAATGGGTCATCAGAACCAATAAGTTTTAATTCTGCATTGCCACCATTAAATAATTTAGTAAATATCTTTTTAAAATTATCATTAACTTGGTCAAAACTACTTCGCAACCTATTTCTACCCTCTTTATTTAATTCTGAGATTCCGTCTTCTAATTTTTTGATTGCTAGAGATAAGTCTTCTTTTTCATTTTGCATTTCTAAAAGTTTAGATTTAAGTTCATTGATTTCAATTTCTGCTCTTAAATTTACTGCCCCTAAATTTTCTCTTTCACGAACAAGTCTCTCAACACTTGCTTCTAATGAGTGAATTTCATTTTGATCAACATTTCTTAATTTTATTTTGTCTTCATTAGCGTCAAGTAAGTCCTTAAGACTAATAGATAATTTATCAGTAATTTTATCGTTAAGACTATCAACTTTAGACTTAATTATATTAAGTTCACTTTCCATTTTGATATTTTCAGTCTTATGAATTTCAAGATTAAGACTTTCAACTTTTTGTTCTTTTTCTATATCTCTAATTTCTGTCTCTTTTCTAACGACGTCATCCTCACTATTTTTTTGATTTTTAATTGCTTGAATAAGTTGATCATCAAATTTTTTAATATTTTCTAACATTTGATCAGGCAGTTGTACTAAATCATTTATTTCTTTAATCAGATTTTCCTTTTTTTGAGACAAATTTTCACATCTTTCTAAAGATTGTTTTTTTCGTAATTCCCATTCTTTTTGTTCAATCAATAATTGGTCTAGGTTTTTATTTCTATATTCTTCATCAGAGTTTATTTTTTTTTCATTTGATAATGCATCTTCAAAATCTGATTTAAGATTATCATTTTCGCTTCTGACTTTTAGTTCATCTGTTTGCAATGCACTAAGATTATCAAATTTATCTAATTGAATTTCTAATTCATTAATTCGTTTATCATTTTCTGCCGAAGAACTTTTAAATTCTTTGATGAAATCATTAGATTGATTGATTTTATTTTCAGAAATTGTGATTTCAAACTTTGTTTTATTTATTTCTTTTTCTAGGTAATCTATTTTACCAATTTCATCTAATTTTATAGATTTTGTATTTTCAAAATCTTTTTCAATTTTTATAATCTTATTATTTATTTCATTAAGTTTTATTTCACTTTTTTTTAAACTTTCTAGTAAACTTTTATATCTCTTTTTTTGAACTAATCTATTAGCAAAGCTATTTTTTCCATTAGGAAGTTCAACATATCCATCCCACCTCCAAAGACCACCTTTTGGGGTTGTTAAGACTTGTCCATAAGTTAATTCTTTTTGAACTTCAAAAGCTTTTTCAGAATTTTTTACTAAACCAACACCTTTAAGCGAGTTTTTTAATATTTTATGATCATTAATATCTTCAGTTAAGGGTTTACAAGAATTTGGTAGTTTAATATTTTCGTTATTTTCAAAACCTCTTAACCAAAAATTTTCTTTATTTTGATCTTTATTACTTACAATAGATGCTGAAAGTGCTTCTCCTAAAACATATGCAATCGGACCTTCAAGATTATTAATTTTTTCAATTGAACTTTCTAAACTATTTTTGTCATCTAATGTTATAAAATTCTTAATCGTTTCAATCTCAGTTTTAAAATTACTGACATTGGATTCTAAAGTGATTTTTTCTCCTTTAAGAGAATTGAAATTATTTTCTAAGTTTTTAAGGTTTTTTTTAGTTACTCTGTTAGTAATAATAACTTGTTTATGCTCATTTTGAATTTCTTTAATCTTATCCTTTAATTCTTTTAATCTCAGAGATTCATTCTGTGTTTCAAGAGACAAGAGTTTCTCACTATTTTTTTTCTTATTTTGAAGTGCAATTTCGAGTTGTTCCTTTATCTCCTTTTTATTTGATGAAAGTGAAATAATTTTAGAATTTATATCTGTTAATTTTATTGTTGAGTCTTCTAATTTTTTTCTAATTTGTGACGTACTTTTTTGTGCTTCTTCAATATTTTTAGAAAAATTAAAGCCCTTTTCATTTAAAGATTGGATTTCATTTGAGAGATATTTAATTTTGTTTTTTGCATCAGTTATAAATGTCTCTTCTCTATTATATTCTTCATCAATCTGCGTTATTTGGTTTTCAATTGATATTTTTCTTTGATTATGAGAATTAATTTCTTGTTCTAATTTAATCTTTCCTATTTTTAAATTTTGAACAATTTCAGTTTTTGAATTATCAATTTTTTTTAAAGATGGTAATTCATTAAAAAAGTTTAATTTTTTAGTTTCTAAATTACTAATTTTTCTCTGATAATCATCAATAACTTTTGAATTTTCAGTAATTTTGTTTTTAATTTTGTCTTGTGAATAATCGAGCTCCACAAATTGGGTGATAAACAGAGAAGTTTCAGCATTTCTTAATCTTTCACCAACAGATCTATACCTAGCGGCTTGTCTAGCTTGTTTAGATAAATCATTTATTTGTTCTTGAATTGTCAATTCAATATCTGAAAGACGATCCAAGTTATTAGCAGCAGAATTTAATTTTAATTGAGATTCATGTTTTCTGTTATGAAGACCAGTGATATTAGCTGCTTCTTCTAAAATATTTCTTCTTACTTCTGGTTTTGATTCAATTATCTCTGTGATTTTTCCTTGCCCTACTATTCCTGATGATTTTGAGCCGGTGCCACTATCAGCAAAAATTAATTGCACATCTCTTGCTCTAGCATTTTTTCCGTTAATTTTATATGTTGAACCTTTGTCTCTTTCTAATTTTCTAGAAATTTCTATTTCATTGATGTTTGTGTAAGGGTAGGGTAATTTTTTTTCTGAATTATCTATTTTTACTATTACTTCAGCAAAATTTCTTGATGGACGGTCATTAGTTCCTGAAAAAATAATACTATTCATTTCTGGACTTCTCATTTGTTTTGGAGAATTTTCTCCCATCACCCATTTAATAGCTTCAACTATATTAGATTTGCCACAACCGTTTGGTCCGACTACTCCAGTTAATCCAGAAGTTAAATTAACCTCTGTGGGATCTAGAAAGGATTTAAAGCCAATCATTTTAATAGATATAATTTTCAAGAAATCTACCTTTTAATTTAACAACTCAAAATCTTTTAGTTTTTTTACAAACTCGTTATATTTTAAAGTTCCGGCGATAACATGTTTATCATTTATTACAAATGTTGGAGTTGAGGATATGTTAAATCGAGAGTTTTCCTCCTCCATCTTTTTTAAAATTTTTTCCATTAATTCTTTATTATTTAATATTTCATTAAATTTTTTTTCTGATATGCCAAATAGCTTTGACAATTTTAAAAGTTCTGTAACAGGATCCTTAGAATATGCCCATTTTTTTTGATTTGATAATAACAAACTTGTTGTTTCGACATAACTTTCACTCGGAATTGATCTAGCTATAGAAGCTGCGAACATAGCAAGTCTATCAAGTGGATAATCAATAAATTCAAATTTAACTTTTCCTGTATCAATAAGTTCTTTTTTAACCCTTGGATATGTATTTTTATGAAAGCTTGCGCAATGACTACATGTAAGCGAGAAATACTCTTTGATGACTATAGGTGCATTTTTTTCTCCAACAACAATTGAAGGTAATTTAATATCATTAGCAAATGAAAAATTAAGTCCAATTAATAACTTGGCTAAGATTAAAATAAATGTATTTAATATTTTTAAAATCATATTTTATGTATATATTAAACCTTTTTGTCTGTATATCTTTAACTTAATTATAACCATTTTTAATAATCTTTATTTTATCAATAGCTTTAAATCCAAAAAAATTATTTGCTAAATTTAAAATTTTGACTTGTTCCATTTGAATTTCTAGTTCGAACCCTCTTTTAACTTCTAAAACCAAAGTACCATTTTTAGTATTCTTTTTCATAAATTTGACTCTAATAGGTTTCACAACATGAGAATATTTAGAGAAAATTTTATCCCAATTTAAAATTAATTTAGCTTCAAATAAGTTATTTTTACTTAAACAATTCTCAGCCAATGAATATGTTAAAGTATCTAATTTTTTCATAATTGATTTAAAACTTTTATGTATTAAAAATAAAGTATGCAATCATTAAAAATATCAGAAATTGTAATAAATTGGTATAAAAAAAATTTCAGAATACTGCCGTGGAGGCCTAAAAATATTGATCAAAAAATAGACCCATATATAGTCTTTCTTTCAGAGTTTATGCTACAACAGACAACAGTAAAAACTGTTGTACCTTATTTTATAAATTTCTTAAAAAAATATCCAACTATTGAGATCTTAGCAAAAGCTAAATTAGATGATGTTTTAGCAATTTGGTCTGGATTAGGCTATTACAGGAGGGCAAATAATTTATATAAAAGTACTAAAATTATTACTAATGAATTAAATGGTGTAATTCCAAATAATTATGAAGATTTAATTAAATTACCAGGCATAGGAGACTATACTGCAGCTGCAATTTGTGCAATTGCATTTGATAAAAAAGTTGTTGTAATTGATGGTAATATTGAAAGAGTAGTATCTAGATTATTTGAATTAGATTTAAGAGGGAATGATCTAAAAAAAAAAGTTAGAAAAATTCTGTCTTTAAATATACCTGCTAAAGAGAATTCTTTATTTACACAGGGTTTAATGGATATTGGTGCGACTATTTGCAAGCCCAAAATTATAAATTGTGAAAGGTGTCCTTTGTCAGAAAATTGTAGAGTTGCATTTAAAAATTCAGCAATCAATTATCCCTTAAAAATAATTAAAGAAAAAAAAATTAAACGTACAGGAAATTTTTATTGTTTAATAAATTCTAAAAAGGAAATTTTATTTTTAAGAAACATCAATTTAGGTTTATTTGAAAACATGCATGTTTTACCTTCTGATGGATGGCTTAAAGATAATCATAATTTAGATTTTAATATATTTTCAATAAAAGAAAGATTTGATTGTGGTGTCATAAAACATAGCTTCACTCATTTTGACCTTGATAGTAAAGTAATATTATTAAAAGTAGATGATAATCAAATTAAGTTAAAAGATAATTGCATATTCATTAAACTTGAAAATTTGGATATGTTTAGTATACCGACTCTATACCATAAAATAGTTAAATTAGTTTTAAAAAATATTTAGTGTCTAAAATGTCTCATTGATGTAAAAATCATAGAGATGTTTCTTTTGTTAGCCTCGGCTATTACTTCATTATCACGAATGGAACCTCCAGGCTGAATTATAGCAGAAACTCCAGCCTCTGCAGCAGAAATAACAGTATCAGAAAATGGAAAAAAAGCATCACTTGAAAGAACACTTCCTTTTAAAGAAACATCTTTTTTTTCAGAATTTACCTGACTTCTTATAAATTTATCTTTTGCTATCATGACAGAGTCTATTCTACTCATTTGTCCAGCTCCTATTCCTAAAGTTTGAGCATTCTTTGCAAAAATTATAGCATTTGATTTAGTATGTTTTGAAACAATCCAAGCAAACTTAAGATCATTAATTTCATCTTCAGTGGGCTTTTTATTTGTAACAATTTTAAAATTAATTTTTTCGAGAGACCCAATATCTTTATCTTGTATCAAAAATCCTCCAGATATTGTTTTAATAAATAGATCATTTTCAATTTCATTTTTAATTTTTTTGCAAAGCAATACTCTTAAGTTTTTCTTTTTAAATAAAATCTCTTTTGCACTTTCAGTTATGTCTGGAGCAATTATGACTTCTAAAAAAATATTAGACATTTGTTTAGCCACCTCCTCAGTAAGAGTTCTATTTAAAGCAACTATTCCACCAAATGCACTTGTTTTATCTGTATTAAATGCGTTTTCCCAGGCTTTTGTAATATTCCGATTTTGTGAAACTCCGCATGGGTTTGCATGTTTAATTATGGCTACAGCTGGTTCATTCAATTCGTTTACTAATTCAAAAGCTGCATCAGCATCATTAAAATTATTATAAGATAGTTCTTTACCTTGAATTTGATTATAATGAGCTATTCCTGATTTACTTTGTTGATTGATATTAGTGAATAATCCTGCTTTTTGATGTGGGTTTTCTCCATACCTCATTTCAATTTTTTTGGTTAAATTTAGATTTATTGTCTCTGGTAACGTAGGTTGATCATTACTACTATTAAACCAATTTGATATAGATCTATCATATTCTGCGGTAACGTTAAAAGCTTTTGCGGCTAAAGACTTTCTATATTCTAAATCTATCCCCTCATTTGAACTTAATTTTTGAATTAATAAATCGTAATCATTTATATCAACTACAACTGTTGTAAAAGCAAAATTTTTAGCAGCTGATCGAATTAGTGAAGGACCTCCGATGTCAATATTCTCAATTATTTTATCATCAGAACTTAATTCTTTTCTAGCCTCATCAAATTTATATAAATTAACTATAACTAAATCAATACTTTCAATTTTAAGTGAATCTATTGTTTTGAGATCATTTTCATTATTTCTTCTATAAAGTATCCCACCAAATATTTTAGGATGAAGCGATTTAACTCTACCATCAAAAATTTCAGGAAAATTTGTTATCTCAGTAATGTCAATTACATCTATTGAATGGGATTTTAAATATTTTGCAGTACCTCCAGTAGATATTATATTTATATCAAGTTCTTTTAATTTATGGGCAACAATTTCAATTTTGTTTTTGTCCGTTAAAGAAATCAGTGCATTTTTTATTTTTAATTTTGTCATTTTATTTCTCGAATTTTAAAGACCATTTTATTATTAACTTATTTAATTCTCTAATTTTTTTTAGTTCAACTAAAATCACTATTTGCTTACTAAAATATCTTTCAGAATTCTGATACATTATAGTATTCTCTATTTCAATATTATCTGAGGATGAAAAAAATTTACCGATAATTTTATTTGTTGAATTTTGAAGCAATAAATTTTGATTTTGTAATTTAATAGGATTAATTTTATGATGTAAATGAAATCTTATTGTAGCAAATTTTGGTTTGATTCCATAATTACCTATAGAAAATATTTCGTCTTCTCCAATTAAATCTGGAGATTTTTTTGAAATAAAAAGTCTTCTTTTATGACCAATTCCAAAAAGAGATTTATAAGCATCGTGTGATACCTGAACTAAGTATCCATTTTCATCTTCATTCTTTTTTACTTCAAGGTGATTGATTTTTCTTAGACCTGTTAAATCAAGGTTATTTCTATCATCAATAGACAGAGAGCTATGTGCAGCTGTTGAAGATATAGCTCTCAAATTATTATTGTTGTTTGATTTAAAATAAAAGCTACCAACATTTGTTATAATTTTAGCTTTTTGATAAAAAAGTTCAAAAGCAGATAGACTAGCCTTATTATTTAAAATTTTATTATTAAAAAAGAGGTCTTTGTTTCCTGCATCAAGGATCATATTTAAATTATTTGAATAAATGGAAATATAACCTGAGTGTCTAGCAAATGAAAAATTATATTTAGTTCCACTTAATCGTTTTAAAGTTTCAGAAATTTTTTCTTTTTTTATTAATGAACCTGAGTTAAAGCTACAAAACGAATCCTTAGTTACGCAAAAAATTTTAAAATAATCTCCCATAACTTTCACGAGGGTTTGAATAATGGGCGAGTTTAATTTTCTATTCGTTGCTATTGCTGATCTAATCTCTAATAAATCTCTTAATACATCTAATTGGATTATAGGGCATCTAGATAAATGTCCTCCATCCTTTAAAATAAAATTTTCAGATAAAGTTTTAAGCCGATTCATGAATGAATTTATTTTATTTAAATCATTAAATAAAAAAATATTTCCTATTATAAGGCCTTTTATTGTTTTGAAATTATATAAATTTGCATTTTTTTTTAATAAATAATCTAATAATTCTAATTGAATATAAATTGAATTTAAATTTTTTTTTTGAAATTTTATGTCACCACTTTTTGCGTACCATGAATAAGTCATACACATAATTGTAATTCTTTCGGCTATTAAATTGGGCTTAAAGGATTTAGAAAATAAATTTTTATTATTATCAATCCAATAATTGACAATTTTTCTAGCTATCGACCTGGTTTTCAAAATTCCACATGATTTAAGATCTCTTAAAAAGTCAAAGTTATCTATGTTCTGTATCTCATTGATAGGGTATTTTGCATTTGTAATTAATTCTCCATTTTGAGAATTGCCATTCCAAATATCAGAAAAAATAGTATGTGGGTCATCTGCATCTATAAATTTTAATTTCTTTTTAAATAGATAATTTTTTATCTTATTTGAGAATAAATTTATCATCTAAAATTTTCTTTCAATTACTGCAGAAAAAAAACCGTTATTACCATTAAGATGATCATTTTGATGCACTTTAAAATCAATAGGAAGGAATTTTAAATAACCCATAGTATTTAATTTTAAAGTTGTTTTTAAGTCTTGTATATATTGATTGAGATTTAAAATTTGAAAATTAGTGTTTGTTTTCAAAAATTTATTAACAATATCTTCGCCCTCTTCTTTTTCCAAAGAACAAACAATATACATTAAATATCCACCTACTTTAATATTTGATGCAGCATTTTTTAGTAATTCTTGTTGTATTCTTTGAAGCTTCGTTAAGTCAATAATATTGTTTCGAATTAAAATATCAGGGTTTTTTCTAATTGTTCCTGTTGACGAACAAGGAGCATCAATTATTATTATATCTTGTTTTTCTGGGAATTTGTAAGTTCTTCCATCTACAGAAATTAATTTTGATTTAAAATTTAGACGTTTCAAGTTGTCCGACATTATATTTAATCTTTTTTTATTTATATCATTACTTACTATTTCATAACCATTATCTAAAAGTTGAAATGTTTTACCTCCAGGAGCGGCACAAATATCAGAGATTTTTAAAAACTCATTATTTGTTTTTATATTTTTTAAAAATTTTAATAGATATTCTATGTGTAAATACGAGCTTAAATCTTGAACCCACCAAATCCCTTTATTGAAATATAAAATATCATTTATTTTTCCTTTATAATAACTCCTAATTACATTTGGATGAATTTCATGCCCATCTAAAAATTTTATTAAATTATTTTTCATTTCAATATTAATTTTTTCAGAACAAATTATGTCTAAGTAAGGTTCCTTGTTTAAAACTTTTAATATTTTTGTTGTTTTTATTTTTCCATATTGTTTTTCCCAACTATTTAACATCCATTTTGGATAATTGTTTTTTATATCCCAGTTACTTGAAGATAGGTTATCTTTTTGTCTAACTATGTTTTGTAGAACAGCATTAATGAAGCCCGAATATTTTACCCCGCAAAGAATTTTTGATAAATCCACGTATGAGTTTAAAACTGCATAGTGTGGTGTTCTTGACCAAATAATTTCTGCTGTACCTAATAAGAGTATTCCATCTAAAAAGTATAAGTTATTACTAACTTGTTTTTTTACAAACTTTTTAAGAAAGAATTTTATTTGATTATGATTCCTCAATGCCAAATGGATTAAAAAGTAGATAAAAGATCTATCTTTGGAATTTAAGCTATTAAAAGATTTATCATTCCTAAAGATATCACTCAGTTTATTTTTTTTAATAAAAAGCAATTCCCATATTTTTAAAGCAACAAATCTTATATTTTTTTTGTATTGTACATCAGAATTCATATATATGATTATATAGCTCTATTTAAAATAAAACCGAAAGGGTTTTTATGAAACAATAAAAAAAAAATGAAAAAAAAATACTTTCAAATAAAAATAAAAAAATTAATAACTTAGAAAAAGTTAAGATTACTTCTTATAAGGAAATTGGAGGCCCTAAAGGTAAAGAACCTACTAGATACGGTGATTGGGAAAAGAATGGAAGATGCAGTGATTTTTAATTAGAATGGAAGATAGTTTAAAAACAGAAATAATAATTAAATCTGTAACAAAAATTGCACAACAGGACGGAATTCCAGTTTTTGTAGTAAAAAAGGGTGATTTAGATTCAGGGATCATTCTAATAAAAATTGATTTGTTGAACGGAAAAGGACAACTTATAAGAAGAAATTATTCCTATTCTCTAAAAAAAAATAAATCAATAATTGAATACATCAAGTTACATAAAGAAATAGAATTGGAATATCCAAAGCTTCAAAAATTAATTGAAAAAGAAATTAAAATTGATGCTGATGCTTGGGTAGTGGAGATAGAGGATAAAAAAGGAAGAAATTTTTTTGAAAAGATTTAACGTAAAATTTTTTCTAATTCTTCATTTTTTTCATAAATCCCTAATAACTCTCCTTTAAATTTAAGAAGATTATACATTTGTTCTAAATTATAAGTATTTATATTTAACTTTTTACCAATTTCAATTATTGAGCCAATTATAGGGTCAATTTCCAATGGTTTCCTTGCTTCTAAATCTTGTGTCGTTGAAGGTTTGTGGCCTTGAATTGCAGTTGCACCTTTAATTCTATCATCAATTGAAACTCTAAAATTTATCCCAATTTCTTCTCCAACAAGTTTACATTCTTCCATCATTTTTTTAATTAAATCTAATATTGCTGGATTTTTCCCAATCTCATCGAGTGTAGATCCTGTCAATGCACTTAAAATGTTAAATGAGCAATTACCCCATAACTTAATCCAAATTTCATCTCTTAAGTTTTTCTTTTGTGGTGCTTTTAATCCACTATCAATTAAAATACTTGATATTTCTCTTAATCTTTCAGAAATCATTCCGTTAGGTTCACCAAGTGAAAATCTATCGCCTTCAGTATGTTTAATAATACCAGGTTCTAAAATTTCACAAGCTGGGTAAACTACACAACCAATGGCACTGTTTGGATTCAAGGTTTTCCAAATTTTTCCTTTTGGGTCTACACTTTCTAAATGCGTATTATCCAATTTAGTTTGAGTTTTTGCTTCGTGAAAATACCACCAAGGAAGCCCATTGACAGCGGATATAATAGTTGTATTTTCATCAAGTATAGGAGATAAATTATCTAATATCAGTGGTATAGATTGAGCTTTAACACCTATAAAAATATAATCTTGTTTTCCTAGGTCACTTGCATTTTCAGATATATCAAAATGAAATGATCTTTTGATTTCATCTTTAATTAGAGTTAACCCCTTTTTTTCAATGATTTCTTTATGTGGACCTCTGGCAACTATTGAAATTTTATTATTTGTGTTTTTTAATGAACAAGCTAAATAACCACCGATAGCTCCAGCACCAAATATACATATTTTTTTCATAAATTATTCTAGTCCAAATTTTTTGGCTAATCCAATTCTTTGTAATTTCCCTGTTGCACCTTTAGGAATATCTTCAACAATAAATATTTTTTTTGGAATTTTAAATTTAGCTAATTTTTCATTTGCGTAGGATTTAATATCATTTTCCGTACAACTTTTATTTTCTTTTAGTTTTATTGCTACAGCTATATCTTCTCCAAGCATTTTATCTTTATATCCAAAGCATAACGCTTGATCAATTGGTGGAAAATCCATTAAGATATTATCAACTTCTAAAGGAGATATTTTTTCACCACCTTTGTTGATTATCTCTTTTAATCTGCCAGAAATTTTAAGATAACCATCTTCGTCAAAAAAACCTTCATCACCAGTCCTAAACCAATTATTTACAAATGATTGTTTGTTAGCTTGAGGATTATTTTCATATCCATTAGTAACATTATCCCCTTTAATACATATTTCACCAATTTCACCTTCGGGTAATTTTTCATTTTTATCATTCATAATACAAATTTCTGGACCTGCTGGCATTCCAACTAAGCCAGGTTTTTGAATAGCAGGAGGCAGTGGATTTGATGCCATCTGATGAGTTGCTTCAGTCATACCATAAGCTTCTATTACAGGTGTTTCAAATATATCATTTAATTGTTCAAAGATAGCAGGTGGTAGCGATGCAGATGATGATCTAATAAAGCGTAAATTAAGCTTTTTTGCTTTATCTGAATTTTTTTGAGCCCTAAGTAAAATTGCTTGATGCATTGTGGGTACTCCGGAATACCAAGTGATATTTTGTGTTTCAGCTAAGTCTAGAAATTTAAGGGCATTAAAACCATTACTTGCACAAATGGATGCACCAACTTTTGCCGAGGCACTTAAGACAGCAATTAATCCATGTATATGAAACAAGGGCATTATATTTAGACAGTGATCATCAGTTGTTAATTTTAAACTTTTTGAAATATTTACTGCAGATGTAAAAACATTTAAATTTGATAATGGAACTATTTTAGGTCTTGAGGTAGTTCCTGATGTGTGTAGAACCAAAGCCTCATCATAACCGTTTGGATTTTTATAATCAGTTTCTTTATCAAATAATTCGAAAGTTCCTAGGGGTTGATTATCAGAAATTTTCATTTCAAAAACAGGTATATTTAAATTTTTGGCGGCAATTACAGCTAAACTTTTTGAATTTGGCTCAACCAAGAGAAATTTAGGCTTGAGGTCGTCAAGATAAAATTCAAATTCTTCCTGTTTATATAAAGGGTTTAAAGGTGCTGCAGACATATAGCTTGAGATGCTCAAAAAAGAACTTGCCATCAGAGGTCCATTTGGTAAAACAATTGCTGCCCTGTCGTTATTTATTATATTTGTAGCAGCTAACTGACGTGATATTTTTTCGCTAAAAATTTTAAATTCTCCGTAAGAGAGTTTTTCATTTTTTTCAGATGTAAGAAAAATTAGATCATCATTTTGTTGATTAATCATATTTCTAATTGTTTTTTCCATAATTCTCTCTTACAAATTAAAAAGGACGAAGTCTATATACATTTTACAAATAAAAACTTTTAATATTTATTATATTTAGAAAGTGATTTTATGAAACAGATAATTGATAATATAGAAGCATTTGTTTTAACAGGGCCAGACGAATCAAGACCGCATTGGGTAAGTCATTTTATCGTTCCAACAGCAAATGAGTTGTTGGTTAAAGTCAAAACAAAGGAAGGCATTGAAGGCTTTGGTATATGCACTGTTTATGCTGATATAAATCCAATTATAAATACAATAAAATCAGGGTTTTTAGAACAAATTATTGGAATGGATGCAACTTCACCAGAGAAAATTTACGATAAAATTTTTGGTATGACAGCAAGAAAATTATCTTTTAAAAAAAAATGGAGTAAAGAGACTTTAATAAGAATATCTGCTGCTATAGATATAGCATGTTGGGACATAATAGGAAAATTTTCAAATCTTCCTCTTTATAAATTGTTTGGTGGATATAGAGATCAAGTGCCTTGCTATGTAACCTGTGCCTATTATAGAGATGGAAAAGATAATATAGAGTTAAGAGATGAAATAAAGATGCTAGTTGAACAAGGGCATAAAGGTTTCAAAGGTAAAATAGGAGGATTATCTTTAAAAGAAGATATGGAAAGAATGGCGATTGTTAAGGAAATCATTGGAGAAGATAATGATCTGATGGTTGATGTCAATAGAGCTTGGGATCTAAAAACAGCAATCCAAGGTGCAAAGGAATTAAAATCATTAAATCCGAGATGGCTCGAAGAACCTGTCAGATGGTCAGATGATAGACGTGAATTAAAACTATTATCTCAACAAACAGATATCCCACTATCCGGTGGTGAGAGTGAAATAACAATTTATGGATGTAGATCAATTTTGGAAGAACAAGCAATTCAGATTTTACAATTTGACTGTACTATGTTTGGTGGCTTTAGTGGAGGAAAAAAATTGTCGGCCCTATGTGAATTAAATCACGTAGATATAGCACCACACCATGATTGTTTTATTCATGCTCATATTGTGGCAGCTAGTCCATCAGGTTTGATAGTTGAATCTTTTACAGATCCAGAAAGAGATCCTCTTCAAGCTGAACTTTTTGAAAATCCTCCAAAAATTAAAAATGGTATTTTATATATGAATAAAGAACCAGGTTTGGGATTAAAGTTATCTTCTGATGCTGTTAATAAATTTGGTAAAAAAATAAATTAGGTTATTTAATAAAATGACATTCTCTATTGCCCCAATGATGAAATGGACTGATCAACATTGTAGATATTTCCATAGAATTTTAACTAAAAAAGCAATTCTATTCACTGAAATGATTTCCATTGATGCAATATTATATGGACCTCAACACAAACTATTGTCTTCAAACTACTTTGATAACTCAACTGTAATTCAAGTTGGGGGGAATGATCCTAAAAAATTGGGTAAAGTTGCTAAGATTTTAGAAAAATATGGATATTCTGAGATCAATTTAAATATTGGTTGTCCTTCAAACAAAGTGAAGTCGGGTAATTTTGGAGCCTGTTTGATGGCAAGTCCACAAATTGTATCAGATTGTGTGAAATCAATAAAAAATAATTCAAATCTAAAGGTATCAATTAAGTGTAGAATTGGAATTGATGACATGTCATCTCTGGATCTTGATAGGTTTGTATCAATCACTTCTACCGCGGGGGTAAAAAAATTTATAATACATGCTAGGAAAGCTATATTAGGAGGCTTAAGTCCAAAACAAAATAGAGAAATACCTCCTTTAGATTATCAAAGAGTTGAAAAATTAAAAAAAGAAAATAATGATTTAGTTATTATCTTGAATGGTGGAATTGTTTCTTTAGAGGCTGGAATTAAACATACTCGTGATTTAAATTTAGATGGCTTTATGATGGGAAGAGAAGCTTACAAAAATCCTTATATTTTAAGTTTTGCTGATAAATTAATATATGGAGATTCAAATGGAGAAAATATATCTAGGCGAACGGTTGCATTTAAAGTTGCTGATTATATAGATCAATTTTTGTTTGATAATAATGATCATTTAATAACAAGACACATTTTGGGTCTATATAATAATATGTATTGTTCTCGTGAATGGAGAAACAATATTTTAGATAAAAGTTTTTTTAAATTAAAAGGTGACAAATTAAGGTTTGCTACGGATAAGATAGAAAAAATGATCTCTCTTAGAGAAGCTGCATAATAAAATTAATGGAGAAATGAATGGAAAAAAAAGAGTCATATAGATCCTTATTGGAAATGGGGCCACTGATTTTATTTTTTGGCGTTAACTATTTTTATGGTATTTTCGCTGGAACAGCTGTTCTTGTTATAAGCACAATAATAGCATTAATTATATCTTGGTATTTTTTCAAAAATATTCCGATGTTAGCAGCATTTGGTTGTTTAGCAGTTGTTTTGTTTGGTGGTCTTACATTATTTTTTGATAATGATTTTTTTATCAAAATTAAACCAACCGTAGTTTCTTTAATTATCGCTTTAATATTATTATTTGGACAATTTTTAGGAAAAAACTTTTTATCTGTTGTAATGAGGTCTTCGATTAAACTCGATACGATAGGTTGGAATAAACTGACTTGGTTATGGATCGCAATGTTTATTGTAATGGCAATAGCAAATGAGATTGCATGGAGAAATTTAAGTACAGATGATTGGGTATCTTTTAAAGCTTTTGGTATACCTGTTTTATCGGTAGTTTTCGGATTATTTTCAATTCCAATAATAAAAAAATATCAACAAGAATAAGTTATTTGATATTTAATTCATCCTTATAGATTTGATGCCATGGGCCTTTATCATCAAGATTTTTAAGTATTTTTAAAAGTAAATTTCTAGATTTATTTTTGTTTCCATTTTGATTTAAATATTTAGCTAAAATAAAATTTGCTCCTGGATCTTTAGGTTTTTCGGATAAAACTTCATCAATTAATTTTTTTATAAATTCATTAACAATTCCATCATTTTTTCTTAAATATGCTTGTGCTAACAGAGATTTAACGTTTGTTATAGGATTAATTTTAATAATTTTTTTTAAAGTTTCTATTTCTGTTTCAATGTCTTGAATAATGGCTGCCATTGATGCTTTTGCTAATAACAAATTTAAATTTTGTGGATCAGTTTGTAACATTTTATTTATTATCTTTAAGTCATTTTTGGTTTTTTTAATATTTTTCATTTGTTCTTGTTTAACAAGTTGTTTCTTTTCTTTAATCTTTAAGAGCATAGAGTTTGAAATATTTGGAGAGCCTAGAAAATAGTAAGTTACAGAAACTGAAATATATGAAAATACAAATAAGGATAAATAAATTGAAAGAAAATTTATTTTTTTAAACTTTTTAATTTCATTTTCTTTTATTAATTTTGGTAAAATAATGAAAAAAATTAATCCTAAAAAAATTAAAATGAGAAAATAATTAATCATTTTTTCTAAATTTTAAAAATTTAAAAGCAAAAAATATTAGCCCACTAATAATTAGAATAAAAGGAAGGATCCATAATATTAAGGTATTTATCTGAAAGGGTGGCTTGAAGAGTATATATTCACCATATTTTGATTTTAAAAATTTATAAATAAATTCATCAGATTTATTATCATTGAGGTGTATCATGATTATTTTTTTTATGTCATTTGCAAAATCAGAATTTGAATCATAAATACTTTGATTTCTACAAACCAAACACCTTACATTATTTGAAATTTCATTTAATCTTTTTTCTATAGTTTGTTCATTGCCTTTAGAAATTTTGGGATAAGTTAAACTAGTAGAAAAAATTAAACAAAATAAAATCAATAATTTAAAAATTTTTTTATCTTTCATTTTTTATCAAATCGTAGATATTTTTTTCTAATTCATCAACTTCTAAGGGTCCAGTATATTTATAAATTATTTGTCCTTTTTTATTAATTATAAAAGTTTCTGGGATTCCATAAACACCCCATTCAATTCCTAATAGCCCATTTTTATCAATACCAATTTTATCATATGGATTGCCAAAAGTTTTTAAGAAATCTAAAATATTTTTTTCTTCATCTTTAAATGCAACTCCAAAAACAGGTATTTTTTGTGATAACAATTTTATAGCTGGAGCTTCTATTTTACATGGCAGACACCATGAAGCAAAAAAATTTATAGCATAAAGTTCATTGTAAACATTCTTAAGTTCAACAATTTCATTTTTTTGAAAAAGTCTAATAGGATTTTTTGGAATATTTTTATTTATTAATGGTGAGTTGAGTTGATCTATTTTTTTATCTTCTTTTTTTACATCTAGGTTAATTGCAAAAATTATCATGAAAAAAGTTACGATTAACAAAGGTAAAAAATTAGAAAATTTAATTTTCAACTTATATATACCTTCTATTAGCTTTAGAGAGTAAAGATAAAATACCACCTATAGCCATTATAAATGCTCCAAACCAAAGACATTTCACTAGAGGGTTAAAGTAGGCTTTTACCACCCATCCGTCTTTTAAATTACCTTCCCCCATAGTTATATAAATATCACTCAATATAAAATTAAAAATGCCTGCTTCAGTTGTTTTAGTTTTTTCTACAGGATAAAATCTTTGTTCTGATTTTATCTTTCCAACAAAATTTTCAGCCTTTGTGATTTTAAATAAACCAGTTTCAGATAAGTAATTATCTATTTTAAAATTTTTAACATTTTCCAGTTTGACGCTATAATCTCCAATAGCAATAACTTCATTTATTTTAATTTGGCTTGAACTTTCTTTTTTGAAGAATTGTTCTCCTGTTACTCCAAATAGAAAAATTGCTAAGCCTAAATGAGCGACTAACATACCATAATAATTTAAAGGTAATGTTTTAAGATTTTGTAATTTTTTAAAAAATGTAAATCCAACTGAAAAAAATAAAAGAATTGATAAATAACCACATATTATTCCAAAAACAGAGGTAGTGTTAAATTTAAAAATGATGAAGCTAGAAACAAAAGCTAAAGCAAATATTATTAACATATTTCTTAACAAAGATTTTTTTGGAGTCTTTGTCCATCCAAGAAATGGAGCGAAAGCCATGATAATTATAAAGGGAATCATTATTGGAGAGAATGTCGCATTATAATAGGCTGCTCCTACAGAGATTTTTGAACCTGTAATTGTTTCTAAAATGAGAGGGTATAATGTTCCAATTAGAATTGTTATTGTTGAAGTTATTAAAAATATGTTATTTAAAAGAAGTCCTGTTTCTTTCGAAAAGATAAAATATTTTGTATCAATTCGATGAGTATTCTTAAATCCATATATTAGTAATGGTATTAGAGTAGATAAAGCTAATATGATCAGAATAAAAACTCCTCTTGTTGGATCTGAAGCAAAAGCATGAACAGAAGTTAATAGTCCTGACCTTACAATAAATGTTCCTAACAAAGAGAAAGAAAAGCCAAAAATTGCCAACAAAATTGTCCAATTATAAAATTGGTTATTTTTTTGTGTTACAGTAATTGAATGAATCAATGCAGTAGATATCAACCACGGCATTAGGGAAGCGTTTTCAACTGGATCCCAAAACCACCATCCTCCCCATCCTAATTCATAGTAAGCCCACCAACTGCCTAAAGCAATGCCACTAGTCAAAAAAGCCCATGTTAGAAGTGTCCAAGGTTTAAGATAATTAAACCAATCAAATTCAACTTTTTTGTTTAAAAGAATTGCAATAGCGAATGAAAATGATACGGACAAACCTACATATCCAATGTATAGCATAGGTGGGTGAAAGGCTAATCCAGGATCTTGCAATAAAGGGTTTAAGCCAAACCCTTCTAATGGTGGGTCTATATTCCTTGAAAAAGGATTTGAAGTGAATAATAAAAAAATACAGAATAAAAAAAGAATAATATTTTGAATACCTAATACAGTTATATGAAATTGAGAAGATTTTATAGATTTACTTTTTGCAATTAAATATGTGAAGAAAGATAAAATTAATATCCATAACAAAATTGAACCTTCGTGATTACCCCATAATCCTGAAATCTTATAAATTAAGGGTTTTGTAGTATGTGAATTATTGACGACCAGATCTAATGAAAACTCAGAATTAATAAAAGCATATTCAAGAATTAAAAACGAAATTAGAACAAAGAAAAAACCAATTTTAGAAAAATTTTTAATCAATGTAGAAAAAAAGGGATATTTTCCTATCAAATTAAAAGCAAATACTCCAGTTGATAATAAAGATAAAAAACTAGCTATTATGATGCTGATATGACCAATTTCATAAATCAATTCAATTTCCCCTTCCACTTTCCATTTTTCTTCAACATATCTGAAACTTCTTTTGGCATGTAATTTTCATCATGTTTCGCTAAAATTTCAATCGCACTAAAGTTCTTATTTTCTATTTTACCTAATGCAACAATACCTTGTTCTTCACGAAATAAATCAGGCAATATTCCATTATAGATCACTAAAATTTCATCTATTCCATCATGTATTTTAAAAGATATTTTTTTACCTTCTTTTAAAATACTATTTTCCTTTACTAAGCCACCAATTCTAATTCTTTTTGATAAATCAATTTCATTAGATAAAATTTTTTCATTGATATCAGTTGGAGAATAAAAATAGACAATATTATCTTCTAAAGATTTTAAAACTAAAAATGTTGATAAACCTAGAAGAGTTAAGAAAAAAAATAAAATAATTAATCTTTGAGATTTTGGGTTCATTTTACTTAGAATTTTTATTTTTTAAACTTTTTAACAAGTTTGAAGCTTTTTTGTATCTTGCATTAATAATTATAAAATAAATTAATATTGACGTAAAACTTATAGAATAACTCAACCAAATATATAAATTATATTTTCCAAAATCTAAAACATCAAACATCTAATCATCCTAATTTAAGTATTTCAGATTGATATTTTTTGTATATCAAGTTTGTTTTAATATTTATTAAAATTATAAAAATTGACATAAATAAAAATCCTAACAACATAATAATTAGTGGAAGCAACATCTCTTGATTAATTGAAGGACCATCAAATCTAATAATACTTGCTGGTTGATGTAATGTATTCCACCAATCAACTGAAAATTTAATAATTGGGAGATTAACCATTCCTACTATTGCAAGGATTGCTGCAGGTTTTGAGCCATCAATTTTTCTTGGAAATGCATTTGAAATACCAATGTAAGCAAAATAAAATATACATAAAATTAACATAGATGTTAATCTGGCATCCCAAACCCACCATGTACCCCACATTGGTTTACCCCAAAGTGAACCAGTTAAGATTGTTAAAATTGAAAAAATAAGACCTAGAGGTGCAATGGATCTGGCAATTATATCAGCAAAAGGATGTTTCCATATTAGAAAAAAAATACTTGCAATACTTATGCTAAAATATAGGAAAGATGCAAACCACGCAAAGGGAACGTGAATATACATTATCCTAACAGTATCCCCTTGTTGATAATCTTCTGGGCTATTAATCAATGAAAGATATAAACCAATAAAAATAAATAAGAAACTAAAAACTCCTATACTAAATTCTATAGGTTTTATAAAATTTAAAAATCGATTTGGATTGGCTAAATAGTTAATCATTTATCTTTACTTTGTTAGTGCTATTTTTATTGAATAAGCTGAAATTAAAGGCGAAATAATTAGCAAAATTAAACAAACTGTAATTAATAAATACAAGTTTGGTAACGGGTCATAATTAGACTTCACTGCTTCAATAACTCCATTTCCAAATATAAATATAGGAATTGCAAGAGGTAATATCAACAAAGGGGATATTAGATTATTTGATTTAGTACCAAGTGTTAAAGAAGAACATATTGAACCAATTAAACAAAATCCTAAACTGCCAATTGCAAATATAATAATGTTCCAAAAAATTATTAGAAAGGGGATGTTTAAAAGAATAGAAAAGATTGGAATAAAAATTGTTAAAGGAATTATTAAAAAAAACCAAAATACAAAACATTTTATTAAGATTATAATTTCTAATAGTAATGGGGAGTAATAATATTGTTCTAACCAACCGTTTTTAAAATCACTAATGTAAATTTTATCTAATGTTGGAATAATTGATACTATTAAGGCTATCCAAACAATTGCATTAGAAACAAGAGTAAGTTTTTCTTCTGAAGGCCCCACTGTTAATGGAAATAAAAGTATGATTGCTATCATAAAAACGATCATATTCATAAAATTATTTATTGATCGTAAATAAGATTTAAATTCTTTTTCGATTAATGCTATTAAAATATTTTTAAAATTAATTTTCATAGATCATTATAGTTTGATTATTTTAAAATTTTTATGATTAATTTTTTTTTCATGAGATGTTTGTAAAATTGTTCCATTCATGTTTATGAACTTGTCCATAATTTTTTTTAAAAAAAGCTTACCATTCTCATCTAAATGATTTAAAGGTTCGTCAAGTAACCAACACTTCAATTTAAAACTTTCGTCAAAATTTAATTTAGATAATTCAGCTTTTTTTTTAATTCCTGAAGAACATTCGGAGACAAGAAAGTTTTTATATTTAAGTATACCAAAATTTTTTAAACTTTTTTCAATTTTATCAGTATTAAAATCCCATCCTTTGAGGCCGCACCAAATTTTTAGATTTTCTTCAATGGTAAGCTCATCACTTAAAGAACTATTTTGCTTTATTAAGATATGTTCATTCAGCCAATCATTTTTTTTTAATTTACCAAATCTAATAATTGTTCCTCTATCTTCTTGCAATAGAGTGGAGATCATCATTAAAAGACTAGTTTTCCCTGATCCGTTTTCACCTTTTATGATGTTTAATCCTGGACACAAAAACTCTATGTTAAGACTAGAAAAAATAGTTTTTAATCCTCTAGTCAAAGAAATATTTTTTAGAATCATATTGTCTTTCAATCTACTTGTCATGTAACAGTTAAATTATTTTTAAAGCATATATAATAATTTAATACTATTTTAACTAATTTTTTTAATTTAAAATAAAACATCTTTCAATCTATTAAGAACTCTTTTTTAGATACATGATTAAGTTACTTTTTAAAGTTCAGTAAACTTGACGTTACTGTTAGTAAAAAGTTATATTGATATAAACATTTTTTTAATAATATTTTCATAACCAAAAAAATTAAAATACGGAATTGTAATGGAATTATACAAAAATTATCTTGATGAAATTGAGAGTAGAAAAAAACAATCTTTAAAACCAAAGCCAATCGATGATGGATCATTACTAAAAGAAATTATTTTTCATATAAAAGATAATAAGAGTGAATATAGAAAAGATTGTCTTAATTATTTTATATACAACACCTTACCAGGCACAACTAGTGCGGCAGAAGAAAAGGCTATATTTTTAAAAGAAATTATCAGTAATAAAATATTTGTAGATGAAATATCAATTGATTTTGCATTTGAGCTATTATCACATATGAAAGGTGGACCTTCTGTAAAAGTTTTACTAGATTTTGCATTAGGTGAAGATATTGTTTTAGCTACAAAAGCTTTAGATATTCTCAAAACACAAGTTTTTTTATATGATGCAGATACCTCAAGAATAGAAGAGGCTTTTAAAAAAGGAAATAATATAGCAAAGCAACTTTTAGAAAGTTATGCTAAAGCAGAATTTTTTACAAATTTACCTGAAATAGAAGAAGAAATTGAAGTTGTTACCTATGTTGCTGCTGAAGGTGATATTTCGACTGATTTGCTTTCTCCTGGAAACCAAGCCCATTCCAGAGCTGATAGAGAATTACATGGCAAATGTATGATTTCTGAAGAAGCTCAAGCTGAAATTAAAAAATTACAAGAAAAGCATCCAAATAAAAGAGTAATGCTTGTCGCAGAAAAAGGAACAATGGGAGTTGGATCATCTAGAATGTCTGGAGTTAATAATGTTGCATTATGGACTGGTATTCAAGCAAGCCCATATATTCCATTTGTTAATATTGCGCCAATTGTAGCAGGAACTAATGGTATTTCACCTATATTTCTTACAACAGTTGGGGTAACAGGTGGAATTGGAGTTGACCTTAAAAATTGGGTTAAGAAAATAGGTTCAGATGGCAAACCTATACTTAATAATGATAATAATCCTGTTTTAGAAGAAAAGTACTCAGTAGAAACAGGAACAATTTTAAAAATTAATTCTAAACAAAAAAAGTTGTTTAATGCAAATGGAGATGAAGAGCTTGCTGATTTAACATCTTCTTTTACTCCACAAAAATTAGAATTTATGAAAGCAGGGGGTTCCTATGCAATAGTGTTTGGAAAAAAGCTTCAAAATTTTGCCTGTAAGGTCTTGGATATAGAACTTAATTCTGCTTTTGCACCTTCAAAAGAAATTTTTCACAAAAATCAGGGTCTAACTGCTGTAGAAAAAATATTTAATGCTAATGCTTTAGGTATTAAAGAAGGTTCTATTTTACATGCAGGCTCTGATGTAAGAGTAAAAGTAAATATTGTGGGGTCTCAAGATACAACTGGATTAATGACATCACAAGAATTGGAAGCAATGGCTGCAACTATAATTTCACCTTCAGTTGATGGTGCCTATCAGTCAGGATGTCATACTGCTTCAGTTTGGGATTTTAAAGCACAAGAAAATACCCCTAAGCTTATGAAATTTATGAATGATTTTGGACTTATTACAGGAAGAGATCCAAAAGGAGTTTATCATTCTATGACTGACGTTATACATAAAGTGTTAAATGATATAACAGTTGATGATTGGTCAATAATCATTGGAGGAGATTCTCATACCAGAATGTCCAAAGGTGTTGCTTTTGGAGCAGATTCTGGAACAGTTGCTTTAGCTTTAGCAACTGGCGAAGCGTCAATGCCAATACCTGAAAGTGTAAAAGTCACCTTTGTCGGGAAAATGGCTGATCACATGGATTTTCGTGATATTGTACATGCAACACAATCTCAAATGCTTCAGCAGTTCGGAGATAATATTTTTCAAGGAAAAATAATTGAAGTTCATCTTGGTACTTTATTAGCAGACCAAGCGTTTACTTTTACTGATTGGACTGCTGAAATGAAAGCAAAAGCTTCAATCTGTATTTCCAATGACAATACTCTAATAGAATCATTAAAAATTGCTAAGAATAGAATTAAAGTGATGATCGATAAAGGCATGGATAATGATAACAAAATGTTAGAAAATCTTATTAAAATTGCAGATAAGAGGATTAACGAAATCCAAAATGGTACTAAGCCAGCATTAGCTCCTGATGATAATGCAAAATATTCTAATGAAGTAATTATTAATCTAGATGAAATTAACGAACCAATGATAGCTGATCCAGATGTTAATAATATTGATGTTTCGAAACGGTACACTCATGACACAATAAGGCCAATTTCTTATTACAAGGCTGAAAAAAAGGTTGATTTAGGCTTTGTAGGCTCCTGTATGGTTCATAAAGGAGATATCAAGATTGTGGCCCAAATGTTAAAAAATCTCGAAAAAGATAAGGGTAATGTTGAATTTAATGCACCACTAGTTGTAGCAGCACCAACCTATAACATTGTGGATGAGCTAAAAGAAGAGGGTGACTGGAACATTCTTCAAAAATATTCAGGTTTTGAGTTTAATGATGAAAAACCAAAAGAAAATGCACGTCAAGAATATGATAACATTTTATATCTTGAGAGGCCTGGATGTAATCTTTGTATGGGCAATCAAGAAAAAGCATCTAAAGGAGATACAGTTTTAGCAACTTCAACTAGGCTTTTTAAAGGTAGAGTTGTTGAAGACTCAAGTGAAAAGAAAGGTGAGTCATTGCTCGCTTCAACGCCAGTAGTAGTTTTATCTGCTATACTTGGAAGAACACCATCACTTGAGGAATACACTACTGCAGTTGAGGGAATAAATCTCACAAAATTTTCACCTCCAAATATGACACCTAAAGACACGTTATCTGTCCATTTTTAATTGATGATTGATACACAATGATACGACCATTAGAAGGTATAACGATTTTAGATTTATCTTCAATTCTCATGGTTCCTTATTGTACTAGGATACTTGCTGATTTAGGAGCTGACGTTATCAAGATTGAATCTCTTGTAGGTGATAACACAAGATATATTGGTCCATATGAAAATAAATCTATGGGGGCTGTTTTTTTAAATTTAAATAGGAATAAGAAAAGTGTATCAGTTGATCTTAAAACTCTAAAAGGAAAGGAAATTATATTTAAACTTATAAAAAAATCTGATGTTTTTATTTCTAATATTAGAAAGTCTGCTCTTTCAAGACTTGGTTTTGATCATAAAACATTTGTAAAATATAACGATAAAATTATTACTGCTTTTGCTGTTGGCTTTTCTAGTGATGGACCATATAGAGACTTGCCTGCGTATGATGATATAATACAAGCTGCAAGTGGCATGGCTAGTTATCAAGAAGCTTATTCTGATCAACCAGCTTATACATCAGGAGCTACTGCAGATAAAGCAACAGGTCTTATGTTAGCGTTAAGTGTGGTTTCAAGTTTATTTAAAAGAAATAAAGACAACAAAGATTTAGAGGTAGAAGTACCTATGTTTGAGACAATGGTAGATTTTACCTTAGTAGAACATTTATATGGCTATAATTTTTTGCCTCCAAAAGATAAGCCAGTTTATCCACGACAATCCTCTCCAAATAGAAAACCTTACGAAACTAAAGACGGTTTTATTGCGGTATTGCCTTACAATGATGAACAATGGTTAAGGTTTTTAAAATTTATTAAAAAAGAACATCTAATTAAAACCAAAAAATTTTCAACTTTAGAAAATAGAAATAAGAATGTTGATGAGCTTTATTCTTTGCTAGTAAAAGAACTTAAAAGAGAAAAAACAAATTTTTGGATAAAAAAACTTAGAGAAATTGATATTCCTTCTATGAAAGTAAATAAACCTAAAGATCTTTTTATTGATGAACATCTTAAAAAGACAAATTTTTTTAAAACTTATAAGCATTCAACTGAGGGTGATTTGATGTATCCTAGGCTACCAGTGTATTTTAATAATGAAAGGTATAATGAAAGTAAATTTGAAGCGCCAAATCTAGGTAATAAGACAAAAGAAATATTGATTGATTTGGGATATGATGAAAATGAAATTGAAAATTTGAGAAAAGAAAAAGTTATTTTTTTTGAATAATAATGGAGACTAATAGATGAAAGAAATAGGTTTTGTAGGTTTGGGTGCAATGGGATCAGCAATGGCTCCTTTATTATCTAAAGCAGATTTTAATGTTTATGGATATGACATAAAAAATCCTAAGGATAGTACTGAAATTAATATTGTTACATCTATTAAAGAGCTTTCAGATAAAGAAGTGATAATCTTCATGTTACCTGATGGTAAAATTGTAAATAAAGTAGTTCAAGAACTTATAAATTTTGGAACTAAATCAATTATGATAGACATGTCATCAAGTGACCCTAACGACACTCTAAATTTAGGAAATGAATTAATTAAAAAAAATATTGAGTTTATTGATGCACCTGTTTCTGGAGGAGTTGCAAGAGCAATAACTGGGAAATTAATTATAATGGTTGGTGGCAACGAAGTTACTATAAGTAAAGTTGATAAAATATTAAATGTAATGGGTAGTGTAAAAAGGGCCGGACCTCTGGGTGCCGGTCATGCTATGAAATCTCTGAACAATTACGTTTCTGCTGCAGGATTAATTGCTAGTTTTGAAGCCTTAAATACTGCTAAAAAATATGGAATTGAAGCAAGAAATTTTATAGAAATAATTAATGGTGCAACTGGAAAAAATAATACAACAGAAGTTAAGTTGGAAAAATTTGTAGTATCTGAAAAATATAATGCTGGTTTCGCACTAGATTTGATGATTAAAGATGTTTCGATTGCTCATCAATTAATTCAAAAAATGAGCTCTGATAATCCATTATCAAAACAAGTGCTAGCATACTTAGAAAACTCTTATAAAATACTTGGAAAAAACTCTGATCATACTGAGGTTTTCAAAGTCTTAAAGAATTAGTTTCTAATTTTGAAGTTCTTCTATGGTTGTAGTACTAGTATTAATTTCTAAACTCATATTATACTCAATCAAAACTGATTCATTAAGATCAATTGCTTTTTTTAAAGTAGGTTGGATCTGATCAATTGAATTAATTGTAAAACCTTTAAGTCCAAAACTTTTTGCATATTCTTCAAAATTTGGATTTATAAGCGTTGTAGCGTAATGTTCTCTTTTAGGGTAATGAACCTCTTGGTGATATCTTATAGTTCCATAGTGATTGTTATTAGCAACAATCACAATAATTTTTGCCTTTTTTAATGATGCTGTAGCTAATTCTGACCCTGTCATTAAAGCACCTCCATCTCCAACAATCACAAAGACTTTTTTGTCATGGTTTCTTAATGATGCGGCAATGCCAGCAGGTATACCCATTCCCATTGCACCAATTTCAGATCCTATTAATTTCATTTTAGATTTAAATGGAAATCTATGATGCATCCAGCTCGTAAAGTTTCCCGCATCGTTTGTAATTATGCTATCTTCAGGAACTTGTTTTCCTAATTCATCAATTAAAGCTCCAAAATCTAAACCATCTTCTGCTTCTCGAATGTCTAAGGTTGCTTTATTATTCATATATCTATTGTGACATTCATTAACCCAATCCGTGTTTTTATTAGATATATAATCAGTGCTGTTTAGTTTATTTAAAAAACTTTCTCCTTTGGAGATTATAGGAACATCAGTTTTAAATAATTTATTAAAAAATTTCTCTTCAGGTAATACATGAATAAATTTTTGTGTATCACTTGGAAATGTGTAACCCATATTTGGAACACCATTCATTTGGTGGCCAATACAAATAACTAAATCGGCTTGAAGAGCATTTTGTTTAATAGGCTCAGGAGGTCTTAATCCTAATTCTCCAGCATAGTAAATACTATCATTATCAATTAAATCCTGATGTTCATAAGTACATAAAACAGGCAATGAGAATTTTTTGGCTATTTCTTTTATTAGAGCCTTGGATTTCTTAGAGAATTGCAATTCACCTCCAACAACTAATATTGGTTTTTGAGCCTTTTTGATATGATCAAGTGTTTCTTCAATTTCTTGATTATTAGGTTCAGGATAAATCAAATTTATTGGATGTCCTGGTTTGTTTGAAATTTCTGCCTCAAGTACATCTGTTGGAATTGATATAACAACAGGTCCAGGAATTCCTTCTTTAGCAACTTTAAATGCGTTAGAGACTATTTTTGGTAAATCTTCAGGATCTTTAACTTCTTCAACTAATTTTGTCATATCAGCAAATGTTTTAGTAAAATCCATTTCTTGAAGATGCATTTTTCCTAAGTTTTTTCTACTTACTTGACCTACAAATACTATCATAGGAATACCGCCCTGGTGTGCTGAGTGAACGGCAATTGAAATGTTTGTCGCTCCTGGGCCTCTGCTAACATAAGCTATACCTGGTTCTCCGGTACACTTTGCGTCTGCAACTGCCATAAATCCAGCACCACCTTCATGTCTACAGGTGACAACATCAATAATTGGATTAGAAACTAATTCATTCATGACAGGTAAATAAGATTCTCCTGGCACGCAAAAAAATCTATCAACTTTATGGTTTTTTAGAGTTTCAATAAATACTGAAGATACTTTTGGCATTTTTTTCCTATATTTTCAAATTGTAGGTTTAATTCCACCATCTAATGTTATAGATGTTCCATTAATATGTCTGACATTTTCTTTACATAAAAAATAGGTCAATTCTGCTACTTCTTCCGGCGTAGAAAATCTATCAAGTCCAGAAGCTTTTAAAGCATTTTCTTTAGCTTGATCAAATGATATATTTTCTCGATTTGCATTAGCTTGAATTATCGAAATCAATCTTTCTGTTGAAGTCATTCCAGGATGTATAACATTTATATTGACATTATCTTGAATCCCTCTTTTAGAAAGAGCCTTACATAAATTTTCTAGGGCTGAGTTAACAGCTCCACCAACTGTGAAATTAGGATTTGGTGTGTTAGCCATTTGACCGTTTATTGCAACAATCCATCCTTTTTTTTGTTTTAAATTTGTCCATAAACCTTTTAGCAATCTAACAACACTATAAAACTTTAAATCAAATCCATCAAAAAAATCATCAATAGGTTGTGATAGGAAATCACCACTCTTTGTATCACCTGCTGAAAAAATAATAGTATCTAAATCTTTAAAGTTATTTTGTATATTTGAAAGTACATTATTGCACCCTTGTTCAGTTTTAAGGTTAGTAGCATAATAATGTATTTTAGAATTGTTACCTTTGTTAATTTCTTTAGATGCATCTTGAAGTGTTTTTTCATTAGAAGAAATTAGGTATATTTCACAGTCATCAAGTGCAAATTTTTTTGCAATAGCTTTTCCAATACCTTTGCTAGCTCCCGTAATGACTATTTTTCTGTTTTTCATATTATTATTCCATAAATTTGATAATGTTTTAACTTTATTATAAATATTAATCAATACAACAAAACATAAAATTAATGTAATGAACAAACCTGATTTTAAAGACAATAATTTAAAGGCTATCCTTGGCCCTACAAATACGGGTAAAACGTTTTATGCCATGGAACGAATGCTTTCACATGCATCAGGAATGATAGGATTTCCACTCAGACTTTTAGCTCGAGAAAATTATGATAAGGCAGTAAATGTTGTTGGATTAAACAAGGTAGCTCTTATCACTGGTGAAGAAAAAATTATTCCAAAAAACGCAAAGTATTTTTGTTGTACAGTTGAAGCGATGCCAGTTGAAAAAAAAGTTGCTTTTTTATGTGTTGATGAAATTCAACTAGCTTCAGATTTAGAGAGAGGATACGTATTCACTGATAGATTATTGAATGCAAGGGGTGAAGAAGAAACATTATTCCTAGGCTCAGAAATTATAAAAAAAATAATCCAAAAATTACTACCAAATTGTAAAATTGAAACCAGGCCAAGACTTTCAACACTCAGTTATGCAGGTGTAAAAAAAATCACTAGATTAAAAGAAAGGTCAGCAATTGTAACTTTTTCGATACCGGAAATTTACAGGATTGCTGAATTAGTTAGAACTCAAAAAGGTGGTGCAGCAGTTGTTATGGGAGCATTATCGCCCAGAACTAGAAATCATCAAGTTGAAATGTATCAAAGTGGTGATGTGAATTATTTAGTTGCTACTGATGCGATTGGTATGGGATTAAATTTAGATATTGATCATGTTGCATTTGCATCAGATATGAAATTTGATGGAAATAGTTCTAGAAAACTATTTGCAACAGAAATTTCACAAATTGCAGGGAGAGCAGGAAGGTCAACAAAAAATGGTACATTTGGCATTATTAGCGATGAACTTAAGTTTGATAAAGATGTGGTGCAAATGGTTGAAAATCACGAGTTTAACTCTTTATCACATGTCTGGTGGAGAAATTCTAATCTTGATTTTTCTTCAATTAGAAATTTGTTTATCTCTCTTGAAGAACAACCAAGCAAGAATATTTTAAGAAAAAAAGGAAATGCACTTGATTTTTTGTGTTTGGGAGAATTGTCTAGATTAGAGTATGTAAATAAAAATAAAAATAATAAATTTTTGAATGAATTATTATGGGATATTTGTCAAATTCCTGATTTTGAAAATATTTTTTCAGATAGACACATTAAATTATTAGAACAACTTTATACTATATTAAAAGATGGAAAAATTGAAGATGACTGGCTAAATTCTCAAATATCTTCTCTTTCAAGATTAGATGGTGAAATAGATACACTGATAAATCGAATTTCAAATATCAGAACCTGGACATATATAACAAATAAGACCAATTGGATAAAAAATGCAAATTTATGGCAACATGAGACAAAAAAAATTGAAAATAAACTTTCAGATGAATTGCATAAAAGGTTGACAAAGAGGTTTGTAGATAAAAAAATAGCTATATTATCAAAAAAAATGAATGAGAAAACAGATTTACAAGCCGTCATAAAATTTGATGGAAAAGTGTTAGTTGAAGGCCAAGAAGTTGGTTACTTAAGAAATTTTGATTTTATTCCGGAAATTTCAAGTGATGAATATTCTTCAAGGATTTTGACAGCTACAAGAAAAGCTTTGCCAAAAGAGTTAAACAAAAGAGTTAATGACTTTACAAACTCTTCTGAAGAAGCTCTTAAAATAGATAATAGTGGTAATATTTTATGGATGGAAAGTTCAATTGGAAGATTGGTTAAAGGAGATAATATTTATACTCCTAAAATAATTTTAAAAAATTTTGATATGCTCTCTTTAGATCAAAAAAATAAAATTCAAAAAAAATGTGAAGAATCAATTTCAAAAATAATAAATAAAACTTTAGCTAGTTGTCTTAAGTTAAAGAACTTAGATAAAATTGATGGTGATCATGATCAAAAATTTATTGAATTATCTTCTAAAGTTAAAGCAGTTAACTTCCATGTTTTTGAAGGTTTAGGACATACATTAGTTAAAAATATTCCATTTCAAATTCAAAAAATTAATGAGAATGACCGATTAGCAATTGCAAAATTAGGAATTCGTCTGGGAGTAAATCTTATATATTTGCCTATAGTTTTAAAACCAAAAATAATAAAATTAAAAGCAATTCTATGGTCATTATATAATAATGAATTTTATATTGATCATTTGCCTGACGAAGGTCGTGTAAATTGTAAGTTTAACAAAAATATTAAAGCAGACTTTTATTTTTTTATTGGATTTATACCTTGCGGTGATATTTGTTTGAGGATAGATATTTATGAGAGATTGGCAGCATTGGTTAGAAATGAGGCAAAAAAAACAAAGTTCAAAATCACAGAGGAGATGCTGTCTATTGCAGGCTCTACAAAGGATAATTTAAAAAATTTTATTACGCAAACTTTGAAGTATCAGTTTTTAAAAAATGATGCTTCTGAAAGTGATGATGAATATTATTTTAAAAAAACAAACAATAATAAGCTCAAAAATACCAGAAGATTTAAAATAAAAAAAAATAAAGTTAGTAAAGTCAATTTAAATAAAGATTCACCCTTTTATATTTTAAAATCATTAAAATCATGACATCTAAAGATCCATCAGATTTAAATATTAGGCTTGATCAACTACTTTACTATTTAAGGATTTTTAAAACTAGAGGAATTGCAACTAAAGCAATTGAAAAAGGTTCATGCAAAGTAAATAATTTTTTAATTAAAAAGAAAAATAAAGTTATTGAAATTGGGGATGTCATCAACATTAAAAATGAAAAATTAATTAAACAAATTAAAATTTTAAAAATTCCACTTCGAAGGGGTCCATTCAAAGAAGCTATCATTCATTATAAAGATGTAACGCCGATTTTAGTTAGAAATAATAATGAAAATAAATTTATAAAAAAAATTAGTTTTGGCAGAAGACCAACTAAATCAAGTAGAAGAAAATTAGAAAAATTTACTGGTAGAAATTTCTAAAAAAAGTGTTATATACGTTCGCATGACTTATATAGTGAATGAAAAATGTATTAAGTGTAAGTTTACTGATTGTGTCGAAGTTTGTCCGGTAGACTGTTTCTATGAAGGGGAGAATATGCTTGTAATTCATCCCGATGAGTGTATTGACTGTGGAGTTTGTGAACCAGAATGTCCTGTAGATGCCATACAATCGGACACCGAAGATGGAGCAGAAAAATGGTTACTCCTAAATAAAGAAATGTCTGAGAAATGGCCCAATATTACAGAAAAAAAAGATCCACCACCTGATGCAGACGATTTTGTTGATGTAGATGATAAATATAAACATTTCTTTAAAGAATAATTATAATATAAATAGACTTTATCGAAGTTTTGTGATATAAGCATATTTTTTAATCTGTAATGATTTTATTTTAAATTTTCAAGGGTGATTTAGTTGTTAAAAAGTAATGAAAAAGGTTTTATTTCTGGAGATTTTGTTGTTTATCCAAGCCATGGTGTTGGTAAAATTATTGGAACTGAAACAAGAGAAATCGATGAAATTAAACTTGATCTCTTAGTAATTAGATTTGAGCAGGATAGAATGACTCTTAGAGTTCCTCTTGATAAAGCTAAAGCATCGGGCTTGAGAACACTTTCTAGTAAAGCTCAAATGGATGAGGCAATCACAACACTTCAAGGTAAAGCTAAAGTAAAAAAGCTAATGTGGTCAAGAAGAGCTCAAGAGTACGAAACTAAAATTAATTCAGGCAGCCTAGTTTCATTAGCAGAAGTTGTAAGAGATCTTTACAAAAAAGATGATCAAGGTGAACAATCCTACTCAGAAAGACAAATGTATCAAGCCGCATTAGAAAGACTTGCAGGAGAATTTGCTGCAGTTCAAAATGTAGATAAAACTGATGCAGCAACAAAATTAGAAAAAATAATCGATGATAGTGCAGAAGCTGCTTAACAGGTTATAGTTGGGTTTAGTGTTGACTTTTAATAAAGGTCACTTAAGAGTTAGCAATATTCATAAGATATATTATGAAGCTTTTGGTAACCCAAATGGTATCCCAGTTTTATTTTTACATGGAGGACCAGGTGCAGGTTTCTCATCTTTTCATAAGAAAATATTTTGTGTAAAAAAGCACAAAGTAATTTTTTTTGATCAAAGAGGATCAGGTAAAAGTCTTCCTCTAGCTGAGTTAAAACAAAATAAAACAAGCGATTTACTTAAAGATATTGAAAAACTAAGAAAACACTTGAAAATTGATAAATGGTATATTTTTGGAGGCTCTTGGGGAAGTACACTGGCTATCTTATACGGAATAGCAAATCCAAATCGTTGTCTAGGTTTTATATTACGAGGAATATTTCTAGGTACTAAAACCGAAATTGACTGGTTTTTATATGGTATGAAAAGTTTTTTTCCTGAAGCACATAATAACTTTACTAGAAAAATACCATCTAAAGAACAGAATGACATATTAGATTGGTATTATAAAAATTTAAATCAATCTGATTTAAAAGTAGTTTATAAGTTAGCGTCGGATTGGAATTCTTATGAGAGTTCATGTTCAACACTAAAATATATTGAAAGAAAAATGTCAGGAGAACAATCATTAGCAATAGCTAGGATTGAATCTCACTATTTTGTAAATAATTGTTTTATTAAGGATGGGTTTATTTTAAAAAACGTACATAAAGTTAGTAAAATACCATGCCATGTCATACAAGGAAGACATGATATCATTTGTCCACCTGAAAATGCTTATAAGCTTTCAAAAATTTGGTCAGAATCAAGTTTAAAAATGGTTGAAGAAGGAGCTCATTCTGGCTTTGAGGATTGCATGTTCAAACAAATTCAAGAAAGTATAGATTATATTATAATTGACACCTCTAGATAAAATTATTTATCTTAATTCAAGGTACAAAATGAAAAAAGAATTATCATTTGAAGAAGCTTTAAAAGAGTTAGAAGAAATTGTGGTTAATCTTGAAAAAGGAGATATATCACTCGATGATGCTATCAAGGCTTACGAGAAAGGATCAATTTTAAAAGAACAATGTGAAAAAAGATTAAATGAAGCCAAACTAAAAGTTGAAGAGATAGAAGAAAAAGAAAATAAAAATAAAAATCTTAAACAAAGTTTAGATGAGTGAATTTAAAATTTAAAAACTTCCAAAATACTTTATTAAGAAATAGTAAAAAAGTAGATTCTTTCATAAAAAAAAATTTACCTAGAAATGAAGGTTTAAATAAAAAACTTATACAAGCTATAAAATATTCTATTTTAGGAAGTGGAAAAAAAATTAGAAGTTTTCTTGTAATTGAAGTTGGTAAAGTTGTTTCAGATATAAATAATTTAACTTTTGATAAAATAAAAAATAATGAATTAATTGTTATAGCTTCAGCTATAGAAGCTATACACACATATTCATTAATTCATGATGATTTGCCAGCCATGGATAATTCTGATTATAGACGAGGGAAAAAATCAACACATAAAAAGTTTGATGAGGCTACTGCAATATTAGCTGGAGATGCACTCCAAAGTTGGGGGTTTGAATTAATTTCAAATCCAAGAAACTTCGAAAATATAGATAAAATTTCAAAATTAGTTTTTGAGTTGTCAAAAGCTATTGGGTTTTCTGGTATGGTTGGAGGACAACAAGGAGATATAGATTTTACACACAATGACTTAAGTGAGGATAATATAATTTGGATTCAACAAAAGAAAACAGGATCCCTTTTAGAATGCTGTGTTACCTTAAGTTCAATAATCTGTAATGCACAAGATAATCAGATGATAGAACTACAAAATTTCTCCAGAAACTTGGGATTAGCTTTTCAAATAAAAGATGATCTATTAGATTTAAATAGTAATTCAAAAGAGCTTGGAAAACCTATTCATCAAGATCAATCTAACGAAACGCCAAACTTTGTAAATTACTATGGCGAAGAAAAATCAATTCAAAAAATGAATGATAGTTTAGAAAAATCGATAGAATCTTTAAATATTTTTGGTAATTACGCCAAAAATCTTGTATTACTAGCAGATTATATTGTTAAAAGAAGCCATTAAAATAATGTCAGACAAAAAAAAGAAAAAATTATTTTTAGAAAAAATTAACTCTCCTGAAGATTTAAAAAGTCTAAATATTGAGAATTTAAAAATTTTATCTACAGAGTTGAGAGAGGAATTAATAGAGATTGTATCAAAAACTGGTGGCCATTTAGGAGCTGGTTTGGGTGTAGTTGAGTTAACTGTAGCGCTTCATTTTGTATTTAATTCACCCAAAGATAAATTGATTTGGGATGTAGGACATCAAGCTTATCCGCATAAAATTTTAACTGGCAGAAGAAAAGATCTTCACACTTTGAGACAAAAAGATGGTATTTCTGGTTTTCTTAAAAGAAGTGAATCAATTCATGATCACTTTGGTGCTGGACACTCCTCAACATCTATTTCTGCTGGATTAGGTATGGCTGTAGCTAGAGATATAAAAAAAGAAAACAATAAAGTTATCGCTGTAATTGGTGATGGAGCTATGAGTGCTGGATTAGCCTATGAAGGTATAAATAATGCAGGTATATTAGATAGCGATATGATTATCATTTTAAATGATAATAGGATGTCTATAGCTCCTGCAGTTGGTGCTTTAAGTAACTATTTGTCTAAAATCGTATCTAGCGAACCCTTTAATTCAGTGAGAGAAATTGCAAAAAAAATGGTTGAAATTTTTCCTCAACAGATCAGTCAAACAGCAAAAAAAGCTGAGGATTTAGCAAGAAATATTTTAACACAAGATAATACATTCTTTAGCCAAATGGGGATGTTTTATCTAGGCCCTATAGATGGTCACGATGTTGAAACTTTAGTCAAGGTTCTAAAAAATTTAAATGATGGATCTAGACATGGACCTGTTTTACTTCACGTTGTCACTGAAAAAGGGAAAGGTCATCCTTTCTCAAAAGTTTCAGATGAAAAATATCATGCTGTTTCAAAATTTAATGTTGTAACTGGAAATTCTATTAAATCATCTTCAAATATACCCACTTATACTGAAGTTTTTGCAGATACATTATGTAATATCGCAGAAGACAATGAAAAAATAACAGCAATTACAGCTGCCATGCCATCAGGCACAGGTCTTAACAAATTTAAAGAAAAATTTGAAAATAGATTTTTTGATGTTGGTATAGCTGAACAACATGCTGTTACATTTGCTGCTGGACTTGCTTCCCAAGGCATACAACCTTTTGTTGCAATATATTCCACTTTTCTTCAAAGAGCTTATGATCAAGTTATTCATGATGTAGTAATACAAAAATTACCTGTAAAATTTATGTTAGATAGAGCAGGCTTAGTTGGCGCAGATGGATCTACTCATGCCGGAGCTTTTGACTTAGCTTATTTACTTTGTTTGCCAAATGTTGTTGTTATGGCTCCAAGTGATGAAAATGAATTAAAAAACATGGTTTATACATCTTCTTTATATAATTCTGGACCAATATTTTGTAGATATCCAAGAGGCGAAGCTACAGGAATGGAAATTTCAAAAAAACTAGTAAAGCTACCAATTGGAAAAGGAAGAATAATAAAAGAAGGAACAGATATAGCTATTTTATCTATTGGAACTTTATTAGAAACAGCATTAGAAGTTTCAAAAAAGCTTGAATCTGAAGGATATGATGTAACTGTAGCAGATGCAAGATTTGCAAAGCCAATTGATGAAGATCTTTTATTAAATCTTTATAAAACTCATAAAATTTTATATATAGTTGAAGAAGGATCTCGAGGTGGATTTTCTTCTCATTGCTTAAATATTATTACTTCTAGTGATCTGTTAAATACAAATTCTAGGATAATAAGAACTTTAAATTTACCAGATTTATTTCAAGAACATGCCTCTCAAAATGAACAATTGATTGAAGCTAACTTAGATATAAATGGTATATGTAATAAAATTAAATTAGACATAGAATCTCAAAAAATTAAATTAAATTTAAAGATCAACAAAGGTTATAAAAATAACTAAAGTTCGTATTGATAAATTGCTCTTTGATAAAAATCTTGTGAAAAGCAGACAAGAAGCAATCGGATTAATATTGTCAGGTAATGTATTTATTGATTCACAAAGGATTAATAAGCCAGGCACTAAAGTCGAAACAAATTGTAATATACTTTTAAAAAAAAAAAATAAAATATGGGTTTCACGCGGAGGCTACAAACTAGATAAAGCTATAACTGAATTTGATATTGATTGTACAGATATTACAGCAATGGATATTGGTTCAAGTACGGGAGGTTTTACAGATGTGTTAATAAAAAAAGGAGCAAAAAAAGTTTATAGCGTGGATGTTGGTTATGGACAATTAGATTGGAATTTAAGAAACAATGTACGTATAAAGGTTTTAGAAAAAACAAATGCAAGGTATTTAGATAGTGATATGATAAGTGATAAATTAGATGCGATTGTTTGTGATGTGTCATTTATATCCTTGAAAAAAGTCATTAAACCAAATATTAAATTCTTAAAAAAAAATGGCTGGATTATAAGTTTAATTAAACCACAATTTGAAATTGGAAAAGACCTTTTAGGAAAAGGAGGTGTGGTAAAAAATGCTGAGCACCATCAGATGGTAGTGGATGATATAAGATTTTTTTTTGAAAATAAAATTGATTTAAGTGTAAAAGGTATTATTGACAGTCCTATACTTGGGCCAAAAGGCAATAAAGAATTTCTAATTTACGGTCAAAAGTAATTTGAAATTTATTTGGCTAAAGAACCAATTTGTGCTTCATGCATCATAATTTGATCTACTAATATAATAGCCATCATAGCTTCAGCTATTGGTACAGCTCTAACCCCGACACAAGGATCATGTCTGCCTTTAGTAATAATTTTTGTTTTTTGATTTTTAACATCAACCGAATTTTTTTCAATCAATATAGAGCTTGTTGGCTTTACAGCGAAACTAGCAACTATTGGTTGACCTGTTGAAATCCCACCTAAAATTCCACCAGCATTATTTGTATTAAAAATATATCCACCGTCATTATCTGGAAATATTTCGTCATTATTTTCACTTCCAGTAGATGATGCTGATTTGAAGCCTGATCCTATTTCTACACCTTTCACAGCATTTATAGACATTAATCCTTCTGCAATTTGAGAATCAAGTTTTTTGTAAATTGGGCTTCCTATACCTTTTGGAATATTTTCAGCTATAATTTCTATAATTGCACCAGTACTATTTCCACTTTTTCTTAACAAATTCAAATCTTTTTCCCAAACTGGTACAGTCTCTTTATCTGCACAAAAAAATGGGTTGTTGTCAACTTCATTCCATGAGAAATTTTCTTTGTTAATTTTGTGTTTTCCTATTTGAATTACACTTGCTTTAATGAATAGTTTTGGAAAACGGTCTTCTAGTATTTTAAAAGCAATTGCTCCAGCAGCAACTCTAACAGCTGTTTCTCTTGCACTTGATCTTCCACCACCTCTATAATCACGAATTTTATATTTTTCATGATATGTTATATCAGCATGACTTGGTCTAAATTTGTTAGCAATTTCGTTATAATCTTTACTTCTTTGATCCTCATTTTTTATATTTAGTGCAATGGGATGGCCAGTTGTTTTATTTTCAAACACACCTGAAAGAATTTCAACTTTATCACTTTCTTTTCTTTGACTTACAAATTTTGATTGCCCAGGTTTTCTCCTATCAAGAAATTTTTGGATATCCTTTTCTTTTAGGCTAATATTTGGTGGAACTCCATCAACTATGCATCCAATAGCTGGTCCATGGCTTTCACCATAGCTTGTAAATCTAAATAAATTACCAAATGAGTTATATGACATAATATCAATTATTATTAGGAGGTGTCATGTCAGGGGCATCAATTGCTTTCATTCCTACAACATGATAACCGCAATCTACATGATGAGTTTCACCAGATACACCTGTAGACATATCGGAAAGCAGGTATACAGCGCTACCACCAACATCTTCTAATGTTACATTTCTTTTCATAGGTGAGTTGTACTCATTCCATTTTAAAATGTACCTAAAATCTCCAATTCCACTTGCTGCAAGAGTTTTAATTGGTCCTGCAGAAATACTATTTACTCTAATTTTATCTTTACCTAAATCTGTAGCTAAGTATCTAACGGAAGCTTCAAGGGCAGATTTAGCTAGCCCCATAACGTTATAATGTGGCATTACTTTTTCAGCACCATAATAACTTAAAGTTAATAATGACCCACCATCAGGCATCATTATTGATGCTCTACGAGCAATTGCTGTAAATGAATATACAGAAATATCCATAGTGTTTATAAAATTTTCTCTTGATGTATCAATATATTCACCTTTGAGTTCATCTTTATCGGAAAAAGCAATAGCATGAACTAAGAAATCAATTTTAGGCCATATTTTTTTTAGTTCATTAAAAGTATTATCTATATCTTCATCGTTTGAGACATCGCAGGGGAGAACTATATTAGAATTTACGCTATCTGCTAGTGGAATAACTCTTTTTTTTAGTGCCTCACCTTGATAGGTGAATGCAAGCTCTCCTCCTTGGTCAGCAATAGCTTTAGCAATACCCCAACCTATGGACTTATCATTAGCAACTCCCATCACTAAACCACGTTTATTTTTCATTAAATTATTCATATAGAGTTACTTTGTATAAGTTTATTCATTATAATAGATTATAATAAATTTAAACAGATAAAATTATTTAAATTAATCTAGTGAATAACTAATTCTTTTTCTAATATTTATTACATCACCAGGATTATAAGACTTTTTGCTTATGAATTCTAAAATTTGACCGTCAACATCAATATTCAATTTGTAGCCGGTTATTTGTTCAGATGTCTCTGTATATGTAATGTTTTGAATTCTACAAACTTCTTTTTCAACAAATTCATTATCGCTTGCTCTAGCTTGTTTGTCATTTCTTACTATTTCTGAACCAATCAATGCGCCTATAGCTGTAGATCCTTGTTTTCCACCACCTTCACCGATTTTATTTCCAATAGCACCTCCAATTAAAGCGCCGATTAAATTATCAGCTCCAAACCCTTGAGAAGCATTTTGTACAGGAACTCTTTTAATTTCGCACACTTTTTCTCTTTTAGGTATATTTTGAGTTATATATTTTTTTAAAACTTCTACTGATTCTATATATCCATTCGTTTGTATAGTTATGGTTTTTGAGTAGCTAATAGATGATATAAATATAAATAAAACACTAATTAAAAATTTCATTACTTTAATTCCTTTTAAATTAGACTATATAATACTTACAAATATGGCAAAAATTTGAACATAATAAATTATGGAATTAGATAAAAAATTAGATCCAATCAAACTTTTTCAAAAATGGTTCAAAGAAGCGAAAGATAAAGAAATCAAAGATCCTAACGCTATGCAAATAGCTACTGTCTCTAAAAGTGGATTTCCATCTGTAAGAACAGTTTTATTGAAAGATATTATTAATAGAAACTTTGTTTTTTATACAAATTACGAAAGTAGAAAATCTAAAGAAATTTTTGAAACAGGTAAAGTGGCAATATGTTTTTATTGGAAGTCTATAAATCGTCAAGTAAGGGTAGTCGGTGAAATTGATAAAATTCCTGAAAAGATATCAGATCAATATTTTGAAAGTCGATCATTAGGTAGTCGAATAGGAGCTTGGGCTTCCATTCAGTCACAACCATTAAAAAATAGAGATACTTTATTAAATAGAGTTGAAGAATTTAAAAATAAATTTAATGAGAATGTACCAAGACCAAAGCACTGGGGTGGTTTCAAAATCGTGCCAAATGAGTTTGAGTTTTGGCAAGATGGAGATTTTAGATTACATGATAGGTTTATCTTAAAACCTTCAGATCACTCTAACCTTTGGGAATGCCAGAGATATTATCCTTAGTACCTTTTAAATAAGTCATTATAAAATAATTCATTAATAAAATTATTATTAACCCAAGAAAAACACCAAAGCTTACCTGGTATGAAAATAGTGAGTAACCAGTCATTTTGCCTGGTTCAATAAGTTGCATTATTGCTCCTATCGCGTATTGAGCAATGAAGGCAATCATAAATGTTATTAAATTTACAGCTGTTGAAACTCTTCCTGCGTAATTTAATGGAAAATAGTCACTCAATCCCGAATATGATAATGTTGCACAAAAAGACGTTAGGCTAAACAAAACCCAAGGCCATATTGCTTTTGGAAGTAATCCAAAAGTTATAATTGCGGTTGGCATTATTAATATAATTATCATTCCGACCATAACACTAATTGTTGAAATATTTTTTTGTCTTAAATTATCTGAGATGATACCCATGAGTATTATTCCAACTGTCATAGATATTGTGAATAAGAAAAGTATTTCAGCTATTTCTGTTTGAGTAAATTTTCCAACATCAGCAAGCCATGGTCCTGCCCATAAGCCTTGAATTGCCATTGTTGTACCACCTACCAAACCTGCTAAAGGTCCAGCTCTCCAAAAATGATAGTTAGTATAAATTATTTTAAGAACTTTTAACACTGGCTCTTCTTTTTCATGTATAATTTTCTTTTCTGGCACAATTATGAAAATTAAAAACCCAACTATTAAAGTTGTTAATGATAATGCAAAATAAATAGACCTCCAATCAGTTATTTGAAGAGCGTATTCTAAAGGTGTTGACGCTGAGATTGCTCCTAATCCTCCAACAGCTAAAAATAATGCAACTAATAAACTTAGTCGTTCTTTTGGAAACCAAATAGACATCGCTTTAAAAGCACCCATTAAAGCACCAGAAACACCTAAGCCTATTAACCCTCTCCCTATTGTCAGGGAAAATACAGAATCACCTAATGCAAATAATGACGCACCTAAGGATGCTATGACGAACAAAACGGTTTGTACTTTTCTTGCTCCAAATTTATCAAGTAGAATTCCTAATGGTAATTGAAATAAAGCAAATGTTAAAAAATAAACTGAAGTAATTAGACCAAGTTGTTCTGCATTGATTCCTAAGTCTTGGTTAAGATAAGGAGCCAATATTGCATTAGTAGATCTGTAAACGTAAGATAAAAAGTAGCCAGCTGAAAAGGGTAAAAATATAAATAATATTTTTTGAGTTAACGTGTTTGGATTTTTCATTTAATTATATGTATAGAATAATTTGTTTTTAAGATTTTAATCATTATACTTAAACATATTATTAAACAATGAATATTTCAGAAAACATTCAAAAGATTCATAAAGAAGTTATGACTTGGAGACAGGAACTTCATGCTAATCCAGAACTTTGTTATGAAGAAAATTGGACTGCAGAGTTTATAACTGAAAAGCTAAAATCATTTGGGATAGAAGTACATGATAAGGTTGGAAAAACAGGTGTTATAGGTGTTTTAAAAGGTTCTAACTCTCAAGAACATAAAAGTAACCGTTCAATAGGTTTAAGAGCTGATATGGATGCACTGCCTATTGAAGAAGAAAATGATTTTGACTATAAGTCAAAGTTTTTTGGAAAAATGCATGCTTGTGGTCACGATGGACATGTTGCTATGCTTCTTGGTGCAGCAAAAATTCTTTCAAAAGAAAAAAAATTTAGTGGTACAGTATATTTTATTTTTCAACCGGCTGAAGAAGGAGGCGGGGGCGGTTTAAAAATGATTAATGATGGTCTATTTGATCACTTTCCAATGGAAAGCGTTTGGGGATTACATAACTGGCCAGGTTTAGATGTTGGAGAAATAGCTGTTCACAAAGGTCCTGTGATGGCATCATTTGATCAATTCAGAGTTTTAATTAACGGTGTTGGAGGTCATGCTGCCTCTCCACATCATGCATCTGACCCAATAATTGCTACTTCTGGTGTGATACAATCTTTGCAACAGATAGTTTCTAGAAAACAAAATCCTCTTGATCCAGTTGTTGTTTCAGTTACTAAAATAGAATCTGGTACAGCCTTTAATATTATTCCACAAGATGCTAATTTTATTGGAACGATAAGAACATTGAATCCTAAAACAAGATCCTTAGTTAAAGAACAATTTATTGACATTTGCAATTCGACCGCAAATGCCTATGGATGTACTGCAAAGATTGAAATTAATGAGGGTTATCCTGTTACTATTAATACTTCTATAGAAAGTGATATCGCTATTGAAGTCGCAAAAAAAGTAGTTAAAACTAAAGCTGTTAAAGATAATCTTGCACCATCTATGGGTGCTGAAGATTTTGCTTATATGCTTGAAAAAAAACCAGGAGCTTATATATGGTTAGGTGCAGGCAAAGGAAAAAGTGGTTGTATGTTACATAATTCGAAATATGATTTTAATGATGAAATTATCCCTTTAGGTATCTCTTATTGGTACAATCTTGTTGAAAATCAGTTGTCGATAGAAAGTTGACTTTATACTTATGTTCTTTACAAAAAACAAGATAATTACATCTCTTTTTCTAGCAGTATTATTTCTTGTGTTATATTTTTCTATTAAACTATGGTTTAATTGGGACTTTATTACTATCAGTAATCATGGGTTTTTTGCTATTGTAATTTGTATTGTTATGTCTTTTATTATAGGCTCAGGTTTAATGGCCTTGGCATTTTTTTCATCAAAAAATGGTTATGACGAAAAAGTTGATCATGATTTAGAATCACTAATAGATAAATATAAAAAATTGTAATATTTTTTAAATTACTGTTGAAAAACCTTTTCAATTACTTCTTTTTTATGTATAAATAGAACAAAACATGAACAAAGAGGAATTAAATGATTGAAAGTATAGAAAAAACAAAAAAGATATTAATTTTAAATGGACATTATTCACCTCAAGATAGTATTAAAATATTTGATTTACCTAATCTTTTGAAAAATGAAGTAGCTCATTCAGATTCAGAGTTACCTTTATATAGCTGTAAAATATCTGCTGGATTTCCTTCACCTGCAGATGATCATTTAGAGAAAAATTTAGATTTAAATAGCCATTTAGTTAAACATCCAGCGGCAACTTTTTTTGTTCGTGTCAATGGAGATTCTATGATCGGTGCTGGAATTAATGATAATGATATATTGATAGTAGATAGAAGTCTAAAACCTTCACACGGCAAAATAGTTATTGCTGTAGTTGATGGTCACATGACTGTTAAAAGGCTGTATAAAGAATCTGGAAAATTAATTTTAATGCCAGAGAATACTTTATATAAACCAATTGAGATAAAAGAAGATATGAATATTGAAATTTGGGGAGTAGTTGTCACAGCTATTCATTCCGTTTACTAAAAAAGGTAAACAAAATTGTATGCATTAGTTGATTGTAATAATTTTTATGTATCTTGTGAAAGGGTTTTTAATCCATCTATTAATAATAAACCTGTTATTGTTTTATCAAATAATGATGGATGTATAATAGCCAGATCAAATGAAGCTAAAGCTTTGGGTATTCCTATGGGTGCACCACTTCATTTATGGAAAGATTTAATTAAACAAAATAGGGTAACAGTTTATTCATCTAATTATACTTTATATGGAGACATGTCTTCTAGAGTAATGAATTCTTTTTATCACTTCACACCAGATGTTGAAGTTTATTCTATAGATGAAGCTTTTTTAGGTTTAGACGGATTTAACAAAAGTAATATTTATCAAAAAATGATTTTTATGAAGAAAAAAATATATCAATGGACAGGCATACCTGTTTCTGTAGGAATAGGACCAACTAAAACGTTAGCAAAATTAGCTAATAGAATAGCAAAAAAATATGTAAATGAAGGGGTTTATAAACTTGAAGATTCAAGTCAAATTACTCAGGTATTAAATGATTTAGAACTTGAAAAAATTTGGGGAATATCAAAAGGTTGGGCCAATAGATTAAAAAAAATTGGTATAAACAATGCCTTGCAATTACAGAGAGCTAATCCTAATCACATAAAACAACATATTTCTGTTGTTGGAAAAAGAATAGTATACGAATTAAGAGGTATTTCAGCTTTAGATTTGGAACAAGTTCATTCTAAAAAATCTATTACGGTTTCACGTTCATTCGGAGAAATGGTATCAGATTTACAAAGTTTAAAAGAAGCATTATCAAACCATATTTTTAGAGCAGCTGAAAAACTTCGATTACAAAGAGGTTTATGCAGTTCTTTATGTGTTTTTATTAATACAAACAAATTTAAAAAAAGTGAATCACAATATAATAACTCTGGAGTGATAAAGTTTGATGAGCCCATAAATAATACACCTGATTTGATCCAAGGTGGATTTAGAATATTAGAAAAAATTTATCGTTTGGGATTTAGTTATAAAAAAATTGGGGTTACGCTACTTGACTTAAAAATTAAAAATGTAGAAATCAGTTTAGATGAAGTTAGCTCTTTTTATAAATCAGAAGATTATACTATTCAGGGAAGTTTGTTTAATAAAAATAAAAAAGATAATGTATTATCAAATAAACGAATGATAATGCTAGATTGTATTAATAATAAAATGGGTTCAAAAACTCTATTTTATGGATCTCAAGGATTGTTAAAATCAAAAATGAAAAAAAGTAAATGGAACATGAAATCTCATTTTAAATCCAAATCATACACAACTAGTTGGAACCAACTTTTGATTGTGAAATAAAGAACTAATTTAAGCTCTTTTGAGGTAAAGGGATACAACTTAGTCCTGATGACCATAGTTCAGCACAAACAGATCTCGCTTGATTTTCAGCCAATTCAATAAACCTAACTCTCCATAAAGATTTTTTAACTTCTACATTTTCTAAAGGTTTATAAATTTTTTGTAAAGAAGCAGGTAAATTACCAAGTTGTTCAGGTGCTGCATTACGAGCCTTTTTTGCTGCGATATGTGCATTAAGTTTATTTTTAAAAGCTCCTATTTGTATAAACCAATCTTCTGAGTAATCGATAGTATAAGCAGAGAAGTTTTTTGGTTTTTTTACAACAGGATATGAAATAAAATCAGGTCTCTTAGAAGGTATTTCAGAGAGTTTAGCAGTTCGTACAATAGGAGTTTTTATGAATTTATTTAATAACTTAATCATATGTTTGTCTCTAGTTCTTGCAGTTTTTCCACCAAAAACAACCCCAATTATTCTTTGACCATTTCTTTCAACAGAAACTACCAAATTAAATCCTGATGCGTTTGTATAGCCAGTTTTAATACCATCTGCGCCAAAATAAGAACTAAGTAAATTATTATGATTACGATATTCAATATTATTAAACACAAATGATTTCTTATTAAAAAAATAAAAAAATTCAGGAAAGTTTTTTCTAATCGCTATTGCTAGTTTTGCCATGTCTCTTGCTGTAGAAAGTTGGCCTTTGTTTGGAAGTCCAGATGCATTTCTAAAAATAGTACGAGTAAGACCGATACTCTTTGCTTTTCTGGTCATTTTATAAGCAAATCTTCTTTCAGTTTTTTCAAAATTTTCTGCAACAACAGTTGCGACATCATTTGCTGATTTAGTAACAAGCGCAAGAATTGCTTGTTTAACTGTAATTTTTTGACCTGGGTATAATCCTAGTTTTGAAGGAGGTTGCCTTGAAGCTCGATTAGATACTTTAAGTTTAGTATTCATTTTAATTTTTTTATTTTTTAATTTTTCAAAAATCATGTAAATTGTCATTATTTTAGTGAGCGAAGCGGGATAGTTCATTGTGTCAGCATTAATTGAATGATAAACCTTTCCTGATTTTTCATTTATAATAATTGATGCATATTTTCCATGAGAAGGTTTATTAAAATAAAATGAACTTGAAAAAAAAACAAATAACATCAAAATTTTTATGCCTGATGTTTTAAATGGGATAAGAATATTCATTTAAAAATTCTACTTATAGTAAATAATGATACATTATATTGATATATATATATATTTATATACAATATTTAGATGTTTAAAAAGACCTAATTTATAAAATTTTTTCTAAAAGTATTGATACCAAAGTCTTTAATTATTAAATTAAATATATGAGAAGAAAATATTACAAAATCCGATCTGAATCAGAAGATAATAATCAAACTGATGGTAGTGTATTAACAAAAGTAAAACCTAAAACAAAAAAACCATCTTTGTACAAAGTTTTGATGTTAAATGATGATTATACACCAATGGAGTTCGTTATTGAGGTTTTAGAAAAATTTTTTGGAAAAAGACAAGATGAAGCCACACAAATTATGCTTCATGTTCATCAAAAAGGTATTGGTGTTTGTGGTATTTATACATACGAAATTGCAGAAACTAAAGCAGTACAAGTTACAAATTATGCCCGTAAATATGAACATCCACTTCAATTACAACTAGAAAAGGAATAAATAATGCTATCAAGATCATTAGAAGAAACATTAAGACGTGCAATGAATATAGCATCTTCAAAGAAGCATGAATTTGCTACATTAGAGCATTTATTATTCTCATTATTAGAAGATAAAGATGCAGTAGAAGTATTTAAAGCTTGTGGTGTTGACATAAAACTTTTAGAAGGAGACTTAAATGGTTATTTAGATAAAGATTTAAAATCAATTGTTAGTTCAAATGAAGACATAGATACTCAGCCAACATCAGGGTTTCAACGCGTTGTTCAAAGAGCTGTTATACATACTCAATCATCAGGAAAAAATGAGGCAAACGGTGCTAATGTTTTAGTTGCTATGTTTTCTGAAAGAGATTGTTATGCCGTATATCTACTTCAAAAGCAGAATATGAAAAGATTAGATGCTGTTAGTTTTATTAGTCACGGTCTTGCAAAGGATCCAAACTATTCTCAATCTAAAACTGATGAAGATACAAATGTAGACAATCAAACAAACCCTAAAAAGGAAAGTGCATTAAAAAAATATGCTGTTGATTTAAATGAAAAATCTGCATCTGGAAAAATTGATCCAGTTATAGGAAGAAAAAAAGAAATTGATCGAACTATACAAGTTTTGTGTAGAAGAACAAAAAATAATCCTCTATTAGTTGGCGATCCTGGTGTAGGAAAAACAGCTATAGCAGAAGGACTTGCAGATAAAATTGTTAAAGGCGAGGTTCCAGAAGTGTTATTGAAATCTGAGATTTATGCTCTGGATATGGGTGCACTTTTAGCAGGTACAAGATATAGAGGAGATTTTGAAGAACGTTTAAAAGCTGTCATTAAAGAAATTGAAAAGAATGAAAATGCAATATTATTTATCGATGAAATTCATACGATAATTGGTGCTGGTGCTACAAGCGGTGGTGCAATGGATGCCTCAAATTTATTAAAGCCTGTTCTTCAAACTGGAACACTTAGATGTATTGGTTCAACTACATATAAAGAATATAGAGGCTATTTTGATAAAGACAGAGCTTTGGTAAGAAGGTTTCAAAAAATAGATGTAAAAGAACCTAATGTCGATGATGCAATCAAAATTTTAATGGGGCTTAAGTCAAGATATGAAGACCACCATAAAATTAAGTTTACTAATGACGCAATTAAAACTGCAGTTGAATTATCTTTTAGATATATAAATGAAAGAAAACTTCCTGATAAAGCTATTGATGTAATCGACGAAGCAGCTGCTGCGCAAATGCTTTTACCACAAAACAAAAGAAAGAAAACCATTGATAAACAAGAAATAGAAGAAACCGTTGCTTTAATTGCTAGAATACCTCCAAAACATGTTTCTAAAGACGATAAAAAGGCACTTTTAAATTTAGAAAGTGATCTAAAAAGAATGGTCTATGGTCAAGACAAAGCTATATCTGCTTTAGTTTCAAGTGTAAAATTATCAAGAGCAGGCCTCAGAGAAGGAGAAAAACCAATAGGTTGCTATTTATTTTCTGGACCTACCGGTGTTGGGAAAACTGAAGTGGCGAGACAGTTATCTGAATCGTACGGCATTAAACTTACTAGATTTGATATGTCAGAATATATGGAAAGACATACGGTTTCTAGGTTGATAGGAGCTCCTCCAGGTTATGTTGGTTTTGATCAAGGAGGATTATTAACTGATGCAATTGATCAAAACCCTCATTCAGTATTACTTTTAGACGAAATTGAAAAAGCACATCCTGATTTGTTTAACTTATTACTTCAAGTAATGGATCACGGTAAATTAACTGATAATAATGGTAAGTCAGTAGATTTTAGGAATGTTATTTTAATTATGACTACTAATGCTGGGGCTTCAGAGCTGTCTAAATCATCTATTGGATTTTTAAATGACACAAAAAATGATGCTGATACTCAAGCAATAGAAAAATTGTTTACTCCAGAGTTTCGTAATAGGTTAGATGCAGTTATACCATTTGATTATTTAGATATAGAGGTTATTAAAATGGTTGTAGATAAATTTGTAATGCAATTAGAAGCCCAATTATCTGATAAAGGTGTTTCTATAATGCTTTCAGATGAAGCTAGAAATTGGTTAGCTAAAAAAGGATACGATAAAGTCTTTGGGGCAAGACCTCTAAATAGATTAATTCAAGAAATGATTAAAAAACCACTAGCTGATGAACTTTTGTTTGGAAAATTAGTCAAAGGGGGAAATGTTTTCGTAGATGATAAAAATGATGAATTAATTATTAAATCTGAATCCTCTACTAAAACATCTGATAAAAAAAATACAAAAGTTAATATTTAGTTTTTGTATTTGAATGGGTTATCATTATTATTGACATAATCAATATTTTCCTGAACATGTTTTTTTTCATCATCTATAAATGCTGAAACTGCATCTCTAAATGATAAGTTTGGAAGATAATGGTAACTAAAAGTTGGTTTAGCTAAATAACCTCTTTTAATTTTATGATGTCCTTGAGCACCGGCTTCTACAAACTTTAGTTTTTGATCGATTGCATAATCTATAGCCTGATAGTAACACATCTCAAAATGCAGAAAAGGTACATTGATTTTAGCTCCCCAATTTCTTCCATATAAGCAATTTTTATCGGTGAAATTTAGGGCACCAGCAACTATAAGATCATCTTTTTTTGCTATGATGAGAACAATTTTTTTATTTAACTTATCTGATATAGATGAGAAAAAATCTCTTGTTAAGTAAGCATTTCCCCATTTTTTATCTATCGTGTCTAGATAAAACTTATAAAATTGATCCCAAATTGTTGAATTTAAATCATCACCATTTATCCTGTTTATAACAATACCTGTTTTTTTTATATAATCTCTTTCCTTTTTAATCATTTTTCTTTTTGAACTTTTTAGTTCTCCTAAAAAGTTTTCAAAATTAGAGTAATCATTATTTTTCCAATGAAATTGTAGACCAATCCTTTTTAACCAACCTTTTTTTTCTAAAATATGATCAGTATTTTCATCTAAAAAATTTATGTGAGCAGAGCTTAAGCTATTTTTATCTGCAATATTCATTATAAACTGACTAATATTTTTAATTACGATTTCTTTGTTGCTTTCTTTATACAAAAAACGAGGTCCTTTTACTGGCGTAAAAGGAATAGCTGAAATTAATTTAGGGTAATAAGTGCCTCCAGCTTTTTGATAAGCGTGTGCCCAACTGTGATCAAATACATATTCTCCATATGAGTGGCTTTTAAGGTAATTAGGTAAAATTCCAATTATTTTGTCATTTACATCTTTTAAAACTATATGTTGAGGATACCATCCTGTGTCTGCGCAGACAGATTTAGAATTTTCTAAAGAGTATAAGAATTCATAATGTGTGAATGGATGGTCATTAATATTTAAATTATTCCAAGCTTTAGAACCAATCTTAGATATATCTGAAATTATATCCAAATTCATTTTATTTTATTTAAGCTCAAAAATTCCTTCAATTTCAACTGGTGCATTGAGTGGAAGGCTTGAAACACCTACTGCAAATCGAGAGTGCTTTCCTTGTTCACCAAACACCTTAACCATAATATCTGATGCACCATTAATTATGGTTGGTTGTGATGTAAAAGATGAGGATGAAGCTACAAATCCACCTAATTTAATTACTCTTGAAACTTTATTTAGGTCACCATTACAAGCTGATTTTAATTGGCTAATTAGTGCTAGGGCACATAATTTTGCCATTTCTATAGCATCATCTGAACTAACTGTTTCTCCAACAATACCTGTTATTGGTATTTTTCCTTGTTTAAAGGGTAATTGACCAGATATAAAAACAAGTTTATTAGTTATAATATAAGGAACATAATTACCAGCTGGCGATGAAGCATCATCTAACTCTATTTGATGTTTTTTTAAATTTTCTTCTATATCCATAAATTATGTACTTTTATTAATTAAGAACATCCAGAAGTGGCACCACATGTGTTACATTTCATACAGGTACCATTCCTAACCAAAGTAAAGTTACCACATTCTCCGCAAGCTTCACCTTCAAAACCTTTAATTTTAGCTTCGATTTCTTTAGAGATAGTTGAGTTTTGTTTTACTAGAACTTCATTAATTTCATTTTCATTATTAATATCTTCTATCTCATTATCATGAGTGTCTAAATAATTTTTAGGCTGTAAAATAGATACATTATCTACTCCACCTCCAGATACAACTTTAAGTTCTCTTCTAACAAATCCTCTTGATGCAACTTTATGAGTTGTTTCATCACCTCTTACCCCAACGCCTGTTGGACTTGTATCAAAGTTATTTACATCAACATGTCCTAAGTCATGTCTATCAAGATAGGAAATTGCCAGTTCTCTAAAAATATAATCTAAAATAGATGTCGACATTTTAATGGTATCGTTTCCAGTAACTATACCTTGTGGTTCAAATCTGGTAAATGTAAACGCCTCAACAAATTCTTCTAAAGGCACCCCATATTGTAATCCAATTGAAACGGCAATTGCAAAATTATTCATTAAAGATCTAAAAGCAGCTCCTTCTTTATGCATATCAATAAAAATTTCACCTATTTTACCATCTTCATATTCACCAGTTCGAAGATAGACTTTATGACCTCCTACTATGGCTTTTTGAGTATATCCTTTTCTTCTATGGGGCAATTTTTCTCGTTCTGCTCTCAACACTCTTTCAACAATTTTTTCAACAACTTTGGTTGTCTTTTCAGTTATAATTTCTTCATCATTAATACCTTCATCTTCAATCAAACTTGAATTAAGAGGCTGACTTAATTTTGATCCATCTCTGTAAAGTGCATTAGCTTTTAGGCATAACTTCCAAGATAACATATAAGCATCGCTACAATCTTCTATTGATGAGTTGTTTGGCATGTTAATTGTTTTAGAAATAGCACCTGATATGAAAGGTTGTGCTGCTGCCATCATCTTTATATGGCTATCAACTGACAAAAACCTTTTACCAATTCTTCCACATACATTTGCACAATCAAAGACGTTAAGATGAGCATCACTTAGATGAGGTGCTCCTTCTAATGTCATAGATCCACAAACATGAATGTTAGCGGCATCAGTTTCTTCTTTTGTAAACGACAAAAAGTTAAGCATATCAAATGAAAAATCGTTAAGTTGATCTTCTGAAATTTTTAAAACATTTTTGCAAAAATCTTTTCCTAAAGTAAATTGGTTAAAAACAAACTTAATATCAAAAGCGCTTTCTAATGAATTTTCAATCAGATTAATTTGCTCATCTTTAAACCCTTTTTCTTTAAGAGCAGAATGACTAATTGATTGACAATTTTTTAAACTGCCAGTACCTAAAACATAATTCTTAATATCTGTAATTTGTTTACTACTATAACCTAGATTTTTAAGTGCTTCTGGTACAACCTGGTTAATAATTTTGAAGTAACCTCCTCCAGCTAACTTTTTAAATTTGACCATTGCGAAATCTGGCTCAATACCTGTTGTATCACAATCCATTACAAGACCAATTGTGCCAGTTGGAGCTATTACAGTAGTTTGTGCATTTCTAAATCCAAATTTTTTTCCATCATTTAAAGCTTTTTCCCAGGCTTTTGATGCTGCATTTGGAAGATCTTCAGAAGGACAATCTTCTTTTATAAGTGGTACTGGATTAATAGTTAATCTATCGTATCCATCTTTAAAGCCATCAGCTGCTCTTTTATGGTTTCTAATCACTCTTAACATATCTTTTGAATTAAGTTTATATTTTGAAAAGGGACCCAATTCTTTTGCTATTTCAGCGGATGTAGTATATGAAATCCCAGTCATGATTGCTGAAATGGATGAACATATTGCTCTACCTTCATCACTATCATATGGAACACCCCATGACATTAGGAGGCCACCAATATTCGCATAACCAAGTCCAAGTGTTCTATAATCAAAAGATTTTTGAGCAATTTCTTTTGAAGGAAACTGTGCCATCATTACAGAAATTTCAAGTGTCAATGTCCACAACCTACACGCATGTTCAAAAGCAGAAATATCTAATCTTTTATTATTTTTACTAAATTTAATTAAGTTTAATGAAGCAAGGTTACAAGCGGTATCGTCAATAAACATATATTCGGAACAAGGGTTAGAAGCATTTATTTTTTCTTCTTGAGGACATGTGTGCCATTCATTGATAGTAGAATCATATTGCAGGCCAGGGTCTGCACATGACCATGCTGCTTCTGTTATTTTATTCCAAAGTTCTTTAGCTTTAACTTTTTTAAAAACTTTTCCATCAGTTCTTCTTATAAGTTCCCAGTCATTATTATTTTCAACTTTTTTTAGAAAGTCATTTGTAACTCTGATTGAATTATTAGAATTTTGTCCTGATACTGTTAGATAAGCTTCACTATCCCAATCAGTATCATAAGTTTTAAATTCTATTTCTTTAAATCCTTGTTTTGCAAATTGAATAACTCTTTGAATATAGTTTTCTGGTATCATAACTGATCTTGCGTTAAGAACAGCCTCTTTAAGTTTTTTATTTGATTTTGTGTTGTATATGTCATCTTTATCATATTCGTCAATATTACAGGCGTCCATAACTGCACCAAGATGCTTTGCAGTTGATTTAGATCCAGCAACTAAAGCTGCAACTTTTTGTTCTTCAACAACTTTCCAGTCAATAAATTCTTCAATGTCTGGGTGATCAACATCTACAGTAACCATCTTGGCAGCTCTTCTTGTTGTTCCGCCTGACTTGATAGCACCAGCAGCTCTATCACCAATTTTCAAAAAACTCATCATACCAGATGATTTTCCACCACCTGAAAGTTCTTCACTATTTCCTCTTAGATTTGAAAAGTTTGTTCCAGTTCCAGATCCATATTTAAATAATCTTGCTTCTCTTACCCACAAATCCATTATTCCACCTTCATTAACAAGATCATCTTTAATTGATTGAATAAAACATGCATGTGGCTGCGGGTGAACATATGAAGATTTTGACTTAACTAATTTTTCGGTTTTATAATCTACGTAATAATGTCCTTGGCTAGGCCCATCTATTCCGTAAGCCCAGTGTAATCCAGTATTAAACCATTGCGGGGAATTTGGTGCCCCCATTTGAGAAGCAAGCATATATCTCATTTCATCATAATAAACTTTAGCATCTTTCTCTGAAGTAAAATATCCGCCTTTCCAACCCCAATATGTCCAAGTGCCTGCAAGTCTATCAAAAACCTGTTTCGCGGATGTCTCTGGACCAAATCTTTCATCTTGAGGAATAGCTTTTAATTTATTTTCATCTGGTTCAGATCTTGATAACCACTCAGGCATATTATTTTCTTTAACTTTTTTTAGAAAAGTAGGGACTCCAGCTTTTCTAAAATATTTTTGAGCAATTACGTCTGCAGCAACTTGTGAATAATTGCCCGGAACTTCTATTTCTGGGGCACTAAATACAATTGTACCGTCAGGATTCTTAATCTCACTTGAGGTAGTTTTAAATTTTAAATTTTTATAAACATCTAAATTATCTTCTGTAAAAAACCTAGTAAATTTCATTATATTCCTCTCGTTAGTAAACTACCTATATCAAGATTCTTTATTTAACCTTAAAAAATAATAAAAAGGCATTGTAACTATATCTTGTAAAGACGAAGGTTTAATATACTGTATTTAGTAGCTAATAGTAAAGTAATTAAATTAAATTTTTTTTAAATAATTAATTTAATTGAATTTTTTTTTTAAAATTGAATTTATTAGTTATTTTGTGTAGTTTTAAATTATATTACTAAGGTCTTATGAACATTATTTCTCAAATAATAATACGCTTTACTTCTAATTTAGTTGGTGAAGATCAATATGGGAATAAATATTATAAGCGAAAAAAATCAGATGAAAGGTATGTAATTTTTAATGGTAAAGTAGAAGCCTCTAAGATACCTCCTATGTGGCATGCTTGGTTACATAAAATTACTAATAAACCACCTTTAAAGAGAAAAAAAATATATGATTGGCAAAAAGAACATTTGCCCAACTTAACTGGAACTGCATTTGCAATAAAACCAAAGGGGAGTCTCTTAGAAAAAGGATTAAGACAAGAATCATCAGCAGATTATGAACCATGGATACCTAAAAAATAATTATGAAATATAGTTTAATAGAAACATTAATGGGATTTAGCGTGATTTTGATAGCATTGTTATTTATTCTTTTTGGATTTTCTCTAGAAAAAAATATAAGCTCCAAAACTATATCAATATCAGCAATTTTCGAAACTGTGACTGGCTTAAGTGTTGGTGACAAAGTAAAAATATCTGGAATTACAATCGGAAAAATTAGAAATTTTAAACTAGAGAAAGAAGAATTTGAAGTTATGGTAGAGCTTGAAGTTGATAAAGAGATAAGCATACCAGATGATTCAACAGCAAAAATCTCTTCATCCAGTTTATTTGGTGGAAAATTTTTAGAAATAATTCCAGGTTCATCTGAAACTTTTCTAAAAAATAAATCTGTAATTTACGATACTCAAACATCATTAAGTTTTAGTGAAATGATTGGTAAAATGATTATGTCTAGTGGTAAGTGAAAACTTGAGAAAAGTTTTATTATTAATTATATCTTTATGTATTTCTACCACTTGTAAAATTTCGATTTCTAGTGAATGGCTGATTGGAGATTTAGGGGTTTTTCAGGGCTTAGATAAAATTTCAGCAAGAATCAAAACATTTGAAATTAAAGTTGGTTTACAAAAAAAATTTGGTGTTTTGGATATAAATCTAAAAAAGTGTGTCTATTCTAAACCTTTAAACGAACCAGAATCTATAGCTTTTATAAAAGTTTTAGATAAATCTGACCAATACTCAGATGCAAAAGAAAATATGCCAATTTTTCAAGGTTGGATTTTTGCTTCAAGTCCAGCTTTAAATGCTATGGAACATCCAGTTTATGATGTTTCTTTAATTTCATGCAAAAAAGATAATACATTACGAAATAAATCTTCATCTTTGACACTTAAAGACTGAAAATTAATATTGTCGTTAATACATAAAGATATCATTTTCTTGAAATAATCTTGATCTATTTCATAAGCTCCAAATTGCTTTAGATGATTATTCATAAATTGAACATCTAGAATTGAATATTTTAAAAAATATAGTCTAGCTACTAAATTTACTAATGCAAATTTACTGGCATTACTTACTGAACTATACATAGATTCAGCAAAAAAACATCCACCCAATGCTACCCCATAAATACCACCAACAATTTCATTATTTTTCCAACATTCTATAGAATGGGCGATACCGATTTTGTGGAGATTAAAATATAATTTTTCTATAGTTTTGTTAATCCAAGTATCTGTCCTATTTTCAGTTGCACATTTATTAATTACTTTTTTGAAATTGGCATTAACTGTAATACGAAATGGTTTCTTTTTAATAAATCTTAAAAATGATTTTGAGACATGAAAATTTTTAATAGGTAATATTGCTCTTTTTTTTGGATTTATAAAATAAATCTCTTTATCAAACCTATTCTTGGCCATAGGGAAAATACCATGCTTATAGATTTGTAAAATTAATTCAGAACTCAAATTCTGATGAAATTTATTTCCCATTCAAATAAATTTGTTCCAGCCACTTTATATCAAAATTACCGTCAATTATATCCGAATTTTCAAGTAAATTTTTATGTAGCTCTAATGTTGAGGGTATTGGTTCAATTACCATTTCTTTAATTGCTTGTTTAAGTTTTAATATGCATTCTTGTCTATTATGACCATGAGCTATTAGTTTAGCTATAAGACTGTCATAGTAAGGGGGAACGTTATATCCAGAATAGATACCTGAATCTACACGTATACCAAGACCGCCTGGTGAATGAAATTGTTCAATTTTTCCTGGTGAGGGTATAAAGGTTTTTGGGTCCTCTGCATTGATTCTACATTCTATAGAATGACCTTTAAACTTAATATCTTTTTGTTTCCATTTAAGTTGAAAATTTGAAGCAATTTTTATTTGTTCTTTTACAATATCTATTCCTGTTATGGCTTCAGTTATAGGGTGTTCTACCTGAAGTCTTGTGTTCATTTCGATAAAATAAAATTCTCCATTCTCATATAAGTATTCAATTGTGCCAAGGCTTTCATATTCCATTATTTTTGCAGCTTTAGATGAGAGATTACAAATATACTCTCTTTCTTCGTTACTTAATGCAGGGGATGGTGCTTCTTCGATTAGTTTTTGGTGATTTCTCTGTATAGAACACTCTCTTTCACCTAAATGAAATACATTACCAAAAGAATCTCCAACTATTTGAACCTCAATATGTCTTGGATTTGACAAATATTTTTCAATATATACATCATCATTACCAAAAGCAGCTCTAGCTTCATTTTTTGCAGATAAAAAAGCATTTGTTATATCAGCTTCATCTTGGACTATTTTCATCCCTTTACCACCACCACCTGCTGATGCTTTTATTAAAACAGGTAACCCAATTTTTTGGATTTCTTTTTTTGCTGTTTCAACATCTTTTACAACTCCTTTGGAGCCAGGAACAAGAGGCAATCCAATTTTATTGGCAATTTCTTTGGCTTTAATCTTATCTCCCATGTCGTTTAAATGTTGAACTTTAGGACCAATAAATTTAATTCCATGTGCTTGAACAATTTCAGCAAAAGATGAATTTTCTGAGAGAAAACCAACGCCAGGGTGAATGGCTTCGGCCCCTACAAGTTTGGCTGCAGTAATAATTGAAGGTATATTTAAATAAGATTTTGAGGAATGAGGAGGGCCAATACAAACACTTTCATCAGCTAATCTTACGTGCATTGCTTCACTATCTGCTGTAGAATGAACAGCAACAGTTTTAATTTCAAGTTCTTTACATGCCCTCAATATTCTAAGAGCTATGTCACCCCTGTTAGCAATTAAAATTTTAGAAAACATTTTATTCTATAATTACGAGTAATTGTTCAAATTCAACTGGTTGACCATCTTCAAAACCAATAAAAACGACTTTTCCACTTTTTGTTGCATTAATAGAATTCATCACTTTCATTGCTTCTATAATTAATAAAGGTTGATTTTTTGAAACTGTATCTCCCATTCTTATAAAAGGCGGCTTTCCAGGTTCTGGAGAAATATATGCAGTACCAACCATTGGCGCTTTTAGAGCACCAGGGTGGTTTATATCAAGATTTGATTCAGTTTCTAAAATTTTATTATTTTTATTTTCAGTCTCTACTAAACTAGAATTTTGATTTGTTGTAAAATTTCCTGAAAAGGTATTCTTATCAATAGATAATTTTATGCCAGATTTTTCATATTTTAATTTAGTTATTTTTTCTTTTGTCATTAATTGAGATAGTTTATGGATGAATACTATGTCTTTGTTTGAGTTTTCTTTCATTTTAGACCTTTTTCTTGTTTAATTTGTAAAGATAATCAATTGCCATTAAATATGATTCTTCTCCAAATCCAGCTATAATACCTTTTGCAACCTTGGAAATAAATGAGTGATGTCTAAATTTTTCTCTGGAATGTATATTTGTAATGTGTATTTCTATGATTAGGCCTTCGAACATTTTTAAAGCATCAAGAATTGCTATAGAAGTATGAGTAAAGGCGGCAGCATTTATAATAATACCTCTTACATTTTCATCAATTGCATCATGAATTTTATTTACAATTTCTCCTTCAATATTTGACTGAAAAAAAACACAACTTAAATTTATTTGGTTGCATTTTTCTTTACACATATCTTCTATTTCTTGAAGTGTTAATCTTCCATATCTGTCAGGCTCTCTAGTCCCAAGTTTATTTAGATTTGGGCCGTTGATAATATAAATTTTATCTTTCAAAAGTATCTCCAAAAATTTAATTAGTTTTTTTTCTTTCTGCCTCTATTGCTTTTTCTAAATCTTTTTCACTCATGGCACCAGAATAAATTTTATTTCCAATAATAAAAGCTGGTGTGCCTCTAATATTTAATTTATTAGCTATTTCTCTATTTTTATTTATTATTAACATCAATTGTTCATTTGAATAATCACTTTTTAATTGTTGAATATCTATTTTTAAATCTTTTGCAAATGATAATATCAATTTATCATCAATTTTACCTGAATGTTGCATTAGTCTAGTGTGAAATTCAAAATATTTATTTTGGTTTCTTGAAGCTAAACTTGCTATGGCAGCTGTTAAAGAACTATTTGATAAAATCGGGTATTCAACAAAAATGATATCTACTTTTTTATCTTTTTTATAGATATTAAATAAATTTTGCATAACAGATTTACAATACCCGCAATTATAATCAAAAAACTCATAAATAGTTATATCTGAATTTGTATTTATTAACTTAGGATTAGGAACTTTTTTTAAATTAGATATAGCGATTTTAAAGTTATTTTCAGATCTTTTTATATTTAAATTTTGAAGTGTTTTTTCTATTAGATTGGGATTATCTAAAATAAAGTTTTTTATTATAGAGTTAATTTCATCCTTTTTTAACTCATGTGCAAACAATTGTTTAGATATAGAAAAAACAAACATAAAAATAATTAAGGTTTTAAATTTAAATTTCATTATGATCTTCCTATTTAATATTAATAATATCTAAAGCTCGTATCTTATACAAAGTTTTAATATTTTTATACTTTAAAGCTTTAGATGCAAAAAATTTAGCTTTATCATATTTTTTTTTTAGAAGTTTTTCTTCAGCAATAGCTACCATGCTTGCTGACTTGTATCCTAGTTTACTGGTAGCTGTTCCGATTAATTTCCAAAAATACAAAGAATTAGATTTGATTGGAATTAGTTGTTCTAAAATTTTAAGAGATTTAATTAAAGATTTCTTACTTTTAATTTCCATTAGCGATTTTGCAAATGATAACTTAATATCCTCTGGTGGTGAAATATTAAGTTTATCAAATTTTTTTAATGATAGATTATAATTTATTGCTGCTTTTTTAAAGTTACCTATAATGAAATATAAATTTCCTAACATTTCATTTGCAAACGGATTTTCTTTATTTTGTTCTTGCAGTTTTGTTGCGTATTCAATCGAACTTTTAAAATCGTGATTCAAATACGAGTATATAGATGAATAAAAAGTTTTATTCTCCTCTTTTAAGTCTTTTTTTATGAAATTTAATTTAATTTTGTCATTTAAATGAGCTATAAGCTTAATTTTTAGTTTTTGCAAATCTAGTTCAATATTTTGGTAAGAAATAACAGTATTGAGATTGCTATTTTTGAAATGAGATAAACTATTGATTATTTCAATTCTATTTTCTGAAGACGGATGAGAAGCATAATAGTTATCTTTACTAGCAAATAATTTATTTCTTTGTTCAACCTTTTTAAAAAAATTATTTAAGCCAATTGAGCTTTTCTTTAACTTATTTAGAGCCTTTATTGAATAAATATCTGCTTCTAATTCTTGATTGCGATTATACTTATATTTTTTTTTTTGAAAATAGTCGGCTCCTATTAATATAGATCCATTTAAACTGTTATTCGAGCCAGCTAGCGATGCTCCAAGCAATGCAAATATTCCAAAATTTATAAAATTTGAATTCTTTTTTGATAAAATTTTTCTACTTTCAACATGCCCTAATTTTAAATGACCAATTTCGTGAGCTATAATTCCTTCTAATTCTTCATAAGAATCTATATTTTCTAACAAACCAGAGTGTATATAAATATAATTATTTCCAGTAACAAATGCATTCATAGAATTGTCAAGAATAATTAAAGGCTTAATTAAAGAATTTTTACTAGTTTCGTTATTTGTAAAATTATTTATCAAGCTTTGTAAAAAAAACTCAATCTCTGTATCTTTTACAATTTTTACATTTTTAGCTAACGCGCTTGAGGTAAAAAAAATAAAATAAAGAAAAAATTTTAAGAAATTAAATTTAATTATTCCACCATCCAGTTTTTTTTGTTTTGATATTTTTTTTATCAGTATTTAAATTAACTACGTCAATTTTAGCGGAAGATTGTATTTTTCTAGTCCTTCTTTTTGTAGGTTTTTTTTCTTCATTATCAAAATTTTTGGTTAGATTTAATTCATGTATTTGAATAGTGTCAGAATCATTATTATTTTGTTCAAAACTGTCACTTGTTGTCTCTTTTTTCTTTCTTGAGCTTAGTTCTTTTTTTCTACCTCTTTTGGGTTTAATTTCACTTTCTGAAGGTTCAATTTGTTCAGAAATAGCAATGTTTGTTTCAACATCATTTTCATTACTGTCACGTAATTTTTTTTGATTTTTTCTTTTTTTTGATACTTTATCTTTATGTTGGTTATCTGACTTCAACTCAGAAGTTTTTCTATCTTCATTATTTTCAACTTTAAAATCAGAAATAGCCAAGTTTTGATCAATACTAAAAAGAATTTTAACTTTATGTCTTTTTTCAATATCAAAAATATTTTGTTTTTTATTATTTAAAATATAAGTTGATAAATTGGGATTAATTAAAATTAATATCTCATTTTGATGATTACTAACTAACTTTTCTTCAGCTTCTCTAAGGATCTGCATTGAGGTAACTTCAAATGATTGAATGCGTCCTACACCGCCACAAAAATTACATACATCGGTAGTTGTCTCTGAAACAGATAATCTTAACCTTTGTCTTGAAAGTTCTAAGAGCCCAAAAGAGCTTATTTCTCCTATCTGAATTCTTGCTCTATCTTGTTTAAAAGCATCCCTTAATTTTCTTTCAATTGTATTCCTATTTTTATAGTCTTCCATATCAATGAAATCGATGACAATTAATCCAGAAAGATCTCTCAATTTAGCTTGTCTCGCAAACTCTAGAGCAGCCTCTAAGTTTGTTTGGAATGCAGTTTTTTCGATGGACCTTTCTCTCGTTGCTTTTCCAGAATTTACATCAACTGCAACAAGAGCCTCAGTATGATTTATAACTAAATATCCACCAGATTTTAAATTTACTATAGGTTTAAATATATCTGATAATTGCGAATCAATACCAAATTTCTGGAAAAGTAAAATATTTTCATTTGAATATTGTTGTATTTTTTTTGTATGACTAGGCATTAATGATTTCATGTAGCTCTTACATGTTTTAAAAGCTAGTTCACCTTGCACCAAAATTTCTTCTACATCACTATTATACATATCACGAACTGCTCTTTTAATGATAGAACCCTCATCATGAATTAGGTTTGGTGCGTTAGACTTTACAGTTTTATTTTTTATATCTTCCCACATAAAAATAAGGTTTTGAAAATCTCTTTTAATTTCAACCTTTGTTCTTTTGCTTCCAGCCGTTCTAATAATTAATGCCATTCCTTTGTCTAAGCTGAGACCCTCTAAAACTTTTTTTAATCTTTGACGATCTGTTGACGCTGAAATCTTTCTACTAATGCCTCCACCTTTAGGAGTATTTGGCATTAAAACACAATATCTTCCTGCTAAAGATAAATATGAGGTTAGTGCGGCTCCTTTATTACCCCTTTCTTCTTTAACAATTTGGACCAGAATAATCTGTCCTTTAGAAATCACTTCTTGAATTTTATAATTTTTATAAAGTTTACTTTTAATTTTCTTAAAATCTTTGTTTTCTTGAATTTCATCATCAACATTTTCATCGGTGCTAACTTGAATCTCTTCATCCTCACTAACTTCTTTAGAAACTATGTCTAATAATTTTGCTCTATCTTCAATTGGAATGCGATAATAATCGGGATGAATTTCACTAAAAGCTAAAAAACCTTGTCTATTTCCGCCGTACTCTACAAAGGCAGCCTGAAGACTTGGTTCGACCCTACTAACCCTAGCTAAATAAACATTACCTCTTAACTGTTTTTTACTAATAAGTTCATATTCAAAATCTTCAATAATATCGTTTTGAATAGATGCAATTCTGGTTTCTTGGTCGTTACTTGCATCAATTAATATTCTCTTTGTCATAAAGATCTCCATATGTGGAATGACAGTCAGAATAAATTGAAGTACAGAACCTTAAAATTAAGAATTTTTTGTTACTATTAAAAACTTTATTATTAAATAAATTTGTATGTTTTTGAGATTTCATTTTTATAAATTTAATGTGTTATTGTTATTCTAACTGTATTTTTATATTTAATTTGTGTAATTCGATTTTTTTACAGTATATTATTAAATTTTTGTTATCAAGTAACTAATTGATATATTGTTTTGATTTAAGCAGGATTATGTTGATATATATATATACATTCAGATCTTATTATGATTAAAAGATTTATTTTAAAAAATTCTTTCTTGTTGATTTTTTTTATTTTATTTTCATGTTCTTACAATCAGAAGGAACAGAAGGAAGTTACAAAAAAAAATATTCAATTCCAAGATAAAAATAAATCAACAATATTTTCAAATCTAAAATTAGAAAGAGAATTTAGAAAAGAAAAAGAAAAAATAAAAAAAAAATACTTAATTGTTATTGATCCAGGTCATGGTGGAAAAGATCCAGGTGCAATTGGTATTAATGGTACTCTTGAAAAAGATATAAATCTTTTATTTGCAAAAATTATAAAATCTGTTTTATCATCCAACAATGTAAAAGTTAAACTTACAAGAACAGATGATAGTTACCTTTATTTAAGGCAGAGAATTAAGTTTGCTGAAAAATTAAAAGCTGATTTATTCATCTCAATCCATGCTGATGCCTCTAAAAACAGAAAAGCAAATGGATTTTCAATATTCAGCCTTTCTGATAATGCATCAGACAAAGAAGCAAAAGAGCTCGCAAATAGAGAGAATAAGTCAGATTTAATTGGAGGTCTTAAGATAAAACATTCTGATCCTTTGATTAAAGATAATTTGATAAAGATTTTTCAAAGACAAACAATGAATGAAAGTTCTAAGGTTGCTAACATTGTGATTAAAAATATCAGAAAATTCTCTATTAAAAATAGGGGTCATAGAAATGCTGGATTTGTTGTATTGAAATCCTTAACTACACCATCAATTCTGATAGAGTTAGGCTTTATTACACATATAAAAGAAGAAAAGTTATTAAACGAAAAAAGATATTTAGTAAAAATTTCGAAAATTATTTCATTATCAATATTTAATTATTTAAATCAGATCAATTAATATTGTATGACAAATTATAGTCTAAATTCTCTTGTAAAGGTAAAAATATGAAATTATTAACATTAATATTTACATCCTTTTTTTTTACTTCAATTCTCTTATTAGGAGCGTTTATATACATTCTATGGCATTTTGGAAAAGATTTGCCTGATTATAGACAACTATCAAAATATGAACCATCTGTTGTAAGCAGAGTTCACGCAGGTAATGGAGCTTTATTAAAGGAATATTCTATAGAAAGGAGAGTATTTGTTCCAATAGATGTTATCCCTAAGAAAATAATTTCCGCTTTTCTATCTGCTGAAGATAAAGACTTTTATGATCATTTTGGAGTTGATATACAAGCAGTTACAAGAGCTTTGATTACAAATTTAAAGAACTATGGGAAAAGTAAAAGATTAGTTGGCGCATCTACCATAACTCAACAAGTAGCAAAAAACTTTTTATTAAGTTCGGAGGTTACATTTGAGAGAAAAATAAAAGAGGCTATTTTAGCAATAAGGATAGAGAGAGCTTTTTCAAAAAAACAGATCCTAGAATTATATCTTAATGAAATATATTTAGGAAATAATTCGTATGGAATTGCAGCTGCAGCCTTGAATTATTTTGATAAAAGCCTTGATGATTTAACAATTGATGAAGCAGCCTTTCTAGCAACTTTACCAAAAGCTCCAAGTAAATATAACCCAAAAACTAATTATAAAAGAGTATTAGATAGAAGAAATTGGGTTCTTCATCAAATGTACAGAAATGGATATCTTACTATTGGTGAAAAAAATAAATTACAAAGTAAAGAAATCACTATTACAAAATCATCAGGGTTAGATGATACTTCAGCACCATATTTTGCTGAAGAGGTAAGGAGAAAATTATTGAAAAATTTTGGTTTTGACGCTCTTTATGAAGGTGGTTTATCTATCAGAACAACATTGAACCCAATACTTCAGAAATATGCTGAAACAGCTTTATATAATGGCTTAGAAAATTTAGATAAAAGGCAAGGATGGAGAGGAGTATTGTATAATGTTGATTTAAAAACAACTAACAATAATGAATTAAATAAAATTTTACGTAAATTTCAAGTTGGCCTTCCTCAAAACCGAATCATTTCAATTGTAAAAAAAATTTCTAACAATAATGTTTTACTTCAAACATTAAATACTAAAATAGAGCTTAAGTTTAAAAGGCAGCCTTGGTTAAGAAAACAATTAATTTATAAAGATAAAGATAATAATACACAAGTTAGACATGGTAAAATATTTAAAAATTTTAATGAATTTTTAAAAGTGGGAGATATCATCTTGTTAAAGAAACAAGATAAGAACTTTTCAATTTCCCAAATACCAAAGGTAAATGGTGCTATTATCGTAATTGATCCAAATACTGGTCGAATTTTGGCTATGACTGGTGGGTATCAATTTTCTAAAAGTGAATTTAATAGAGCTACACAAGCTTATAGACAGCCTGGGTCAGCATTTAAACCATTTGTTTATTTAGCTGCTTTAGATCAAAAAATTAAGCCTACTGATATAATTTTGGATGCACCCTTATCTTATGATCAAGGTCTAGGATTGCCAAAATGGAAACCAGCAAACTACACTAAAAAATTTTATGGTCCAAGTCCAGTGAGGTTAGGAATTGAGAAATCTAGAAATCTTATGACGGCTAGATTAGCTTTATTAGTAAATATGGAAAATATTAAAAAATATGGAAAAAGTTTTGGTATTTACGATGACTTGCCTAATTTATTATCTATGTCACTTGGTGCTGGAGAAACTACTTTAATCAGATTAACAACTGCTTATGCAATGATTGTAAATGGAGGAAAAAAAATTGCTCCGATTATGATTGATAGAGTTCAAGATCGGAGAGGAAAAACAATTTTCAAGAATGATTTAAGAAATTGTAAAAATTGTGAGTTAAATAAATTCAATGATTTAACAAACATACCTAAGTTGATTGATAATAGAGAACAAATTACAGATCCTGGCTCTGCCTATCAAATGGTATCTATGTTACGAGGAGCTGTTACAAGAGGAACTGGAAAATTAATCAACAAACTTAACAAAACTTTAGCAGGTAAAACTGGAACAACTAATTCAAACCAAGATGCTTGGTTTATCGGATTTTCTAGTGATTTAGTTGTAGGTATTTTTGTTGGGTTCGATATTCCATTTCCATTAGGTGAAAGAGAAACTGGTAGCTCTGTGTCAGCGCCAATATTTAGAGATTTCATGGCTAAAGCCTTACACAACAAACCTGATGTTCCTTTTAGAAGACCAGCTGGGATTAAACTAATAAAAGTTAATCCCAAAACTGGGCTTATATCAAAAAGTGATAGTAAAAATTATATTATTGAAGCCTTTAAACCAGGACAACTTCCAAACAAAACTACAGAATTTGATATAATTGACAAGTTTAAAGAAAAGGATATTGTGAATTCTCTATCTCCTTTATATTAATAATTATGCCTATTGAAATTACAGACAAAATTAAGATTTTGAATAATGAAATAATTCTTTTGAAGAAAAATATCGATTGGGATAAATCTAATTATGAATTGAAAAATTTGATAAAAATTTCAGAAGAAGATGGTTTTTGGGATAATCCGAAACATGCCCAAAAAATTATGAAAGAAATAAGATTTAAAGAAAATTTAATTAATTTAGTTAACAAAATAAATCAAGATTATCTTGATATAAAAGATTTAATTGAATTAGCTGAAAGTGAAAACGATAATGATTTAATAAAAGAATTAGATCATTCTCTAGATGATTTAATTTTAAAATCCAACAAATATAAAATTGAAACAATGTTTTCAGACAAAAATGATTTTTTAAACTGTTTTTTAGAAATTCATGCTGGTGCAGGAGGAACGGAAGCACAAGATTGGGCTCTTATGTTACAAAGAATGTATTTTAGATGGGCTGAAAAAAAAGGGTTTAAAGTAAAAATAATTGAAGAAAGTCCAGGAGATGAAGCCGGTGTTAAATCAAGTACATTAATGTTTACAGGAGATTATGCAAATGGTTGGACACGAACAGAAACTGGTGTACATCGTTTAGTAAGGATTTCTCCATTTGACTCATCATCTAGAAGGCATACAAGTTTTGCATCAGTTTGGGTTTATCCTGAGACTAGCGAAGAAATTGACATCACAATTGATGATAAAGATCTTAAAATTGATACATATAGAGCTTCTGGTGCAGGAGGCCAGCATGTGAATAAAACTGATTCAGCTATAAGAATAACTCATTTACCGACTAAAATCATTGTTCAGTGCCAAAGTGATAGATCTCAACATAGAAATAAAGCTCAAGCACTCAGCATGCTAAAAGCAAAATTGTATGAATTTGAATTAAAAAAAAGAGAAGATGAAAATCAATTAAAATTATCATCTAAAAATGAAATTGGATGGGGAAGTCAAATTAGATCATATGTCTTACACCCGTATAGTTTAGTTAAAGATTTGAGAACAAATTTTGAAACGGGAAATACTGATGCAGTTTTAGATGGTGAACTTGATCAATTTATTAATGAAGCTCTCGCAAGAAATTTATAGTTTTTTAACCACTTCTAAAACCTCATTTGCATGCCCTGAAACCTTTACTTTATTCCAAATATGTTGAACTTTTCCTTGATTATTAATTAAAAAAGTTGATCTTTGAATTCCCATATACTTTTTTCCATACATTGATTTTTCCACCCATACGCCAAATTTCGAGCAAAGCTCTACGTCTACATCAGATCCTAGAATACATTTTAAGTCATATTTTGCTTTAAATTTTTTTTGTTTTTCAATGTTATCTTTTGAAATTCCAAGAACAATAGTATTTAAATTGTTAAATTCATTAATTAAATCACTAAACGATATGGCCTCTTTTGTGCAGCCAGTTGTATCAGCTTTAGGAAAAAAAAATATTACTAAATTTTTTCCATTATAATCGTTAGAAAAGAACTTTCCTTGATCTGTGTCAACCTCAAAAGCTTCGATTTTATCATTTATATTTATCATTAAATTACCTTATTTATATATAAATTTACATAGGACAATTAATATTATATTTAATGAGCATGTCAAACTTTAAAGTTAACATAATTAATATTAATA
>CACMOJ010000004.1 GCA_902615325.1 uncultured SAR116 cluster alpha proteobacterium | reverse complement strand
TTCAAAAGATCAATTAGGTAACCATATTGAATTAATAAGTATACAAAATAATTCTAAAAAAATTGAGTATAATATTTTTGGTAAAGTTGAAACAATGCCTAATTTTGGAATTAAAAAAATCTTAAAGAAAGATCTGCCTCTTTGGTGCTATATTGATAAAACAATTCTTACAAATCCTGGTAGATATATAAAAAAATTTTATAAAGAAAATAGTTTAAATTATGATGATTTGATTGGGAGTCTTCACAAGTTATCATTTAACATTAAATCAAAAATAAAATATAAAAAAGGACAAACAAATTATAAAACTACGGCCGAAGACGCATTTAAAAAAGGTTATGGTGTTTGCCAAGATCACACACATATATTTTTATCTATAGTCAGAATGAATAATTTACCTTGTAGATATGTTAGTGGACTATTTAAACCTATTAATGATAATCAAAATCTCTCTATGCATGCTTGGGCAGAAGTGTTTATAAAAGATTTGGGTTGGATAGGCTTTGACATTTCTAATGGTATTTCTCCTGACGATAGATATGTAGAAATAGCAAAAGGTTTTGATTATAATGACGTTGTGCCAGTGAAAGGCATCATAAACGGAAGTTTTATTGAAAATCAAAATTTAGAATTATCAATAGATATTTTAAATCAGTAATGAAGGTGCTAAATGACTTATTGTGTTGGATTAAAATTAAATCATGGTTTAGTATTTATGTCAGATACTTTAACTAACGCCGGTATAGATAATGTTAATACAAATAAAAAAATGTTTCTTTGGTCCAATAAAAATGAAAGAAGCATTGTTCTTTTAACTTCTGGAAACCTAGCCACATCCCAGGCTACCATTAACCTAATAAATGAGGCTGTTGATAGTACAAATAATGACGATGATAATATTCTTAAAACGAAATCAATGTTTCAAGTTGCTAGAATTATTGGAAAAATCCTAAGAAATATTTCAAATGAGTATTCTTATGATGGGCAAGCAGGTGAAAATCCATATTCTTCTACATTAATTTTAGGTGGTCAAATATCCGGTCAAGAACATAGATTATTTTTAATATATCCAGAAGGTAACTTCATTGAGGCTTCTGAAGATCAATCTTTTTTTCAAATTGGAGAAACAAAATATGGTAAGCCTATAATTGTAAGAGCTCTAGAAAAGCATTCAAATTTTGGTGATGCAATAAAACTACTTTTAGTATCTTTTGATAGTACTATGAAAGCAAATGTTTCAGTAGGCATGCCAATAGATGTTTGTATTTTAAAAAAAGATAACTTTGAATTTAATAATCAAATAAGAATTGAAAAAAATGATCCTTATTTCGAAAAAATTTCAAATAGTTGGGGAGAATCTCTAAAAAAAAGTATAAAAGAGTTGCCCCCATTTGATTTCAAATGATTAACGATAGAAATAATTTTGTCTACAAAGCTAGATTTGACAAAAAAAATTTTCACATAAATATAATAATTTAAAATTTTCAAAATAAATATTTATTTAAAAAACTAAAAGTTACTCTTTATCCAGAATTATAGATTACGGTGTCTTATTAATTTATTGTGAATCTCTTTTTCAATTTATTGACTAAACTAATACAATTGGTATGTTAATTTCTTAATTTAGTAGTTTTAATTAATGATAATTACACTTATAACATTTGCTTTTTTCTTTGGCATATTAATCAGCCGTATTGGACTTCCTCCAATGGTCGGGTTTCTAGTTGCAGGATTTGCATATAACTTTGCGGGTTTAGAAGTTCCTTCAGGTTTACAAACTATTGCAGATCTAGGCGTAACACTATTATTATTTTCAATTGGTTTAAAATTAAAAATAAAAGATTTATCTACTACAGAAGTATGGGGAACTTCAGTAATTCATATTTGTATTGCCACATTATTTTTTATAGTTGTTCTTTTACTAGCTAAATTTTTATTTCCTGTTCCATTATTTGATCTATCATTAGTTGCAATTATTGTTTTAGCCTTTGGACTTTCTTTTTCAAGTACTGTTTATGCTGTTAAAGTTTTAGAAGATAAAGGGGATATGAGTGCACTTTATGGAAAAATAGCAATTGGTATTTTAATTATGCAAGATATATTTGCAGTTATTTTTTTAGCGGTAGGTGAAGGTAAATACCCAAGTATTTATGCTTTATCTGTGTTTTTATTATTTTTATCACCAGTTAAAAAAGTTATCTATAAATTAATTGATCAAGCAGGTCATGGTGAACTATTAGTAATTAGTGGATTGTTTTTTGCGTTAGGAGCAGGATATGAGTTTTTCTATTCTGTTGATTTGAAAGGTGATTTAGGAGCTTTAATATTAGGTATTCTAATTTCAAATCATACTAAATCAAAAGCTTTGGCAAAATCATTGTTAAGTTTTAAAGAATTGATGTTGGTAGGTTTCTTTCTGTCAGTTGGGATGCAAGGTTTACCAAATCTATTAATTATTTTAACAGCTGTTGGATTAGTTTTATTATTACCAATCAAAACTTGGTTATATTTTTTTATTACATCCCGCTTTGGTTTGAGATCAAGAACATGTTTATTCAATTCTATTACATTAGGAAATTTTTCTGAATTTGGTCTAATAGTAGGAGCTCTTGGTGTCACACAAGGATTTTTATCTGTAGAATGGTTGTTAGTTATTGCGATTGCTGTTAGTGTAAGCTTTGCTGCAGCTTCACCATTTAGCTTAAAAGCAGAACAAACATATCAAAAGTATAAAAGTCATTGGGATAAATATCAAAAAGATACACTTCATCCTAAAGATAAGATTCTTGACACTGGCAAAGCAACAATCTTAATTATTGGAATGGGAAGAGTTGGTACAGGAGCTTACAAAATTTTAGAATCAGCACGTCCAAAAAAAGTTCTTGGAATTGAGTTAAATGACGAACGCGCTTCTGAATTAAGAGATAAAGGTTTTAATGTAGAAGTTGCTGATGCAACAGACACTGATTTTTGGAATATGGTTCATCTCTTAAAACCTGATGAAGAAATGATTTTACTGGCAATGCCTAATCACATGAGTAATGTTTATGCAGCAGAACGTATTAAAGCTAGTGGACTTGATTGTAAAATAGCGGCAATAGCTAAACACGAAAGTGAAGTTAAGGATTTGACAAACATGGGCATACTATCATTCAATTTATATAGAGAGGCAGGCGAAGGTCTAGCACATGAAGCTTTAAAAGTAATTAATTTACAAGGTGAAATATAAATGGAAATTGATCAAGTTGAATGGTTGAGAAGAGAAAATTATTTCTTAAGAGAACAGAATAAAAAATTAAAAAACGAATTAAGTGAAACAAAAAAATATTTAGAAGAAATTTTAATCAAATATAAAGAAAACGATAAAAGAAATTAATTTTTCTTTATAGTTAATTTATCAAGTTTATTTAATTCTCTTCTCATGATTTTTCCAGAGCTTGTTTTGGGAACATCATCAACAAATATTACCTTTCTTGGACATTTGTATGCTGCTAAATGTTCACGACAAAAATTAATTAATTCATCTTCACTCGTTTTAAAATTTTCTTTCAAAACTATATAAGCTTTAGCTATTTCTCCTTTAAGTTTGTCCTCTTCTTTTCCTACAGCCGCAATGGATACACTTGGATGTTTAGCAAGTACTCTTTCTATTTCTGCAGGATAAACATTATAACCAGCAGTTAAAATCATATCTTTTTTTCTATCTACTATATAAAAATAACCTTCTTCATCCATTTTAGCTAGATCGCCAGAATGAAGCCAACCATCATTTTCTAATGTTTCTTTTGTTCTTTTTTTATCTCCAAAATATCCCATCATAGTTATTGGACCTTTAACCATAAGTTCTCCTACTTCACCTATAGGCATATTCTTTTTTACATTGTCTACATCAACTATTTTAAGCTCACAAAATGGTAAAGCACAACCAATTGATCCATGTTTATTTTTTCCGTAAAGTGGATGTGTAGAACCAAGACCAGCAATTTCTGTCATACCCCACAACTCAATTAGAGGAACTTTAAACTTTTTTTCTACATTTTCCATTATGGCTACGGGCATTGTTTGCCCACCTACATAACACCTTGTTAGACTTTTAATATTTGCTTTTTTAAAATCAGGATGATCTATCATGTACATAAACATTGTTGGAACTCCATCAAAAATTGTTGCCTTATGCTTTTCAATATCTTTAAAGATTGAAGGGGCATCAAAAACTTTGTGAAGTACCAACTTTGTCCCAAACATCATCATCCCTGTCATAACAACGTTTCCATAAACGTGAGGACAGGGTAAAGCACTTACAACAACGTCTTTTTCATTTCGCATATGCATCTGACTAGTCATAGATCCATTCAAAATCACAGCTCTATGAGATTGCATTGCTCCTTTTGGGTGACCTGTTGTACCAGATGTATATCCTATTGTAGAAAGATCGTTTGATGATACATTGGGCATATCTATTTTAGACATATTGTTATTAATTAAATCGTTAAAAGATATTGATTCTTGGACAGCTTCACCAAACGAAATTATAAAATTAATTTTACCTTCTTTTTTTAAATCGATTATCTGAGACACTTTTTCTGAAGAGGTTATAATAGCTTTTGCTTTACAATCATTCACTACATATTTTATTTCAGTTGGCGTTAACATCGTATTAACTGGGTTTATTACAGCACCAACTCTAGCGATTCCAAAATAACTAATAATCCATTCCCAACAATTAGAAGCATATAATGTAATTACATCTTTTTCCTTAATTCCAAGAGTTCTTAAATTCGATGCTATATTTTCAACTAAAGAGTTTATTTCTATAAAAGAAAATGAACGATTTTCAAAACTCAAAGCTTCATTATTACCAAACTTTTTTGCAGCAAGACCTGGCAACTGTCCTAGATGATCAAGCATATCAACCTCATTCAATAAATATAATATTAAAAAAATTCTAATAAAATGACAATTAAAGTTTAAATTTAAAAAAACTTATTATAATTTTAGGTTATTTTTTTTTGAGAATTTCCTTTATCTCTTTAAGTTCATTTTCTATAGACAAAACTTTTTTCTCTAAATTTAATTCAGAGTTTTGACTATTTTTATTTTCATCTTCAATTGTTTGATTTTGCATAGCATCAACAATTATACCTATAAATAAGTTCAAAACTGCAAAAGTTGTGATTAATATGAATGGTACAAAAAAAGCCCAAGCATAAGGATATTCTTCCATTACAGGTCTAACAATTCCCATTGACCAGCTTTCTAAGGTCATAATTTGAAAAAGTGAGTACATCGAATTACCAATAGTTCCAAACCAATCTTCAAATTTGTTACCAAAAAAATTTGTAACAAGAACTGCTGATATATAGAAAATCAAAAGTATTATCGTACCTACTGAGGCAATGCCTGGTATAGCATAAAACATTGCTTGAATAACTTTTTTCATTGAAGGGATCATAGATAATAGTCGAAGAGCACGAAAAATTCTAAATGCTCTTAATATAGATAATTGACCTGAAGAAGGAATAAGAGCAATTGTTACAATTATAAAATCAAAAATATTCCAACCACTTTTAAAAAAATTTAGTCTATAGACAAATAATTTTATTGACAATTCAATGACAAAGATTGATAAGGCTATCTTATCTATGTAACTTAAAATGATACCAAACTTGGAAACTAATTTTTCGCTTGTTTCAAGGCCGAGTGTTATTGCATTAACTAATATTACTAATGTTATGAATACATTGATAATTTTTGATTCTATAAAGCTTTTTAATAATTTAGAAAATCGCATGATATTAACTTCTCTATTTATAAATTTTAAAAATAATTAGTCAAAGTAAAATAAAGTTTTAATTTAATTAATAGAATTTAAAATTAAATCTGAACCTTTTTCAGCTATCATATTTGTTGCTGCGTATGTATTTCCAGAGACCATTTCAGGCATTATAGATGCATCTATCACTCGAAGGTTTTTAATCCCTCTAACTTTAAGGTCAAGATCAACTACTGAATTAGGATCATTCCCCATTCTACAAGTGCCTATTGGATGGTAGACAGTGGAGCCAAATCTCTTAGCGTAATCTATAATTTCATCGCTAGTAGCTATATGTTTTCCTGGTATACTTTCTTCTTTACAAAAATGAGCAAGTGGTTTTGAAGAAAAAAGTTTTCGAACTAATTTAACCCCATTTATTAATGTTTCTTTATCAAAATCATTATCTAAGTATTTGGGATTAATTATTGGAGAATCATAGATATTATTTGATTTAATATCTACATATCCTTTACTGCTTGGTCTAAGTTGTGTTATCCCACATGTAATTCCATCTAAATTTTCAAGACCTGAAGTACCAACGTTCTCATTTTTAAAACTTGCTGGTGCAAAAAGCATTTGTATATCTGGAGAATTTAATTCTTTTTTTGTTCTAGCAAAAACGCCTGCAGTTGAAACTGGATTTGTTAGAAGACCTTTTTTAAAAAAATAGTAATTTAAAATTTCTTTTAAGAGATTAAAGCCTTTTGACTCTGTATTAAATGTACTTAAATTTTTAGTTCTCATAGCAATTCTAATTGCAAAATGATCTTTTAAATTTTGTCCTACTTCAGGTATGTTTTGTATACATTTGATACCTAGTTTTTTTAATTTTAATTGATCACCTATCCCATTATTTTGTAATATTTGAGGTGAATTTATTGCACCAGCTGAAAGTATTAACTCCTTATTTATTAAAACTTTTTTAACATTTAAGCCTTGTTTAATTATTACACTTTCAATTTTTTTGTCTTTAAATTTTATTTTGTGAATGTATGTGTTAATTAATAATTTAAAATTGTCTTTAGATAAAATTGGCTTCAGATATGCATCATATGCACTCCATCTCATGCTATTTTTAATCATAGTTTGATATAGAAAAGATCCTTCTTGATCACCTGAATTGTAATCCATATTTTTTTTGATCCCCATACCGTGCGCTGTTTCAATAAATAATTTAGCAAATGGGTGAGGGCTTGTAAGATCTGAAATGTAAAGTGGTCCATTATCCCCTCTGAAATTTTTATCACCTGCTGGTCTTGTTTCAGCTTTCATAAAATAAGGTAAAACATCTGTCCAACTCCAGCCAATACATCCCTTTTGTGCCCATCCATTATAATCATCTGCCTGACCTCTTACATATAGATGTCCATTGATCGAGCTAGAACCTCCAACAACTTTACCTCTTGGGAATCTAATTTTTCTATTAGCAGTGTTTTCTGTTTCTTCAGTATAATACGGCCAATTAATTTTATCATTATAAACAGTTTTAGAAAAACCAGCGGGTATCTTGATATAAAAATTAGTATCTTTTCCACCTGCTTCAATGCATATTACTCGATTATTTGGACTATGTGATAGCCTGTTTGATACCACACATCCTGCAGCGCCTGCACCAACAACTAAATAATCACAATTTAATTCATTCACACAATTTTTCCAATTTAAAGGTAAGTTCCTGTAGACATTGTATCAGAAACTGTAGCTCTAACTAAATATCTTGGTTCAGTAATATCGTAAGGTTGCCCTCTATGTACCATTGAACGATTATCCCAAATAATCAAATCAAAATCATCCCATTTATGTGAATAAATATATTCTTCATTATTTATAAAATCATTTAAATATTTAAGTAATTTTGAGCTTTCACCAACATCTAAGTTTTTAATTGATTGTGTGTGAGATCCAAAATAAACAGCTTTCTTATTATTAACCGGATTAATTTTTACCATTGGGTGAACTACTGGTGGGAATTTATCTAATTCTATCTGACTAACCATAGATGAATCAATTTTAGATCTAGAATGAGCAAAGTGATGAATTGCATCTAAATTATCAAGCTGTTTTTGGATAGATTGATCTAGGTTTTTGTATATGTTTCTCATACATATAAATTGAGTACTTCCTCCAATTTTAGGTGTTATTCTTCCATTAAGAATTGAGGCATGTGCCGGATGTATTTTAAAAGAGCTATCGCTATGCCATTGTTGATTTGCTCTATCATTTTTTGCTTGTTTATGTGAATGATCAACTACTTTACCATCTTCATCCATATTAGTTAAAATAACTAGATTTGAATTTGAACCAATTGTTCCTGGTTTTGTTATTTCTAATTCACCAAAGTTTTTAGCAAATTCAAGTTGTTCTTCATTAGTTATTTTTTGATTTTTTAAAACAATTAGTGAATACTCTTCAAATAGACTTAAAATTTCATTTATTTCTTTTTTATTCGCTTTGTTAATTGTTAAATCTTTAATTTCAATTCCAAAATTTGGATGAGCTTTTTTGAAATTCATTACTCTTTCCTTTTAAATTAATCATTAACCATATAATATTAAAGAAATTCATTTAAGGATGTCAATTTATGAGTTCAAATAAATATAAAGTTTTAGTTGTACAAGGTTTGCATGAGCAAGGCTTAGAAATGCTAAAAAATAGAACTGATATTGAATTTAATGTTTTGATGAGTGATGATGAGAACAAGATATTAGAGGCGGCAAAAGATGTTAATGGTATCACTGTAAGAACAGCAAATATTTCTAGTAAAATAATAGAAGCGGCAAATAAATTACAAGTTGTATCTAGACATGGTGTAGGTTATGATACAATTGATTTAGTATCACTAAATAATAAAAAAATTCCTCTGACTATAGCTGCTCATTCAAATATGATTTCAGTTTCAGAGCAAGCAATGTTTTTTTTATTAGCTTTAAGTAAAAATGTATTTTATTACGATCATTTTACTAGAAAAGGGGACTGGACCAATAGATGGGATGTTAAAGCTTGGGATTTAGCAAAAAAAAATATTTTAGTTATAGGTTTTGGTAGAATTGGATCAAACTTTGTAAAAAGAGCATTGGCTTTTGATATGAATGTCTATGTTTATGATCCATATGTTGAAAAAGAGAAGGTGAAGATCTCAGGCGCTATTCCAGTTGATAATATTAGTGAAAATTTATCAAAGATGGATGCCGTTACTCTTCATTGTCCAAAGAATGACGAAACTACAGATTTATTCACAAAACAAGAATTTGATCTTATGAAAAAAAGTTCATTTATTATTAATTGTGCAAGAGGTGGCATTTTAAATGAAGAAGATTTGTATGAAGCTCTTACAAGAAAGAAAATAGCTGGAGCTGGTTTAGATGTTTTTGATGTTGAGCCAACACCCTCATCTAATCCTTTATTTAAATTAAATAATGTAATTTTATCACCTCATATCGCTGGTGTGACAGTAGAGTCAACTGTAAGAATGGCAACAGAAACTGTTCAAAATGTTCTAGATGTTTTAGATGATAAAATAAATCAATCAGTTGTTGTTAATAACAAAGAAATAGGTATGTAATGAAAAAATTAAGTTTAAAAAAACGATGGGATCAAAATAAAAGTGTAGTAAATGGATGGTGCTCAATACCGTCTAATGTAACTACTGAAATTATGTCTTTAAATAATTTTCACTCATTGACTGTAGATTTACAACATGGACTTGTAGATTATCAACAGGCACTAAATATGATTCAATCTATGGGCGCTGGAGAAATAACTCCTTTAGCTAGAGTGCCTTGGAATGAACCAGGTATAATTATGAAACTTCTAGATGCAGGATTTCTTGGAATCATTTGTCCAATGATTAATAATGAAAATGACTGTAAGCAATTTGTCCAAACAACAAAATATGTTCCTCAAGGTTTTAGAAGTTCAGGTCCTACCAGAGCTGCTTTAATTCATGGATCTAATTATCATGATGAAGCTAATGAACATATCATTACCCTAGCTATGATAGAAACAGAGGAAGGACTAGATAATGTTGAAAAAATTTCATCAGTAGAGGATTTGTCTGGAGTTTATATTGGCCCTTCTGATCTAAGTGTTTCATTGGGATTGAAACCTGGTTTAGATAGAACAGAAGAAGTAATGGTCAATGCTATTGAAAAAATAAAAATAGCATGTAAAAAAAACAATAAAAAAATTGGTATTCATTGTCTTTCTCCAAATTATTTAAATCAAAAATTTCAAGAAGGTTTTGATCTGGCAACTATCGGAACAGATTTAAGGTTTTTCGTCGAAATTGTGGGAAAGAAGCTTTCAGAAATCAATTATGAGTAAATTTTGGCTTTAGATAATTTTTCCTATTACATAATAATCATAGCTTCTTTTATTTTGGCTGGAGTATTAAAAGGTGCAACTGGCGCAGGTGCACCGATTATAACAATTCCTGTTATATCTGCAGTTTACGATGTTAGGTTGGCTGTTGTATTAATGGTCGTTCCAAATTTTTTATCTAACATTCAGCAGCTTTATCATTTTAGAAAATCTATATTGCCTTTATTCGCTACATTTTCTTTTGCTTTGGGTGGAGGTGGAGGTGCATTTTTAGGAACAATATTTCTTGCTAATTTATCTCTTGATATCCTTTCATTAGGTGTTGGTATTATAGTAATAATTTTTATCTCATTTAAGTTTTTTGTTCCAACATGGAAATTAGAATATAAAAAATCAAAAAACCTTTTTTTCCCTTTTGGTTTTTTTGGAGGCATTTTTCAAGGTGCAGCTGGAATTTCGGCACCTATATCGATAACATTTTTAAACTCTTTTAAACTCGATAGAAAAACATTTATTCCAACTATATCAGTGTATTTTATGATGATGTCAGTATTTCAAGCTCCTGCATTAATTCATTATGAATTTATGAATTTTGAAATATTTGTGATAAGTCTCATATGTACTGGTATATTAATTATTAGTATGCCTATAGGAAATAAAATTGCTAAAAGTATTTCAGTAGAGTTGTTTGATAAACTCATTTTGGTATTATTAGGATTTATATCTTTAAAAATATTTTTCGATTTTGGAATTAAATTTTATTTATAACCACAAACTAATTTTTTTCCATTTTGTGTGCACGCGAATGAATAATTTTTATCAACATCAATAATTTTTGTGTTTTTTAAACAATTAGTTATTAAGGGATCTTTTAAAATATTACTTACTTTAGTTTCTTTAAGTTTTGTATCATATTTGTATGCGGTATTGTTTTTTAACTTAAAAATTTGCTTAGAATAAAATGGTTTGTAACTTAAACCAAAAAAACTTCTAACTATAAATTTATTTTTATTAAACTGATTTATGTAAATTTTATCTTTGACATCAAAAATAAACTTCTTGTATATACTTATTTGAACTTTTAAGCTTTTATTTTTAATTTTATTTACTAATACATTCCCTTTAATATGTTCTAAAATAACATTTTTACTTTCAATTTCTTTAAATTTGACTGAGCTATTTTTAGCTAAACAAATCTTAACATTGTTAAAGACAAAATGTGAATTTTGATTTTTACTTTTAATAAAGTCACCATTTTTGATTATATAATTTTTATTCAAAATAAATTTATTGCCGTAAATATCTACGTTTTCAATTTTATTTTTAATTTCTGAAATTATTAATTCTTTTGCATGTAGGGTATTATTAAAAAAAAAGCTCAGTATAACAAAAAATAAATATTTCATTTTGGAAAAAGCAAGCGATGGAATAAATATCGCTTGCTTAATTTTATCTTTATTTTGGAACTTTACCTGTAACACCTTCAAGGTAATAATTCATACCCCATAAGGCTCCATCATCTAAAGTTTTTCCAGCACCAATAATTTCTTTACCATCATTAGTTTTTAATGGCCCAGCAAAAATCTTTAATTTTCCACTTTTAATTCCATCATGAGCTGCTTGTGCTTTTTTAGCAACGTCAGTCGGCATATTAGAAAATTTTGATAATGTTAACATGTTTGTGGACAATCCACCCCATGTGTTACCTGACCAGTGATCAGGGCCATCTCCAGTATTCCACTTACCGTCTTTTAATTGCTTTATTTTTTTAATATAATAAGGTCCCCAATTATTTACTGAAGCAAATAATTGAGCTTTTGGAGCAAAAGCACTCATATCAGTAGATTGTCCAAAACCTAAAGCACCGTTTTTTTCAGCAATTTGAAGCATAGCTGGTGAATCTGTATGTTGTGCTAAAATATCAGCACCCTCTGCTATATGAACCTTAGCTGCATCAGCTTCTTTTACGGGATCATACCAAGTATTAGCCCATATTACTGAAATTGTAGCTTTTTTATTTACCGATCTTAATCCCTGAGCGAATGCATTTATTCCCATAATTACTTCTGATATTGGATAAGCACCGATGTAACCAATTTTGTTTGTTTTTGTCATTAATCCAGCAACAACGCCTTGGACGTATCTACCTTCATAAAATCGTATATTTCCAGTAGCTACGTTTTTTGTTCTTTTGTAGCCTGTCATATGTTCAAATTTTACATTTGGAAATTCTTTAGCAACTTTTAAAGTTGGTTCCATATAACCAAAAGAAGTTGTGAAGATTATTTGATTGCCTTGTTTTGCTAATTCTCTAATAACTCTTGTTGCATCAGGTCCTTCAGGAACATTTTCTACAATGCTAATTTCAACATTGTTTCCAAACTCCTTTTTAACCATCTGTTTACCCAGTTCATGCGCATAAGTCCAACCATGATCGCCTGGAGTTGTTAAATAAACAAACCCAACTTTAGTTTTTGCATATGCTGAAGTGAATAAAAAAGGTGAAACAAGAATACTTAAAAAAGTTATAATTTTTAAAAAATTCTTATACATTTTTGACTCCATAAAAGAATAATTCTAAGGTTTAAATTTAATTAAACAATGATTTTTTAATTTTGGGTAAATTTTTATTATTTATTGCCTAAAAAATGTTTTCCTAGGCAAGCTGGGGCGTAATTATTATTTCTTAATTTGAATGATATTAATGCTAAGGCTAAAATAGTAGTAAGATACGGTAACATATTTAAAAATTGTGATGGAACATCCCAACCTCGTGCTTGAGCAACGAATTGTAAAATTGTTATACCACCAAATATTAATGCGCCAATTAATAACCTTATAGGCATCCAAGAAGCAAATACGACCAAAGCTAGTGCTATCCAACCTTTCCCTGCAGTCATTCCTTCAGACCAATGTGGTGTCAATGCCAATGGTATGTAAGCACCACCCATTCCAGCACACATACCACCAAATGAAGTACTTATCCATCTCACTAACTTTACAGAGTAACCAATAGAATGTGCGCTATCATGATTGTCTCCTACAGCTCTTATAATGATGCCTATTTTAGTATTTTGAAACCCAAAATGGATAAAAAATATTAAAAATATTGCAAAATATACAAGTATATCATTAGAAAACAAAATTTTACCTAAATAAGGTATGTCAGATAGAAAAATAATTTCTAATTTAGGCAGTGAGGCTGCCGTTTTTCCTACAAAAGGTTCACCAATTAAACCTGTTAGAGCTGTTGCAAAAATAGTAAGACCTAGTCCAGTAGCAACTTGGTTTGTCATTAGAGTTATTGTAAAAAAAGAAAAAACAGTACTTATTAATATTCCGGCAACAGCTCCAAATAAAATGCCTATGTACGGATTTCCAAAAATTAAAACAGAACCAAGTGCGGCAACTGCTCCACATAACATCATTCCTTCAACACCAAGATTTAAAACACCGCTTTTTTCAGTTACAAGTTCTCCCAATCCTGCTAATAAAATTGGTATTGATGTTAGAAGTATTGTAATTAATAAATTTTCCATTAGTTTTCTTTCCTAATAGATATTTTATATTTTTGAATAGTCTCACCAGCGAGAAGAAAAAATAATAACATACCTTCAAAAATACCAGTAACTACTTTTGGAATTCCTAAAACCATTTGAGCATTATCGGCTCCAAGTTTTGCTGTAGCAATTATAATACCTGCAATAACAACTCCATATGGGTTTAAACGGCCTAAGAAGGCAACAATTATTGCTGTAAAACCGTATCCAAAAGATACTTCTGGTTGAAGTCTTCCCATATTAGCAGAAACCTCTATTACTCCTGCAACACCGGATAATCCACCAGATACAAGTAAAACATAAAAAGTTATTTTATTTTTATTAAACCCTGCAAATTCTGAAGCTCTTATCGATGAACCAAGGATTTTTATTTGAAATCCTGGTAAAGTTTTATTGATGAAGAACCCAATTAGTGGACATAAAATTAATATAATAAAAATACCATAATGAAACTGACCTAAGAAACCAATAAACGGAAAGTCTACTTTACTAATTATTGCTCCGTCAGGATAAACTTTTGATAAAGGAAAGCCAAAACTCATTGGATCACGTAAAGGACCTCTAACAATAAAATCAATAAATAGCATTGCGACATAAACAAGCATTAAACTTACTAAAATCTCATTTACATTCAATCTCACCTTTAAAATTGCAGGTATTGACGACCAAATTGCACCACCTATAAAACCGATTATAAACATTGAAAATAATAAGGTGTAAGTTTTTGTCTCAGGAAATAGTAATGCAAATGATCCTGCGCATAAGGTTCCGAAAATAAATTGACCCTCTGCTCCGATGTTCCAAATATTAGCTTTAAAGCAAAATATCAAACCAAGACCAATAATAATAAGCGGACAAGCTTTAACAAATATATCTGCAATTCTATCAGGTCTAGAAAATGGAGAAACAAAAACTTGATATAAAGATTCCATAACTGGATAACTCAACATTTTGAAGATTAATGACCCAATAAAAATTGTTATAGCAATTGAAATTATGGGACTCAAGATAGCCCAAAAACTTGATTGGATTTTTCTTGGCGTAAATTCTATCATCTGAGCATTATTTAACTTAATCCCATCAAAATACCAATATCCTTAGCGGAAATTTTGGATGTGATTTTTGGTGTTGAAAGGGATCCATTATTTATAACACAAATATTATTTGAAATTTCATAAATTTCATCTAAATCTTGACTTATAAGTATGATAGCTTTTCCTGCTTTAGCTAATAGTAAAAGTTTACTTCTAATTTCACTTGCAGCACCAATATCAACACCCCATGTTGGTTGCGAAATAATCAATACTTTTGGGTTAGCTTTTAATGATCTACCAACAATAAATTTTTGTAAGTTTCCTCCTGATAATTGATCTGCTAATGGATTTGAATATGGGCATCTTACATCGTTTTCATTTATAATTGATATAGTGTCATTTGATGACATATTTGAACTTAACAATATCTCATTAAGAAAATTATTATTTTTTGAATAAGTATTATGAAAGGTTAAAAAAGTATTTTCGGTAAGAGTTATATCAGGAACTGTTGCGTGACCATTTCTTTCTTCAGGAACAAACTCAAGTCCTAAACTTCTTCTGAATTTGATATTAGTATTTCCAATTTTTTTATCTTCAAAAATAATTTCATCTGGATCTCCTAAAGTTTCTCCACTCAATGCATTCATTAGTTCAACTTGTCCATTACCAGCAACTCCAGCAATACCAAGAATTTCACCATATTTAACATTGAAACTTATTTTTTTTAATTCCGTGCCAAATTGAGATAATTTTTTTCGATTCAAATTATTGATAGAAATAGCAGTTGATGAATTTAAATAACTATTTTTAGAAATTTTAGTTATTTCTTTCACTTTCTTACCAATCATTTTTTCAGCCATACTTGTAGTCGATATTTCAGAAGTACTGGTTGAAGAGATAACCTTTCCACTTCTCAGAATTGTTACCTTGGAAGCAATTTGTTTAATTTCATTTAATTTGTGACTTATGTATAAAATACTACAACCTGAATTAGCTAATTTTATTAATACTTTAAATAATTGATTTATTTCTTGTGGTGATAATACTGATGTTGGTTCGTCCATTATAAGGAGTTTAGGGTTTTGCAATAAACATCTAATAATTTCAACTCTCTGTTGCTCACCGACTGATAAGTCTAAAACTTTTTTTGTAGGTTCAATCGGAAGGCCCCATTGTTTAGCAGTTATTGAAATTTTATCTTCTAAATGTTTTTTTTTTATTTTTTTATCAAGTGATATTAATATATTTTCTGAGACAGTTAGAGCTGGAAATAATGAAAAATGTTGAAAAACCATACCAATGCCATAACTTCGTGCTTCTCTAGGATTATTAATTATTACATGATTGCCATTAATCAAAATTTGGCCATCAGTAGGTTTTACGACTCCGTATAAACATTTAACTAAAGTAGATTTTCCAGCACCATTTTCTCCTAATAATGCATGGATCTCTCCTTTTTTTATATTTATAGATATAGAATCATTAGCTAAAAATTGATCAAAAGTTTTTGACAAATTTTTAACTTCAATAAATGTCATCGCATCTAAATTATTTGTCATGGATTTTAATTTTATTTTTTGATTTCAATATAAAAAATAACAAAAGGGCGCTTACTATAAAAACAATTATTATAAACAAATTAAAATAACTCACATGTATATGTTTCAACCCCAACGAAAAAATAACTAAGCTTGAAATAAATAGTGCCAGCCAGAATGTTTTAGGTCCTTTGAAAATATTCTTCATTTCACATGTCCTAATTTAATTTTACCTTGAACAAAATAAACGAATATTAAAATTACAAGTCCAATTCCATTTAACAAAAAACCAGAGACGCCATAAAAAATTGAAAGGGGAGGCAATAAAAGTAAAATTGAACTTATAAAAGCAATTATTCTCGTATAAACATTTAGAGGTTTATTTAAATAGCCTTCTAAGCCTAAAGTCATACTCCAGTATGCTAATAAAACACTTAATAAGCTATATAGACTTATCAAATAATAACCCTCCATAAGAAGAGAAGGATTATAAATAAATGCAAATGGAACAATATATTTTGCAATTCCAACTTTACTTGATTCAACTGCTGTAGCCATAGGAGGTGATTTTGCTATTGCAGCACCAGCAAATGAGGCTAAAGCAACAGGAGGTGTAATAGTTGAAACAACTCCAAAATAAAAAGCAAACATGTGTGCAGCAATTGGTGTTACACCAGCTTGTATTAGAGAAGGAACAATTAAAGCAGCAACTGTTATGTAAACTGCTGTAGTAGTCATTCCCATACCCAAGATTATAGCTGAAATTGCTGTTAGACATAATAATGGAAATAGCATTCCACCAGATAAGTCTATGACAGATTGAGTGAATTTTAGACCTAAACCTGATACAAAAACTGATCCTATAATTATACCAGCGCATGCACATGCAATTGTTACTGGAACAGTTGATTTTATTCCACTTTCAAACGCACCTAAAAGATCAACTACAGACATTCGAGTGTTTCTTTTAAAAAAACTTAAAAAAATGACAGAAATTATAGCCCAAAATCCCGCTTTCATCGCAGTATATCCATATATAAGAAGAGCTATCAATACTACTAAGGAAAGTAACATGTGCCATCCACTTTTCAACACATCAATTACCTTAGGAAGCATAGACTTATCAATTTTTTCTATCCCATGTTTTTCTGCTTCGACATGAACCATGAAATAAATTGTTACAAAATATAAAAAAGCTGGGATTATAGCTGCTAAAATAACATAAGAGTAAGGAGCTTCCAAAAATTCTGCCATTATAAAAGCAGCTGCACCCATTATAGGAGGTGTTATTTGACCTCCAGAAGAAGCACAAGCTTCTACAGCAGCAGCAAATCTTGGCCTATAACCGTAATTTTTCATTAGTGGAATTGTAAAAGATCCAGTTGTTACAACATTTGCCACAGCAGATCCGTACACAGTGCCTGTCATTCCAGATGCTACAACAGCAGCTTTAGCTGGGCCACCAGTCCTATGACCTGTAAGTGAAATAGCAAGGTCAACAAAAAATCTTCCGACACCAGAGCGAATTAAAATAGCACCAAAAATGATAAATAAAACTATGTATGTAGATGCCACATATAGAGGTATTCCGTATATTCCATCAGATGTCATAAATAAAGTATCTATATATTTTGCAAGTCTTGTTGGCGGTCCATAAAAAAAACCAAAAAATTTATGAGCATATAATGCATGCAACATAAAGAAACCAGCTACAAATACCATTGCCCAACCAACTGCTCTTCTTGTGCCATCTAAAACTAAAAATATGAGAATTGAACCTACTATTATATCTCCTATATACTTATCTCCATATCGCATCATGAATGTTTCAACATCCCAAGTAGTCCATAATTGGACAAAGATTATAGATATAATTATTAGCAAGTCATAAATACTTCCCAAGAATCTTAAAAAATTACCTTTTTCATCATTGGGTAAAGTTATTTTATCATTAATACTTTTACGAAATGCAGGATATATAAATACAGCTAGTATCATCATTACAGTCAAATGTACTGATCGAAAGGATCTTCCTTCTGGCGTACCATAAACTGCAACAAATAAATGATAAAACGCTAAACCGATAGATAACCATGAGCAAATTATAATAATCCAGTAATAGAGTGATTTATTTTTACTCCATTGGATTAGTTCATCAAGAAAGCTTATTTCTTTTACTTCATTGTATACAAGTTTTTTTGAAGAAGACTGCATAAAAAATTTAAATGAGAAGGTGCTTATACAAGCACCTTCTAAATTGAGCTACATTATACCTTTTTCTTTATAAAATTTTGCGGCTCCTGGATGAACTGGAACTGCAGCTCCGTTAACAGCATCTTTCATCAAAACTTTCTTCCAGACGCTCTTTACTTTTACGAACTCACTATGATTGTCCCAAAAAACTTTAGCCATTTTATAAACTAAATCTGTTGGTAAATCTTTATGAACAATCATTGAAGTTACTATACCTAGTGTAGGAATATCCTTATTAAGAGATTTGTATGCACTAGCTGGTATTTTGCCGTAAATGTAACCCGGATTATTTTTAACAATTCTATCAATTCTCTCTTTTGGTAAACCAATAAATCTTATTCCAGGACTATTTTCTAATTCAATAAAACTAGCTTGTGGAACAGAAGTAGCTGCCATAAAAACATCAGCTTGACCATCTTTCATTAAAGCAACTGATTCCTTGTAGCTTACCATATGGACAACACCACCATTTTTTTTGATGGTTTCAAAATTAAAACCATAATCTTTAATTATTGATTCACAAAAGGCTGTACCAGTCCACTTTGGTTTGCCAGGACTTATATTTGCATTTTTCATGTCCTCAAAACCTTTAATTTTAGAATCAGCTCTTACTGCCACCTGAAAAGCAGCTGGATACAAAGTTGCAAAATATCTTACATTTTTATGATTTTTTTTAAACTTACCTTTTGCATTCCAACCATTAGCAACAGTATGAGCATAAGACCATCCAATTTCAGCATCACCACCATTTACAGACATAACATTTGATATACCGCCACCAGATGTATTTGATGTTGAAATTCCTTTAATATTACTTTCAAGTGTTTGCATTACCTTTGCACCTAGGGGATACCATGAACCTCCAGAAGGACCTGATACCATCCTAACAAATTGGTCAGCATTTGCTATAGTGGCTACAATACTCATTGAAGACACAAGAGCAAAAGTTTTTAAAAACTTTTTCATAATTATTTCCTCCAAAATTTTTTATGAATATAGTTCACTAATAATTTCATACTAAGTCAACATTTAAGAATAATATTAGTGAAAATTTTTAAAATTTTATTAATATATGAATTATTGGAGGGTTAATATGGATTTTGGTGTAAAGGAAGTAGTTTTAACTGAGGTTGGAACGCGAGATGGTTTCCAATCTGAAAAAAAAATAGTAAGTACAAATGATAAAATTATGCTTATCAATGATCTTGTTAAAGCAGGATTCCAAAGAATTGAATTTTCTTCCTTTGTGTCTCCAAAAGCTATACCTCAATTAGCAGATGCAGCTGAAGTCATTAAAGGAGTTGACCGAAATAATGATGTTAAATTTACTGCCTTGGTTCCAAATCTAAGAGGGGCTATTAGAGCTTTAGAATGTCAAATTGATGAAATAGTTGTTTTTTTATCAGCTTCTGAAAGTCATAATCAAAAAAATCTTAACAGGTCAATACATGAATCTTTAACTGGTTTTGAGGAAGTTGTTAAGTTGGCAAATGATAACAATATTCCTGTACATGGCGATATATCAACAGCTTTTGGATGTCCTTTTGAAGGAAATGTCCAATATAAAAAACTTGTAGAAATTTCAAAGCAATATAAAGCGCTAGGTTTTAAAGGAGTAACTTTAGGAGATACTACAGGAATGGCAACACCTCCAATTGTAAAAGCTGCAATTAGAGAAATTCAAGATAACATACCAGATTTAGATATTACTTTACATTTTCACAATACTAGAGGTGTTGGATTAGCAAATGTTTTGATTGGATTAAACGAAGGTATATATTTATATGAAAGTTGTTTTGGAGGAATAGGTGGTTGTCCATTTGCACCAGATGCAACAGGTAATATATGTTCAGAAGATCTTGTGTATATGATGAATGAAATGAATATTAAGACTGGAATAAACATTAACCATTTAATTAAAATTGCAAAAAAAGCAGAGAAAATTTTAGAGTATAAATTACCTGGACAAGTTATGCATGCAGGGGAAAGATTAAAAAAATATTCACTCGAAGATGTTAAAACTGCAAAAGGTAATTAATTAATGATTAAAGAAGGCGCCTTATCTGGAATAAAAGTTATTGATTTGACAAGAGTAATCTCAGGCCCATTTTGTACTTTATTATTGGCAGACATGGGGGCTGAAGTAATAAAAATTGAACCACCTAAGGGAGATAATGTAAGAAATCAAGGTGAATTTGTGGATGGTTATAGCGCATATTTTGCTCAATTTAACAGAAATAAAAAATCTGTTGTTTTAGATTTATATCAAAGTGAAGATAAAGAAAAATTAAAAAAATTATTGAAAAATGCAGATGTAATTGTTGATAATTTTAGGCCTGGTGTTCTTGCTAAAATGGGATTTGATAAAAATACTTTAAGCGCTATAAATCCTAGACTTGTTCAAGCATCAGTTAATGGTTTTGGAAGTGAAGGAGAATATAGTCAACGACCTGCTTTTGATTTTATTGCGCAGGCGATTTCAGGATTTATGTCATTAAATGGATCTGAAAAAACTGGACCTGTTAGAACTGCTGCTCCCATTTCTGATTTGATTGCTGGTTTATATTGTGCTTTTGGAATAGTATCTGCAATAAATGCGAGGCATAACACCAAAAAGGGACAAGTAGTCGAAACAAGTTTAACTTCAGGTTTGATATCACTTATGGCGTATTTATCTGCTGAGTACTTTGTTACAAATGAAACTCCGAAAAAGAGTGGTAACGATCATCCAATTCTTTCACCTTATGGCTTGTTTAAAACAAAGGATGGTAATATTGCTATTGCTCCAGCAAATGATAAATTATGTAATGTTTTTTTGAAAACATTAAAATTAGAATATTTACTTGAAGATGATTTATTTAAAACCAACTCGTTAAGAATGATTAATAGAGATAAATTAAATGAGATTATTAACAAAACGACTGAATTAAATACTACTGATTATTGGATTGAAAAACTGAATCAAAGTGGTTGTCCTGCTGGAAAAGTATTAGATATGAAAGAAGCGTTAAATGATCAGTTGGTAAAAGATACTGATATGGTAATTTTATCAGATGGTCCAGATAATAGAAAAATTAAGATGACAGGATTCCCAGTTAAATTATCTAATACACCAGCACAATTGTTCAGGTCTCCACCAAAATTAGGAGAACATACTGAAGAAATATTATCTAAGATTAATTAACTTTTGGAGTAATAAATGAATTTACAATTTGAAACTATTAAGTTGGAAATTATTGAAAATATAGCCATTATTCGTCTTAACAGGCCAAATAGTTATAACTCTTTAAATGCGAAAATGGCAAAAGAACTTTTAGAAATTTCTTATGAATGTGACACGAATAAAAAAATTAGAGCAATCATATTAACTGGAGAAGGTGATAAGGCATTCTGCGCTGGTGGTGATTTAAAATCATTTCATGAAACTGGTAACGTTGCAAAGCATTTAAAAATAGTTACCCATGATCTTCATGGCGCTATAACAAGATTTTCAAGAATGAATTCTCCATTAATCGTTGCTGTAAATGGAGTTGCCGCTGGTGCAGGATTATCATTTGTTGGTTTTGCCGATCTAGCTATCGCAAAATCTAGTGCAACTTTTGTTTCTGCGTACACTAAAGCAGGACTTACACCAGATGGATCTTCAAGTTATTATTTGCCAAGAATAATTGGCATTAGAAAATATCTTGAATTGATTATGACTAATAAAGTTTTATCTTCCGAGGAAGCGCTTTCATGGGGACTAATAAATTATGTTTATAACGATAAAAACTTTTGGAATGAAACACTTAAATTAGCTGATAATTTATCAAAAGGCCCTACCTTAGCTTATGGAAAAACTAAAAGATTAATTCATAATTCATTAAACTCTACGTTAGAAACTCAAATGGAACTTGAAACAAAAATGATTTCTGAGTCAGCAGAAACAAATGATGGCCAAAATGGCATTCAAGCTTTTCTTAAAAAAGAAAAACCTAAATTTGAAGGTAAATAATTATTGATGAAAATTTTAGCTTTGAAAGGGGACGGTATTGGTCCGGAAATTGTAGATTGTACAATAAAGGTTTTAAACAAAATTTCTAAAAAATTTAAATTTAATTTAGATATTATATATTCAGATATTGGATTTTCGGCTCTTGAAAAAAATAAAACTACATTTCCTGATTTAATTTTAAAATTATGTAATGAAGTGGATGGTATTATTTTAGGACCTGTTGATCATAATAACTACCCACCTGAAAGTGAAGGAGGGTTAAATCCATCTGGTTTGTTAAGAACTAAACTAAATTTATTTTCAAATATCCGACCGGCCAAATCATTTAAAGGTACTAAATCTATTCTAGACAAAATTGATTTAGTAATTGTTAGAGAGAATACGGAAGGTTTCTATGCTGATAGAAATATGTTTAGTGGAAATGGTGAATTAGAAATTGAAGAGGGAACGGGAATATCAATTAGAAAAATCACAAAAGAAGCATCAGAAAAAATTGCGAAAAGGGGCTTTGAAATAGCAAAACAAATGAATAAAAACAAAAAAATTAATGTTCATGCTATTCATAAGGCTAATGTTTTAAGATTAACTGATGGAATATTTCTAAAAGCATGTAGAAAAATTTCTAAACATTATCCTGAGATAGAATACCATGAAATGTTAGTCGATGCTGCAACTGCACATATGGTCAGAAAACCAGAACAATTTGATGTTTTAATAACAACTAATATGTTTGGAGATATTTTGTCAGATTTAGCTTCTGAACTTTCAGGTTCACTTGGGCTTTCCGGTTCTCTAAATGTAGGAGATACAATACCTATGGCACAAGCCCAGCATGGAGCAGCAATAGACATTATGAATAAAGGTATTGCTAATCCAATTTCTTTAATTTTTTCTACGGCAATGTTGTTGAAATGGCTAGGAAAACTGAACTGTCAAATGGAATATATTAAGGCAAACGAATTAATTTTTAAAGTCATAGGAAATATTTTAGAAGAAAGTAAGTATTTAACTCCTGATTTAGGAGGAACATCATCTTCGCAAATATTGACTGATCACATAATAGATAAGATTGAAAATTATGAATGACTTAAGATCTATACCAGCATACTTGATGAGAGGTGGAACCTCAAAAGGATTAATCTTTCATAAAAAGGATTTACCTCACGATAGAAATGAATTAACTAAATATTTATTAAAAATCATGGGTTCTCCTGATGTAAGACAAATCAATGGGTTAGGTGGAGGAACATCAGTAACAAGTAAAGTTTGTATAATATCTAAAAGTTTAGAAAAAGGCGTAGATATAGATTATTTGTTTGCACAAGTAGAAGTAGATAGAAACCACGTTGATTATGCTCCTACGTGTGGAAATATGTTATCAGCTCTAGGTCCTTTTGCAATTGAAGAAAGGTTGGTAGAAACCAGAAATGAAATTACAAAAGTTAATGTAAAGTCTATAAATACTAACTCTTTAATAACCTTAGATGTTCCAACGCCCGATGGAAAATTAAAATATTCTGGTAATTTTAAAATTGATGGTGTGCCAGGAACTGGTTCTCAAATTTTAATGAATTTTAAAAATTTAGAAGGTAAAACCACAGGAAATTTATTTCCAACTGGTAAAACAACAGACACTTTTGATGGAATAAATGTCACATGTTTTGATCTTGCAACTACTATGATTATATGTGATGCCAAAGACTTCAATATATTAGGAAACGAAGATCCAAAGGAATTAAACAATAATAAAAAACTCTTAGATAGAATTGAACAAATTAGATTACTTGCTGGAAAAAAAATGGGAATGGGCGATGTCAGTGGAAAAGTTTTACCAAAAGTATCATTATTATCAAAAAGTATGAATAAAAATTCTATTTCATCAAGATACTTTACTCCTTACTCATGTCACGAAACTCACGCGGTAACAGGAACATGTTGTGTTGCTTCTTCTTGTTTAATTCCTGGAACTATTGGGTTTAATTTATTAAAAAAAAATGCAGGTTTAGATTTAAAATCAGAAATTATAAAAATTGAGCATCCCATGGGAACTATAGATTGTTCAATTATATTAAATTCAAATTTTAAAAATAATTTAATTTCAAAAAAAAATTTAATAAATTCATGTGGTATTTTCAGAACATCTAGAATTTTAATGAAGGGTCAAGTTTATTTTTAAAAACATTAATTTTATATTGGTAAAATAACTTGAAATATTTACTTAGTATATTTTTAGGATTATTTGGAGGTTTTGTTGCATATAAAATTGGTATTCCTCTCCCATGGATGCTAGGACCTTTAATTATCATAGGTTTTTTTTGTGCACTAAAGTTTGAAATAAAACTTCCCAAAAAACCACTTCCGTTAATCAGAGCCTTACTTGGATGTGTCATAGGTTCAAATTTTACTAATGAGATTTTTATTAATATTAATCAAATTGGTAAGTCTTTATTTATTTTGCCTTTTTTTGTTATTTTGATGATTTTAAGTACTTATTTTGTTTTAAAAATAATTATGAATTATGACAAAAAAACTTCTTTAATTGGATCTATGCCAGGGGGATTAAATGAAATGGTTTTACTTGTATCTGAGATTGGAGGAAATGAAAGAATTGTAACTTTATTGAATACAACAAGAATTATTGTGGTAGTTACAATTGCATCAGTTTTAACTCATTTATTTACTGAAGATCTTATAAATGAAACTTCTGAAATTTTATATTTTTCTAATTTAGATGACTTGCTTTTTATTTTTATAATTTCAATTATTGGTTTTTTTATAGGAAAAATTTTGTCTATTCCAGGCTATTCTATAATTGGTCCTATGTTACTTTCAAGTTTTTTGCATGCTTTTGGTTTTATAAATGTAACGCCAAATATAATCCTGATTATTGTTATACAAATTTATCTAGGTTCAAATCTAGGCTTATATTTTAAAGGTATCAATTTACAAGAATTTGTGGGACCTATTAAAGCTGGAGTTTTAAGTACATTTATCTCTTTTATACCACTTAGCTTATTTTTATATTATTTGAATTTTTTGGGGTTTGATCTTTTATCTTTAATTTTATCTTATGCTCCTGGCGGACAAGCAGAGATGTGTATTCTTACATTATCTATTGGAGGAGATATAGTGTTCGTGAGTATTCATCACGTATTTAGAGTTTTTTTTGTAATAATTATGGCAGCATTGTTAAAAAAATACCTATTAAAAAATTAACCTTTTTTGATTACAAATGTTTTGAAAACCGCATTAAATATAATTGGCTCCTCATCTTTGGATATTAAGAATTCATTCATAGAGTCTCTAATAGCATTCAAAAATTCATTTCTTTTTTTACTACCCAAGAAGTCTTTTGTTTCTCTTTTTTCGATTTCTTTCATAACTATATTACGGAAGTCTGGATCATATTCTTTTAAAAAATCACCCAATTTTTCTCCTTCATATGATGAAAAAGCAATTTCCATACTCAAATAATTATCTGACCCGATGATGTTGGATACAAAAGATTTGTTTGAATTTGGCCCCATTCCACCTATGTCATAATATGTTAAAGAAGGTACAATTACTTTCCCATCAGGACCGATTTTGGGAATTTCTTTGTCACTTTCAATTCTACCTAATTTTATAGCCTCTTCCTTAGCTAGTTCATAAATATTTATTTTTTCTTTTTTTGGTTCGTGTTTGAAAAAAAGTGTATTAGAAAAGAAGAAAAATAAAAAAGTTAATATACTTGAAATTAGCCCTAATCCTGCAAGAAAAAGGTATCTTTTTTGAGTTAAAAACAAAATAAGTTTTTTCATATTTACATTTAATCTTTATTGATCTTTAATTGACTTATATATATCTCTTTCAATCCAAAATTTTTCAGCCAAATCATTAGCATCCCCAATTCTTAAAGATAATCCTCTAATAATAGCACTTAAGAGAGGATCTGATTCATTCATTTTTTTTATCAATACGTTTTCATGTATAATTTTTATTAAGCTATTTTTCGTCGCGATAGCAGAAACTGTTCTTGGTGTTTTGATAATATGTCCAACCTCGCCAAATATCTCACCCTCTTGAAGAAGCCCAAGTTGTAAACCATTTTTACTTAATATCTTGACTTCACCACTTTCAATTAAATAAATAAAGTCAGATAGATCATTGTGAGAATATATTATATCGTCTTTAGCAAATGTCTTTGTTTGGATTATTGATTTACTTACCATATTTAGAACCATAAGTGATAATACTATTAAACGACTATTATAACATTATTATTTATTAATTTTTAAAAAATTATTTTAATTAAATATTTTTGAAAACTTACCGTTTTAATTAATATGGATATAAAAAAAGACGATATTGATAATAAGAATAATGCGACATTTTTAGAAATACTTAAAAGTGATGACAATTTTGTTTCGAGTTCTAAACAAGAAACTTTGTTTATTACTACAGATTGCTGGTTAGCACAGTTAGGTTCAAGGAAAAATAATTAATTATTCTTTGAGAATGGGACAACATTTAAATTATTTTTACTATCATGATAAATTTTGTCCAATTCGCCTTTAACAACAAATTTGTTAACAAAATCTCCAAATCTTCCAAAATCTTCTGTAGCGTTCTCACTTTGATTCATTTTATAATTACCATTGTAAAAATGTCTAACGCTAGCTAAATCTCTTATAGCCGGCCCAATAACTACATCATGGTTTGAAAGTCTTTTTGCCATCGTAGAGTAGTCTTTTTGTCCAAAAGGAATTTTATTTGGACAAACAACTAGGTGTGGGTAAACCTGGTTATATCTTGCTTTAACTTTGTCCATGCTTTTTATAAAACTTTCAGTTGGAGCTAAATCAGCATTACTTAATGATGTTGGTATTAATACACAATAACTTTCAGCAACTAGATTCCATAGACGTTGTGATGTTCCGGCGGGTGTGTCAATTATGACTATATGACCATTTTTAAAACTATTTTGTTTTATGAATTGTTGAAGAAGTGCGATATTTGTGTTTTCAAAAGCAGGAGTAATTGGAACAAACTCAATATTTATTTCAGGATTACTCGCAGATAAAAACTCAGTAGTTGTTCTCTGTAAATCAGTGTCAATAACTGTTATATTTTGAGGTGGCAAATTACAGGCTAGAGCTCTTGCTAACATAATACTAAGTGTGCTTTTACCAACTCCACCTTTAACATTAGCTATGAATATAGATTTTGCGCTTTCTTTAATTGAAAAATCATTCATTACTTATGCATTCTTTAATGATATTATTAAATCTATTGCTTTTTGGTACATTTCTTTTTCTTTTTGAAAATTTATTAACTTTTTATCTAAATTACCTTTTCTAGTTTCAAAGTTTTTCATTAATTCATCCAATTCATCTATTAGGACATTTTTTTGTTTTTCAACACTTTTAAGCTTATTTATAATACTATTAATTTCAGTAAAATTCTCAAATAAATTATTACCATGACTTTCATCATCGAAAGTATCTTCTGTAACATTAATATTGAGGTTTTCAGAATTATGTGAATCTAAATCACCATTTACAACATTATTATTTAGAACTTCTTGCGGTAATCTTTTCCAACCGCCTTTTCTAGTTAAAACATTTACTTCATAATTATCCATTTTTTGAAACTATACTATATTATCGAATTTGTCTATAAGTAATTGAAAAACATGTCATAATTAAAAAATTAAATAGTTTCTCCTATTTAATTTTGATCTTCTCTTTTACATCTAAAACTTGTTTGGCATTGTGGTGATGGTTGCATTACAGTCACATCTTTACCTTTTAATTGTCTTTTAAAAATACATTTATAGCCATCTTTTTTCCCATCTTTAAGATTAACTTCTACTTTTTTCAATCTGCACAATTCATATTTTTTATATTCTTTGTCAATTGTTTTAGATTTTCCGTAAATTTTACCGCTTCCATAACTTAATTGTGTATGAGACATTAAAAGTATAGATAAAATAAAAATAAACATTTTATTTATCATTTTTTTCATCTTTCCCAGGTAAATATGCTTTTCCCTGTATTGCTTTTGCACCTATTTTATCAAAGAAATCAGAATGTTCAGATAAAAAATTTTGAATCTTTGAATTAATTAAATTTTCTGCATCTTCTTGATTTTTTTCATTAACATTTGCGATACCATCAATAATCCAATGAACTTTATACATTTTAATCTCCCTGATTGTTGATTTTTTTAAAAATGTTAGTCGATTCTTTTTGAATTTCAAATAACCTTTGTTTTTCTATATTTTCTAACATTTCATCTCTTTTAATTTTAGCTGATTTTATACCTAAAGCTACTGCAATATTATACCATTTATATGCATTCTCAAAATTAGGCTCTTCTGAAAGCTCAAGATTCCACTTAGCTATTTGGACAATTGCTAATTTATTTCCAGAAAGAGCAAGTTTGTTAAGAAATATTTTAATTTTTTCATTAATTTTTATCTTATTCTCGTTATCTATCAAATTATCTAGTATGTTAAGGATATTAGAACTTTTTTTAACACCACCTAATTTTGAAGTATTGGCCCAAAAATACGACATTTCAAAATTCTGAGTTGTAATTTCTCCTGAATAAAGTATTTTTGCATAGAGAAGTTGTGCTTTTGGGTTGTTTTTTTCAGAAAGCTTTTGAAGTTCATTTATAGCTTCTGAAAATTTTTTATTTTTTAAGTTTTCATATACTTGTTTAAGATAACTATCATGATTATTACCCAAAGAGACATTTGTAAAAATAAAAAAATTAAGGATTATAACAAAAAAATAATAAATTTTTTTTATTTTCAAAAGTTTACCTCCCAGCCATCATTATAAGTTGAAGTTGAACAACTCTAACTTTGAAGTTTGATTTACCTTTTTTTTCATAAACAACAATTTTAGGTCTTTTTGTATCCGGTTTTTGAAATTCTAAAAACATGTCGTCAGGTAAAAAAACTCCATTATCTGATAATGTTTTTAAGGGATCTTTTTTAAAAATCTCTTTAAAATGTTCATCTATCCAGGTTCTAGCTAATACTCTTCCAAGTATTTCTGGTAAAAATTTTTTAACTTCATTTCTATTTTCTAAAAAAATTTCACTGTCTACTAAATCTAGAACTGAGCTTTCTGAATACTTAACAGGTAAATTATCTTTTTCTTTATTTGAAATTATAAGTTCTTTGCTTTTTGATAATGAAGACATAATGTTTATTATTATTTCATATTTAAAAATTTTTCAAATTTTGTTTGAATCTAATTTGGTACATTAATTGCAGTCTAACAATATGTTAAATATCATAAAATCGTCCTTGAATGCAAACATGAGAGGAATCTCTCTTGTTTCAAACAATATTGCTAACATTAATACGACAGCTTTTAAAAAAAGTTATAGTAATTTCTCAGATATTTATTCTAAGAATATTAATGATAATCCTAAAGCATTCTCAGGCATGGGAGTTATTAACGATTCTCCAAGAAAACAGATGTTTCAAGGGCCCCTTAAACAAACTGATGGAGCATTAGATCTTGCCGTCAGTGGTTTAGGCTTTCTAACATTAGCAAGTGTAAATAATTCTGAAGATAGATTTTATACTAGAGATGGAAGTTTAGGTTTGTCAAACAAGGGTGAAATCATAAATCAACAAGGGTTAAAACTTCTTGCACACCCCGTTATAGATAATGCTACATATAATCCAAATATTTTAGAAAAAGTTGTTATTCAACCAAATATAGAGGATATTCTGGGCAATAAAAGAATTCTAACAAATGTAAATGTGTCATCAACAGGTGTTTTAAAAGCTATTTATGGTTTAGATGAAGAAGTAGTAATTGCTAAAATACCTCTTACTTCTTTCGAAAACATGGAATCTTTAAAGTCTGAAGGGAACAATCTCTTCAAACCAACAACTGAATCAGGTGAACCAATAATTGGAATAGCTTTAGAAAAAAATATGGGAGAAATCATTCCAGGTTTTTTAGAAAGTTCTAATGTTGAAATTACAGATGAGTTGGTAAAAATGCTAAAATATCAACAAGCTTATTCGGGAAATTCAAGGTTGTTACAAACAGAAATTGATATAACCAAAAGACTTTTAGATAGATAATTTACAAGAGTGGCAGATAAATTTTATAATTATTAATATTTGTTATAATTTCATCTTTAATTTCTAATATACCTTGATTATTAATTTTAAGATTTTCGTCAATATGTAATTCAATTCTGCCTGGTTTATCAAATTTTATTGAAAATAAAGTGTGGAATTTTTCAAAAAAATGATCCTCAGCAATTAGATTTCCTTCCATAATAGCTCTATTATGTTTTATTAATAATTCTTGTTTTAAATTAGTTTTTGAATTAACTAAAAACAAATCGCATCTACCTTTATAGATATTTAACAAACTGCATGACATGTTGTAGTAAGTAATTTTAGAATTATGATCATATCTAAAATCTACAGATTGAATTTGCATTTCTAAATTATTCATAATTTGAACTTAATTCATCTTTAATGTTTGATCTTATAAGTTTTAAAGCTGATGATTTTATTTGTGACACTCTACCTGTGGAAATATCCAAAATTTTGGCTATTTCGTAAATATTTAATTCTTCTACATAATATAGTTGAATTAGCATTGCTTGCTTTTCATTTAAAATAGATAAGGATTTTCTTAAAATTTCTTTTAATTCTTTATTATTTATATTTTGTTCCGGATTATCTTCACTGCTAGCAAACCAAAAGGAAAATTCATCATAAATATCATCAATATTTTTAATTGTACTTGCTTGAAAAGCTGCTTCCCATTCTAGATATTTATCATGCTCAATATTAATTTCTTCTGCAATCTCGACACTGTCAGGCTGTCTACCAAGTCTTTTATTTAAATTTTCAATAGCATTATCAGCTAATTTTTTAACCTTAATTGTAGATCTACATAAACTAGAATTTTTTCTTAGATAATCAACTATTTCTCCTCTGATTCTTAAACTTGCATAAGAGCTGAAAGAAGCGTCTTTTACAGGCGTGTAATTTTGTGCAGCGGAAATTAATCCTATCATTCCTATCTGAATTAAATCTTCAACATCAATGATTGACTGAACTCGTCCGTGAAGATGCCACGCAATTTTTTTAACTAATTGGTAATTATTTTCGATTAAATCTTCAATTTTAGGACCAACAATTTTTTGATAATTATTCATTTTATTCTTCAAAAAATTTTATGCTTTTATTTTTATTTGACTTAAGATTTTTAAGGTTTTTACAAATATTATCAAAATATTCTATTTCTTTAGTATTATGATTATTTATTATTGGTTTACGCGATAGAATAGACTGTTTAATAATTTTCGAATTATTTACGGATCCTAGATATGTTAATTTTACATCTAAGAATTTTGTAGATATTGATCTAAATTTTTCAAAATGGCTCTTTGCTTGAAAATTATTGTTGCTCATATTCCAAACAATCCCAAAATTGTCTATCTTTTCATCTAAGAAACTAGCTTTAACTAAACTATAAGCATCTGCAAAGCTAGTAGGTTCACTCACTAAAACAGTGATTATTTTATTTGCAGCTGACATAAATGAAATTGAAGAAGCATCTGCTCCAGCACCGATATCGATTATCATATAGTCATATGTTTTTTTTACATCATTAAAGCTTTTAATAATATTATATCTTTCAGAATTTTCTAGATTTAGTAGAGAGTGTACAGCACTACCTCCGGATATAAAATCTAGATTTTTGTTAATTTTATATGAAATTTTACTAATTGGAATTTTTTTGTTAATGAAATCATCTAAATTTTTTTCTGGGTTAACTCCTAATACTAAATGTGCGTTAGCCATTCCTAAGTCTGCATCTAATAGCAAAGTCTTATATCCATTTTTTGCCAATGTTAAAGCTACATTAACTGCAATAGTTGTTTTACCAACTCCACCTTTACCACTTGATACGGCAATACTTTCAGTCATAAATTTACCTTTTTTTAGTATATTTAATTTTCTTTCATATATTGTGCCAAAATCAGGCTATTTGCAAAAGCAATTGAATCAATAATGTTATTTGTTCCAGATAATAAGCCTAATTTACAATCTAAATCATTATACATTGAAAAATCGTAAGAATTTACCATTATTTCATCGAGTTTTGTTAATACATTTACTGGATTTAGTCTATCTAGATAAGTCATCTGTTTTTCTAAACTTTTAATGTTAATTCCTGATTGAATAACATTTAAAAGTAGTTTCCTATTGTCTGAAAGGGAAATTTTTAAGTAATTGTAAAAATTTTTATCCTCTAAAAAATCTTTAGATACATCCACTATTGCAATTTTATTTTGATTATCTGATAAATATTTATCAAAATCTTTAATTTCAGAGAAAGTGTTAACATTTAAATTTAAAACTCTGCCAAAATTAAATAAATTCGAAATTTTATTTGGTGATTTTTTTCCAAGATTTATTAATGAAATACTTTTACAATTATATGATGAATTTGATTGATCAAGAAAATAAGATGCAATTTTCGCACATATGGTAGTTTTTCCAACACCAGTTAATCCACTAACAAAAATAGTCTTTGAATTTAATAGTGTATTCTTTAAGTCATAAGTGAGCTTTTCAGCTAAACCTCTATAAAAATTGTTAACTGACAATGGTATTTCTTTTTCATTTAGGTATTCAAAAATTCTATTAATTGTTTTTTTTGAATAACCTTTCTTCATAAGCTTTATAAAATTAGTATTTTCAATGTTGTTATCTAAAGAGGTTAAATCAGTTATGATAGTTTGGTTTAAAATTGATTTAATCTCAGTTTTAAAGTTTTCTAAATCATTTGCTGAAATAAAATTTTGTTCATTAAACATTTTATCATTTTTACTTTTCACAGTTTTAATATCATTTTTACCAATGTTTTTAGATAATGGGACCTGTGAAAAAAGTTCTTTAAAATTTGGCTTATTTTTACTTTTTTTATTTGATTTTAAAATATCTTTAATGTCATTGGAACCAATTATTTCAATTTTTTCGCCAATTTTTTTGGTTGATAAAATCACAGCATCTTGACCTAAAACCCTCGAAATTTCATCCATTGCTGTCATGCTATCATCAGATAAGACTTTATGTTGTGTCATTAATTTCTCCATAATTTAGTTTGTATTTTCTTGATCAAGATCAATAGTAGCTACTACATCAATTTTTTTATCGTCAGGTAGTTCTGTAAAAGACAACACGTCAATGTTGTCAATATGCTGTCTCAACATTAATGAAATATCTTTTCTAATTGCTGGAGCAGTAATTAAAACAGGCTTTTTGTTTTCATTTTGTAGCTTTTCAACTGCATTATTTATTGAGCTTACTATTTTTTGAATTAAACTTGGTTCTAATATTAATCCATTTTCGCCAGATTGATTTGCTATGTTTAAAATCATTTGTTCTAAATTGCCCGAAAATGAAATTATTGGTAATGGTTGATTTAATGGTGCTAATTGCTGAATTAATAAGCCTATTATAGATGACCTTACTATTTCGGCTAATTCATAGGGTGATAAATTTTTATTATTTATAGTTGACAATTTTTCTAGAATTTTTCTTAAATCATTTATAGGTATCCTTTCAGATAATAAAGTTTTAAGTATAGTCGTTAAAATGTTTAATGGAAAAATTTTAGGGACGGTTAAGGACACCAATTGAGGTGAAGTCTTACTTAGGTTATCAAGTAAAGATTGCACATCATCTTGACCAATTAACTCGCTTGAATATTTATTTAAAAGTTGATTAAGATGAGTTGCAATTACTGCTTCAGGTTCAACTACCATATAACCTAAACTTTCAGCTTTTGACATTTCATGTTTTTCTATCCAAGTTGAATCCATTTTAAAACTTGGGTCTTTAACATTAATTCCTTCAATTTTTGTTTGTGAATTGTCACTTGGTATGGCTAATAATAAATTTGGATAAATATTATCTTCGCCTACAATCGTTTGACCAATTCTAATTCTATACGTATTTGAATCTAATGATAAATCATCTCTAACTCTTACTTGAGGTACTATAAAGCCTAACTCCTTTGATAATTGTTTTCTAACACCAGTTATTCTAGAAATTAAAGGTCCTTCATTATTGTCGTCTACTAATTGTATAAGCCCATAGCCAAGCTGCATAGAAATTTGAGAATTATCTGATATCTCATCAAGCTCAATTTTGTTGTTTTCAGACTGATCTGAACCAATTTTATCATCTTCTGTTAATAATTCTTTTTTATCTTCATCATTGCTTTTATTTTTATATAAATAAAACCATATCGAAAAAGACAGAACTGAAGCAATTAAAAATAAAAAGTTTGGCATTCCAGGGATCATGCCAATTAAAAATAATACGGCAGAACTTGGAAGCCATGCTTCTTTAACTCCTATTTGTGATCCTATTTGTTCTGACAAATCATGATTTGAAGATATTCTAGTAACAATTATTGCAGTAGAAATTGCTAATAGTAGGGAAGGTATTTGAGCAACTAATCCATCACCAACTGATAAAATTATGTAGTTTTCAGCTGCAGTTGATAATGGTAAATCGTGTTGTGCTAAACCAATAGTAAGGCCACCTACTATGTTAATTAATAAAATTAGAATTCCTGCTATTGCATCACCTTTAACAAATTTTGATGCGCCGTCCATTGCTCCATAAAAATCAGCCTCTTTTCCAATTTCCTCTCTTCTATTTTTTGCATCTTCACTTGTTAATAGACCAGCGTTTAAATCTGCATCTATGGCCATTTGTTTTCCTGGCATTGCATCTAAGGTAAATCTAGCTGATACTTCTGATACTCTACCAGCACCTTTGGTAACAACAACCAAATTGATTATAATTAAAATTGCAAATACAAAGATACCAACAACGTAATTTCCAGCAATAACAAATGATCCAAACGCTTCTATTACTTTACCTGCTGCATCAGGGCCAGTATGCCCTTGACTGAGAACTATTCTTGTGGAGGCTACATTTAAACCTAATCTTAATATAGTAGCAAATAATAAGACAGTAGGAAAACTTGAAAAATCTAGAGGTCTGAAAGTATGAAGTGCAACCATCAATATTAATAAAGAAAGTAGAATATTACTTGTAAAAAAAACATCAAGTAGATATGAGGGTAAAGGTATTACCATCATGACAATTAAAACTAAAATTCCTAAAGGTAAAGCTAACGATTTTAATTTAGTAATCGCTAGAAAATGTTGTGAAATATTCTGGCTTGTCAAATTCATGACACTTCCTTATTTAATTTATTCAATAAAAACATATAGTTAGAATCCTGTGATTTAATAATTCTTTACGTTCAATTTAGAAGCAAGAAGAATGCCAATTTAATTAAAATTTATTTTTAAAAAAAAAGTCTCTAACCATAATTGGCATAATTTGTGCAGATCAAATTCAAATTAGGAGATTATAATGAAGTTTATTAACCTTATAAAAATTATAGTTACATCTTGTTTTTTATTTTTGACAAGTTGTATGCAAAGTTTTGATGATCTAAATTTGTCTAAAAACAATTCTATAAGTATAGATAAAAATACTAATGGTATAGTTGCTTTAAAAGAAGTTTTTGACAGTTCTGTAGAAAAAATTCCTACATTAACGGCTGTAGGTTACGCTGTTGTATCAAGTCAACCTGGCAGAACTCAAGCTCAAAAAAGATTAATGGCTATAAGGTCTTCAAGGATGTCAGCTATGAGAGAGTTGGCAGAACAGATTCATGGTATTCAAGTTGATTCTAATACAACTGTTATAGATTTAATGGTTCAAAATGATACATTTAGAGCAGTTGTAAAAGGTGTTATCAGAGGTGCAAAGACAGTTAGAATAAATCCAACAGGTAAGGACACATATGAAACTGTTCTTGAAATAGATAGAGATATGATGATGGCACTTTTAAGAAATGCTAGAAGATCTTAATTTATGAAGAAGTTTATTAAATATTACTTTTTTTTAATATTATCAGTTATTGCTTTTGATGTTTGCGCGTTCCAAGATCTAAATGTTTTAAAAACAGAAGTTACTGGTAGAGCAGTTGTATTAAATAATAATCAAGAAAAAGCTCGAAGATTAGCACTTGAAGATGCTTTATATCTTGCATCATTAAAAGGTGGAGCTTTTGTTGATGGATTTTCAAGCGTTTCTCAAAATACAATTTTAAATGATCAGTCGATTATCAAATCAAACTCGCAGATTTTAGACTTTAAAATTATTTCAGAAAATAAAATAAATGATCATTACGAAGTTAAAATTTTAGCAGTAATTGGTGGTAAGAATAAAATATTTGAATGTAAAAAAAAACCAATTAATATTTCTATATTTAAGCCAACAATAATTTACAACCATTCTCTTCCTTCCTATGTGTTAAGATCAATGTATGAATGGAATGAATTTTTTATAAATAAAATTTCGAATGATAATCAATTTATATTAAAAAATTATGATAACTTTGAACTAAATAAAATTATTAAATCTTCCAATAATGAAGAATTTGACTACTCATCAAATGTAGAAGGCACTCCAACAATAGAGACTGGAGAATTTCTCGTAGCGCCAGTATTTAAAGTCGTACCAGTTAATTCTTACAAAAAAGTTGAAAATGCATATAATTTAGCTGAGTATTCCATTCAATTGAATTTTTTCAAGGGACCAGATTATAAGTTTTTTAAGACTTTTATGATTACTAAAGAGTTTCAAAATATATTTCTAAGTAAATTTCAATTAATTTCTGCTTTAGCAAGTAAAACTAAAGAAGAAGTTAACTCAGATGTGATATCTGGAATATCTGAAGGGATAATTGAAATGGTGAAAACATTTAATTGTCTACCAACTGAAGCAAGAATTAATTTTGTAAATAATGCTTTGTATGTTGATTTAGGAAAAAAACATGGTTTAAAAAATAGACAAATTGGGATTGTTAAGAAAAACTATCAAAATAGTATTAAATCAAATTTAGATACGACTGTTTTATTTATTTCAGAAATAACAGAAAATAGAAGTAAGTTAGTCACTTTAAATGACAAAATTAAACTTTCTGAATTAGATAGAATGAAAATACAATTTATAGAGTAAGTTATGAAAAAAAGCATTAAACTTTTATCGATATTAATATTTTTACAATTAATTACAAAAATAGTGTTAAGTGAGCCTTTTGTAGTTTTAGAATACAGTGATGATAATGGTATAATATCATTTGATCAAATAAAGAACCCATTTTTAAATGACCAAAAATTTTCAAAACAATATAAAGTGAAAAAGAATGAAACATTATCGGATATAATTTTAAAAAACTATGGAGTTAAAAACTTTAACAAAGATGTTTTAACATTATCAATTGTTCATTATAATAAACATGCATTTGTAAGAAAAAATCCTAACTTTTTATTTGCAGATAAAATTCTATATCTTCCAAGTATAGAAGAAATAAAAAACTTAATTATAAAAAGAAAACCTAATGAAAAAGTTTATTCTAAAGATGAAAAGCATATTTATTTTTTTGGAGGATAATTTGAATAAAAGATTTTTAAAAATTAATTTAATTATATTAACCTTAATTTTACTTCCAAAAAATCTTTATGCAATATCTGGAACTGAAATTAATGATTATGTAAAAACCTGGTTAGCTACTATGGGTATAGAGTCTAGCCCAAAATTTTCCAAGAATAAAATACTACCCGATTGTGATAAAGATATATCATTCAAAAAGCATTTTAATAACTATAAGCTAGTAAGGGTAACCTGTAAGGGCAGAAAATCTTGGACAATTTTTGTTAAAACTAATGCAGATAAAATTAGAGAAAAAAGATTTAAGTTATCAAATCATACTCAAATAATTGTGTTGAATAAGTCAATTGAAAAAGGAAATTATATATCTACAGACGACCTTATTTATGTTAATAGTTCCAAAAATAATGTTTTTTTTACTAAAAAAGAAGAGTTAATAGGAAGAAAAGTTAAACAAAATTTAAGAGTAGGTCAATTAATACAACCCAGACATCTTTTTGAAAAGTATTCTGTTAATGAAGGTGACCCAATAGTTATAGAGTTAAAATTTAAAAATACTATAATAAGCACTAGAGGATTTGCAATGAAATCAGGTAATATTGGTGATTTAATAGAAGTCAAAAATGAAAGAAGTGGAAAAGTTATTAAAGGAATTTTAAAAAAAAATAAAAAAATAAATGTTTTTTTCTAAAATGAATTAAATTAATGTCGTATATGAAAATGTGGAGAACTAATAATGGTTGATAAAATAACAAATACTTTAATAAATTTAGATGGTAAATCATCTAAAAATTCAGCTAAAGTTAATAATTCTATAGCTAATTCAAGTAATTATATTAGTGATAACTCTACAGATATAAAGATAGAGCAAAAAAATATTATAAATGATTTAGCATCTAATGCACCAATTGATTATGATAAGGTCTCGAGTATAAAAAAAGCTATTTCATCTGGTAATTATCCTCTTGATTTAGATAAAATATCTGATGCTTTAATGGAAGCTTATAACGACTTGAAATCATAGACTGAAATTTTTTGATATGAATTTTGTTAATAAATTAAATAACACTGTTGAGCTGTTTAATAAATTAGACAGAGCAATAATTAGTGAAACAAGTTATAGTATTTTAAAAGAAAGATTAATCAATATTTCAGACGACCTTTCAAATTATAAAGATGTAGATACTGACAGCATTCGATTTCAAGATATTCAAAATAATGATATTAAAACTAAAATTGAGAATGTTTTAAATAGAATTAATCAAATTGAACTAAATGTAAAAAATAAATTAATAATTACTGAAAAATACAGCTCTTATTTGAATTCTTAACAATTTAGTAGTATTTTTCTAATTAAATTTTTAGAATACATCTATGTATTTAAATTTTATTTTACAAAATTTTGAATTAATTATTATTTCAATTCTAATAATCATAACAATAAGTACAATTGGCATTTTGTTTGTACAAAATAATTTTATAAAAAAAACTGATAAAAAAATTGATGATTATCAAAATCTATTAAAAAAAAATAACTCTGAATTAGCTGATTATGTCAATACGTTGTCTAAAATAACAGAAATTAATAAGAAAAAATTAGATGAATTAATACTTGATATCTCAAATATGGAAAAAAATTTATCAAATATTAAAGCAGTAAAAGGCGATGATGATGTTTTAACTTTAGCAATAGAGATGGTTCGTTCAGGAAGCTCAAAAGAAGAAATTAAAACTAAAACTGGTTTAAATGATGGTGAAATAGAAACAATTTACGCTTATCATAAAAATGTAAAGTAAAAATTATGTTATGATTGCGGCCTTACCAGACTCAATCAATTTTTTGGAGTCATCCTCAGTAACATCAATTTGAATTCCTTCAGGAAATCTAACACCATTCACTTCAGTACTTTCTTTCATGATAACTCTTATCCACTTGTCAGTTTCATTTTTTTCATCATTATCTGAAGTAACTTCAGTCAATGTTTCTTTTTTTTCTTCAGCAGTTTTTACTATTTTCTTTTCGTTAACTTCATCCAGATATATTTCCTCAATTCTTTTTCTAATAGTTTCAACTCTTGATGCCAATATAACTATTCTTTTTACTGGATCTTTTTCTATGTCGAACAATTGGTCTAATTTTTTTGATATTGATTCTAATTTTTCATTTTTAAATTGGTCTAAAAATGAGTTTCTTACATCTAGTATAGAAGGTGCTAATGTTTCCATAATTAAAATAACGACTTAGTTCTTAAAATGTTTGGCATTATAATTGCAATTAATCATTCAATTAGGATAAAAACATGGATTCAATTAAAAAACAACTAACTTTTTTTGGTAGTGCTTTAAAAATAAGAAACAAGAGGAATGATATCATTGCATCTAATATAGCTAATGCAGCAACTCCAAATTATAAAGCAAGAGACATTAATTTTTTAGATGAATTTAAAAAAGTTACGAATACTGGTGAAATTAAAACAACACATTCTAAACATATACCTACAAAAAATTATAATATTTCCGGTAAAGCATTTTATAGAGATCCCGTTATAGCTTCCTTAGATGGCAATACTGTAGAATTATCAGTTGAACAAATGCAATTTGCTGAAAATACAACAAGATATCAGACTACTTTAAATTTTTTGAATGGAAAAATTTCAAAAATGATTTCTGCAATTAAAGGTGAATAATGAAAATTAAAAATATATTCGATATTGCAGGTAGGGCAATGGCAGCACAGATGGTTAGACTAAATACAATTTCATCTAATTTAGCCAATGCTGGAGCAACCACTGGAGATCCAGAAACAGTTTATAAACCCCTTAAACCAGAATTTAAAACACAATATAGTGAAAGTGTAAAAAAAAATGGTATATCCACAGTTAATGTGTCTAAAGTCGTAGAACTTCAAAAAGAACCTTTTAAAATTTTTGATCCTAACCACCCATTAGCGGATGGAGATGGATACATTTACAAAGCACCAATTAATGTTGAAGAAGAGATGGTCGATATGATGGATGCTTCTAGACAATATCAAAATAACATTGAAGTAGTAACAACTTTAAAAGCATTAACATTAAAAACTATAAATTTAGGAAAATAAAAGGGAAAAAAAATGTCAGAAATTTCTTCTAATCAATCATTAAATAAAATATTAGATCAATTAGGTATTAATAAAACAAAAGACAAATTTGCACCTAGAGAAGTAAAAGATCAATTAGGTCAAGAAGATTTTTTAAAATTAATGACTGTTCAGCTGCAAAATCAAGACCCTTTTGCGCCTGTAGATAATGCAGATTTTATTGCACAAATGGCCCAATTTTCAACTGTTACAGGTATCACTCAAATGGGTGAAACTATGAAAAATGTTAATAATCAGTTGTCTGAATTAAGAATAGCTTCAGCAACTCAGTTAATGGGTCATTCTGTATTAGTCCCTGGAAAAATGGCAAGGCCCAATCATGAAGGCATTGTAAGTGGTGTTGTTGATCTACCTAAAACAGCATCAAACTTAAAAATTATTTTTGAAAGTATGGAAGGAGAAGTCCTTCATGAAGAAAATTTAGGCCCACAAGTGGCAGGATTAGTTGGTTTTCAATGGAAAGATTTACCAAAAGATATGGTAGAGAGTAAAAAACAAATAATGATCAAAGCTTTTACTGGCAACCAAGGTGATGCAGATCAATTATCAACAAAAGTTTTCGCTAAAGTTGAAGGCACATCCAAAACAGATAATGGTTATATGCTTGAAGTTGAAGACTATGGATCTGTTGATCCATCACAAGTAGTAAGATTTAAGAATTAATTTATAGTTTAAGGAGAAACAAAAATGTCGTTTTATACCGCTTTAACAGGTTTGAATGGATCTCAGGCTGACATCTCAGCAACTTCGAATAACATAGCAAACGTCGCTACTACAGGTTATAAGAGAAGTAAAGCTGAATTTGGTGATATTTTTGCAACCTCACCATTACAAAATGCATCATCATCAATTGGTTCTGGTACTATTTTAAAAGGTATTAAACAGCAATTTACTCAAGGTAATGTTACATCTTCCCTTAATGCACTTGATTTAGCGATATCTGGTCAAGGTTTCTTTGCTTTGAGACCTTCTCTTACAACTAACCAAACAGTTTACACCAGAAATGGATCTTTCTCAGTTAATAACGATAGATTTGTTGTTGATTCAGCTGGTCAGTATGTTTTAGCACTTCCTGTATCAAATGATGGATCTGTTCAAGGTGGTGAAATTGTAGATGCGAAACCTTTAAAACTTGAACTTGAAGCTGGTGAAGCAAAAGCTACTAAAAATTTAGCATTATCTGTTAACTTACCTGCATCTTCAACTGTATTTGCAAATGCTGATGATTTTGACCCATCAAATCCTGAAACTTTCAATTCTTCAACTTCTGTTACAATTTTTGATAATTTGGGTAATCCAGTAATTGCAACTGCATTTTTTATAAAAACTCAAGCTGCATCTGGAGATAATGTAACACATAAATATCAAACAAAATTTATTGTTGATGGAAGAGAAGTTGAACCATCTCTTACAGAAGCTATTTCACCTACTGGACAAACCCTGGTAGTTGATAGATTTGGTCAAGTAATTCCAATAGATGAAAAACCTCAAATTATTTCAGTAGCTCAAACACAACCATTATTCTTTCTTGATGATTTAGCAAACAAAACAACTTCGAAAGCAGCTACTATTTCAAATAAAGTTTTAGAAGATGCTGCCTTTACTACTACTGCTCCATCTATAACAGTCGTAACAGATCCATTGCAATATTATACTACTTATGAAGCCAACCCAACATTGAATAAGTCAACATATTGGGGAAAAGATTTCCTAACAGTCAGAGTAGATGACACGACTGGTAGTGCTGCGTTCAAAAGTATTGATATTAGACCAGGAACCTATACAGCGGCCACTTTAGCTAAAGAGGTTCAAAGAGCTATTAACGCTGGACTTGGTGATGACTCAAAGTTATCCATAGATCCTGTTACTGATGGTAGTTTTTCAATTCAATTTAACCAATTAGATAACAATGATGAACTTCAAACTCTTACTGCAATAAATGTTGACTTAATGAAAGATAGTTTTGTAACAGAAGATTTGTTCAGTACAACTAGCGGAATTGAAAACGTTGCATCACCAAACTTCAAAAGAGAAGAGTTTTTGGCACACGCTCAATTGAGAATTAATGATGCACTAAACAGAGCTGGTGTGTCAGCAGATGGTGCCACTAACAATGCTTCAACATACGGAGTGAGTTCAGCCTTATTTGCAAGAGCAACTGGAACAAAATTAGCTGGAGCTGTGCAAGAAACTGAAGTTTTAAGTTTTAACTATAAGCAACCATCCACTGATTTAACTAATGAACAAGCCGCAACTGATGAAACAAAATTTTTATTGCATAGTTATTATAACAATTCACCGCTATTGAAAGTTTTTGAAAAATCTTTAGATGTTAAGGCTGTTAGCGGTAATACTATGGTCCAAGATGCAAGTGGAACATTAAAAGTATTTATTAATGATCCTGATGATACTATTTCAACAACTTCATTTCCCACTGAAGTTTATCTTGCAGGGGAGTTTGATACAACTACTTCAACTGTAAACAATTTAAAGTATAATGGTGCAAAGTTTTCTGTTTCAAGTGCTGGAACTGATGCAAATGGTAATAAATTTCTTAACTTAAAATCAGACTCTACAGCAGCTATAAATATTACAGACACTAAAATTAAAGTTCTACACACAGCTTCAAAAGATGTAGACGCCTATTTTGAGGGTGGTTCAGACATTTTTGACAATCAAACAACTCATTTTGGAAGTAAAAGAATTGTTCTAAAAGAATTAAACAAGCATGCGTATCTTAATAAGGATTTAAAACAACCAAGTACGTTATTAAATGGAGCATTAACTTCATCTACTACAACGACTATTACAGTTGACGATGTAACAGGATTTCCTTCAACTGGCGGAAGAATTAAAATTGGAACAACAGAGGTTGATTACTCCGCTACCGATACATCCACTAATCAAATTACAATTTCGAGTACTGACTTTAGTTCTAACAATATAGTTGATGATACAGCTGTTTCATTAGTATCATTTACTGAAGGTATAATAAGTGATTTTAGAGATGAATTAAGGAATACAGTTACTGCAGCTGCTGTTGCGACTGGAACTCCAGCTACAGGAGGAACATTAACAGTAGGTTCTACTGCAGGTTTTCCAGCGACTGGAACAATCAAAATAGGTAATGAGAAAATCTCTTACACTGGCCTTGATGATAATGGTACTGATTTTACAGGTGTTACAAGGGGAGTTGATGGTACATCTGCTTCTGCCTCAGCTACTGCAGTTTTAAACGATAATTCAGATACTTCAGGAAATGATGATTTAACTGCTACCGAAACAACAATCAATTATGATGGAACCAGTAATGGTCCATTACCGTCAAAAGGAACTATATTAATAGGTTCAGAACAAATAACGTATACTAGTAATACAGGAAGTGTTTTATCTGGATTAACTCGTGGTGCTAATGGAACTACAGCCGCTACTCATGCAGATAACGCAACAATAACGTTACTACCTGAAGTTAGTCTTGTTGAAAGTATAGAGGGTTTAGGGTTAGAAAGAAGACACACATTGATTAATAATACATCAAATATTACAGATGCGGCGACCACTATTACTGTTGATGACACAACGGGTTTTGATGATAGTGGATTTCTCAGAATTGAAAATGAGTTAGTCCAATATACTGGTAAAACTGCTACAACTTTTACTGGATTAACAAGAGGTGTTGGTGGCACAACTGCTGCAGCTCATAATGATAATGTTTCCATTTTTCAAGATCTGGGAATAACTGATGATTGGGTGGATGAAAATGATCCAGCACTGAAAATAGCATATGATTCATCAGGTCAAAATTTTACTTTGCAAGGTGTACCTTCAAAAATTGGAACATCAACATCTAGTAAGATGTTTTCTTTTTCTGCTTTTGCGCCTGGAGAAGGAACTGGGTCAAATGCTATTGGACTAAAAACATTAGCTAATAAAGCAACAGCAAATATTGGTGGTGGTGCTGTACTTAAAGCTGAGTCAGTTGTATTTAAAGGTGATCAGATTGCTGCTGACACTCAGAGAGCTTTTGGTGTAGAAGTTGAGTATAATAACTTAACAAGGAAATTTAGTATATCTAGTGGTACGACTGGTGAGAACATTCCTTCAAATTCAGCTGTTGGCGTTGGTGATGCTGGTCAAGCTTCCTCTAATATTGAAATAGGAAGATTAGCTATTGTTGATGGTGTTGCAACAGCTGCAACCACTGGAACAGGAGGAACAAATGCTCTTCTTGGTGTAAACGCGACGACTGCAATTTCTACTGCTACAGGTGAGGGTGCTGGACAGGGTTTAAAGTCAACAGCAGCTGTTCTTACAGGTAAAACTTCTAACGAGGATTTATCAGAAGACTTCTTTTTATCTGAAGCTGCAGAAGAAACTATATTTGTTGTTAACGTAAATGACATAACTGCTGCTATTAAAGTTCCTGAGGGTGTTTATAATGGAACACAATTAGCCACAGCCCTACAAGAAAGAATTAATCAAATGGAAGATAGTTCTGGTAATACAGTAAATGGAGTTACTGTAGTGTATAATACAGTATCAAATTCTTTTACCTTCACAACTGGAACAACTGGTGCAAATAGTAAAATATTTGTATCTGGAAGTACAAGATTAGGATTAGATAATCTAGAATTACAGACAGGATCTACTCCTTCATTTGTTAATATGGCTAATGCTACAGCAAAGTCAGCTACGGGGCAGTCACTTTTTGTGAATGATGCAGGAACAACTACTACTTTAGCACCTGATAGCGCTTGGACACCCACTACAAATGGAACATTTGCTAAGGTATATTTAAGACCTGGTGAATTAACTTTTGATACTCAAGGTAATCTTGTTAGTCCAATTCAAAAAGTAGGTTATAAAGGCGACTTTGCAGCAAATGCTGATTTAGATCAGTCTGCATTGTCTATTGATCTTGATTTAAATTTTAATGGGTCCACACAATTTGCATCAGATTTTAACGTAAGATCTGTAACTCAAGACGGTCAAACTGTTGGTAAGCTTGATGGTCTAGATGTGGCTTCAAATGGATTAGTGAGTGCTAACTATACAAACGGTTTAAACATTGCTCTTGGAAGATTAGTTACTGTAAATTTTAATAACCAAAATGGTTTAAAGCAGATTGGTAACGCTACATATGTAGAGACGTCGGTTTCTGGTGTTGCAAATGTTGGTGAAGCTGGTGCTGATGGTTATGGTACAATACTTTCAGGTTCTCTTGAAAGATCAAATGTTGATATTACCGAAGAACTTGTAAACTTAATTACAGCTCAAAGAAACTTTCAGGCTAATGCCAAAACCATCGAAACAAATACGACTTTAACTCAGGCAATTATTCAAATTAGAGCATAAATTAAAAAGGATTTAATAAATGGACAAAAGTATATTCACAGCTTTGAATAGCATGCAGATTTTGAAAAATAATCAATCTGTCACTTCTCAAAATTTATCAAATACTAATGTTCCTGGTTTTAAAAAAGATATTCATGCTAATTTTGGATCCATATATCTTGATAGAGAAAAGGGGATAGATCCAAGAGTTTATGCTTTAAGCGATGTTGGTGCATTTGATAATAGTCAAGGAACTTTAAATCCTACAGAAAGACCACTAGATTTATCAATTGATGGAGATGGTTTTTTTATTGTTAATCCAAAAAATGGAAATCAAGCACTATCTAGAAGAGGGGATCTAAAAATTGATGAAAACAGAATCTTAATTGACAACACGGGTGCTCAAATTTTATCTGTAGATTTAGAGCCAATTGAGGTTCCACCTTTTCAAAAAATTTCAATTGCAAAAGATGGAATAATTACAATACAACCTTTAAATGCTGAGCCTGGAGAGGAAATTAATGTAGGACAAATTGGCACTACAAGAGGTACGGAAAACGTAAAGTTAGTTAAATCTTTAGATGGATATATTAGAACTGAACAAGGTGGAATACCTGAGCCAGATCAATTATCGAATATTGTTTCAGGATTTTTAGAAAGTTCTAATGTTAAAAGTGTTGACCAATTGGTTGCTGGAATAGAACAATCAAGAGCTTTTGAGATTAATGTTAAATTCATAACAACTGCAAAAGAACTAGATGAGGCAGGTGCAAGTTTGATGCGAATGCCAAATTAAATTTTTTGGCATATGTATTGCAAACTCTAATGTATAAACATCAGGAGTTTTTTTTATGTCAAATGCAATGCATGTAGCTAAAACAGGTTTAAATGCCCAAAATAAAAGAATGCAAGTTATTTCAAATAATTTAGCTAACGTAAATACAACTGGTTTTAAGAGAGATAGAGCAAATTTTGAATCACTTTTATACCAAGTATTAAAAACGTCAGGCGCACAAACAACTGGTGAAACTAGAAACGTCTCAGGTTTCAATGTTGGAACTGGTGTAAAGATAATTAATACTGATAAATTATTCACTCAAGGAAATATTATTACAACTGATAATGCTCTGGATATCGCAATTGACGGTAGCGGTTTTTTTCAAATTTTAAATCCTGATGGAACTATTTCGTATACAAGGGCAGGTACTTTTGGGAAGAATGCTGAGGGATTATTAACATCGCCATCAGGTTTTGTTTTACAGCCCGAAATAGAAATCCCTGAAGGCGTAACATCCATCAACATCTCATCCGATGGAATAGTTTCAGTTCAAGTTCCTGGTCAGGTTGATGCAGAAGAAGTTGGGCAACTTCAATTAGCTGATTTTGCAAATCCAACAGGTTTACAGCCTATAGGTCAGAATTTATTAATTGAAACTCCCGCAAGCGGGCCTCCGATTGTTGAAAATCCATTTACCAATGGTTTTGGTAAGTTAGTACAAGGTGCATTAGAAAGTTCTAATGTTAATGTTGTTCAGGAATTAGTTGATATGATTGAGACCCAAAGAGCTTACGAAATCAACTCAAAAGCGATTTCAGGAGTTGATGATATGTTAAGATTTGTTAATCAAAATTTGTAAGAAGATAAAGAAGTTTAAAAAATGAAAAAGTTTAGTTTAAGTTTTGTATTATTATTAATAATAACTAATTGTTCGACGTATGTTGAAGAAGCAATTAACAAAGATTTTAAGCCACTTGTTCCAACAATTTCAGAGATGAAAGCAACAAAAGCAAGTAATGGTGCAATATACAGCACTTCTTCTCCAGGTTTATTTTCGTCAGATAAAAGGGCTCACCAAGTCGGAGACATATTAACTGTACAATTAAGCGAGACTTTCTCTTCAACAAAGTCTGTTACTAGTCAAAGCGCAAAAGAAGATTCTATTGGTGCTGAGGTTGGTCCAACGGGGATTTTAAGAAACTTTGCTGGACTTGGTGGTAATGTTTCTAAATCAAATAGTTTCAAAGGTTCTGGGTCAGCATCTCAGTCAAATTCATTGACTGGTTTTATTTCAGCAACTGTAGTAAAAGTTTATCCAAATGGAAATTTAGAAATAAAAGGTCAAAAAAGATTAAGACTAACAGACGGGTCAGAATATATAAGATTAGCTGGCATAGTTAGACCTCAAGATATAAGCGCGTCAAATACTGTTTCATCAAATTTGATAGCTGAAGCTCAAATTGAGTATGTTGGTGCTGGAACTTTATCAAATGAATCAAAGCCAGGTTGGGGTAGTATGTTCATAAGAGCGATATCACCATTTTAGGAGAAATTATGAAATTTGAAAAAAAAGTATTTTTGACTATTTCACTTCTAACTCTTATTTTTTCGATTATAAGTCAAGCGAAAGGTGATAGATTAAAAGATTTAGTAAGTTTTGCTGGAATTAGAAGCAATCAACTTCTTGGTTATGGACTTGTTGTTGGTTTGGATGGAACTGGAGACTCAGCATCTAACCTAACTCTTCAAAGCATGGCATCAACGGTATCTCAGTTTGGTTTGAAGGTTGGGCCGGCTGATATAAGTGCTAAAAATGCTGCGGCAGTAATGGTTACTGCAGAATTAAGACCTTTTACTAAAGTTGGACAAACTATAAATGTTACAGTGTCATCAATGGGTAAAGCTAAAAGCTTAAGGGGTGGGACTTTATTGATGACTCCATTAAAAGGTGCTGACGGTCAAGTATATGCAATTGCCCAAGGAAATCTTGCAGTAGGCGGGTTTGGTGTTGAAGGAAAAGACGGGTCATCTTTATCTGTTAACATTCCGACTGTTGGTTCAATTGCTAATGGGGCAACTGTTGAAAAAATGGTAGAAACGCCATTTATAAAAAATAAAAATTTTGTAATGAATTTACATCAAGGAGATTTCACTACAGCTAACAGAATTGTAGAAGAAATTAACAAGCTTTTTGGACCAGGTGTATCTAGGGCATTAGATGGCACATCAATCAGTGTAAATGCACCTAAAGATCCTTCTCAAAAAGTTTCATTTATGAGTTTATTAGAAAATATTGAAGTAAAACCAGCTTCTCCTGTAGCAAGAGTTGTAGTAAATGCTAGAACAGGGACAGTTGTTATTGGTGGTGATGTAAGAGTAACACCTGCAGCTGTAAGCCATGGAAGCCTTACTGTAAAAGTACAAGAAAATACTACAACAACACCCGGTCAAACAACTACTACACAAAATGCTAACACTACTGTTACAAATACTACAGATCCAGTAACAAATGAGGATACTGAAATAACGGCTGGTGCTGAGAATGTTTCTGCATTTGTTTTTGATGCTGGGACAACTTTATCAGACATTGTCGACGCTATCAACGCTATAGGCACAAATAGTGCTGATTTAGTAGCCATTTTGGAAGCACTGAGAGAAGCAGGAGCATTAAGAGCTCAAATGATTATCATTTAAGAGAACAATATGGATGAAATTACTTTAAAAGATAATTTACAACAAAATTATAAAAATAATTTAAGTATCAATACATTAGACTCAAATAAAAAACTAAAAGAATTAAAGGAAATTTCAAATCAGTTTGAATCGATATTTATTAATCAGATTTTAAAACAAGCTAGACAAAATAAAATAAAAAATGGTCTTTTTGACTCTGAGGCAATAAATACATTTAACTCTATGATTGATCAACAATACTCAGAAATTTTATCTAAAAAAACAAATTTTGGAATTGCAGATGCCTTATTCAATCAGTTTAAGGCGCAAGTGATTAATGAAAGAGAAAAATAAGTGGCTAGTTTATTTGAAATAGGTAAATCCGGTGTACAAGCTTATAGACAAGCTTTGGCAGTTACTGGTCAAAATATCGCCAATGTAAATACAGAAGGATATAATAAAAGAAATGCTGACCTTGAAGAAGTTCCCAGTGTTCAAGGTGGAGTAACTAATGTCCCAGATCAGTCAGGATTAGGGGTAAGGGTTAATCAAATTAGAAGATCATTTGATGCATTTTTATCATCTAACTTAAGAGACACAAATGGTGAATATGAGAGATTAGATGGCTTTGTTAATAAATTAAACAAATTAGAAAATATGTTACTCCCAGGTGATAGTGATCTTGGAACCTTTATAGGAAGATTTTTTAACTCATTACAAGATATTGCTTCAAGACCAGATGAATTGTCAGCTAGGACTGTTGCATTAGAAAATGGTAAAGCTCTTGCAAATTCATTTAACAATTATGACAATCAATTAAAAAACTTTAAATCAAGTGCTCATAAAGAGGTGCAAGATGATTTAAAGGTTGTCAATTCACTTGTGGATCAACTTGCTCAGGTCAATAAATTAATTATGAGTGGAGGATCAAAAAATTCATCACCAGACATTTTAGATGCGAGGGATCAATTACTATTAGATTTATCAAAATATATTAATTTTACGGTAGATTATGGCGATAGTAATGATGCTATTATAAGATTAGGAAATTCTGGAAATGGTAAAATTTTATTGGAAAAGACAAATAAATCAATTTTGTTGTCAGATATTCAAGAAGGAAGATTAATTTTTAATATTTCTAGAAATGGAATAAATTCAATAAATAATGATGTGTCTTCAGGATTATTGTTCGGAGTAAAGAATTTCTATGATTTTGTTGGAGAAGTAGAATCTGAAATTAATCAATTAGCTTTCAGATTGTCACAAAACTTTAACGAAATACAGCAAAATGGCATCGATTTAAATGGTAAAACAGGTATTTCGATGTTCTCTATCAACTCAATGAAACCAAAAATTCAACAAAACGTTGGTGGTTTTAATGTAGATATGATTGTAGGTAATGAAAATCTCATTAATCAAGAAAAAATAAAATTCAAATATCTTGCCTCATCAAATAGTTGGGAAGTATCAAGTTCTGAAGGAATAAAAATTTATGGTAATAATAATTTAAATTTCGAGGGATTTAGTCTAAAAATAAAAGGTCAAATATCTGACAATGATCAATTTATAATTGAACCAAATTCATCCAAAGCCTCTGCATTTTCTTTTTTATTAAAAGACCCTTCATCTCTGGCTGCTGCATCAAAACAAATTATTTCATCAAGTTTAGATAATATTAGTAAAGCTGACTTAAAAATAATTGGAAAAGAAAATATCATAAATAAAAGTAATATAAGAAATATTGATGAAGTCTTTTCTTCATCAAATAATCCCTTGTTAGCATCAAAATTTTTGAATGATGGTGCTTTTACTATAATTAATCCAAGCACAGAGTTTTTTAATTTATCTTCTTTAGCAGATCAATCATCTGCACAGTTTAATCTTTATGACAGTCAAATTAAAGGGTTTTCAAATATTACAATAAATTTGTCAGATGGTAATTCATTGACATTAACTTCTGCAAATGAAGATCCAGGAGATGGAATAAGATCAGTTAAAGAGTTAGCTGATTATTTGAACTCTGGTTTAGCGCTTGATGGGAAAAATGAGCATAACTTTAGGAAATATGGACTTTTTGCCTCTGGTGGAGATGGTGCACTTACGATTAAATCAAGTAATGCAAGTGTAACATCAGCATCTATTTTATCTAATGGAAATACATACTCATCCAGTATATCACAAATTGATACTTCTGATGCAACCGCAAGTGAAATCCAATTATTTACAAGAGATGGAAGGCATATCTCAGGAACAGCACTAAACTCATCAGATATTGCAAAAATTATTAAAGAAAGTAACGGCTTTCTTAAAAATGCAGAATACAAAAATGATTATTTGAATCTTAATTATCGAGGAATAGATAGTAAGAGAATTTCAACTTCTGGTGATTACGTTTTAGACTTTGGTGCTAATATTAGTTATGACAAACAAGCGACTGATAATGATGGTTTATTCACTAATAAAGATGCATCAAGTTTAAGTGGTTCCCTTACTTTAGATGGTGTCTTGAGTAATTCGAATGATCTTGACGCTTTTGTAACAATAACAAGTACTGGAAATGATTCCTCTGTAAATTTTACTGTGGAAGGCTATGATTTAGATGGAAATTTTCAATCTGAAACTATACCGGGTGTTAATGCAACAAGTGTGACTGGAAATAAAGTTTTTAAGTCTGTTTCATCTATTTCCTCAAGTGCAAATGCTGCTGGAGAACTTAAAATAGGAACGAAAGCATCAGGTTATAGTTTAAAGATAACTAATGATAATGATCAATCTAAAACAATATCTGTACCAATAAACTCGTCAGCCTATTATACAGCAAAAAAACTGAATGAAAATTTGGTAGGCACTGGAGTTGTTGCTTCTGCTAAAACAATTTTAGCTATTGGTCCCTTGAGTAAAACTGGAAGTGGTACATTTAGTTTTGATCTAAAAGGGAGTAATAGTGAAGAAGTTTCAATTATTGCAAATGTAGATTCAGATGATATATCTGATTTAGCTAAACAAATAAATCAATTTACATCTCAAACAAACATTAAAGCTGTAAGTACGTCTGATTTTGATAGAGTTATATTAATTTCCGAAGAAGGTTATGATATAGAAATGACTAATATTGTTTCTCCATCGGATGTTTCAATGGGTATTCTTAATAGTGAATTTGAATTATTGAATGATAGATTGCATAGGATTGATATTAGTGATGAAGACGAAAAAAGTGCTTTTGTTAAGGGAAATATAAGATTTGAATCTAGTTTAAACTTTAATTCTCAAATTGATAGTGGACAAATAATTAGTGCAAAACAAGATCCATCGTTAAATAATTTATATGATATAAAATATAATGCTTCAGGAGAAATAATTAATTTTAAACCTATTTCGATGGGATTGTTAGATAATAATTTAAGCAACGAAAATGGTAAAAAAGCTCAAGCTGGATTATCAAACTATGGGATAAACATACCACTAAGTGGTTACAGAGTTTTTGCAAAAGACGATGATAGTTTGTTTACCAGTTCTAATCCAGGTGCGGCTGGCGTGTTAACTCTAAATGGTGCATTGATTAATGAAACAAACTTAAATTCGTCTATTACTATTAATTGTTCAGGTGATGAAACTAGTAATAGTTTTGTAATAGTTGGAAAAAACATTGATGGAAATACTATTTCTGAAACGGTTACTGGTAAAAACGGTGAAAGTGTTCAATCTGCGCAAATATTCACGTCAATTACATCCATAACTACAACTGCAACAGCTAACGGAAATATAGAAATAGGAACACGCGGAAGGCATAAACTTATTGATTATGATTCTTTGGTAAAAAATGACAATTATTCTTCTGGTAGTATTACCATGAAAGGGGTGTTATCTACTGCAGATTATTTAAATGCCAAAATTAGAGTGGAATGTTCTGAAAATGAATCTTCAAATAGTTTTACCATCAATGGCTTAGATATGGATGGAAAAACAATAAGTGAAACTATTCAAGGTACTAATGGGGGTGCGATTGAAGGCACTGAGGTATTTAAAAAAGTTACTTCTATAACTGTAGCAAGCAATACAACCGGCAATATCATGATTGGAACTGTAGTAGGAGATAGTTCTTGGATTGCAGAAATTGATGCCAACAGTTTAAATGCAGACACTTCTCAAGAAATTTCTAACGAGCTAATAAAAGAACTTAGAAAAGAGTCTCCAACATCTTTATTGAAAGGAGAGGTCATTAATCAATTACCTAAAGAGAATTCAAAAATCTCATTAATATTTGAAGGTCAAGATTACGAAATATCCATGAATTCTGGTGAATTGGTAGTGTCAGGATTAGAACATAATAGAGTCAGAGCTTCTTTTGAAGAGATGTCGTCATTAGATGAAGATGCTCTAGCAAAATCTCAAAGCGTTAATGCTGGCAACAATTTTTCATTAAATGGAGTTAATGCCACAACAACATTTCAAGGAACAAGAGTTACTATTAAGTCAGTTGAAGATGAAAGTAATAACAGTTTTACTGTAACTGGAACTGATCTTGATGGTAATTCTATTTCTGAAAAAATAACTGGTAGTGAAAAAGGTCAAACTGTATCCGGTTTAAAGATATTTAAAACTATAACTTCAATATCAGCTACTAGCTCCACATCTGGAAATATTGAAGTTGGTACCGCTCCTGGATATAAACTTACTATTTCGACTGAGGGTTCTATAGAAGGAGATCAATTTGAATTAGTGCAAAATACAAATAATTTGTCAAATGCCTCTAATTTTGGTTTGACAAATGCAACTACAACTTTAATTGGTAATTTGATTAAAAAACCATCATTTGATGATAACGAAGAAAATATTCCACTAAGACTTTCAGTTAATACGGGAGATACTTATGAAAATTTCTATGTTAAACTTGCTGGAAATTCTGATGCATCACAACTCTTTTCTTCGAATTCAATCTCAACAAACGCTACTTTAAGCATAAATGCAACAAATTTATTAGCTGGAAAAGTAACAATTTCGACAGCTTCTGGAGGAGACCAATCTTCAACTGAATTTACAGTTGTAGGAACCGATATGTCTGGCACTGCTCAGACAGAGGTCATAACTGGAGCTACAGGGGGGCAGACTTCTACTGGGTTAAAAGTATTTAGAAAAATTACTTCAATAACAACTGGTTCTTCAGTCGGGACTGGCAATGTAGAAATTGGAAAAGATTCACAGCCTGTTTTCTATAACGATTCTAGGGATATTAATCTTATTTCTTTAGCAACTGTTTCTGCAAATACTTCACTAGGTTCAATTAAAAGTCATACTGGGTATGGAGGCAAGGTTAAATTATTTACAGCAAGTGGAGGTAATCAAACTTCAACAACATTTACTGTAAATGGTACTGATATAGATGGTAATTCAATCTCTGAAAGCATAACTGGTGCTAATGGAAATGAATTTGTAATTGGAAATACAACATTTAACACAATTACAAGCATTTCAGCAGGAGGTACTGTAGGTACTGGTAACGTATCAGTAGATTATGCTGTCAATTCAGATATTTCTTATTCACCACCATCTGGAGTAACTCTCTTCTTTGATGATAATAAAGGTGGTAGTACTGACAATGATAGTTTAGTAACTTCTAAGGCTATTAGTTCTGTTGCAGCACTTCAATTTGATGGGGCATTCAGCACAACTGATGATGATAGCTTGTTTAAGTCGAAACAAATTATTTCTGCCGATCCTTTGAATTTGGATGGTGTATTAAAAAGTAATAAAAACTTATATGCTAAAGTTCAAATTACTTTTACAGGAAATGAAACTGGAAAAACATTTACAGTTGCTGGGTATGACAAAGATGGAAAATATCAGAGTGACATTATTAATGGAGGGTCTGGGACTGTAAATGGAGCTGTAGAGTTCAAAGAAATCTTATCTATAACACCTTCTTCAGCGACAGGTAATGATGTAAAAATAGGAACTCTAGCTCAATCTGCTTTGATTAATGGGTCAACGGTTACGATTACTTCGGGAAGTAATTTAACATCTAACAAGTTTACAGTAACTGGCACTGATATGTTTGGAAATTCAATGACAGAGGTAATTACGGGAGGAAATAATACTACTGTTTATGGTAAAAAGGTTTTTAAGTTAATTAGTTCAATAGTACCATCCGCAACTGAATCTGGAAATGTTTCAATTGGAACTCAGGCTACAGGAAGATTTTCAATCTCTCATAATATTGGCAAAAATGATGTCATCCTTTCTAGAGATCCAAATAATCATAAACTTTATGGATTGAAAACTAAAAATACTCGAGCAATTGTTAATAATGATGAAATTCAATTAATTTCATTAAGTGGAAAGCCAATTCAAGCCAAAGTACCAGAAAATTCTACAAAAAATATTGTTTCAGAACAAATTATAATTTCTAATTTACCTCAAGAAGAGCTTGTAGCTGTTGTAATGAACGGTGGTGCAAAAAAAATAAGTTCAGAATATAAGATTCTAGAAAATGCTCCAAAATTAGATAATACAGAATATGAAATTAAAATTGACAAACTTAATAAAAATAAAGTTGAAATTTTTGATAAAAAATTTGGTCATTCAATTTCAACTCGAATTCTTGATCAAAACAGATCTTTTGAAGCTATCGGGTCAAGGTTTCAGTTCTCTGAGGAAGCAATTATAGGAGATAGTTTCCTTATTTCTAATAATACTAAAGGTACAGGAGATAATAGAAATGTTTTGAATATGTTAGACCTTCAATTAGAAAAGATGAGAGATCAAAATAAAGGAAATTTTCAAGAAATTTTTTCAAATACTGTTGCTAAAGTTGGATCAAATGTTCAAGCAAATGATTTGTCTCTAAATGCTGCAAATAGTAATAAAAAGGCTGCTGAATCAGCTCAAAGTGAATTCGCTGGAGTAAGCCTTGATGACGAAGCTTCTCATTTACTAGAGTTTCAACAGGCTTATCAAGCATCGGCACGTATATTGCAAACAGCAAGAGAGTTATTTGAAGCTTTGATAAAAGTAGTTTGATATGAAAGTTAGTACAAAATTATTTAATGAACAACAAATTCGTCAATTTTCATCTTTAAATGAAGATATTCAAAAATTACAAGATAAAATTTCATCTGGTAAAAATATTGTCGTTGCATCTGATGATCCTGTAGGGTCTGTAAATTTATCTGGTTACAAGACAGTGAAACAACAATTAGACCAATATTTAAAAAATGTTAACTCTTCTCAAACAAGATTAAGCTTAGTTGACACAAATTTGCAAAATTTATCAACGATAATGATTAGGGCAAATGAACTTTTGATTCAAGCATCTAGTGATGTTTTAGGGAGAAGTGATAGAGAAGCAATCGCTTTAGAAATTAATGAGATGAAAGAAGAATTATTATCGCTTGCAAATCAACAGGATGCTAATGGTTCTTTTATATTTAGTGGTTATAAAAGTAAAGAACAGCCATTTCAAAAGAACTTGAATGGTGAAATTAAATATCATGGAGATTCAGGAATTTCATCATTATCTATTTCTGAAACAATGATTGTGGAAACCTCTGTTGATGGAGAATCATTGTTTCAAAAAGTAAAAGAATCTTCAGGTTTAGCAGTATCTATGTTTACTATGCTCGAAAATGTTTCACATTCAATCAGAACAGCCTCAAATGCTGTTCATGCTACTAATGCAAATACTCACGCTGAATTTGAAATAACAAATAGTGATTTTGGAACTTGGTCATTTGATATCACAGGGCATGCAGGAACAGCAAATATATCTGTTGAGTTAACAGGCGAAGATCCTGCAGATATAATTAAAGCAATAAACGACGCAAATATTGGTATAACAGCATCACAATCATCTACAAATCCAAAGAAAATTAAATTAGATGGAAGTCAAGAAGGTATAATTGAAATAAAAAATTTAGAAATTCCTTATATAAATCATGCTCAGGAAGTTCCTACATCATTTATCACCTTTGACCCTTTGGATGCAAGTGGAAATAAAATTGGTCACTCTCAGACTTTATATGACAATAATCAATTAACAACATCTCAATTAAATAATATTGCTGATGCACAAGTTCATATAGCTAATTTTAGAGGAAAAGTTGGTGCAAAATTAAATTTATTAGAAAGGCAGTTCGAAAATTTAAACCAAAGAGATTTAGCAATAAAAAAAGATTTGAGTGATTTAGAAGATGCGGATTTAGCTAAATTAGTAACTGATTTAAAGTCACAACTAACTGGCCTCCAAGCAAGTCAGCAAGCTTTTGTAAAAATATCTGATTTGAATTTATTTAATTACATAAAATAAATTAAAAATTATCTAGAATGTCTGTTGGTTTTTTTATTAATTCTCCAAACCAATCAAGTTCGTCAACCTCTGAAATATCCCATCCAGGTGGCATGTCTTCGACAGTATGATTTCTCAAACCGAAAATTGTTGCTCTAAAAATTTTTGTAACATTTTTGATTTGGTACTCTTTTTGTTTAATAGGGTCTAGAGCTGACGAAAAAACACCTGAAATCTTTCTCTCTGCACCATTAGCTTTAAAACAAACTCTCCTATAGTTATATCTATCAATATAGTTGGTAGCTTCATCGTTAGCCTCAATTTCAGACAAAAATTGAAGAATTTGTTCTGCGCATTCTGATAATTCTTCAAATTTAATTTCGTTATATTTTTCTGATAATCCTGATGCATATTTTCTAGCAACTGAATTCAAAGAATTTTCACTAGCTAGAAATTCTTTAGCTGTTAAAGCACTACATACACCAAATATCCATTCTGGACAAAAATTTGACATTATCTCTCTAAAATCAATAATTATATCTAGTATTTTTTATAATTTTTATTTTTTAAATTCAAGACAATATTTTATTTTTATTTAATCTCTTTCCATCCCGATAAGATATCGGCAATTACATTTGCTGATGATATAATACCATCTGTTTCAAGTTTTCGATAATCATCTATCACAGATCTTCTACAATAATCATATAAATTAAATAAATTACTTGCTATTGGTTCGCCTTTTTTAAAATCAAGACTATCCATTAAAATCATAAGCGAAGTAAGAGATTTTGCAAAACTTTTTGACTTTTCTGGATTAGTTTTAGATTTTGTTTTTATTGCATCAGCTAATATGTGTAGATTGACGTAAAGCTCTTCTAATACGATTTTAATAAAGTCATATTTCGAAGCACCTTCCACTTTAGATATTATGTCAATATCTTTATATTGTGACATCATGTGATGGAAATTCATTTGTAAACCTATGTGACCTTTCAAAATTATAAACGACGTAGTTTAAATAAATTTAGTAAAATTTAATTTTTTTCAATATTTTTAATATCTTTGGCAATTTCATCATAACTTTTTAAAATTTCGTTTTCTGAAATTGTACCAAGTATCAATGCTTCTTTATCAACAACTGGCACGCTTTCCCCTACAAAATTAGATAATATTTTGATTGATTCCAGTAATGTATTATCAGGTTTTAATTTAATTACTTTTTTTTCTTTATACAAAATTGCTTTAACATTTTTTTTGTCAAAAATATCTATTACTCTTACTTTACCAGCAAATTTACCCTGCTCATCTTTAAAATAGGCTTCAGTAACATTCTGTGATTTAAATAATTTTAACGCATCATTTACTGATATATTTTTGTCAAATAATAGAAAATTTTTATTAATTAAATTTTTTATTTGGATTTGACTCATATAAATATATTCTCTACCAAAACCAATGTTGATATTTCTTGTTTTTAGTTGGGCATCAAAGAAACTTGATCCAAAAATCATGTAAGTAATTAAATTACTGATCGCTACAGAAAAAATTGAAGCTATTGCATATTGATAAGATCCAGTTAATTCTAAAACTAAAACTACAGCTGTAATGGGACCACCAATAATTGAACTCGCAACTGCAGCCATGCCAGAAACAGCTAATATTTGGCTTAAATTTTCATTTATACCTAATAACGGAATATAATAAATCATTGCTCCAACACAACTTCCAATTAATAAAGCAGGTGATAATACACCACCAAACATTCCAAATCCTATACATAAAGAAGATAAAACAATTTTAAATGTGAGTAACATAAATAAAAAAAGTAAAGTGTTATTCTCAATAATTACACTTTTTATTGTTTCAGAACCAAGCCCTATTACTTCTGGAAAAAATATTCCACATACACCGCATAGTAAAGCAGGAAATAAAGGCTTATAATAAATAGGTAAATCAATTTTGTTTGCTTGTTTAGTAAAAAATAATAATGATTTCATAAAAATAAAAGCAATGAAGCCTGACATAAATCCAACTATTATGAGTCCAGGGATTGACTGGATTAATTGAAAACTAATCTCATTAAATTTAAAAGTTGGTTCAACTAAATTAACCCATCTTGCTAAAAAACTTGCTGAAACAGATGCCAAAGAAATTGCTGTTAAAGCCCTCATTGAGAAATGTCTTAAAATAACTTCATGAGCAAAGATAATTCCCGCAAGAGGTGAGCTAAAACCTGCCGAAATAGCAGCTGCAACGCCTGAACCGATAATAATGTCATGTGGTATATTAGGAATAAAACTTCTACTTCTTAAAAATGCCCCAAGTGTTCCACCAAAATGTACTAATGGACCATAAATACCTACAGAAGCACCGCCAGAAATAGAAAAAAAGGCAGCTATAGTTGATAAAAATCCACTTTTTGTGTCTAATGAGCCTGCTTTTTGATGTGCTGCGTAAATAGTATCTGCAGGTCCGTGCCATCTTGTAACACCAAAAACTTTGATTAATAAACCAATAAGTAATCCAGCAATCATACAAGCTAGTAATGGAAAAAAACTAAATTCAAACATTTCAACATATAAAAAACTATATGAATCTTGTGATTGTATTAAGTTAAATACTTTATTTGCCACGAATGAAAAAAATTGAGCAACTATTGAAACTATTATACCAACAACAATTGAAGTAAAAACTAAAGCAAAATTAATCTTTAATATTTCTAAAATATTTTTTTTCATAAAACTCAATTCCACCCACATTTTTATAATATTAGTTGGCATATATTTTGCAATATTAAGTTTTGGAGATTTATATGAAGAATACTTTAAATATCGGAATTTTAGGATGTGGTAGAATTTCCTCAACTTATTATGATTGTTTTTCAAGAGGAATTGAAGGAATTAAATTATCGAGTGTTTCTGATTTAATAGAGTCCAAAACTAACAAATTTGTGAAAAAATTTGATTGTAATTATTACCAAGATAGTAAGAGTTTTATAAACGATAACGAAATTGACGCCGTTATCATTCTAACTGAAAGTGGAAATCATTATAGAGACGCAAAACTTGCTCTTAATAATGGAAAACATGTGATCACAGAAAAACCAGCTTGTTTAATTCCTAACCAAATAACAACTTTAGGTAAGTTAGCAAAGAAAAATAATTTGATGTATGCAACTATTTACCAAAATAGATTTAATCCGGCATTGATGAAAACTAAAGAAATTGTAGAAAAGAAACTTTTGGGAAACATTAATATGATCTCTGCAAGAGTAAGGTGGTGTAGAGAACAAGATTATTATGAAGATGGATGGCACGGAACATGGAAAATGGATGGCGGTGTTGTATCTCAACAAGCTATTCATCATTTAGATGCACTTCAATGGATAAGTGGAGGAGTTAAAAAGGTCGTTTCTCATTCATCTAATCAAATTAATAAACTTGAAGCAGAAGATACAAATATTTCTTTATTAGAATTTGATAATGGATCAGTTGGAACATTTGAGGCAACAACATCAGTCAGACCAAAGGATTATGACGCAGAAATTTCAATTTTTGGTTCTGAAGGTTTCATCGTGGTTGGTGGATTGTCAATGAATAAAATAATCGAATTAAAGTCATCAAAGATTGATGACTGCATTAAAATCAAAAAACAGTTTTCTGAAAATGTAAAACATGGTTATGGAGTATCTCATCCAAGAATTCTCGATGAAACACTTAAAAGACTAAAAGAAGGTATAATTGAACCACCTATTGATTATATAGAAGCAAAGAAAAGTGTTTTATTGATGAATGCTATTTATGAGAGTTCAGATAAAAAAAAGTGGGTTAATTTAAATTCAAAAAATAAATTTAATAAGTTGGGGAGATAATTATGGATGACTTAAAAAACAACTTTGATGTTGATAATAAAATACCTGGTAAAGATATAACAAATGAGGATTTACAATCTAAATTTCCCTTGGCAGCAAAAAAACATTCTAAACATAAAACAATTATAGAAGTAGGTAATCACCAAATAGGTGGAGATGAATTAATTATTTTTGCAGGACCAAACACAGTTGAAAACAAAGAAATGATTATTGAAACTGCTAAGCAAGTTAAAAAAAGAGGTGCACACTTTCTAAGAGCTGGTGCATACAAACCACTTACATTTCCATATAGAAGCAGTAGTTATTTTGAATTAAGAGAAAAAGGTATTGAATATTTAAAAGAGGCAAAAGAATTAACCGGCATTAATATCATAACAGAAATCATGCATATTGAAAAAATTGAAGAGATATCTTCTGTATCTGACATTCTTCAAGTGGGAACAAGAAATATGCAAAATTATCCTCTTTTGGAAGCTTTAGGGAAACAAAAAAAACCAGTAATGTTAAAAAGACATTATGGAGCTTCATTAAGAGATTGGCTTGGAGCAGCAGAATATATTCTTTATAATGGAAATCCAAATGTTATTTTATGCGAAAGAGGTGTAAGTGTAACTCACACACACAGGTCAACCTCAAGATTTTTATTGGATTTACAGGTTATACCCGCAGCAAGAGATTTTACTCATTTACCAATTATTTCAGACCCTTCCCACGCTACCTTTTGGGCAGATTGGGTTCCATCAATGTGTTATGCCTCTGTAGGAGCTGGTGTTGATGGTGTTATGATAGAAGTACATCCAGATCCAAAGAACGCTGCTACTGATCCTCTGCAACCAATTGGTTTTGAGGATTTTTCAGAAGTAATGAATAAAATGAATAAAATACATAATATTTTAAAATCATAATATGGAGAATTATACATTAATATTAGGTGAAAACCCCTCTAAGGGAGCACGTTCTCCTGTTTTATGGAACAAAACATATAGTCATTTTAATATAAGTCAAAAAATGTATCCAAAAGACATAGCATTGAATGATTTTGATATACAAATTCCAAAAATATTTAAAGATTATAATTTTCTTGGTGGTGCTGTAGCTGTACCTTATAAAGAAAAAATAATTCATTATACAGAAAATAAAAAAGATATTTTATTAGGCCCTCAAGCTGTAAATTGTTTAGTAAGAAAAGACAATAAACTTTATGGGTATAATACAGATGGTATCGCGACCTTAAATATTTTAGAGAAAAATACCGATATCAAATCGATTGAACAAATAATTTTGTTTGGAACAGGTGGCATGGCGAAGGCTGTGATTTCTGAAATACAAAAAAAGTATTCTGAATTAAAATTATTAATTTTGGATAGAAATAATGATTGCCTGATTTCTCAAAATGGAAAATTAATAAAAACAAATGATGTTGTAGATAAGTCTCTTAAAACTATCTTTATTAATTGTTCTTCTGCAGGGTATTTTAATGGTATAGAAATTGGAAAAATTAATAAAAAAGTTTTCGAAATACATCCTTATTTTTTTTCTTTAGAAAATAAAAATGATTATTTTGAACAATGTTTGTCTACAATAAGATCATTTAAAGATGTAAGATATATATTAGATGTAATTTATCAGCCTGAAAAAACTTTATTGTTAAATTTAGCTGATTATTTAGGAATACCAAGTCAAAATGGGTTGGAAATTAATTTACTTCAAGCAGCTATTGGATTTCAAAAAGTCAATCCAAGTCAGAGATTGAATGAAATTTTTGAAATTATGAACTCATAATGTCGAAATTTAAAGCATCCATAATCATTAGAACTAAAAATGAAGAACAGTGGATACCCTATTGTTTAGAAGCTGTTATAAATCAAAATTATTCTGATAAAGAAATTGTTGTAATTGACGATGCTAGTACTGATAAAACTCTTGATATTTTAAAAAATTATCCAGTGAATCTATATCAATATAAAGGGGATTATATGCCAGGTAAATCCCTTAATTTTGGTGTTTCGAAAGCAAAAGGGGATTTCATTGTTTTTTTATCTGGACACTGCATACCTAAAAATCCGTATTGGTTAGAAAATCTTATAAAACCATTTAAAAAATATAATAATCTTGCTGGTGTTTATGGAAGACAAGAGCCTTTTAGATTTACAACTGATTCAAATAAAAGAGATTTATGGAATACTTTTGGTTTAGATAGTAAACTTCAAATTAAAGATAGTTTTTTCCATAATGCAAATAGTTGTATCCCATTAGAACTTTTAAAAAAATATAAGTTTGATGAAACTGCGACCAATATCGAAGATCGAATTTGGTCTACTGAAAGAATTAAACAAGGCTACAGGATATTTTATAATTCAAACGCAAGTGTGTATCATTGGCATGGAATAAACCAAGATAATAACAAAAAAAGATTATCTGGCGTAGTAAGAATTCTTGAAGATAACAACCTTATCACACCATCTTATGAAATTAAAAATAAGAAAAAAATACCTGAGATTGCAATTTTACCTTGTTTAGATCCCTTTCTCTTCGATAAGGACATGTATTTACTTAAAAAATCAATCAATGATATTAAACAATCAAAATACATAAAAAAGATAATTCTTTTGCTAGGAAGTGATCAAAAAAAATGTAATTTTAAAGATATTGATGTTGATGACATAATAATAAGGCCAAAACATTTATCATCTTTAATTCTTGGTCAATGGCCAAGTATATCCCATGTCGTTAAATCTTTAAAAAGTTTTAAATGTAAGTCTTTTTTTGTTTTACAAGAAAATTACCCTTATAGAAATAGCAAGCAAATTGATGAGTTGGTTGAATTTTATTTAAACAGTAAATCAAGAGTTGTGATGTATGGACAAAAAATAAGAAATACTATTTTTGAGAAAAGTAAGAAAAAGTATAAGCCTATCGGATTGCCTTTTGCTCCTAAAGGTATAGAAAAAAATCTTTATTATAGTGCATTGAAGGGTTTCGGAATGGTTGCTGACGGAGATATGCTTACAAAAGAAATTTCAATTCACGAAGATTTTGAAATGAAAAGACTTAGTGACCAATTCGCCAGCATACAAATTAATTGTCAAAAGGATTTTATTGATTATTACAAGAACAATATTCAGAAGTTTAAAATAATTAAATTGAACACAAACCAAAGAATTCTTAAGAATGTCGTTTGAGTTTTGTAATAATAATACTCTTATAATAATACCTGCGAGAAGTGGGTCTAAAAGAGTAAAAGGGAAAAATATAAAGCTTTTAAATAAAAAGCCTTTAATAAGTTATTCAATTGAACAATGTTTAAAAATCAAAAATATTGACATTTTGGTTTCAACAAATGATATAGAGACATTAGATATTTGTGAACAGTACAATCTAAACGTACCTTTTGAAAGACCTGATTATTTGTGTCAGGATAACTCCTCTTCAAGATCAGTGATCATTCATGCTTTAAGTGTTTATTTTAAAAAATATAAAAAACTACCCTATATTGTTGGATTAAAACCACCAACTAATCCATTTATAAAAGCATCAACAATTGAAAAAATGATTAAAAAATTAGAGTTTTCCGATGAAAATATAAATTCTTGTGTGTCGATTTCTGAAGCTAAAACTCATCCATTCAGAGTAGTTAATTTAAATGATAGAGATAAGATCAAGAATGGGGTTATTTCTATAAATAATAGTACAATTAATGATATTGAAAGAAGCCAAGATTGGCCAGAAGTTTTGGAAGGAAGTCCAGCTTTAAGACTGACAAAAGTAAGATATTTTGAAAATGAAATTAAAAATAAAATTTTCAATAATAACGGTAAAACCTATGATCCCAATAATTCTTTAGGTTTTAAAATTTCTAAAATTGAGTGTTTTGATATAGATGATGAATTTGACTTTAAAATGGCAGAGGCAGTTTCAAATATTATTTAAAATACCTTATATTGAGGCATAAAATTTGCATTAAAAGAGTCGTTATTTTTTTAGGACGTTATTTATGGCAGCAGTTGATTATGTAAGCGCGATTAATACCAAAGGAAGTGGTTTAAATATTACACAGATTGTAGAAAGTCTTGTAGAAGCTGAAACCAAACCAAAAGTAGATTTAATAAACAAAAAAATTGATGGAAAAAATTTAGATATTTCTGCTCTGGGACAGATCAAAAGTGAATTGAGTAATCTTAATGCTAGTCTTATTTCATTGACAAATGTATCTAAGTTTAAAACTGCAAGTGGAAATGTAAATACATCTTTAAACGTTGTTGATTCTAGCAAAGCAAATGTTTTTAGCTCAGATATAAATATTTCTTCTTTAGCAACTCCCCAAACATTAGAATTTTCAGGTTTTGCTTTACCTACATCTACTACTGGTTCTGGAGTGATAACAATAGATTTTGGAAATTGGATTGCAAGCGATGGAACTGCGACAGATACAGATTCATTATTTGCTTCAGGAACAACAGTTAGTGCAAGTACTTCACTGGGAACTCCAATTAGTCATAATTCATTAGGCGGGCAAGTAACTATATCTACATCAGCTGGTGGCAATCAGTCCTCGACTTCATTTACCATAATTGGAAAAGATATGGCTGGTAATAATGTTACTGAAGTTGTAACAGGTGGTGGAGATGGCCAAACTGTTTCAAGCATTAATGTGTTTAAATCTATAACGAGTATTACCCCAGGGTCAACTGTCGGAACTGGAACTGTTACTGTTGGGCATTCTGCCAACACATTTGGAAAAAATACTGCTAAAACATCCAAAACAGTTACAATCACCCAAGGTTCTTCAATAGAAACTATCGCAAATAATTTAAACCAAATATCTGGTGTTACTGCCAGTGTTCTTAACAAAGGAGATGGAACATATTCTCTTGTTTTAAGATCTGATACTGGTAGAAATAGTGCCTTAAGATTGACAGTATCTGAAAATTCTGGTGACACAGGACTTTCAGTTTTAGACACAACCTCAGATAACAATTCTCATCAAACTACATCTGCTTCTGACGCAGAATTAACTGTTGATGGAGTTAGTATAAATAGATCATCCAATACTGTAACTGACATATTTGAAGGATATAGTCTGTCAATTAGTGCTACAACTAGTTCTTCATTTAGAGTTTCTTCTTCTTTGGATGAAGATACCTCTTTAGAAAATATGAAAACATTTGTAAGTGCATTTAATCAAACAAGATCTTTATTCGAGGAATTAACAAAATCTTCTGATTTAGAGGAAAATAGGGGACCTTTATCAGATGATGTGATGATAGGAGTTATAAAAAATCAATTAAATAATTTAGTAAATTCAAAATTGAATGGTTTTGGCTCAAATGATTATTATGCTTCAAGTCTTGGCCTTCAAACGGCCAGAGATGGAAGTCTTTCAGTAGATGAAGCAAAGTTTAAAAAGAATTTTTTAGCAGACCCAAACGCCTTTAATGCAATTTTTATTTCATCTTTTTCTTCAAACTCAGCTTTTTTGTCAGTCACTTCCGACACAACAATAAAACCAAAGCCTGGACAATATTCTTTTATTTTTGATAGTGGAAATAGTACGGCTACACTTGATGGATTAGGCATGACATCTGGTACAGATGACAATGGCAATACATTTTATGCTAGTACGACCGGTGATGCAACTGGTATAAAAATAACTCCCTCACAGACAGTTGATAGTGCATTTATTTTCTATGGTGAAAGTCTTGTTGAAAAATTAAGTAAATACACCAACAAACTTTTAGAAGTATCTGGTGATTTAGCAAACAAAGAGATCGAATTTAATCAAGATATTTCTGATTTTAATCTTGAACTTACTGACCTTGACACTGTTAGTGAAAACCTAGAAAAGAGATATAAAAAACAATTTACAGCGATGGAAGGGGCTATATCAAGCCTAAAAAATACTGGTGAATTCATGACCAATTTAATGGAATCATTTAATAAAGATTAATTAAATTTTATAATAACTAAACAAATTTCATTTAAGTCGTTTTCTATTAGGACTCATAAACTTAATTAGGAGATAACTAAATGACTGTTATTAATACAAACGTTGGGGCTTTAACAGCACAAGCTGCAATGTCTAAAAATAACGCAAACCTAGAAAGTGCTATCGAGAGACTTTCCACAGGTTTGCGAATTAATTCTGCTGCTGACGATGCCGCAGGCAGTTCTATTTCTAATAAATTAGAAAGCCAGGTAAGAGGTCTTAATCAGGCAATAAGAAATGCTTCTGACGGCCAAGCTATGATAGATACTGCAGAAGGTGCACAAAAGGAAGTTGTTAATTTACTTCAAAGATTAAGACAACTTGCTGTTCAAAGTTCAAACGACACAAATTCTGCAACCGACAGAATTTACCTTGAAAAAGAAGCAGATCAGATTTTAGCTGAGATTAATAGAATTGGTGATCAAACTAGATGGAACGGAATGAAACTTCTTGATGGTACATTCGACGACATTCAGCTACAAGTTGGTCACAAACGATCTGAAGATATTGATTTAGCTATAAGAAATGTTAAAGCAACATCTATAGGTACTAATAGAGTAGAAGGTACAGCATTTCACGTAGCTGGCTCAACGGCAACAATAGATTCACAAACTTACACAATTGATGGTCATATTGGTCAAGGTGAAGTTACTGTAGCAGCTGGCGCAAGTGCTGCAACATTTGCATCCGCTGTAAATGGACAAACTGAATCTACCGGTGTTGAAGCTTCTGCTGTAACAAAAGCTGAAATTGTTGGTTTAAGTGGAGCAGGTAACATTGGTTTTGTTATTGGTAATGGTACTAATTCTGCAACTATAAACACAACAGCAATATCATCTATTTCAGATCTTACAGCATTAAGAGATGCTATCAATGATAAAACTGGTACTACTAACATCACAGCTAATTTGAAAAATGCTGACTCTAGTAGAATTCTCTTAACTCATGCAACTGGAGAAGACATTGTAATATCTGGAATGTTAAGTACTGGTGTTTCAATGACAATGAGATCTTTGGGTGCAGATGAAACTACTACACAAGCATTATCGTCTGGATCAACTACTCAAGGTATAGTTATGGGTGCTCGTGCCGCTAGTGCCGCAGGTGTTTTAGCTACAATTGCAAAAACTAACACATTATCAGTTGTTGACGCGAGTACACACATTGGTGCTCTCGTTACTGTTACATCATCTGGGGATGACTCTGGTGCTTCTGTTACAATTACTGGTACAGATTTAAGTGGTTCAGCATTGGTTGAAACTTTAACTGGTGGTGCCACTGCTACAGTTACAACAACTAAGCAGTTTGCTACAGTTACAAGCATAGCAATATCTGCGTCATCTGCTGGTAATATAAATGCGGGTTACATAGCTGCAAATGATACAGCTGGAGGTTTCTTCAAAGGTCAAGTTCAATTTGACTCAGTTAAATCATTTGCAGTAACATCAAGTTCTGGAACAGCAATAACTGATGACTTTACAGGTGGTGGAACATCAGCTGATACTTCAACTTTACTTAATGTAGGTACAGTTGACTTGTCTACTGTCGCAAACTCAGAAAAAGCTATTTCAATTGTTGATGGTGCATTAAGTATGATTGATTTGTCAAGAGCAGAACAAGGAGCAATTTCAAATAGATTAGACAATGTTGTTTCAAATTTAACGAATGTTGTTCTTAATACAGAAGCTTCAAAAAGTCACATTACTGATGCTGATTTTGCCTCTGAGTCATCTAAATTGACAAAAGCTCAGATTTTAGCTCAAGCATCAACTTCAATGCTTGCTCAAGCTAATGCATCAAAGCAGACTGTATTAGCCTTACTTCAAGGATAATATTTAATATATTTGATAATATAAAGCTCATTTTATGAGCTTTATATTATTTTTAACCTATTAAATCCTTACTTTTTATACTTATATCTTGTCATCTTAAAATCAGCTAAGTTATTAAGTATCTTACTTAGCGATATAGTAAACCTCAGTAAACAATATAGTTTGAACTAAAGTTGAACCTATGACTTCTCAAAACTTATTTTCAAATCAACAAATAAATTGGTAAGCGTTTGAAAAATACCTATTAAAATAATATTTTCAAGTATTTATAATTCTGTTTGACGTTGTCAGAGACTTGCTCGGAGAGGCTAGGGCAGATATTATTAAATGAGATTATGTAGAAAGGTTAATTGTTGCATTTAGTCTTCAATAAATCGTACTATACGAATTCCAAAAAAATAAATACAATGCTTATATCGAACAGATAGACGTAATGTTCATCAACTAAATTGAAATAGATACTAAGCATGTTCGAGGTAAAGATTAAGAGTATTTAATGGAACTAAATATTGAAAAAGCATTGCAGCAGGGTGTTGCTGCACATAAAGAGGGGAAGCTTCAAGATGCTGAACGTTTGTACCGGGCAATCTTGGAGTCTCAGCCTTTAAACCCGGATGCTAATCATAATCTAGGCGTATTAGCATTATCAGCTAATAAAGCTGATGTGGCACTACCATTATTTAAAGCTGCTCTTGAAGCCAAACCAAAGATAGAACAATTTTGGCTTAGTTACATTGACGCCCTCATAAAAGCACAACAGTTTGAGAATGCGAAGCAAGTCTTTAAGCAGGCAAAAACTCAGGGTATTGATGGTGAGAAGCTTCATGCTTTGCAGGCTAAAATACTCTCTGTACCTCAAACGGAAAATGGACATAGTTCTAATCCATCTCAGCAACAATTAAATAGTCTTTTAGAACATTATCAAAATGGTCGCTTTGGTGAAGCAGAGCGATTAGCGCTATCCATGACTAATGAATATCCTGAACATCCATTTGGGTGGAAAGTGCTCAGTGCTATCCTCAAACAGACAGGTAGAGTTACTGAGTCATTATCTGCCTGTCAAAAGGTTATGGAATTATCACCTGAAGATGCCGAAGCCCACAGTAACTTTGGTGCCATACTCCAGGAACTGGGTAAATTAGACGAGGCAGAGACAAGGTATAGGCAAGCGCTAAAATTTAACTCTAATTATGTACAAGCCCACTATAATTTAGGTTCTATACTACAGGAAGTAGGCAGATTAGATCAGGCAGAGACAAGCTATAGACAAGCGATATCATTGAAACCTAACTATGTCGAAGCCCATAATAATTTGGGTAATATGCTCAAAGAACTAGGAAGATTAGACGAAGCTGTAGTAAGTTACACACAAGCGATAACATTTAAGCCTGACTTTGCCGAAGCTCATTACAACTTAGGTATTATGCTTGAGAAATTAGCCAGATTAGATGAGGCAGAGACAAGCTATAGACAAGCGATATCATTGAAGCCTGATTATGCTGAGGCCCACAATAACTTGGGTAACACTCTAAAAGAATTAGGTAGATTAGATGAGGCTGAATCAAGTTATACACAAGCGATAGCATTTAAACCAGACTACGCCCTTGCCTACAATAATTTGGGGAATATGCTCCAAAAATTAAATAGATTAGAAGAGGCTAAAGCGAGCTATATGCAGGCAATAGAATTGGAGCCTGAACTTTTGTCAGCTCAACATATGCTTTCGGCTCTGACTGGAAAAACAACTGCAATTGCACCTCGTGATTACGTTGAAGGGCTTTTTGATAATTATGCTGCTAATTTTGAAAGTTCTTTGGTTGACAAACTTAAATATAAAATTCCAAGAGCCATCGCAGAAATGATCATAAAAGACAGTAAATCTGATTTATTGGGTTCTATAATGGATTTAGGATGTGGCACTGGTTTGTTTGGAATGGAAATTGAGCAATTTTGCGAGCATCTTGAGGGAATTGATTTATCAGAAAAAATGCTCGACGAAGCAAAGAAAAAAGACATTTATAATAAATTAATAAAAGAAGATATTTTAGTCTACCTATCAAATGCGAGTTTGAATTTTGATTATTTTGTTTCAACTGACGTCTTCGTTTATATTGGAGATTTGTCTGATATATTCAAATGTATAAAATCTCGCAACAAAACAAGTGGAAAGTTAGCTTTTTCGACAGAAGATTATGACGGAGATGGTTTTTTTCTTGAACGATCTGGGCGTTACTCGCATTCAAAAAAGTATATTGAAAGTTTATGTAAAAAATTTAACTATAAATTACGTCATTTTGAAACACAGGATCTCCGTAAAGATAAAAATCAATTTATCAGGGGTGGTTTATACATATTAGATTTTTAAAATTGGACTTATTTATAAGACGGTTAAGCAAGTTTAGTTATGTACATTATTCAGACAATTATTATTTAAACCATTGAAAGGTAGCATATACCTAAAGTAATGAAATCGTATAATGGAAAAGCTATTCATATATAATTTACAAAGTCTTATGATAATACAAGAAATGAATTAGAAATCTTATAAAGTAATTGCCTATTATATTATCCAATATTTTGTTTTATTGTTTCAATATCGTTTTGAAAAGATTGAACGTATAGATTAAAGATTATTTGTGATACTTGATTAAAAGCTTGCGTCCAATCACCATTTTTGTCTTGTCTAAATAATTTTGTATTGGGATGCCATATCGAATCCATTCCTTTGTTTAACCATCTAAAACTAGGATCATCTGACAAAAGTAAAAATGTTGGTACTCCAAGTGCACTTGCAATAGTCTGATTAACATTAGGAGTTGTTAAAACAACATCACATGCTGCCATTAAACTAGCTAATCCATCAAAATCATTATAAATATCAACTGAAGGACATTGTAGAATATCAATGTTATGTTGTTTTTTTACCATTGATATTTCTTCATCAACTTCACCATATTGTAGGTTAACAATTTTCACAGGAAGTTTTTTTAAACAATTTATTATAAGATTTATATCGACAGATTTAAAATCTTTTTGGCTGCCTTGAGATGTCCAAGAGATACCAACTGTAAAGTCATTTTTATTTTTTATTTCATCTTGAATTTTAAGTGAACGATTTAGGTCAGCTTTAAGGTAGGCGTAAGGAGACTTAGAAAAATCTTCTAAATTATTTCTAAAGAATTTTGGAATGCTTCCAATTGCCAGTTGATGGGTGAAGTCTTTTTCATCAAATGTTTCCTTGCCAGCTCCAAAATTAATATTAGGAAAAGATCTTTTGTAAAGTTTATTTAATCTAGGTTCTAAAGCACATGTTATAGAAGAGCATTTTTCATTGAGTTCATTAAGAAGAGAGGAATAGAAAATAGTATCACCAATACCTTGCTCAGGCCATACAAATAGTTTGCTATCTTTACAATCTAAATTCCAAAAAGGAAGGGATATGTCAGGTTTATTAACCCTATTAATTTTTGAAATAACATTAAATCTATCTTCATATCTTTCCCAACCTTCTCTAAAAATTCCTTTTATTAATAAATGTTGAGATAAATTATAACTAGCGTCAGAGAATGCAGGGTTTACATCTAAAGTTTTTCTATAATACATAACAGCTTTTTCAAATTCTTTTATACGATCGTAAATTTTCCCTATATTAAAAAGTGTCGCATCATGATTAGGTTTCAATTCTAGGCCTTTGTTGTAAAAACTTATCGCGTCTTGAATTTTATTTTTTTTTTCGTACACGACCGCTAGATTTACAATAGCTTCAAAAAATAAACTACTCATCTCAATTGATTTTTTTAATAAAAATTCAGCATCATCTAATTCGTTTAATTCGAGTCTAGTGGTTCCAAATACATAAAGTAAAAAAGGATCTTCTAAGTTGTTTCTATGTATACTTAATTCAATATCTTTTATATCTTTAAATTTATAAGAAATTAAAAGATTATAAATTGATTTTTTAAAATCTTTACTGTTAATATTATGGGTTTTTGAATGATGGTACACTTAAATTAATCTTCAACATTTTGTTTTATTGTTTCAATATCGTTTTGAAAAGATTGAACGTATAGATTAAAGATTATTTGTGATACTTGATTAAAAGCTTGCGTCCAATCACCATTTTTGTCTTGTCTAAATAATTTTGTATTGGGATGCCATATCGAATCCATTCCTTTGTTTAACCATCTAAAACTAGGATCATCTGACAAAAGTAAAAATGTTGGTACTCCAAGTGCACTTGCAATAGTCTGATTAACATTAGGAGTTGTTAAAACAACATCACATGCTGCCATTAAACTAGCTAATCCATCAAAATCATTATAAATATCAACTGAAGGACATTGTAGAATATCAATGTTATGTTGTTTTTTTACCATTGATATTTCTTCATCAACTTCACCATATTGTAGGTTAACAATTTTCACAGGAAGTTTTTTTAAACAATTTATTATAAGATTTATATCGACAGATTTAAAATCTTTTTGGCTGCCTTGAGATGTCCAAGAGATACCAACTGTAAAGTCATTTTTATTTTTTATTTCATCTTGAATTTTAAGTGAACGATTTAGGTCAGCTTTAAGGTAGGCGTAAGGAGACTTAGAAAAATCTTCTAAATTATTTCTAAAGAATTTTGGAATGCTTCCAATTGCCAGTTGATGGGTGAAGTCATCTTCTTGATACTCATCGCCGGGTTTTCCAAAATTAATATTAGGAAAAGATCTTTTGTAAAGTTTATTTAATCTAGGTTCTATAACGCATGTTATAGAAGAGCATTTTTCATTGAGTTCATTAAGAAGAGAGGAATAGAAAATAGTATCACCAATACCTTGCTCAGGCCATACAAATAGTTTGCTATCTTTACAATCTAAACTCCAAAAGGGAAGGGAAGTATTTGGCCCAATAATTTTTTTTCTTTCAGGATTATCCATTAAAAGACGATCCTCATATCTTTGCCAGCCTTCTGAGAACTCTCCTTTTCTTAGTAGTATTAAAGCAAGATTGATACTTGCATCCTTATAATCTGGATTAATATTAAGAACTTTTCTATAATATTCTTCTGCCTTTTTTTCATTTGAAAGTTTTTCATAAGCAGTTCCGATATTATATAATGCTTCAATTGAAGAGGGATCAATAATGAAAACTTTTTTAAAACATTTTAAAGCTTTATTTAAGTAATCAATTTTTTTTGTCTTATTGTTTACTTCATAATTCAAATAGGCTCTTCCAAGATTGTTTAAAGCTACAATATTTTCTGGATCTTTTTTTAGAGCTTTTTCTGAAAAATAAAGTGCATTTTTAAAATCATTTAATCTAAAATAGTTTTTTGAAAATAAATTACAGACTTCAATGTCATACAAACTTTTTGGTAATTTTAACAAGTTTTCTATAACTTTCTCAGATTGTAACTTTTTGTTATAAATATGAGATTGATTTATTATAGTTGTTGAATGTGAAGGATTGATTTCAAGTGCTCTATCGTAATAAAAAAGTGCATTATCATAATCCTCTTCATTATCAAAAATAACTGCTAAATTTGCAAAAGCTTCACAAAAATTGTTATTAAGTTTTACAGATTTTTTTAAATACAATTTTGCTTCATAATATTCGTTTAATAGTAATCTATTGGTTCCAAAGATATAAAGTAGAGTAGGGTCGTTAATATCTTCTATTTGATAATTTTTTTCAAAAGATTTAACGTCAACATTTCTACCTAATTTCATTAACTGTAATAGATTATCATTTATAATTTTGTTTTGAATATCAATTTCTTTAAGCTTGCTTTCAGTTGTATGAGTATTATTCTCTGATAGCTTGATTTCATTTTCTAATATAAAAGTTTTTTTATTTTTAACTCTCTTTGTAATAAGAATATGACAATCCTGTAGTTGAGATTTTTGATAAAAAGAAGTTGACCATTTACAATCGTAAGGAAATTCTTCAAATTTAATTATTTCTTTACCTATAGGTTTTTGATATCGGTTTAAATTAAAAAATAACCCGCCATTTCTAATATTATTTTGAATATTTTGAAAATAAAATTTTATTGTACTTTTATTCATTTCTTGCATAGATCTAATATTAACAAAAATATTAAAAAAATCTTTTTTGAAACTTTCTATTTCCCAAGGTGGAAGAATTAATATATCAAATTTCTGATTAAGATCTCTTCCATTTCTGACAAAAGTATCATAATCAACAATAATCTTTTCAGGAAAATTTTTACTTAAATAATAATATTGAAGTGCATTTACTTCTGGTAAATCAAAAATTACATATTTTAACTGCTTATTTCTTATGACCTTTGATGCAAAACCACCGTATCCAGCACCAATCTCAGCGATAATTAAATTATCAGTATTAATTTTATCTAAAATATTTTCTTTAAACAATTTATAATGATAAATATCACACATGTCGTGTTTATTTGCTCTTAAATTTTCAATTTTTTTATTGCATTCAGCGTTTATTTTTAAAAATCTTGGGTTTCCAATATTTGACATTTGATTTGCAAAAAAGAAATCTGTGCCAACATAATTAATAACAGCGGTTGCCAAATTAATTAATTCTTTCTCCTCGGTAGAGGAATGCTTTGATTGAAATATGATTTCGCTAAAATCTTTATTTTTGAATTTTGACTTTTTAAATTTGTGCGGTGAAATATTTTTATCTTGTAAATAAAAAGCTAATACGTCATTACAACCTATAGAAATAGCATTTCTTAAAAAATTATTCCAATAATCATTATTTGAAAAAATTACTTCATAATTTTCTGGCAAAAAATTATTCCAATGAACACTTTTGTAATTATTATTTTTATTTTTTAAATATTCTTTTGATTTCAAAAAGGATTTCTTCATACTCTCAAGATAATCTTGAGAATTATTAATTGCATTCATGTAATTCATAAATTTCCTTTATTTTAATAATTCTAGTACAGTTTGCATTGATCTACTTGCTTGAGCTATCATAGCAGTTGCAGACTGTTGTAAAATTTGAGACTTCGTTAGATTTGCTGATTCAAGTGCAAAGTCAGCATCAACTATTCTTCCTCTTGATTCAGTTGTATTCATGGACACGTTGGATAAATTATCAATTGCTTTTGTCATACGGCTCATTATAGCTCCTAGCTTAGCTCTTTCTAAATTTATTCTATCTAAAGCTTTATCTAGGACTACTAGAGCATCAACGGCAGCTGTTCTTGTATTAAGTTTTATTGTGCTAAGTTTTTTTAAGGTTGCAGACCCAGGTGCGGTTGTGAATAGTCCTTTGTCAGTGTCTGCTTGGACAGTAAATTGAGCTGTTGAATTAAAAGTAACTTGTCCTGTCACGCGTGTAGAGTCAAAAGTGTGTGTTGTTTGATCTTTATCTATTAAAGTTGCTCCCATGCCTGAAGTAGATAAATCTTCACTTAAACCTGTGACTGCTAATGCTCTTTCAGCATTAACAATATTTACAGTCGCATTCGCATCTATAGTACCACTGATTGCTTCTGATAGAACAACGTGAGCACCAGAAGATATTGAAGTAATATAAGCGCCAGCTGGTGCAGGTGAATGATCAGAAGTTACAACAACAAAATCACCTACTTCAACTCCAGTTGTAGAAGCTAACATCAAAGTTGTTCCAGTTGATGCTACATCAACTGAGGTTGTAACAACATCATCTACAGTTTCTAAATCAAAATTAGTATCTACAATTTTTATGTCATAACCTTCAGATTGAGTTAAAATTAAATTTGATTTATCTAAAGACAAAACGGCTTCTATGCCTGTTTGAGCAGTGTAAGCGTTTATTGCATCTCGAAGCGGTTCTATATTTGAAGTCGCTTTGGTAGTTCCAGTTGTTATAGCAGCCGAAACATTTACAACATCAGTATTTTTACCATATAAATCAAATGCAACAGTTACTGTTCCAGCAGATCCTGAAACAGAATTTGCTACAGCTTCAAGTTTTACTTGAGTAGAAGCTACTGCATCTACACCTGTGCTGTCAAAATTTTGATTAACAAGGTCAGCAACTTGTTTTGCACTCATATCTGCTGTAATACTAAGTGCTTTATTTCCAAATTGACCATTAATGGTTACTGTGTCAGCTTCAACATGACCAGAATCTGAAGCACTTGTTACTAATTTCGCACTAGTTGCTATATCGGTATCAGTTGTAGACATGTCAGTAGTTTGCTGATATGCGCCAATAGCATCTATTCTCATTGAGCTAACTGAAATACTCGCATTTTCACCTTTTCTTACACCAATTTGAAATGTTTTACTTGCAAATGATCCGTCTAAAACATTAACTTCATTAAATTCTGTATCCTTAGTAACTCTATCAAATTCTGATAAAAGTTGATTTGTTTCAGTTTGTATATAATTTCTTTCAGTAGCATTATACGTATCAGAGGCTGATTGTATTGCAAGTTCTCTTACTCTTTGTAAGATATCTCCAATTTCTCCTAATGCTCCTTCAGAAACTTGCGCCATAGAAATAACATCTCCTGCATTTCTAATAGACATTTCCAAGCCTTTTACTTGTGATAACATCCTGTCAGATATAGCAGCACCAGCAGCATCATCACCAGCATTAGTGATTCTTTCACCAGAAGCTAGTCTTTTCATAGATGTACTCATCTCTCTTTCAATTTTCTGGGTTGCATTTACAGAATACATTGCTCCAGTATTAGAATTTATTGATGGCATTTATACCTCCGTTCGTCGGATTATTTGTGCAAACTATATGCCAAATAAATAATTTATCCTTCGAGGCTTAAATATGTAATGAAAACAATGGAATAACCAGATATAAATTAGTCAAAATTGTTAGGTTTAAGCTATTTTATCTAAATCTTTTTTCACAGTAGTTAATGATAATGGACTTATACTTATAGCTTCATATTTAGCTATAGCCTCATTATTTCTATATAGAGGTGAAAATAAGCTTCTAGATTTAACAAAACTTTCAGTCAAAAATCCAATTGATGGAGCTAAACTTGCAGTGAAAATTTGCTTTTTTGGATCATTTAGCAACTTACCATTTATATATTTATTTTCTGATACCTCAGAAACTCTTTGAAGTCCATTTGGCATATTGTTTGCAGTTTTATCATTAATATTTAATTTGTTAGAATGCGGAGTATTGTAATCTGACAAACTTATAGAATGAATAGGATTAATCATCTTGCTAAAATACATTAATTTTAAAAAAATTTCAAGTTTTGGACTGAAATTATGACAACATTAAAAAATTTAAAAATGCTTAATATTTATAAGCAAATTGATAAAACCAGTAACATGCAAAAAAATCCATATGAGATTGTAAAATTATTACTTGATGATCTTTCACGTATTATGCATCTTTTAATTTTAGAGATTGATAAGAAAAATGCCTTTTTAATTTCGAAACAAAGACAAAATCTTAAAAACACTCAAAAGTCTATTTCTAAATATGTAACAAGATCTTTAACAACAATTTACAGCTTACAAAGCAGTTTAGATTTTGATAAAGGAGGTAGCATCTCAATTAATCTTTTTCAACTTTACGAGTTTTGTAGGTGTCAAATCATAAAAAGTTTTGCTGACAATGATAACAAAAAATTAAAAAAAGCTTATGATGCTCTAAATATAATAATCGGAGCATGGCAAGAAATAAAAATAAAATGAACAATACACTTAAAATTGAAAAGATTGTACTACACAAACTTCAGGAACTATCCGAACAAATTTCAGATTGTATCTCAAATAATCGATTTGAAGAAATACCAAAACTTGATAAATCAAGATTAGAAATTATTAGAGAATTTCAAGGCAATGATAAAGATAAATTAAAGGAGATTCTTACTAAATTAATTGTTGGAAATACATTAAATATTCAAGAAATACAAAAAAAGAAAAATAACCAGTTAAAAAAATATTACGAAACTGCTAGAAGGTTTTCGGAGTATAAAAAAGTTTAAATTATTTTTATAAATTTTTAATTTAATTAAGCAGCTTTATAGTTCGTCTGCCATATTGAGTATTGAATTAATTTTCTTTCAAAGTTTTTTGTCTTTATTTTTTCAACACCATGAAATGAGTTATTTGTTCTATAAAATGCAAAAATGTTATTCTTTTTAAACTTAGCCGTATAAACTTTATTAAAGGTTTCAGTTTCATAATGTTTTCCTATGTTACACTTGAATGTCTTATCCTTAGGTGTATAGACACTGGTACCAACTACATTTTCATCTATATTTGGTCCATCAGATAAATAAATTAACATAGTGAATAATTTTCCTGGATGATCAGTGTGAGGTCCTAATTCATAACCTTTGTGATCATATATGATTTGAAATTTAGATCCAACCTTCAATCCTGACAAGCCATTTGGATATCGTTGTTTGAGATAATATGGATTAGAATTTAAAAAAGCTCTGATTATTTCAGGTGAATCAAAGATATTCCTAAAATTTTTCCAAAAAGTATATTTTTCTCCTTTTAAATAATTTAGGTAATTATAATCATAAATATTTAAACACCCTCTGTTATTATATGGATGGTCTTTTACTTTCTCAACTTCAACACTATCAGCTTTGGTTATAGGGATGAATATCTCGTCTTCAGGAAAATATTTTATAGCGTTATTAAATAATTCTTTTGGAAGAAAATTTTCAGTCTCGCAATGTGAATAAGGATAATGGTTTAATTTTAAATTTCTGATATTATACTCTAACTCAGGAATATATTTTTCTAAATCCATTATTTACTCCTTTTCTCTATAAAATATGTGATTGGCGTAACCTTTATTCCAACCTTCATTTCTTGTAGCTCTTCTTACTTGATCTTTGTTAAATTTAAAACCGTTCGCACTAAAAAAATTTAAAATCTCTAAATCAATTTTTCTTTGTGGATTAATTTCTATAAGTACTGATTTTAATTTTTTGTTTTTAATTAATTTTGATGCTCCTTTAACAACTTTATTTTCAATATTATCAACATCGATTTTTAGATAATTAGGAATTGGAAAATTCCATTTTTCTATTAAGTCGTCAATTTTAATTGAGAGAACTTGTTGCTTTATATCAAATTTAGATAGTTGTAGATTGTGATCATAAGGTTTGCCTACACAGTGCCCACTGCTACCTGTAGTTAAATTATTAATATATAGTGTTGTAAATTCTGTTATATCACTTAAACCTATTGGATATGCAAATACTTTATCAGTTAGTTTATTAAGATTAATATTTTTAACCAAAGATTCAAAATTTAGAGCATTTGGTTCAAAAGCAAAACAATCAATATTTTTAATCAAAGCACAAAAGATTGTGTAAACCCCAACATTAGCGCCAATGTCATAAAAAATTGATTTATCTTTGAATTCTCTTATCCATTCAATAGTCTCTGGTTCTTTATCAAATATACTTTGAGCTCTGTAATTGGTGAAGGAATTTTGTACACTAAATTTCAAAATTTTATTAGAAACTTTATCTCGCACAGGGGCTAGTAAATCTATTTCTTTAAACTCTATAATTTTATTACAAATAGATTGAGTATCCGTGATATCGAGCTTTTTAAATTCTTCTATTTTTTCATTTAATTCTTGTGGTAGCATAACTTTGTGTTGCAAATATCATTCCAAAATTTATAGATAAGAATTATTAATATCATTATAAATTTCATCGACTACATATTTCCAACATCCAGGTTGTTTTTGAACAAAAATTTTCATTTTTTCATACCACAAACTTTCATTTTTATCAGAATTCCAATACCACATTTTTCCTTTTCCTCCTGGTAGCATTAAATATGTTTTTTTTCCTAAAGCTGAAGACAAATGAGCAATTGAATTACTTACTGAAATAACAAAATCACATCTCTCTATTAAGCTAGATAACCCGACAAAATCATTGAAATTATCAATATTGCCATCTTTAATTATTTTAACTCCATTATTTTTATAAAAATTATTTTTTTCAATTGCAGTATTCCCATATTGCAGGTCTATAAAGGAAATATTTTTGATTTTTAAAATTTTTCTTAAATCATTTAGCGTAGTAGATAAAAACTCCTTATACATTTTTAAACTTGCTTTTGAACTCAATGTTTTTGTAAACCAAGAAATTCCACACACTAAATTTTTTTCTGGAATTTGATCTTCAATTGTAAGTTTAACTGGATGATTTAGATTTAAAAATTTTTTAGAACTAGCTCTAACTTTTTTTTCATCTTTTGCAAATAATTCAGCCAAGCTTCCAATTGCTATATGGCCATCAAAATTAAAGTCATTTAAATCATTTTTTGCAGAAAAGCCACCTGGATCAACTTTACTGTCTAAAATATTTAAATTAGGGAAACAATTTCTAAAAAGTGGTATTAATTTTATTTGTGGTCGAAAAAAAAATTCAGTTTCTTTTGTATTAAGATTATTTAAAAATCTTGAGAAAAAAATCTCATCTCCAATACCTTGTTCAGTCCAAATATAAACTTTTTTAAATCTATCCTTCAAATTGTATTTTTTGCATTTTGGTAAATATTGAGGTACCAATACATCATCACAATTAAATCTTAAGCTATAATTTTCCCAACCCTCTTTAAAATTATTTATAGCTAATTGACAAAGTGCAAGGTTTCTTATTACATCATTATAATCCTTTTTGATTAATTTGGCTTTTTTGAAATATTTCTCGGCTATTTTATATTTTTTTCTAATCATATAATAGTGTCCAATATTGTTTAATATTACAGGATTATCATTGTCTCTTTTGAGTCCCTTTTTATAAATTTTAATACATTTTAATAAGTCATAGTTTGAAATATATGAGTGTCCGAGCGTTACATAAAATTCTATAAATTTAGGGCATAGATCTATACCCTTTAAAACAACTTCTTCTGCCTCTTGATATTTTCCTAATAGATTTAAAACCTGGCCCAAATTGTTATATGCTTTATAATAAAATTTATCAATTTTAAGAATTTTATTAAAACAATCGATAGATTCATCATATTTTCCAAGAGATAAATAACAATTTCCCATATTATTAAAAGCATCTAAAAAATTAGGAGATAATTCTATTGCTTTTTGATAATATTCAATAGCTCTTTCAGCTTTTTTTTCTTCAAAAAATATGTTAGCTATATTATATAAAGGCCCAGGATATTTTGGGTTTAATTGAGCTGATTTTTCATAGCTTTGTAATGCAGAATCAATATCATTTATATGTTGGTAAGAGACTCCTAAATTGTTATAACCGTGTGAAAAATTCGGATTTATTTTCAAAGCTTTTTTATAATATGTGATAGATTTTCTGAAATTTTGTAAGCTGCTATATGTTGCACCTAAAATATTATATATGATGTAATTATTTGGTTCTTTTTTTAGTAATAAATTTGATAAATTTAATACTTTATCAAATTTTGAAGAATGAAAATTATCTACTAAATCATCAACTGAAATTTCATTTTCTTTTAAATTCATATTACTACTCATTGTTTAATATTTTAATTAGTTCTCTTAGATCTTTTTCTTTAAAATTCTCGTATATTTGCATTGAATTGTACCAACTACTATTACCAAAATTAGAATTCCAGTACCAAATTTTCTTATTTTTGTTTGGTAAGAGTAAAAAAGTTTTTTTGCCTAATCCAGCAGATAAATGTGCTGTCGTATTACTAACAGATATTACAAAATCACAACTATTTATTAGTGATGATAATTCATTTAAATTATTTAAATTATCAATTTGGTTAAACTTTACAATTTTAATGCCATGATTATTAAAAAATTTAGTTCTTTGATCAAGTGTATCTACATAATTTAAATCTATGAAGTAAAAGTTTTTTTGAGTCAGTAAAGGTTTTAAATTGATTAAACTTGTTGAAACATGTTCTTTGTTCTTTCCTTTTAAGGCAGTATTTTTATTTTTAGATATCCATGAAAGACCACATATTACTTTATTTTTTGGCAAAATTTCATTGATTTTTTTCGGAATTAATTTATTTGTTTTTAAGAATTTTTGAGATCTACTTTCAATATCCTTATTATTATTAATAAAAAAACTTGCTATATCACCAATGTGAATTTGACTATCAAAACAATACTTGTTAAAGCAATATTGTTGAAAATTTTTATTTTGAATAAATTTTGTTTTATCTATGAAATTTATGTTTGGAAATGAGTTTTTAAAAAGCAAGCTCAGTTTTTTAGAACATAAATAATAAAATGTTTTATTTATTTTTTTCAAATCATTAAAAAATCTAGAAAAGAAAATTTCGTCACCAATTCCTTGTTCAGGAAGTATAATTATTTTTTTATAATTTGTTTCAAAATTAAAAAATGGAAGATTACTTAATGTTACATAATCAATGGTATTTAACCTTGCTTTATAATTTTTCCAGCCTTCAGTAAAGTTCTCTGTTTTTAATTGACACAAAGATAAATTTTTTTGTATTTCTATTTTTTCTTCTATAGAAGTTTTACATTTCATTGCCAATTTATAAAATTTTAAAGCTTCAGGATGATTATTATTTTGTAGAAATACAGTTGCAAGATTGCAAATTCCTTGGGAGAAATTTGGATCAATTTTCATTAAATTTTTAAAGGTTTTTTCTGCATTCTTTAAATCATTACTTTCTAAGTAGGCGATACCTAAATTATTGTATGCAACTGAATATGTTTTATTTAATAATAATGCCTTTTTATAATTTTTTATCGCATTATTATAATCAAACTTTTTAAGATAAATGTTACCTACATTAAAATATGTTTCAAAGATCTTATTATTTATTTTTAAAGATTCTTTGTAACTCAAAATTGCCTTGTTGTAACAATTTAATGCTTCATAAGACGCACCCATTAAACTATGTAATATGTAAGATTTATTGTTTAAGGGGATTAATTTTTTACATTTTGAGATTACTTTTTCAAAATTTTTTTGATCATAATAATTTAATAACGCTTGTAAATTATTATTTTTTGAAACATCATCCATGCTAAAACATCTATTCATAAATTTTGCATTATAACTGCAAATATTGTTCCAAAATTAACATGAATTTAATTTCAAGTTGTACTTGATACTCTAAAAACCAATGCAAAAAGATAAATTGGAATAAATTTTGCACCCACTCTTAATAAAGTTTTTAAAGGAATTAAAATGAATTCACAAAATCAAAATCACATACATGAAAGAAGTTTATATAGAGCTGAGGGCATGGAAGTTATTGCAAGAAATTTAAGTTTTACAAGAGATGAAAAATTTTATTCTATCTTCAATGAAATTGCAGAAAACAGTAAAGAGCAAGGAAAATTATGGAGAATGCATGTTTTTTTATGGTCTTTCATTAATGGTTTGAAATTAGAAGGAGATTTAATTGAATGTGGCGTGTGGAGAGGATTTTGTTCATCAATTGCAACTAGATATACTGATTTTGAACAAAATGATAAAACTTTATACTTGTTTGATACCTGGGATGGAATTCCAGAAGATCAAATAGATATAAAAAGATTAGGAGTTGGATCTAAATTCAATTCAATTAATGATCGTTATAAAGGACCTGAAAATTATGAAAAGGTACTTCAAAGATTTAAATCTTTTCCAAACGTTAAAATTATTAAAGGAAGAGTTCCTGACATTTTTAAAGAAATTAAAATGCCAAACAAGATCTCTTTTTTACATATAGACATGAATTCTTCAATCGCAGAAATTGCAGCGTTAGAAGTCTTATTTGAGAAAATGGTAAGAGGCTCTATTTGTCTATTAGATGATTACGGATCAGATAATGCTATTCATCAGATGAAAGCTGAATTAGACTGGTTTACTAAAAGAGGCTATTTTGTTTGTGAATTGCCAACTATGCAAGGATTAGTTATCAAAACTGATTAATATTATAATGTGTAATTAAAAAAAGAATCAGACTATATAGAAAAAATTCTTTTAAAAATTCAATTAAAGTTTGATTAGATTTTTTTTAAAATATTAGTAAGATTTATAGACGAAAAATTAAATTAAATTTAAATTTTTTAAAATATTATATTAATTTTTTATAAACTTATTAATATCTGTTTTATGTTTATTATTTTTTTCAAAGTTTTAATTACATCAGTAATTATCGTTTTAATTTCTGAAATAGCTAAAATAAATGATAGATTTGGTGGTCTAATTGCAGCAATGCCACTTACAACATTTTTGATTTTATTTTGGTTATATTATGAAGACGTATCTACCATCAAAATAGCTAATCATATGACATACACACTTTTATATATTTTACCAACAATACCAATGTTTTTACTATTTCCATTTTGTATAAATAAGTTTGGTTTTTGGTTATCTATTTTAATTTCAGTTTTTGTAACATTAATTTGTACCTTATTAATGCATTATTTATCAAAAAACTTTAATTTTAAATTATTTTGAGATATTTGGCATATTTATTGAAGGTTATATTATGAAAAGATTTAAATTTAACAAAGGCACAACCTTCCAGCAGAAAGTTTGGATAGAAATTGCAAAAATACCAAGAGGTAAAGTGATTACTTATCAAGAGCTAGCTTTGAAAATTGGTAACCCAAACTGTGTTAGAGCCGTCGCTGGTGCATGTGGTAAAAACCCATATATTCCTGAAATACCATGTCATAGGGTTGTAAGAAAGGATGGAGGTTTAGGTGGGTATAGTGCTGATGGTGGAGTTGAAAGAAAAAAAACTATGTTAAAAAATGAGGGACATAAATTTGTAAATGGCAAAATTTTTTTTTAAATTTGTCGTATAGTTTAATAAGGTATAAATCATGACTGATAATAAAGATTTGAAAAGTAAAATATTATTAATGAGGCAAAAAAGTTTTGGTGAAAAAATTAGTGAACCAAATGAAAAAAATGACAATGAAAAGCCTGAAAATTATGAAATTAAAAAAGATGATCCTAATATTAAAAATAGTGAAAATGAAGATAAAGTTAATCAAAATGATGTTTATAAAAATAGTCAGTCTGATTTAAATTCAGAAATATCTGGGATAATAGAAAACTTAAACAAAGTAGCCAAAACAAATGAAAAGGCTTTTAATTTACTTGCAAATAAATTCAATGATTCTGTTGAAGTTGTTTTAGAATTAACACAAAGAGTAGAAAAACTAGAAACAATTACAAAACTGCAATCTATGCAAGAAAATACGAAGAAACCACAACAAAAAACGAGTCAGAAAGGTCTCAAGTTCTTTATTTTTCTACTTCTTGTTTCAGGTATATCGTATTTTTTATATAAATTTAAAGTTGATATTAGTATTTTAAAAGAAATTAGTAAGGATTTTCTGGCAATTATCGGTAAGTAATCTAATCTTTAAGATCCTCATTTAATATAGTCATATTAAATTGAAAACAGGTTTCTCCATCCTCATTATCCTCAAAAACAACTCCAATAAATTCATCTTCTA
>CACMOJ010000003.1 GCA_902615325.1 uncultured SAR116 cluster alpha proteobacterium | reverse complement strand
TGAATCTGGGATTATAATTCCACCAGCAGTCTTTTCGTCTGAGTCCAAACGTTCGACAACTACTCTATCGTGAAGTGGCTTAAACTTCATTGCTATCTCCCTAATTATTTAAGTTACGCTCATAAAGAGCACAACAAATAAATAGTTCTAAATTAAAAAGTTTCAAGATTTAAAAAAAAAAATATTCATATTTACTTAAATGATAATTTTGATAAATAAATTAATAACATGCACAATAATATAAATCACATAAAACATGCATTCCTTTTAAATTGGCTTATATTAATTTTTATATTAGTCCTAGCAATGATTATCATTGGAGGCATTACAAGAATTACTGATTCAGGCTTATCAATGGTTGAATGGAGGCCTATTCTCGGATTTTTACCGCCTTTAAATAATCAAGAATGGGAAAGGGTGTTTGACCTTTATAAAAATACACCTGAATATTCCTACTATAATCAAGGAATGCTACTTTCAGATTTTAAATTTATTTTTTTCTGGGAATATTTTCATAGATTATGGGGAAGAATTATAGGTATTGTTTTTATCATACCATTTATATATTTAATTTTTACAAAAAAAATAGAGAGATTTGTTACTGTAAGACTTCTAATCATTTTGTTTTTTGGTAGCCTTCAAGCATTTATAGGTTGGTGGATGGTTAAATCTGGTTTGATTGACAAACCAGATGTATCTCAATATAGGTTAGCTATTCATTTTGGAAATAGCTTGCTGATATTGTTTCTATTATTCTGGCTCATTCTAGATCTAAGAGATAAAAAATCTAAAATTAAATTTGATTTAAACTTGATCATTTTTCTTATACTGTTCATAACAATCATCGCTGGTTCTCTAGTAGCTGGAATGGATGCTGGACTAATGTATAATACTTATCCTTTGATGAACGATAGTTTTTTTCCAATAGATTATCTCTCTTTGGGGTTTTTAGACCCGTTTGAAAATCCTGGCTCAGCACAATTTCATCATAGACACTTAGGACTAATTTCATTAATTGCAATTGGAATATTTTTTGTTAAAAATTTATATAAAAAGGAAGTATTATTAGAATTATTATTTTTGATTGTATTAATAATTATACAATTTTTATTAGGAATTTATATCCTTCTGAATTATGTTCCAAATTTAAATGCGAGTTTGCATCAAATTGGCGCAGTTTTAATATTCTTAACAATGATAAAAATAATACATACCTTAAATATCAAGACTTAATCTTTTTATTAATATTAATACCTAATTCTTTCATTTGAATTTCATTAACTTCAGAAGGTGCTCCCATCATTAAGTCCTCTGCTTTTCCGGTCATAGGAAATAATACTATCTCTCTCAGATTAGGTTCGTCAGCTAACAACATAACTATTCTATCTATACCAGGTGCAATTCCTCCATGAGGAGGAGCGCCAAATTTAAAAGCATTTATCATGCCAGGAAATTTATTGTCAACAACATCATGATTATGACCAGCAATTTCAAATGCTTTATACATAATATCTGGCACATGGTTCCTAATCGCACCTGAAGATAATTCTACACCATTACAAACTAGATCATACTGATATGCCAAAATATCTAGTGGGTTTTCTTCAATTAGTGACTTCATTCCACCTTGAGGCATTGAGAAGGGATTATGAGAAAAATCTATCTCGCCAGTAATTTCATTTTTTTCAAACATTGGATAATCAACGATCCAACAAAACTTAAATTGATTTTCATTAATCATATTTTTTTCTGTTGCAATTTTTGTTCTCGCCTTACCTGCTAAATTTGTAGCTTCTTTTTCCGTGGCACATGAAAAAAATAAAGCATCTCCATTATTCAGATTAAATTTTTCTTTTAATATTTGAGCTTTTTCAAAACCAAGTGCATTTGCTATTGGGCCTTTCGCATCGTTATCTGAGAAAATTATATACCCCATGCCTGGAGCTCCCTGCGATTGAGCCCAACTATTCATTTTATCTGCAAAAGCTCTACTACCACAATCTAAGCCTGGGACACCTCTGACGACTGATCCCTTTTCAATGTTGCTCGCAAAAATTTTAAAATTAGAATTTTTGAAAACATCAGTGACATCCTGAATAAATACATCATATCGAATGTCAGGTTTGTCAGTTCCATATTTTAACATTGCTTCTTTAAAAGTAATTTTTGCAAAATCTTTGATTACTTCTTTTTTTGTAAATTTTTTAAAAACATTATAAATAACTGGTTGAACAACTTCAAAAACATCTTCTTGCTCTACAAAAGACATTTCAACATCCAATTGATAAAACTCACCTGGAGATCTATCAGCTCTACTATCCTCATCCCTAAAACAAGGAGCAATTTGAAAATATTTATCAAACCCTGAAACCATAACCAGTTGCTTGAATTGCTGTGGTGCTTGAGGAAGGGCATAAAATTTACCTTTGTGAATCCTTGAGGGAACCAAAAAATCTCTAGCACCTTCAGGACTAGATGCAGTTAAAATTGGTGTTTGAAATTCTATAAAATCCTGCTCTAACATTTGCAATCTAATCTCTTGAATAATTTGTGATCTCAAAATTATATTTTGATGAGGCCTATTCCTTCTTAAATCAAGGTATCTATATCTTAATCTGATCTCTTCTCCATAATCATCATCTGAATTAATTTGCAAAGGCAAACTTTCTGCAGTTGATAAAATAGTAATTTTATCAACTTGAAGCTCCACCTCACCCGTAGGAATATTATGATTTATAGTTTCGACAGATCTTTGAACAACTTTTCCATGAACAGAAAGAACTGATTCTAAAGAAACTTTGTCTAGAATATCAAAAATATCTTTTTGTGTGTCTGAAACTATTTGAGAAATACCGTAATGGTCTCTTAAATCAACAAAAATCAATTGTCCGTGATCTCTTTTTCGATGAACCCAACCTGATAACCTTACTGTTTCACCTACCAAAGATTTATTAATTTCGTTACATTTGTGTGTTCTGTAAGTGTGAGCTTTATTCATCAAGATTACCTCTCAACAATTTTTATAACATCAAACTATAAAATTACTATAAGATTTTTAAAATTTTAAACTGACCACTTGATGAATATCTTTGATTTCAAGTGGAAAATTAACAGAGTTAACAAAGGTATTATCATTTGCAATGTAGTAGCTACAGCTAAATCTTTTCGATCTCCACTAGTTTGTAAGTTGATAATTTCTAATGATAAAGTTGTTATTTCACCATTGCCTATAAAATAGATTGGCGCATATAGACTTATAGATATGATAAATCCTATTGCAAAGCTAAGAAAAATTATATTTAAAATTAAATTCAATTTAATTTTAAATAAAATTGTTAAATAACTCTTATTTAAAGATTGAGCTATTTTCAAATATTTTTTGTTAATATTTTTGTAAGAACTTGAAAATATTAGATATGTATATGGGATTATATATATAATTTTAATCCATAATACGTTAAGAAATTTGTTATCAAAATTATTAGTTAAAAGAAAAAAATTAAAGCCTAACAAAATTGTTAATTCAGGTACTAATAATGGAATGTAAAATATAAAATTTAAAAAATTATTTTTTAATTTTAATGCTTCCAAAAGCTCTGACCATACAATTATTATAATTAAACTAATAAATGATCCTAAAGTAGCTAAAATTAATGAATTAAAAAAACTATCAAAATTAAATTTAAAAAAAACTAAATAATTGTCTAGAGTTAATTTTTTAGGAAATAAATCAGGAAAATTCCAATCAACTGCTAAGGACCAGATAATTGATATAAAAATATTAACAATAAAAATTAGAAAACATGTTATTGAAACAAAATATAAAATATTTTCAAAAAAATTGTTTCTTCTATCTAAAAGATATCTATAAAAAACTAAATATTGTTGTTTACAAGTCAATTTCTCTAAACTTACCCAAGTAAATATTATTAAAATAATTATCAATAATTGTATAATTGACAAACAAGATGCAATTGAAAAACTAGCCAATTCTGGTTGTTGAAAAAGTTGTAAAATTCTTATTGATAGAGTTGAGGGTGTTGTTGGAGCAAGTATCAACGACATATCAATTACGGTTGCAGAAAAAATTAATACAACAAATATAGTAATTTTTAACTTTCTATAAATTAAAGGAAAAATAAAAAAAATCCAGCTTGTAAAATCAGAAAAGTTTTTTGATTTTGCTAAAAAAAAATGCTCCTTGCTCTTTACATTATTTAAAAATCCAATTGATATTAACAAAAAAAAAGGAGTTTCTTTTAATATCAAACCAAATATTAAAAAAAGACCATAATTGTCTGGAAACAAGTTTAAGTTAGGAGGTCTATCAAAATTAAAAACTATTGATATTATACGAATAAAAAAACCGCTTGATGAAAATAAAAAAGAAATTCCAACCGCCATGGTTATGTGAGGAAAAGCAATTAACGGATATAAAAGTTTATTTAACTTAGTAAAAAAATTTGAAAAATATAATTTTGCTAATATAGCTTGGGATAATATTAAAGAAATAAAAGTAGATAAAACACCCACTGAAATAGATAAATAAATTGATTTTTCTATCCCAGGAAGCTGAAATGTTAAAAAAAAATATTTAAGAGTAAAATTATCTGAAACATCCGAAAAATATCCCATTGATGGAAGTGTAGTACCTAGTATTCCAAAAATTACTGGGAAAGATAAAGCACCTAATATTAAAAGAAAAAGTAAAAATAATAATATTTTTTTATTTCTTTCAATTAATTGATCCATATCTTGCAATCCAACCTTCTTCAATAACTTTGACCCAACTAGGGTGAGGTTCAGGAATTTTATTCTCCAAGTCTTGAAAACTTAAATCAGTAGATTTACTCAAAAGATTTTCAAAGTCTTTTTTAAGGTTTTTGTTTAATTTATCGAAAGATAAAACTGAAGGATCCCCCCAAATTTCTGAATTTTGCTTTTCTAATTGCGCTTCAGGTGAAATCATATAATTTATTACAACTTTCGAAGCATTTTTATTTGTGGCATTGTAAGGAATTGTGAGATAATGAGTATTAGCTAATGAACCGATATTTGGTATAAAACTTTTAACTGAAGATTTAAAATTTCCTTTTGAAATTTCATTTTTTGGATATGCAATATTGAATGTTAAACCTATGTCTAATTCATTATCAGAAAATAGTTGGCCAAGTGACAAATAATTATTTGGGTATGTTTTACCACTTTTCCATAAAAAAGGTGTGATTTCGTCAAACCAGTTCCATAATTCATTCAATGACAATTTATGTTTATCATTGTTAAGATTATACTTATCATAAAAAAGTTTTTTATCTTTAGATACTTCTATTAAAATTTGTTTCAAAAAACTTGTTCCTATAAAATCTGGTGGTTGAGGAAAAGTAAATCTTCCAGGATTCTTTTTTATGAAATCTTTTAATTGAGATGCACTTTTTGGAACAATTTTTAATTGATCACTATCATAATAAAAAATAAGTTGAGATAATCCCCAAGGCATCTCTTTCCCTTCATTAAAGATACCAAAATCATAGAAGTAGGCTGATGACTTAGAAAAATCGATGAATTTCGAATTAGGTAATTGCAAAATCCAATTCTTATTTAACAACAAGTTATTTTTTTTCATTGTTAAAAAATTCTCTCCATTAATCCAAATGATATCAACTGAACCATTATCATTTTTTTTTGCAATTTTTTCGAATAAAACTTTTTTAACTGCATCAGATGTATCTTTAACTTTTATATGTTGCAATTTGATACCATATTTTTCAAAAACTTTTACTTTGACCCAATTAATATAATTATTGATATTTTTAGAACCTCCCCATGCATGAAGTTTCACAGTTTTATTTTGAGCACTGTTAACGATTTGATCCCAATTATTCGTTTGTCCACTTTTACTTAATGAAGGATTTATAATATATAAAATTAATAGAATTATTAAAAATAAAGATTTCATATCCACCCGTTTAAAATTTTATTTTAAAACTTATATCAATATAGTAACAAATATTTTCACAACTATGAACGCTTTATTTATATTAATAGATCAAATCATATCCATATATTTATATACCCTTATAGCTTATGTGATAATAACCCTCCTAGTTCAATTCGAAATCGTAAATCGATACAATAGAATTATTGATTTAATATTAAGAGGATTAATTGCACTTCACGAACCTTTGTTAATTAAAATTAGAAAATATATTCCTTTTATTGGTGGAATGGATTTCTCACCTGTAATAGTCATATTGCTTTTATCATTTATAAGAAATTTATTAATTGATTACAGATTAAGTTTGTAGGAGTAAGACAATTGATAAGTGATAATATGAAAATTATTGATGGAATTAATCATTCTCAAAACTTAATTGAGAGTGTCAAAGAATTAATTTTAAAATCTGAAAGACTTAATAAACGTAAACCTTCTATAGCCGTAATTTTAATTGGAGAAAATTCAGCTAGTGAAATATATGTTAAAAATAAAATTAAAACTGCAGAAAATATTGGAATAATATCAAAAAAAATTCTATATAACTCAGCAATAACTGAAAAAGAATTATTAAATAAAATCAAAGAATTAAACCAGCAAAAAGATATTGATGGAATTCTTGTTCAACTCCCACTACCGATGCATATTTCTGAAGATAAAGTTATTTTATCAATTGATCCAAAAAAAGATGTGGATGGATTTCATCCAATAAATTTGGGCAACTTATTTCTAGGTAATAATAACGGAATGATCCCTTGTACACCTTTAGGGTGTATTTACATGTTAAAGAAAGAATTAGGTCCACTTAATGGATTAAATGCAACAATAGTAGGTAGATCAAATATTGTTGGAAAACCTTTGCAATCATTGCTACTTAAAGAAAATTGTACAACTACAATTACACACTCTAAAACAAGAAACTTATCTGAATTTACACTAAAAGCTGATATTTTAATTGCTGCGATCGGAATGACTGAATTTATCGACAATAGTTATGTAAAAGATAAGGCAACTGTAATTGATGTTGGTATCAATAGAAAAAAAATAAATGATAAAATTAAAATTTTAGGTGATGTAAATTTTAATGATGTTATTAATAAGGTTAATTTAATTACACCTGTACCAGGTGGGGTAGGTCCTATGACAATTGCATGTTTAATGTATAACACAGTAAAAGCAAGTTTCTTAAGAAATAATCACGAATTTAAAGAGATTATTTTTGATGAATGATTTTCTTGCAAATTCAATATTAGTAATTTGTCTTCTAATAGTTTTTGGAATTTTAATGTGGGGCGTCATTACTATGGGTCGAGGTGGTGATTATAATAAATCTAAAAGTAATTTAATAATGAGATATAGAATTATTTTCCAAGCAATTGCAATAATCGTTTTTGTATTTATCTTATATATGAAGAGATATTATAATGGTTAAACTGAATAAAATTTATACTAAGACAGGAGATGACGGGACAACTGGTCTGTCAGATGGTAGTCGTGTAAAAAAATATAATTTAAGACCCTCTGCATATGGTGATGTTGACGAATTAAATTCTTTTATTGGCCTTTCAATAAACTGTATTAATAAAGAGAAAAAATATAATTTTTTAGTTGAGATTTTAAAAAAAATTCAAAATGACCTTTTTGATTTAGGTGCCGACTTATCTACACCAATTGAAGAAAAACCGAAATTTGAACCATTAAGAATTAAAAATTCTCAAGTTTTGAATTTAGAGAATATGATTGATAAGTTTAATAATAAACTAGAACCATTAAATTCATTTGTTTTACCTGGTGGATCTGAAATGTCGTGCTGGCTTCATATTGCAAGAACGGTAGCAAGAAGAGCGGAGAGATCCATATCAAAACTTGCTGAAAAAAATAAGATTAACAAACAATCATTAATCTATATAAACAGACTATCAGACTTTTTATTTGTAGTTTCAAGAATTACCAATGATAATGGAAAATTTGATATATTGTGGGTTCCTGGGGAAAATCAATAATTGAAATGGGAGATGATTTATGAAGATACTAGTTCCAGTTAAAAGAGTTGTAGACTATAATGTCAAAGTTAGAGTTAAAAAAGATGAAACGGACGTTGAATTAGATAATGTAAAAATGTCTATGAACCCTTTTGATGAGATAGCTGTAGAGGAAGCTCTTCGATTAAAAGAGAAAGGTATTGCCAGTGAAATAATAGCAGTATCCATAGGCTTGCCAGAAGTTCAAGAAACTATTAGAAACGCTTTAGCAATGGGAGCTGATTCTGGTATTTTTATAAATTGCACATCGAGACTTGAACCATTATCTGTAGCTAAAATCCTAACGTCCATATGTAATAAAATCAAACCTGATCTTGTGATTATGGGCAAACAAGCAATTGATGATGACATGAATGCTACTGGACAAATGCTTTCAGCAATGCTGAACTGGGGTCAAGCAACCTTTGCCAGCAAATTAGAAATACAAGATAAAAAAATAAAAGTTGGAAGAGAAATTGATGGAGGTATAGAAAATATTGAAGTTATTTTGCCAGCAATTGTAACAACTGACTTGAGGTTGAATGAACCACGGTATGCAAGTTTACCTAACATCATGAAAGCAAAAAGAAAACCAATAGACGAAATAAAAATAGAAGATTTAAATATCGATACTGAACCAAGGTTAGAAATTTTAAAAGTTGAAGAGCCTAAATCCAGAGAAGCTGGGATCATGGTAAAATCTGTAGATGAAATGATTGAAAAATTAAAAAATGAAGCTAAAGTAATTTAAGTTAGAGGTAAATATGAAAACGTTAGTAATAGTAGATCATAATAATAATAAGTTAGAAAAATCAACATTGAATACCATAAAAGCTGCTCTTAAACTTGGAAATGTTGACTTATTAGTTCTAAGTAATAATTGTAAAGATATCTGTAATGAATTAATTAATGTTAAAAATATTAACAATATATTTATTAATGAAAATGATGTTTTTAAAAACCAATTAGCAGAAGATGTTGCTGATTTTATTTATGAAAATTTTAAAGATTATTCAAATATTCTATTTTCAAACACTTCCAATGGAAAAAATGTAGCGCCAAGATTAGCAGGGTTACTCGATACCATGATAATTCCAGACGTGATAGAAATTGTTGACAAACAAACATTTAGAAGACCAATTTACGCTGGAAACGCTATAGCAACTTGTAAAAGTAAAAATACAATAAATATCATAACAATACGAACTACAGCATTTGTAGAAACAGAAATTGGTAATGAAACTGTTGGTATCATTAAAGAAATAGGAAATTTAACAGTTAATAATTTGTCAAAGTATCTAGATTCTGAATTAACTAAAAGTGAAAGACCTGAATTAACCTCTGCAGATATAGTTGTTTCAGGTGGAAGAGGTCTAGGGTCTGCAGAAAACTTCCAAATATTAGAAAAATTAGCTGACAAACTTGGAGCTGCTATGGGAGCAAGTAGAGCAGCAGTAGATGCTGGATATGTTCCTAATGACTGGCAAGTTGGTCAAACTGGAAAAATTGTTGCTCCAAACCTTTACATAGCAGTAGGTATTTCAGGCGCGATACAACACTTGGCAGGAATGAAAGATAGTAAAGTCATAATAGGAATTAATAAAGATGAAGAAGCACCCATTTTCTCTATATCTGACTATGGCTTAGCTGAAGATTTGTTTAAAGCGGTTCCGGAGATGGAAAGTAAAATTAATTAAAAAAATTATTAATTTGTTCTAATGAATCCTTATTATAACTAAAAATACCCTCTTTTTTTGCTATTATTTTTTTGTTTTTTATTAAGAGTGTTGTAGGTATACCTCTTAATTTCAAACTTTTAAAAAAAATCATGTTTTTATCAAAATAATTTGTTAGGTCATTTACTTTAACTTTTTTTAGAAAATTTAATTGATCTTTAATTGATTTTTTATCTATTGAAACAATTATAATTTTGAGGTCTTTATTATAAATTTTCATTTTTTTTAACTCAGGCAATTCTTTTTTACAAGGAATACACCAAGTAGCCCAAAAATTTACAACGTATTTTGAGTTTAAGTCTAGAATATCATATAGTTTTTTTTCAAAATTCTTTTCATCTCTTAAGGCTATGTTGTTGTTTAATTTTACATCTGTTTTCTGAAACAAAGAATTTGATTTAGATGGAAATGGGAGGATAATTAATAAAATTATCAAATATTTTAGACTATTGAACAATATTGTTTCTCTTTTTTTATTTATATATATGATAATTAAAAAAATTATAAAGTTAAGATAATGTCAAAAAGAAAAAAAAGTTTAAAAAGCACTATTTGGGGTGGAAGATTTGTAGGAGAAACAAGTGACAATTTAATTAAGTTCAATTCTTCAATCGATTTTGACAAAAAACTTTACACTCAAGATATTGAAGGATCAATAGCTCATGCTGAAATGTTATCAAAACAAAAAATTATTTTAAAAAAAGATTTTTTAGAAATTAAAAGTGGTCTTCTAAAAATCAAAAAAGAGATTGAAACAAATAAATTTAAATTTAGGATTGAACTAGAAGATATCCACATGAATATTGAAAGTAGGTTAATTGAATTAATTGGTGAGTCTGGAAAAAAATTACATACTGCACGTTCACGAAATGATCAAGTTGTTACCGACTTTAAGATGTGGATAAGAAGTGATTTGGATTCTATTTCAGAGCTTTTAAAGGAACTTCAAAAAGAGTTGATTAGTCAAGCTGAAGATAATTATGAGGCTTTAATGCCGGGTTATACTCATTTGCAAGTTGCTCAACCCATCACGTTTGGACATCATCTTTTGGCCTATGTTGAAATGTTTGGAAGAGACAGATCAAGGATTCAAGATTGTAAAAACAGAATGAATGAGTGCCCTCTTGGTTCAGCTGCACTTGCAGGAACAAGTTACCCTATAGATAGAAATTTTGTAGCAAAAAAGTTAAATTTTTCTTCACCTACACGAAACTCTATAGATTCTGTCTCAAGTCGTGATTTTGCTATTGAATATTTATCCGTACTCTGTTTGATCGGAGTGAATTTATCTAGAATTGCTGAGGAGCTTATTTTATGGTCATCAAACGGTTTTAATTTCATTGTAATTAATGAAGAATATACTACGGGATCAAGTATCATGCCCCAAAAAAGAAATCCTGATGCAGCTGAACTTATTAGAGGAAAATCTAATAGACTTGTAGGAAATTTAGTTAATTTAACGAATTTATTAAAAGGTTTGCCTCTTGCCTATAGTAAAGATTTACAAGAAGATAAAGAACCAGTATTTGATTCATCTGAAAATATTAAAAATTGTTTATTAAATATGATTGGTATTATTAAGTCTTTAAAAATTAATAAAAATAAAATGCTTAAAGCCTTACAAAAGGGGTTCCCAACTGCAACAGATCTAGCTGATTATTTGGTAACATATTTAAATATTCCATTCAGAGATGCTCATAAAATCACTGGTAAAATAATCCTTCTTGCAGAAGAGAAAGATTGCTCTCTTGATGAATTATTGTTAGAGGATTTAAGATCCATTGAACCTAAAATTGACAGTAATATCATTAAATCAATAAGTATTAGTTCGTCTATACTAAAAAAATCATCATTTGGTGGAACTTCTCCAAGATTAGTTTTAAAAGCAATATCAGAAGCAAAAAGGAGATATCTATAAAATTATGCAAAAATTAACACAATTAAATAATCTATTTTTTTTACTGATAGTTCTTAGTTTTTTTTCTTATGGGTGTGGTAAAAAAGCTGATCCTATTGCACCATCAAAAAAAGTTATTTCATCAAAAAACTGAAATGCAAAAAACTGGATATTATAGAAAATCTGGAGAATTATTTCTTCAAAATATTAGTTTAAAAAAACTAGCAAATACATATGGAACACCAACATTCGTTTATGATTCTAATTCAATAAAACATTCGTTTAATTTACTGGATAGTATTATGAAGCCATTTAATGGAAAAATTCATTTTGCTGTTAAATCAAATGATAATCTCGGAGTCATTAAGTATATAAATAGTCTTGGTGCGGGTGCTGACGTTGTATCGATTGGTGAATTAAAAAGATGCTTAAAAGTCTCAGTTAAACCAAAAGACATTATTTTTTCAGGTGTCGGAAAACAAAAAGACGAGATAGAGTTTGCTATAATTAAAAATATTAAACAGTTAAATGCAGAATCAATTGAAGAATTAAAAGATATCATTGAAATTTCAAAAAACTTAAAAAAGAAAGTAAATGTAGCATTAAGAGTAAATCTCGACATTAACGCTAAAACCCATAAAAAAATATCTACTGGGGATGAAAACTCAAAATTTGGAATAATTTATGATGACATAGTAAGTGCTTATAAATTAATGAAAAAAGCTTCTTTTATTAAACCATATGGACTGGCTATACATGTAGGATCACAATTATTTGATTATGATGTTTTTTATAAAACGTTTTCAAAAATTAAAAAACTTGCCCTTGAATTAAGAAATAAAGGCTTTGAAGTTAATCATTTAGACTTAGGCGGCGGATTTGGTGTTGATTATTCATTAAAAAACTTACTTAATTATGAAACATTTAATAGAGCATTAAATAAGGTTTTTAAACGTGATGATTTTCAGATAAGTATAGAACCAGGAAGATCTTTGATTGCTGAATCAGGAATTTTACTTACTAAAGTAATTAGAGAAAAATCTACCAATCTTAAAAAATTTTTAATTGTTGATGCCGCTATGAACAATTTAATAAGGCCCACGCTTTATAATGCAAGGCATTCCATTATACCACTTCAAGTAAAAAATAATAGACTAATAAAAAAATATGATATTGTTGGTCCAATTTGTGAGACTGGAGATTTTTTAGGCATTGGTTATAGTTTACAACAAATGAAAAAAAATGAATTTTTAGCAATCATGACTTGTGGCGCATATGGAAGTGTAATGAGGTCAAATTATAATAGCAGACCAAGTGCTACTGAAATTTTTATACATGATGATAAAGAAATTTTGCTCAGGGAGAGAGAAAAAATAGATCAATTGATTGCAGTTGACATAATTCCAAATTTCTAACCAGAACTTTTAATTTCTTTCATTATAGTTGCACTAATACTAGCGTTATTATGTCTTTGATTTGTTAAGATTAACTGATTAATCTTAACAAAATTATTAGATAAGATAAATGGTTGTGTTGATTTTATTACTGTTTCAGCAAGTATTTTGCCATCTTCAGTTGTCATAATTACTTTTAAAGAAGGTGTCAATATTGGATACTTTGAGTTATTTTTTATATTACCAAAAAACTTGACTGATTTATCTTCGTAAACTGCATTAAAATTTTCTATTTCCAAGTTTTCTAAATCTGCGTAAAATGGTATCTTTACTTGTTTAAATAAATCAAATACTTTATTAAAATTATTCTCCACAAAATCTGGAAAATAGTAATGGCTCAGACTCAGAACATTATTTCTGAAATATACAGAGCTACTTATAATTAAGATACAGACAAAAACAATAAGAGGTGCTACAAAACTTTTATTCTTTTTCTTAAAATTTTTTATGTCAGCTTTCGAAACAACTTGATTTTTATTCCTAGTTGGTTTTGTATATTTATTTTTAACACTTGCCTCAGCAATTTCTTCAGCTATTTGAGCAACTGATTTTTTTTTTGTAGAATAATTTTGATTTTTTGTCTTAATGACCTTTTCTCTCGATTTAGCTTTAACACCATTACTTAGTATATTGGTTTTCTTTTCAATTTCTGACCTAATTGCATCAAGATCTTTTTGTAATTTTTCATTAGAGATATTTTTAGATAATTTGTTTTCAGTGTCTTTATTATAAATAATTGACCATTCATTATCACACACACTACACTTAAAAAATTTTAACTTTGATGTTATTAGACTTTCATCAACTTCAAATAAAGTGTTACATTTTAAACATTTTTCTAACATATTATTTAACCTAAATAATTTATTATTGTATAATAAAACTTATGTCTTTCCAAATAATTAACTAATTCAAATGATCAAAAAAAAATATCTATTTCTAATCTCCTTAGTTTTAATAGTATTAGTCATAGACTACTCATTTTTCTATAAAAAAATTTTTAATTATAAGAATAACTTAAACTTTAATAATAATTTTATTGTTTTAACTGGAGGGAATAATAGAGTAAAAAAATCTTTAAATATATTTTTTCAACTTGAAAATAAAAATAAAAATTTATTTATTAGCGGTGTAGGAAAAGGATTTAATAAAAAAACATTAAAAAAAATAACTCAAAGAAACCCAAATTATAATAAAATTATAGATTGTTGTATTCAAATAGAGGGTATTTCTAGAAACACTTTTTCTAATGCTGTAGAGAGTTTAAAATGGGTTAAATCAAAAAAAATAAATTCATTTGTTCTATTAACAAATAATTACCACATGCCTAGAGCTATGTTAGAATTTAAAAGTATTTTTAAAGATATTAAAATCACACCTTATGTATTTATTGACGAAAATAAAATATGGTGGAAAACAATCATTAATTATATTTCTGAATATTTCAAATATAATTTGACATATTTAAGAATAAATTTACTTCAATTTTGATAATTCTGGTAGATGTTGTTTTGCTTCAATAATTTTATTTCTTATCTCTTTAGAGTTTTTGAAAAAATTATATAATTCGTTAGAATCTTTTTTTCTAATTAATTTTTGTAATGCTGAAAGATCCTCATTAAATCTTTGCAACATTTCTAATACTGCTTCAGAATTATTTAGAAAAACATCTCTCCACATAGTTGGATCAGAGGAAGCTAATCTTGTAAAGTCTCTAAATCCAGTTGCCGAGTATCTAATAACATCATTTTTTAAATCACTTTCTAAATTATTAGCAGTGTCAACTATTGAATAAGCAATTAAATGAGGTAAATGTGAAGTAATAGCAAGCACTTTATCATGATAGAATTCATCCATGAACTCAACTTTAGAACCAAACTTTTTAAATAGTTTTTCTAAAAAAATTCCGTTTTTATTACTTTTTTTACTAATTATGATCCAATATCTACCTTCAAATAAGTTATGAAAACCGGCTTTAGGTCCAGAATGCTCAGTTCCTGCTAGAGGATGTGAGGGTACTAAAAAAACATTTTTAGGTATCAATAAAGATAGATCTTTAATTACAGAAAGCTTTGTTGACCCTGTATCAGTTAAAATCGAACCCTTTTTTAGATGTGGTGAAATTAGCTTTCCCACTTCCGCCATTGAACCTACAGGAATAGCTAATATTACCAAATCAGCGTCTTTTACAGATTCCTCTGCAGAATTACAAATTTCATCTGCTATATTAAATGTATCAACAATTTTAAGATATTCAGAATTATTATCATAAACTTTTATATAAAATTTATTTTTTAAGTAGTAACTAAATGCTCTTAATATTGAACTTCCAATTAATCCTAAGCCAATAATTGTTACGATTTTTTTTTTAACTATCATTTCTTGCAATGAATTTTTTAAGTAATTTTAAAAAATATTTATTTTCTTCTTCGGTTCCTAATGAAACTCTTATGTAATTTGGCAAGTTATAAACATTCATTTCACGAACTAAAACACCATTTTTTTTAAAAAATAATGCAGCATTTTTTGCTGAAAGTTTATCTTTGCCTGATAAATTTATGAGAATAAAATTAGTTGAAGAATTTATAAATTTTACGCCTAAGTTCTCTAATTCAATTTCCATAAATTTCATCGACTTTATATTAAAATCAAAGCAATAATTCTGAAAATTAATATCTTTCATGGCAATTATGCCAGCTTCAATAGCTATAGAATTGACACTAAAAGGACCTCTAACTGCCATTAGATAATTTATTATTTTACTATTACTGTAACCCCAACCTAGTCTCAAACCAGCGAGTCCATGTAATTTAGAGAACGTTCTTAACATTATTACGTTATTGTAATTTTCAACTAATTCAGATCCATCTATATAATCATCATTTCTAATATATTCTGCATATGCTGCATCATAAACTAACAAAATATTTTCAGGCATATTGTTGATTAATCTGTAAACCTCACTTTTACCAATATAAGTTCCTGTTGGATTATTAGCATTAGCAAGAAATATTAAACGAGTCTTATCTGTTATTAAATTCAAAATATTGTCAACACTCGCACTAAAGTTAATATCTTTTGCTATTTTTTTAATACCTCCTGCGACTGTAATGGATTGTGGGAATTGTAAAAATCCATATTCTGTATAAATTGCCTCATCTCCAGGTTTTAAGAATGTTTGGGCAATTACAGAAATTAAATCATCCGAACCATTTCCAAGAATTAATTTAGTTTGGTCTAAATTTTTAATTTTACTAATTGTTTTAATAAGTTCTTCACTATGTTGTGGAGGGTACCGATTAAAACTTTCTATTTTTAACTCTTTATCAATTCTTGGGGAATATCCTAAAGCATTTTCATTCGCAGATAATCTAATTAATTTTTTTAAATTTGAAGACCCAAAATTTGGTTTATAGGCATCTAAGTTTAAAATTGATTCTTTAGGTTCTAAAAGCATAATTTTTTTTAACCTAAGTTATTTCAAAATTAAATACTTTTTTTTGTAAAAAAGCTCATTTAATGGGAATTCTGATACAATTTTTATTTTAGAATTGATTTTAGTCAGAGCTAATTGTGATTTCTCTATTATTGCTAAATCTATAATTTTTTTATTTATTCCTTCAATTAGCTTAGTAACATTTTTGAAATCTAAAATTTCAAAGTATGGCCCAAAATAACTTTCATAAGCTGCTATAGAAAACCTGTCATCTCCAAGATATCCAATTTTTAATTTTTTTTGTTTTGACAAATTAAAAGCTATGATTTGTCTCCATATTCTTTCTGCAAGTTTAGCATCGATACCGTAAGAGAAAATTTTTTCCATGACTTTCATTTCTCTGACTGGATCATAAGTAAACTTCCCTCCCTTAGCTTCTAAAATTTTATTTGAAAGCCCTTGTCTTTTGGAAATTAACTTAGCTATCATTTTATCAAGTTGGTCTATTTGTTTTCTAAGTTTTTCTAACTCTTCCATAGTAAAATTGAATTGTAAATTCTAATGTTATATCCTTATTAATAACATAATTTTTTCTTAAGGATAATAATATTATGACTCAAATTGAAATCGTAAAAGCATTAAGTGACAACTATATTTATGTCTTACATAATCCTATTAATAAACTAACAGCTGTAATTGATCCTGGGGAAGCGCAACCTGTTATTGAGCTACTTGAAAAAAAAGATTGGAAACTATCACATATTTTTAATACCCACCATCATCACGACCATATCGGAGGGAATCAAAAATTAATTGACAAATATAGCTGTAAACTTATCGCTCCAAAATATGATCAAAGTAAAATACATAATTGTGATCATTATGTTTTAGATGGAGATGAAATTGATATGATTGGTCAAAAAGCTAAAGTTTTACACACACCTGGCCATACTATCGGTCACATATGTTATTATATTGAGAGCTTAAGAATACTTTTTTCAGGAGATACTTTGTTCAGACTTGGATGTGGAAGAATATTCGAAGGAACTTTTGAGCAAATGAAAGATAGTTTAGATAAAATTTTAAATTTACCTGATGATATACTTGTATATTGTGGTCATGAATATACGATGACAAACGCAAAATTTTGCAAAAGCTTAGTCTACAATAATGATGAAGAATTAAATGCAAACATTCTAGAAATTAAAAATTTAAGAAATGAAGAAAAACCAACTATACCTTTTTTCCTTGGCCAAGAGAAAAAGCTTAATCCGTTTTTAAGATATAATGATATTAATTTTAAAATTGCAAATAATATTCAAGAACTAGATAGTACAGAAACATTTAAATATTTTAGAAAACTTAAGGATAATTACTAATTTCATATGAAACAGAGCAATCATTAAAAATATCAGGTTTTGTAATTTTTAACTTAATATTTTCAACTTTTTCAAAAGTTTCTATTTTTTTTATTAAGTTATGTGCAAGTGTCTCAATTAAATTAAAGTGTTTAGATTTAACAATATCCAATATAGTTCTTCTAAATTTTCCATAATCAGCTACGTCATTTAGATTATCTGTATGAGTTTTCATTTTGTTAATAAGTAAAATTTCTACATTAATTATTATTTTTTGTTTGTTTAATTTTTCATTTTCGTAAACACCAACAGAGGCAATGCAGGTTAAATTTTCAATAAGAATTTTCTTAAGCATTAAAATTGCACCTTATTTAATAGCAACATCTCTAAGAGGCGGAGCCAAATGTGATCCTCCATCTAATAATGAGATGTGTCCTGTAACAGAATTTGAGTTAGTTAAAAAATCAAGAGCCAAGTATAAATCATCAATAGTTGCAGAACTGTTTAAAATATTTTTTTTGTGGGATTCTTTAAAATCTTTTTCATTTTGATTTTCTGCAGGTAATATTATTCCTGGTGCAATTGCATTTACTCTCAAATCTGGTGCATAAGATAAAGCTGACATTTTTGTTAATCCTGACATTGCTAACTTTGACAAAGTATAAGAATAATAATCTGGATTTAAACCTTCAATTTTAGCATCAATAATATTTATGACCATATTGTTTTTGTTTTTTACTATTTGGTTTTCCATTATATTTTTATAAAGTGCTTTTATAAGTATTGCAGGAGTAGAAAAATTTACAGACATATGTCGATTTAACTTTTCTATGGTAAATTCTTGGCCAGTATCGTATTCGAATAAACCAGCATTATTTACTAAACCTACCCACTCTTTGTCATTTAAAAGTAAATTTTCTACTAAATTTTCAACATCTTCATATTTTGTGAAATCTGCGTGATACAATTTAATCTTATTCGAATATTTTGATAACTCATTTGCTGTTTCTTCTGCTTCAACTTTTGAGTTGTTATAATGTAAAATTAAATCCCATTCATTCATTACAAAAAACTTAGAAATATGCTTTCCTAATCTTTTTGATCCCGATGTAACCAATATAGATTTTCTTTTATTCATTTTAAGGACCCTCAATCAAATAATCTGGTACAATTCCAGTTTTTTTTATACATGAAGCAATATTTTGATTTCTTAATAAACCATGTTTTGTCATTAAAATTGACTTAATTCCAACTGAGTTTGCGCCCAAAATATCTGTATGTAACGTATCTCCTACCATTCCAATTCTTGACATGTCAATTGAAGAACCTGTGATAAACTGAACTTTATCTAGGGCCATTTCAAAAATTGTTGAAAAAGGTTTTCCAAACCATATTGGTAAGTTAATACCTTCATTTATTAGTTTCAAAGAAAAATAGCCAGGTTCAATACTAAAGTGATTCTTGTGGGGTGCAACAATATCTGGATTAGATACAAAAAAAGGCCTTGGATTTGAAGTTAACGAATCTTTTAACAAATCTTGAAAATCTGAATCCCAATAACTTGTCCCTAAAAATATAAATGAATCCACTTCATCAAATAACTCAATATCTTTGATTAAATCTATTGTTAAAGAGTTTTTAATGTTTAGTTTTTCATCTTTATTCCCAAGTACACCTATTTTAGATGGTTTTAGATGAATAGATAAAAACCTTTCTGTAACGTCTCTACTTGAAATAATCTCATCATAAGAAAATTCTAATCCGAGATTATAAAATTGATTAATTTTTTTTTCTGAACAATAAGTTGCGCCATTTGTAAGAATTACTATATAAATACCTTTATCTCTAGCAACATTTAATGTTTCTATTATATGTGGTATTAATTTATCTCCTATATTTATGACTCCGAATGCATCTAAAAATAAAACATCAAATTCATCCAAAATATTACTCAAGTTTTTTCTTACTTTTATATCTTTGTTATATTTCTGAGAATGAGGTAAAATTTTTTTAAAATTTTCATATAGTGATATGACTTGGTTACTATCAATATTTTTAACAGATGGAAAAATAAAATTTTTATCAAACTCCTCATGTTGAATTAAAAATTGTTGATTGTTATTTGTCATTATTTATTTATATTAAATTATTATTATTAATCTATTGGAAACTAACAAAATGACCATTAAATCTTCTTTTTCTTTAGTTAATGAAGCAAAACAAAAAATTATAAGTATTAATTTTAAAAATGCTCTTGAATTACATGATGAGGGCGAAACAATTTTTATTGATTTAAGAGACGTAAGAGAACTAGAAAAAAATGGAAAAATAAAAAATGCGAAACATGTGCCAAGAGGCATGTTAGAATTTTGGATTGACCCTAAAAGCCCTTATTATAAAGATTATTTCAGTGCTAAAAATAAATTCATATTTTATTGTGCATCTGGATGGAGATCTTCTTTGTCTACTAAAACAGCTTTAGAAATGGGTTTAACTAATGTTTTAAATCTAGAAAATGGTATTGATGACTGGATAAAACATAACGGCCCTATAGAAAAATTTAGTAAAAAAACGATTTAGTTTGATTATTTTTTAAATAAAAATTAGTATATATATGTCATTACCTCTTTATGTGAGAGCGTTTTAAATAACCGCCGAAGGAGCAACTACCCTAGAAACTCTCAGGTAAAAGTATCGTAAAGAGTTGACAATCTGGAGAGAGGCATATTCTGTGTCCACCGAAGGAGTAAGCTCATATAATGAGTTAATCTCTCAGGTACCCATGACAGATTAGGGCTTGGTTTGTTATGGAGTTTTTATGAAAAAAATAGCAGTTATTGGAGCAGGAATTACAGGAATAACAACAGCATATCAGTTAATGAAAAAAGGTTATGATGTAACTGTTTTTGATAAACAGAAATATGCTGCAATGGAAACAAGTTATGCTAATGGTGGTCAATTATCAGCATGTAATGGTGAAGTATGGACAAACTGGAAAACTATTTACCAAGGAATACAATGGATTTTTAAAAAAGATGCTCCTCTATCTATCAATTTAAAACCTTCCTTACATAAAATAGGATGGTTTTTAAGTTTTTTATCAAATGTTAAAAATCATGAAAAAAATACAATTGCCTCAGTAAAGATGGCAATTGAAAGTGGCAATCTATTAAAAGAACTACTTAAAGATGAAAACATTGATTTTGACTTTAAAGAAAAGGGTATTTTACATCTTTGTAATTCAGAAGAAAATTTTAATCATGGATTAAAAGTTAATGAATGGCTAACAAAAGCTGGTTTAAAAAGAGAACCACTTAATAACAAAGAAATTCAAAAAATTGAACCTACAATTAATCTAGATAATTTTTTTGGTGGTTTCTTTACAAAAAGTGATATGTCTGGAGATATCCATATGTTTTGCACTCAATTAGCTAAAATTTGTGAGAAAAATAATGTCAAGTTTAATTATGATACATCCATAAATGATATAGTTTATAGGCATAATTTAGTTGAATTAAAATTTAGTTCTCAAAACACTGACAATACTGATACTTTTGATGCAACTGTAATTTGTGCAGGTGTGTCAAGTAAGTTTATAGCTTCTAAATTAGGAGATAACGTTAATATATATCCTGTTAAGGGCTATTCCATAACGATCGATCTTAATGATAAAGTTAGTCAAAAACATGCACCTGAAGTTTCATTACTTGATGATGGAGCTAAAATTGTGTCAAGTAGACTTGGTACAAATAGATTTAGAATAGCAGGTACAGCCGAATTTAATGGTTATAATAAAGATATAAGAGCAGACAGAATACTTCCATTAATTAAATGGAGTAACAAACTTTTTCCAAAAGTGTCAACCGAATACTATAAACCTTGGGCAGGATTAAGACCCATGACCCCAAGTATGATGCCTAAAATTGGTAAAGGGAAATTACCTGGAATATTTTACAATACTGGCCACGGACATTTAGGATGGACATTAAGTGCTTTTTCATCTTTATTAATTTCAGATATATTATTGAGAACTGACAATTTAAATTAATCTTTCATATATCTAAGTTTGAAACATTCAATGCATTCTCTTGAATAAAGTTTCTCCTAGGCTCTACAACTTCTCCCATAAGTGTTGAAAATGTCTCTTCAGCGTTAATTTCTTGTTCTATTTTGACCTGGACTAAACTTCTAGAGTTTGGGTCAAGAGTTGTTTCCCAGAGTTGTTCTGGGTTCATCTCACCCAGTCCTTTATATCTACTTATTTGAGCGCCTTTTTTTCCTTTTTCTAAAATAAGATCTACTAGATGTAAGGAAGAACGAATGTCTAACTTTTCATTTTCAATAACTAATGTAACATTTTCTCTAAAAATGCTAGAGTTTTTTGAGAGGTTATTAATTTCAAAAACTTCTTGATAGTTTAAATACTCTGATTTTAATTCATACTTTTCCGTTACACCACGATAAGTTTTTTCAAATATAATTGATTTTTCAGAAGTATCTAAATTAATTACCCAACATTTATTAACAGGATCAAATCTATTTAAAAAATTTGAAATTACATTAATTTTTTCTAAATCTTCAAAAACGCTTTTGTTCAATAGATCTAAATTTGATAGACTTGATATGACCTCCTCGCTGCCAATCTTAGAAGTTAATGATCTTATATTTTTGTTAAGAATTATACATTTTTCAATAAAATCATTTAAATCTTGGTCTATAATTATCTCTTTGTTACTGATAGCCAGAGAACAATTTTTTATCCCATTTTTAATCAAAAAATCATCTAAATGATTTTGATCTTTAAGATATATTTCTGATTTATTTAACTTAATTTTAAAAAGTGGTGGCTGAGCAATATATAAATAACCAGCTTCTACCAAAGGCCTCATATGACGAAAAAAGAATGTAAGAAGTAGAGTTCTAATGTGACTTCCATCAACATCTGCATCTGTCATAATGATTATCTTATGATACCGTGATTTTTCTAAATTTAATTCTGCGTTACCTACACCAACTCCTATTGCCGTGATTAACGTACCAATTTCAGTTGAAGATAACATTTTATCAATTCTTGATCTTTCAACATTTAATATCTTCCCTCTAAGTGGTAATATAGCTTGATTTAATCTATCACGGCCTTGCTTTGCAGACCCACCTGCAGAATCACCTTCAACTAAAAATATTTCTGCTTTCTCAGGATTTTTCTCCTGACAATCAGCAAGTTTTCCAGGCAAACTTGCTATATCTAGTACACCTTTTCTTCTAGTTAATTCTCTAGCTTTTCTTGCTGCTTCTCTTGCGGTAGCTGCTTCATACACTTTATTTATAATTTTTTTTGCATCTGAGGGATTTTCTTCAAACCATTGTGATAGTGATTCATTAATACATTGTTCAACTATTGGTCTGACCTCGCTGGAGACTAACTTATCTTTTGTTTGACTGGAAAATTTAGGATCAGGTAATTTTAATGAAACAATTGATGATAAACCTTCACGACAATCATCTCCAGTCAATTGAATTTTTTCTTTTTTGGAAAGACCAAAGTTATTTGAATAATTATTTATTACCCTTGTCAAAGCAGCTCTAAAACCTGCAAGGTGGGTGCCACCATCTTTCTGTGGTATATTATTAGTAAAACACAAAGAAGTTTCATGAAAAACATCAGTCCACTCAAGAGCAACTTCCATCGAAATATCTTCTTTTTGATGTGCTGTTAATATTGTTTCATGAAAGCTATTTCTAGATTTATTAAGATGCTTTATATATTGTCTTAGTCCTCCTTCATAGCTAAATTGAAGCTTTTTATTTTCGGAATTTCTTTCATCAATTAAATTTATAGTGATGCCACTATTTAAAAAAGCAAGTTCACGAAGTCTATGTTCTAAAATCTTAAAGTCAAAGCTGATAGTTGAAAAAATACTTGCACTTGGTTTAAAAATAATTTCAGTACCAGTATTTTGAGATTCTCCTATAACTGTTAGAGGATTTTCAGCATTACCATTTATAAATTTTACAAAATACTTTTTTCCATTCCTATTTATAGTTAATAAAAGAAAATCTGATAATGCGTTGACTACAGACACTCCAACACCGTGTAACCCACCAGATACCTTATAAGAATTATTGTCAAATTTCCCTCCAGCATGAAGTTGGGTCATAATAACCTCTGCTGCTGAAATTCCCTCTTCAGGATGTAAGTCTACAGGTATACCTCTGCCATCATCGGAAATTTTAACAGATCCGTCTGATAACAAATTAACATTCATATTCTTACAAAAACCAGCTAATGACTCGTCAATTGAATTATCTAAAACTTCGTACACCATGTGATGTAATCCAGATCCGTCATCTGTGTCACCAATATACATTCCAGGTCTTTTTCTAACTGCATCTAAACCTTTTAAAACTTTTATAGAGTCAGCATCATAATTTTCATTTTTTTTACTATTATTAGTTATATCATTATGCATATTTCAACTCGCTTTTTTTAGAAAAATCTTTTTGTAATTTATTAACATCAATTGATTTGAAAGAAACAGGATAACTATTAAAAGCATTAGAATTTGTACAAGTGAACCAACATTGTGAATTGTATTGAGATGTCTTTTCAAATAAAGCTCTTTTGTGAATATTATCAAGATGCTCTATTATATCATCAAGTAATAAGATTGGAGCTTGTTCATACAGTGTTTCCATTAAATGACAATGTTTAAAAATTAAAGAAATTAACATTATTTTTTGTTCTCCAGTAGAACAATACCTTATTTCTTGTTTACTTTCTCTTTTAAAAATAAATACTTCAGATTTGTGAGGACCAATAAATGAGCTTATACCATAACCCCTATTTTTTCTTAAAATCCCTAATATTTCACAATGATATTTTTCTTCACCTACACTATCTAACAATTCTTCTGCTTTCCCATTAATTTTTAAATATATATCAAGAAAAAAGTTTTTATTTAAATCAGATTTAAAACAGATATTTTGCATATCAAACACAAATTTTTTTCTGTTTTCTATGATTTTTATCGATAAATCTACAATTTCACTTTCAATGGTATCAATCCACATTTTATTATCATGATAATTGTTAATTATTTTTACTCTTTCTTTAATTAAAAATTCATATCTATATAGCAACCCTACATGAGTTGGGTTAGCTATGTTAATCAATCTATCAATAAACCTTCTCTTTTCTTGCATTCCATTATGAAAAATAAGAAGCATTTGTGGAGTTATCCATGAAATTTTTATTATTTTTGATAGATCAGACTGTTTCATATATTCATCATTAATTTTAACTAACCTAGAATTGTTTTTTTTATTAATACCAGTGCCTATTTTGAATTTTTTGTTTTTTACAAAAACATTTGCGTGAACTCCCCAAGAGAAGTCTTCATAAGGATTATTATCAAAAGTTTTCAAAATTAAATCTTTCGATCTTGCTTTTCTTATCCCTCTTCCTGATGACAAAAAAGAAACAGCTTCAAGTATATTAGTCTTACCAACTCCATTTAATCCAAATAATACAACATTATCAGATGATAAATTTAATTCTAAATTTTTATAATTTCGAAAGTTACTTGCTTTTATATGTTGAACAAATGATTGCTTCTTATTTACATAATTTATACTTTTATTTACTAAAGTTTGACTCATTAACTTCTTAATTCTATACCCTCATTGGCATCAAAACAAAAATAGTACCTTCTTGCTCTTCATCTGTAATCAAAGCTGGGGAAGAGGAATCAGACAATGAAAAATGAACCTTATCACCTTGAATTTGGTTGGTTATATCTAATAAATATTTAGAATTAAATCCAATCTCAAGTTTTTCTCCACCGAAATCAATTGTAAGTTCTTCAAGAGCATTGCCAATTTCACTATTACTTACTTTTAACAATAGCGAATTGTTATTTATTTCAAGTTTTACTGCTCTAGTTTTCTCTATAGATATAGTAGAAACTCTATCGACAGCATCTCTAAAATCCTTAGTTAGAACTTCTAGTTTATTTTTATTTTCTTTAGGTATTACCCTTTGATAGTCTGGAAATGTTCCATCAATTAATTTTGAGGTTAAAACGCAATCATTAACAGTAAATTTAATCTTATTTTTTGAAACCTTTATTAATATATCACCATCTGTTTCTTCCAATAATTTCCTTAGCTCATTTACTGTTTTTCTTGGAATAATTATAGATGGAATTCCTTCTGCGCCTTCTGGAAGTTTAAGTTTAACCTGAGCTAATCTATGCCCATCAGTTGCTACTCCTTTTAAAAAATTTTTATTTTCTGTATCTTGATGGATATAAATGCCATTTAGATAGTATCTAGTTTCTTCTAGTGAAATTGCAAACTTTGTATTATCAATTAAATTTTTCATATCTTCAGAACTAATTGAAAATTCTTTTCCTTCAGATATGTCAGTCATAACTGGAAAATCATCAAAGGGCAAAGTAGGTAAAGTAAATTTCGATTTACCGCATTCTAATATTAAATTGTTATCATTATTGTACATTAAAATTTCAGAACCATCTGGGAGTTTCTTAACAATATCGTGTAATGTGTGAGCTGGAACTGTAATTTTTCCATCTGACATTATATTAGCTGAGATTTTTTCCTTTAAATCTAATTCCATATCAGTAGCTATGAAATTAATTTCTTTTCCGAAAGCTTCGATTACCAGATTTGACAAAATCGCAATTGCATTTTTTCGTTCAACCACTGAATTAATGTGGCTTAAGGGTTTTATTAAATCTGTTTTAACAATTGCAAACTTCATTTATTTTTCCATATTTTGATTATGTGAGTTTTATTGAATATAATTTCTAACTTAGTACAAAATATAGCATTTATTTTAGAAATCAGCAAATTTTTACGTATATATAGTACATATAACTAATCTTCTTTTAAGATCAGAGTTATGTTATCTAAATCTTGTTTAACTTTTCGATCAGTTTCGATTAAAAATTTGATTTTGTTTACGCCATGTATAACAGTCGCATGATCCTTTCCACCAAAAAGTTTACCTATTTCAGGGTAAGAAGCATCAGTCAATTGTTTTGACAAAAACATTGCGATGTGCCTTGGTTTTGAAATATGTCTTGATCTATTTTTAGAACAAAGTTCATGAAATTGAAGATTGTAATATTTTGACACTTCAAGTTGAATATCCTTAATTGTTATCTTTTTATGAGATTTATTTAAATAATCAGCTAATATAGTTTTTGCACTTGCAAGATTTAGGTTTAAATTTGTTATATCTGAATATAACATTATTTTATTCAATGCCCCCTCTAATTCTCGAACACTATTAAAAATGTTTTCAGCTAAAAAAGTTATTATATCTTTTTCTAGATTTACGTTTTTTGTAGACACTTTATTTCTTATTATTTTTTTTCTTAATTCAAATGTTGTTGGTAAAATATCTACAACAAGACCTCCTGAGAGCCTGGATCTAATTTTATAATCAAGGTTTTTGATATTCGAAGGAGATTTGTCAGCAGTAATTATAACTTGTTTTTTGTTATCAATAAGATCATTCAACAAATGAAAAAATTCTTCTTGAGTAGACTTTTTTCCACCAATGAATTGCAAATCATCAATCATCAGGATATCAATAGATCGAAACTGATCTTTAAAACGTAAGGTTTCATTCATTTTTAAAGATTTTATAAATTGATACATAAATCTTTCAGCTGAAATATATATAAATTTTTTGTTATTATTTTTTTGAATATTCCATGCAATTGCATTTAGCAAATGAGTTTTGCCAATGCCCACATTTCCATATATAAAAAAAGGGTTATAATCTACATTAAATTCTTGAACTAACCTTTTAGCTGAAAAATAAGCAAGTTCATTCGACTTATCCACAATAAAGTTTTCAAATGTATAATTTTTATTTAAAATTTTTGAAGCATTGTCTGTAAATGATATTGACGAGAGAGTTTGATTTTTTTCTATCGGCATTGTTTTGTTTAATATTTGGAAATTTTTTTTTCCAGTTTGAACAGTGAATTTTATCTTATTTAATCCAATAAAGAGTCTTTTTGCCCTAAAAAATATTTTGTCGTAATATTGGTTATCAATTCTATTTTTAACAAGCTCTGAAGGTGTTTGAATTGTTAAGATGAAATTTGAATAATTTATAAATACAAGTGGTTTAACCCACGAATTCCAAATGATACTCTTTAAATCATCTTTTAAATCATTTTGTACGATTAGCCATGTATTATCATAGTTATTATTATTTTGAATAGTTTTATTTGACATTTATAAACTCTAATTTTAATTAAAGCTTAATCAAAAGGTAAAGCAAATTATATGGTTTAAAAAAAAAAAAAAAAACATTGATTTTCATTTTTTATAAATTTATCTATTAATTACAGATACTTAATATTTTTTAAAATTAAGAAAAAATTATTTATTCATAGAAATTGTAATTTACAAATTTAATATATAAAAAAAAATATTTTAAATAGTATTAATTTATATGCAGAGTTTATTGATTTTATTACGATTCTCGATATTAAGAAATGATTCAACCAATTAGATATAAATCCATTAAAGAACTAATTTCAGCTAACTTGATTTATTATTGAAAATAAATTACCAGTTAAAATTAGCGAATCGTTTATAGACATGAAATATAATTATTGAAAAGCTATTTAAGCAATTTAATTTTATTTGAAAGTCTTGATAATTTTCTCGAAATTGTATTTTTCTTGAAAACACCTTTTGATATTGATCTATGCATTTCAGGTTGAGCTTCAATAAAAGCTAGTTGGGCGTTTTTTTTGTCATTCTCTAAAATAAAATTTTCAACTTTTTTAATGAAAGTTCTTACTCTTGTCTTTCTAATCTTGTTTACAAGTTGAAACTTATCATTCCTTCTAATTCTTTTCTTCGCAGATTTATGATTTGCCATTTACTTCCCCTAAAAAAGGGCTACATTCTAAATATAAATATGTCAAGTTAAAAGTTTTCTGTAATTATTTTAATTATAAAAATTTTATCTTCAAAATTTTCAATCTTAAATGTCTTTTTTTTAAATCTTTTACTTTTTAATACCCATACAAATTTATCTTTATCATTGTCCCAATTTTTAGCTTTAAAGAATTTTTTATAAAAAGAATAAATTTTCTTTTTTGACAATCCCTTACTATCAACAAAAATAGATATTATTTTTCCATTAGAAGAATCAAATTCAACAACGTCTATTTTCTTTCCAATCAATGTTGTTAAGATAGGAATGTCTTCAATCCAATTTTCGATTTGAAGCTTTTCAACCTTGCCAAAGGATTTGCTGCCAAAAAAAAATAATAATGTAAAAAAAAATAAGAAAAAATTAATATTACTAATTATTTTTTTTGACATTGTGGACATATATATGTTGCTCTTTTATTAATATCTATTTTCAAAATTATACTTTCACAATCATAGCATTTTAATTTTTCTCTGCCATAAACTTTTAATTTTTGTTTAAAATAACCAACTTTTCCATCTGGTTTTTTATAATCTTTAATAGTTGTACCACCATTTAAAATCGCTTTTGTAAGTACAAATTTAATTTTATCTAAAAGTAAAGTAGTTTCTAGTGCATTTAGATGACATGCCTTTTTTAAAGGATAAATTTTTGAATAAAACAAGATTTCAGAAGCATAAATGTTGCCTATTCCACATATAATTTTTTGATCTAAAAGAACAGTTTTAATTGTAGTTTTTTTCATAGAAAATGTTTTTTTTAAAAAATCAATTTTTAAATCTTCACTTAAAGCATCTATTCCTAAATTTTTAATTAAAAAATGATTATTGAGATTTGAAGTATCATATAAATCTATGTGACCAAATCTTCTTTGATCATTAAAAACTAATTTTTTTTTCTCTCCATTTTTTCTCTCAAAATTGATGATCATGTGATCATGTTTTATTTTTTTGTAATTAAATTTACTAACGCTCAAATATCCACTCATACCAAGGTGCAAAATTAAAGTTTTTTTGTTTGAAGTTTTTATTAGTATGTATTTTCCAATACGATCAATTTTTATAATTATCATGTTATTTAAAAAAAATTTTATGTCTAAATTAATTTTCCATCTCAATTTGAGCACATTAAATTGAACGCTTATTATTTTTGAATTTAAAAGTGTTTGCTTTAAATAATTCCTTGATGTTTCAACTTCTGGTAATTCAGGCATTTTAGTTTATAATCAAACAATGAAAAATAGTTTTAAAAAAATCGATTTTGGCTTTAAAAAAATTAACATAAATAAGAAAGAAAAGTTAGTAAATAATATTTTCAATTCTGTATCATCCAAATACGATTTAATGAATGATTTATCAAGTTTAGGTATTCATAGGTTATGGAAACAGGAATTAATTAATTCTATTGCCCCCCAGCCTAATCAAGCTTTATTAGATATTGCTGGCGGGACCGGAGACATAGCCAAAAATTTCATCAAATCTGGTGGTTTGTCAGCTGACATCTTAGATATTAACTATAAAATGCTTTTTTATGGTAAATCTAATGATAATAGACTTCGTTACATTGTTGGAAATTGTGAAAAACTTCCGATTAAAAGCAATGCATATGATAGAGTAACTATAGCTTTTGGATTGAGAAATATAACTAACAGACAATTAGCGCTTAATGAAATATATAGAGTTTTAAAACCCGGGGGTAGATTTATATGTTTAGAATTTAGCAAAGTAAATGACGACATTATAAAAAAATTTTATGATTTGTGGTCTTTTAAAATTATTCCCAAATTAGGAAGAATTATTACAAAAAATGAAGATGCATATAAATATCTCGTAGAATCCATTCGCGTGTTTCCTGACCAAGATGATTTATCGTCAATGTTAGTCAAATCTAAATTTGAAAGAGTTAAATATAAAAATTTATCAAGCGGTATAGTTGCATTACATTCTGGATGGAAATTTTAATGAGACATATAAAAATAATTGTACCCAAATTTTATGAATATCCTCTAATATTTTGTAGACTTTTCTTTATTGTTTATATTTTGATCCGTAATGGTCTACTTACAGAAATCCAGAAATTAAATTTAGTAAGTAAAAATTATCAAATGATATGTAAAACTTTAAAATTCATTTTTGAAAAGAGAAAAATTAATAGTGAGTTTCTGAATAGTCTAGGAGAGATTGGCCCAGGGTTTGTGAAACTTGGGCAAGCATTATCCACCAGACCAGATATATTTGGTCTAAATATAACTAATAGATTAATTTTGTTACAAGATAAACTTCCTCCTTTTTCTGACAAAGAAGCGATTAAGATTGTAGAAGAAGAAACGAACAAAAAAATAAATGAAATATTTAATTTATTTGAAGAAAAACCTATCGCTGCTGCTTCTGTAGCTCAAGTTCATAAGGGAATACTCAAAAATGGTAAAAAAGTAGCAATAAAAATTTTAAGGCCAAATATCGAGCAGACACTTTTCAAAGATTTTAAACTATTTTATGGAATTTGTAATACATTAGAATTTTTTTCAACAAACTGTAAAAGATTAAGTCTTAAAGAGATTATATCTACATTTGCAAATAGCTCACTCGACGAGATAGACCTTAGGTTAGAAGCATCTAACTCTGAACAACTTAGAGAAAATTTTAGTAGTTATAAGTTATTTGATACACCTAAAATTCATTGGGAGTATACAACTAAAAAAATATTAACAAGTGAATTTATTGATGGTTTAAGAATTGATCAAATTTCAGATTTTAAAAAAAAAATAAATATAGAAAATTTAACAAAAGTTGCATCTGAAATTTTTTTCTATCAAACTTTTAGAGATGGTTTCTTTCACGGTGATTTACACCCTGGAAACATTTTTGTTGATAAGTCTGGAAAGATAATAGCTATAGACTTTGGAATTATGGGTCGGCTGAATATAAATGATAGAAAATTTCTAGCAAAACTTTTTAATTTTCTATTAAATAAACAATTTTATAAAATCGCAAAACTTCATCAGGAAAATGGAATGCTTGATAGAGATACAGATTTACATAAGTTAACTCAAGAAATTAGAATCTTAGCTACTCCTATTCTAAATAAACCAATTGGAGACATTTCAATGGGCAATTTATTTGGAGAAATACTTGCATTATCGAGAAAGTTTAACATTAAAATACAAGCCAAGTTTTGTTTACTACAAAAATCTATGATCATGGCAGAGGGCATTGCTAGACAAATTAACCCAAAAGCAAATATATGGCAAACCACTGAACCGTTAATGACAGAATGGATCAAAAATAATATGAAATATGATTTTTTATTTGAAAAAATTAATGATAATAGCTTCTTTAAAGAAGAATTAGTTGAAATATTTCAAAAAATTGATAAAATCTTTAGAAAACTTTTAAATATTAAATAATTTTATGAATAATTTCATTAATATTCCTGAGATAATTTTTAAACTAGGTGGTACTGGTTCTGTTTCTAAATTACTAAACACAAACCCATCAACCATATCTAATTGGAAAAAAAAGAATAAAATTCCAAAATCATATATGAATAAACTGAATACATTAATGAGAGAAAAAAATTTAAATATTTATAGTGAACACAAAGACAATAAAAGTAATTTTTATATCCAAAAAAAATCAAAATTTAGTATTCTAATTATTATATCGGGCGGTGTATCCTGCTACAAAATATTAGAATTAATAAGGTTATTTTATAAAAACGATTTTAATATTGAAGTCGTATTAACAAAATCGGCGCAAAAATTTATTACACCCTTAATAGTGACGAGTTTAATTAATAAAAAATGTTTTACAGAATTGTTTTCTTCTGAAGAAGAAGAGAATATGAATCACATAAATTTAGCTAGGAATAAGGATTTAATTTTAGTGGCTCCATGCACTGCTAATTTTATTGCAAAAATGACATATGGAATTGCAGATGATTTAGGATCAAATATCATTTTAGCATCTGATAGTAAAATTTTAATAGCTCCCTCAATGAACCCTTTTATGTGGCAAAATAAAGCTACTCAAAATAATTTAGAAATTTTAAAACTACGAGGTGTTGGTTTAATTAGCCCTGATTCAGGTGTAATGGCATGCGGTGAAAATGGTACAGGCAGACTGCCAGAAATAGATAAAATATATTCATTTACTAAAAATTACCTTCTAAAAAAAGAGGGTAACAAACATACTGAATTTAAAAATAAATTAAAAATTTTAATAACTGCGGGTCCAACTCAAGAGAAGATTGATCCTATAAGATATGTATCTAATAATTCCTCGGGAAAACAAGGTTATGCATTGGCTGAAGAATTTTTAAAATGCGGAGCAAATGTAACTTTAATCAGTGGCCCAACAAACATTAAAAAACCGAGTGTAAATAAACTAATAGAAGTTTTAACAGCTGAAGAAATGCTTTCTCAAGTAGAAAAAAATATTGATTGTGATATTTTTATTAGTTGTGCAGCAGTTTGTGACTGGAAATTGATACCTTATACTATGAAAAATAAAAAACTATCTAATAGTGATAAACTTAAAAAACATGAAAAATTTTTTTTTAAATTAGAAAACAACCCTGATATCATTAAGTTTGTGAGCGAAAATAAAAAGAGACCAAAATTGGTTATTGGATTTGCTGCAGAGACAGAAAATTTAATTCATAATGCGACAAAAAAATTAAACGAAAAACAATTGGACATGGTTGTAGCTAATTTAATTGAAAAAGGAAATACAATTTTTGGAGAAGAATACAACAAAATATTTATAATAGATAAACAAGGTAATATAGAAGAAACAAAAAAATTAACAAAGCACGAAATTGCAAATTTAATAATTTCAAAATCTTTAGAATTGCATGAAAAAATTTATGTTAAAAATTATTATAGAAAAAGTGTCGCAATCTGAAAATTTTCAAATTCCAAAATATCACTCAGATAATTCGTCAGGTTTAGATATAGTTGCAGATATTAAAAATCAAACAAAATTAAAACAGAATGAGATATTTTTAGTGCCAACTGGAATCAAATTGAAAATACCCATAGGATATGAAGGTCAAGTAAGACCAAGGTCCGGTCTTGCACTAAATCACGGAATTACAATATTAAACTCGCCAGGAACAATAGACTCAGATTATAGAGGGGAAATCAAAGTAATTTTAATAAACCATTCCTCGAAAATATTTACAATAAAACCCAACATGAGAATTGGGCAAATTGTTTTTTCTCAAGTTGTTAAAATACAACTTGAATTAGGTGAAGTAAATATTTTTGAAACCAAAAGATCTTCCAACGGATTTGGCTCAACAGGGTTAAAGTAATTAATAATGCTAAATGAAAATGAATTAGAGAGATATGCAAATCAGTTAATAATGCCTGAAATAGAAGAAGAAGGGCAATCAATACTTTTAAAGAGTAAAGTTTTAATAATTGGGGCAGGAGGTTTAGGTAATCCCACAGCCATTTTTTGTTCTGCTGCTGGGATAGGATGTATTGACATTTGTGATGATGACAATATTGAATTGTCTAATTTAAATAGACAAATAGCTTTTTCAGTTAATAATTTGGGTCTTTCAAAATCCATTAAGTTGAAAGATTATTGTCTAAACTTAAACCCAGATTTAAAAATAAATTCTATTGTTAATAGATTTGACAATAAATTTCCTATAAGTACTTATGATATAATTCTAGACTGCTCAGATAATATTGAGACTAAATATACTGCTAATTTATTAGCTCATAAAAATAGGAAAACTTTAATATCCGCTTCAGCAATTCAGCTTGAGGGACAATTGGCAACATTTAAAAGTGGAAAATTTAAAGATTTACCTTGTTATGAATGTATTTTTCCAAAAGATCAGTACCAAAATACCAATATGAATTGTAGAGAGGTTGGAATAATAGGTCCTGTTACAAATTTAATTTCAAGCCTTCAAGTAACAGAAACAATTAGAGAGTTATTTATTCAAAACTCTTTTAAAAAAGAAAACTTGTTCACAACAAATACTTTAGCAGGAAATTTGTTGTTATATGATTGTATCAAACAAGACATTACTAAAATAAAGATAAAAAAAAACTTAAGTTGTAATGTATGTAAATGAATTTTTATTTAAAATTATTACTTCTAATATTCGTTTCTAGCTTTTTTTACTTTCCCAAAGTTGTTCTAGCAGAAAAATTTCCAAAGCTTGTATCTGTTAAAACTTCAAAAGCAAATTTGAGATATGGGCCTGGTAAAAATTATCCTATAAAACTTGTTTTTATTAAAAAAAATATTCCATTAATAATTATTGATGAATTTGACCATTGGAGAAAAGTTTTAACAACTAAAAGTAAAATTGGATGGGTACATAAATCACAATTAACTTTAAAGCATAGGAGTATAATATTAAAATCAGATTACTTAAGGAAAAAACCTTACCTGTCATCAAAAAAAATCGCTTTATTAAATAATAATGTAAATGTTTCTGTCGTTAAATGTAAATTTTTTTGGTGTAAAATAACTTTAAAAAATAGAAAATATTCAGGATGGTATATAAAAAAGTATCTATGGGGATCAAATTATATTATAGTTGATTAAACCAATTATTTAGTTAAGGTAAAATTTTGTCATTACTAAAAAATAAATTCAATTACGAAGAATTAATTGCTTGTGCAAAAGGAAAGCTTGCTGGAATTGATTTTCCTAGGCTTCCATTGCCACCTATGCTTATGTTTGATAAAATACTAAATATATCAGAGGTTGGAGGAAATTATAACAAAGGTTTGGCACATGCGGAGTATAATATTACACCTGACAAATGGTTTTTTGAATGTCATTTTGAAAACGACCCTGTTATGCCAGGTTGTTTAGGCATGGATGGATTATGGCAATTACTTGGATTTTGTCTTGGTATTATGGGTGGTAGAGGAAAAGGGCGAGCATTGTCTGTAGGTAATGTAAAATTTTCAGGTCAAGTTTTGCCAAAAGCAAAAAAAGTTGAATACATACTAGATTTCAAAAAAATTATTAACAGAAAACTCATGCTTGGAATTGCCGATGGAAAAGTTTTATGTGACAAGCAAATTGTTTTTGAAGCCTTCGATATTAGGGTTGGTCTTTTTCAAGATAAATAAGTATTATTAGGTATATTAATGATTGAACAAAGAAGAGTAGTTGTAACTGGGATCGGAGTAGTTAGTCCAATCGGTAACAATCAAAAAGAAGTTAAAGACTCTTTATATTATAATAAATCTGGAATAAATTTTAGCAAAGATTATTCAGATTTAGGTTTTAGAAGTCAAATTCATGGTGATATTAATATAAATTTTGAAGACTTTTTAGACAAAAAGGACCTAAGATTTATGGGCAATGGTGCTGCTTACACTGCTATAGCAATGAAAGAAGCAATTCAAGATGCAAATCTCAATGATGAATTAATATCAAATCCTTTAACTGGATTAATTGCAGGCGCTGGTGGTCCAAGTACAATTAACTTATTAAAATCATTTGACATTACAAGAGAGAAAGGTCCAAAAAGAGTAGGTCCATTTATGGTACCAAAATGTATGAGTTCAAGTATTTCTGCTTGTCTTTCAACAATGTTTAAAATTAAAGGTCTAAATTATTCAATAACTTCTGCTTGCTCAACATCTGCTCACTGCATTGGTGTTGGTGTAGACAATATAAAATATGGTAACCAAAATATTGTATTTGCAGGTGGTGGAGAAGAATTAGATTGGACATTATCTGTTTTATTTGATTCTATGGGAGCGCTATCTAGCAAATATAATAACACTCCTCAAAAAGCATCTAGACCATATGATGCTAATAGAGATGGATTTGTTATCGCAGGTGGTGGAGGCATTATAGTGCTTGAGGAATATGAACATGCGAAAAAAAGAGATGCCAAAATTTATGGAGAAGTTTTAGGTCACTTTGCAAACTCAGACGGGTACGACATGGTAGCACCTAGTGGTGAAGGTGCTGTTAGATGTATGACCAACGCATTAAAAAACACTGACCTAAGAATTGACTATATCAATGCACACGGCACTAGTACACCAGTTGGAGATGTTCAAGAAATAGAAGCAATAAAGAAAGTTTTCTCAAGTAAAGGTTATTTACCTAAAATAACAAGTACTAAGTCATTAACTGGCCATTCATTGGGCGCTACAGGTGTTCATGAGGCTATATATACTCTTATAATGATGAATGATAATTTTATATCGGGTTCCTCTAACATAGAGATACCTGATCCTGTAATTAAAGATATTGATATTCCCAGAAAAACTGTTGAAAAAATAAATGTTAATACAGCATTATCAAATTCATTTGGTTTTGGAGGCACTAATGCATCTCTAGTATTCTCAAAGGTATCAGAAAATTAAGATATGAACTTAATGGAGGGAAAAACAGGATTAATAATGGGTGTTGCCAATGAAAGATCCATAGCATGGGGGATAACAAAGCAACTTTTTTTAAACAAGGCAAATATAATTTTAACTTATCAAAATGACAGTTTAAGAAAAAGAATTGAACCCTTATCAAATAAAATTAACTGCGAAAATTTATATAAATGTGACGTTTCGTTTGAACCTGAAGATGAATATTCTATTGAAAATTTAATTGAAAAAATAAAAAGAAATGTTGGACATTTAGATTTTGTTGTACACGCCTTGGCATATTCTGATAAAGATGAGCTTAAAGGCAAATATGTAGAAACTTCACGAAAGAATTTTTTAAGTACACTTGATGTCTCTACATATAGTTTTACTAGAATATCAAAATCTGCTTCAAGGATTATGAATAATGGAGGATCTCTTTTAACACTTACTTATATAGGATCAAATAAAACTACTCCAAATTACAATGTTATGGGTGTAGCAAAAGCAGCATTAGAAACATCAGTTAAATATCTATCGGTAGATTTAGGAAAAAACAATATTAGAGTTAATGCAATTTCAGCTGGCCCTATGAAAACGCTTGCTGGTGCTGCAATATCTGGAGCAAGACACGTTTATAGATATTCAGAGAAAATTGCTCCTTTACAAAAAAATCCAGACCTAAAACAAGTCGGCAATGCAGCTTTGTATCTTTTATCAGACATATCAAGTGGAGTGACAGGCCTTACTCATTATGTAGATGGAGGATTAAAGGTAGTAGGTATCCCTAACCAAAATTTTGTAAACATTTAATTACTTATTTTTCCAAATGGGTTTTCTTTTTTCTGAAAATGCTTCCATACCTTCTTTATGATCTTCTAATGAGAAGGTTGACATAAAAATGGCTCTTTCAGCTCTAAGACCTTCATTTAAAGTGGTTTCATAGCTTAAATTTACTGTTTCTTTAGCTAATCTTGCTAATGCTGTAGACTTGCTTGCTATTTTATGTGCGACTTTTAAAACATCTTCATTAAAATTGTCTCCACTAAATACTTTAGCAACTAAACCACATTTTTCAGCTTCTTTGGAGTCTATCATATCCCCGGTTAAGATTGCATACATAGCCTTTGATTTACCTATAAAACGAGGCATTCTTTGGCTTCCACCAGCTCCTGGAATTGCACCTACATTGATTTCTGGTTGTCCAAACTTTGCATCATCAGAGGCTAATATAAAATCACAAGCCATAGCAAGCTCACAACCTCCACCTAAAGCAAAACCTTGGACAGCAGCAATTAATGGTTTTTGAATATAAGAAAAATAAGACCAATTTTTCTCAATATATCTGCTTTCAGAAATTTCAGCAAAAGAAAGAGGCAACATTTCTTTTAAATCTGCTCCTGCTGCAAAAGCTTTTTTAGATCCTTTCAAAACAATACAATTTATATCTTCATCTTCATCAAATTTTTTACATGAAAGATAAATAGCCTCTACAAAACCTGCAGAAAGAGGGTTTAAAGGATTTTCATGATTGAGAGTAACTAATCCAACTTTATCAATTTTTTCAGATTTAACCCAATTTAATTTCAATTCATATTTTTTCATTTTAATTTTTCGCCTGTTTCCTGATTAACTCTTTTCATAGACAATTTTACTTTACCTCTGTCATCAAATCCAATAACCATAACTTTTACCTCGTCTCCCTCTTTACATACGTCAGTCGTTTTATTAGTTCGTTCTTCTTGCAACTCAGATATATGTACTAAACCATCTTTAGAACCCAAAAAATTGACAAAAGCACCAAAATCAACTGTCTTAACCACTTTACCATTATATACAACACCTTTTTCAGGCTCTACTATAATATCATTAATTCTTGCCAAAGCCAATTCTAAGCTTTCATCATTTGGTGATGCTATTTTCAATAGGCCATTATCATCAATATCAATTTTTGAAGAGCTTGTCTCACATATATCTTTGATAACTTTACCGGATGGACCTATAATTTCTTTAATTTTATCAACTTTAATTTTTAAAACTTTTATTTTAGGTGCATTTTCAGCCAAAGATGTGCGGGGTTTTGAAATAGCTTTTTTCATTTCGTTGAGAATATGTTTTCTTCCATCTAAAGCTTGATCAAGCGCAACTTTCATAATTTTGCTCGTAATAGATGTAATTTTTATGTCCATTTGCAAGCTTGTGATGCCTTCAAGCGTCCCAGCCACTTTAAAGTCCATATCACCTAAATGATCTTCATCTCCTAAAATATCTGAGAGTACTACAAAATTTTTATCTTCCTTGATCAATCCCATAGCTATTCCAGCTACTGGTTTTTTTATTGGCACACCAGCATCCATTAGCGCTAATGAAGTACCACAAACTGTGGCCATAGATGATGATCCATTTGACTCAGTAATATCAGAAACCACTCTTATTGTATAAGGAAAATCTTCTCCAGAAGGAAGCAACGGATTTATAGCTCTCCACGCAAGTTTACCATGACCAATCTCTCTTCTTCCAGGTGAACCAGTTCTTCCAACCTCACCAACCGAAAATGGTGGAAAATTATAATGTAACATAAATTTTTCTCTAGCATCGCCATCTAAACCATCTATTATTTGAGAATCCTGAGCAGATCCAAGTGTTGTAACAACAAGTGCTTGTGTTTCACCTCTAGTAAATAAAGATGATCCGTGTGACCTAGGAAGTATTCCAACTTCTGCAACAATATCTCTAACAGTTTTATTGTCTCTACCATCAATCCTTTTTTGTGTTTTAATAATAGAAGTTCTTACAATTTCAGCCTCTACTTTTTTAAAAACATCAAACAACAAATTTAAATTGACTTCATCATTACAATCATTTTTTATTTTTTCTTTAATATTTTCTAATTCATTGTGTCTAGTTGATTTTTCTTCTATTTTATAAGCTTTTTCAATTTCTTTCTTAAAACCTTTGACTAATTTAAGATAATCTTTTTCCTCGGGCACCTCTTCATCTATTTTAATTGGTTCTTTCGCAGCAACTTCAGCTAATTCTATGATTCCTTTTATAACGTTTTTTAACTCTTTGTGTCCAAAATCAACAGCTCCCAACATAATTTTTTCATTTAGCTCACGAGCTTCTGATTCAACCATTAAAACACCTTCATTAGTTCCGGCAACTACTAAGTCAAGCAAATTATCGCTATCCTTATTAATCTTTGGATTTAAGATATATTTTTTTCCATCCCAACCAACTCTACATGCCCCAATAGGTCCCATGAAAGGCAAACCAGATAAAGTCAATGCTGCAGATGCGGCTATAATTGCAACTATATCGGGATCATTTTGAAAATCATATTCAAGTACAGTGGCTATAATTTGGGTCTCACGTTTAAAATTTTTATGAAACAAAGGTCTAATAGGTCTATCTATTAATCTTGAAGTTAATGTTTCTTTTTCGGATGGCCGTCCTTCCCTTTTAAAAAAACCTCCTGGTATTTTACCAGCCGCAAATGCTTTTTCTTGATAATTAACCGTAAGTGGAAAGAAATCAGCATCTGAATTTTTTTTTGCTGCAGTTGCTGTACACAAAATAGTTGTTCCACCATAAGTTACTAAAACAGCACCATCGGCTTGCCTCGCAACTTTCCCAGTTTCAAATATAAGTTTTTCTTCACCAAACTTTACTTCTTTACGATAAACTTCAAACATATCCCTACCCGCTATTCGACTGAATTAAATTTACTATCTTCTTAATCCAAGTGATTTAATTAAATCACTGTATCTGGATTCACTCTTTTTCTTAATATACGAAAGCAAATTTCTTCTTTTACCAACCATACTTAATAATCCACGTCTAGAAATATAATCTTTGTTATGTTGTTTCAAATGTTCTGTAAGAGTTTTAATTTTTTCTGATAATATAGCAACTTGAATATCAGCTGAACCAGTATCTTTTTCGTTGATTTTAAATTTATCTATTAAATTTGATTTTTTTTCTTTAGTTATCGACATACTTTCCTCTTTTACAAATTAAAAACTCTAGTTGGTTTAACAAAATTATTCTCTATTTTAAAAAAACATATAGGTTTATTATCGTATTTACATATCATATAATCATTATTACCATTAATTAAAAAAAATTTTTTTTGATCATCAATTAATAATTCATTTAAACATATTTTCTGACCATTTCTTAAAGCATTCTCCTGCTTTTTCGCTAAATTTACAAAAGGTAAATTTTCTAAAACTTTTTCGATAGGCAATATGTTTTTTAAAATTGTTGAACTATGTATTACTTTTTCAGATAAATCCAGTAAAATCGCAAATTTGTTCGAAAAATTTCCAATATGTGTTCGCCTTAGCTTAACTAAATGACCGAAACAATTCATTGATTCTCCTAAATCTCTTCCTAACGCTCTAATATATGTCCCTTTTGAACAAATACATTCAAAAGAGCAATGATCTGTATCAAGATATTTTTTAATTTTCAAAGTATCAATATAAACTGTTCTTGGATCTAATAGAAAGTTTTCATTATTTCTAGCTAATTTATAGGCTCTCTGACCATTTATTTTTATAGCTGAAAATTTTGGAGGTATTTGTTCGATTTCACCCACAAATTTTAAAAGATTTTTCTTAATACTTTTTAAACTTGGCCTTGTTTTAACACATGATATTATTAAACCCGTTTTATCATCTGTGGAAGTTTTTTCACCCCATTTTATTATAAATTCATATTGTTTTTTAAACTGTTGAATCACTCCTATAGTCTTCGTTGCTTCACCAATTGCTATGGGAAGTAATCCTGAGGCCATTGGGTCTAGAGTTCCTCCATGACCAACTTTTTTTGATGAGAGAGAATTTGAAATCAAATCAACAACTTTTCTAGATGATATCCCTTCAGGTTTATCAACAAAGAGCCAACCATTGATTTTCATAATCTACCTATTTAATAGTTCTTAATATATTATAAATTTTATTTGAATATTGAAAGGAATTATCGAAGAAAAATTTTATCTTTGGAGTGAATTTTGAAGTCAAATTTGAAGCTATTTTTTTTTGAATAAACTTTGACTTGCGATTGAGCTCATCTATGTATAAGTTGTTTCCTGATTCAGAATTTGTTGATACATATATTTTTGCATTCTTAAGATCTGGGCTTAAAACTACATCAACAATAGTTAAGATTTTGCTGTCAAAATTTTCAAAAATGAAATCTTCTTTAATCAAGAAGTTAGATATTAAAAATCTTAACTGTTGACCTATTTTAAGTTGTCTGTTTGAAGGTTGTTTTTTATCATTCATGACAAAAATTACAAAGTTTTTTTAATTTCTTTAACTTCAAAACATTCCATAACATCTCCAATTTTAATGTCATTATAATTCTCCAGACCCATTCCACACTCTATTCCAAATTTTACTTCTTTCACTTCGTCTTTGAACCTTTGTAAAGTTTTTAATTTTCCTTCATGAATAACTGTATTTTCTCTCAAAAGCCTAAAACTACAACCTTTTTTGATTATTCCTTCTTTTACATAACAGCCTGCAATTTTTCCATGATTTGTAATATTGAAAACTTGTTTTATTTCAGCATAACCAATAAATTCTTCTTGCAAATCGGGGTCTAACATACCTGCAAGACCATTTTTTGCATCTTCAATAAGTTCATAAATTATCGAATGATATCTTATTTCAACCATATCTCTTTTAGCCAGTTCCCTGGCTTGAGGAATGGCTCTTACGTTAAAACCAAAAACTAGCGCTGATGAAGCAACAGCTAATGATATATCTGATTCATTTATTGGACCAACTGAACTTGATAAAATTTTAACTTTTATTTTTTCATCACCTAATTTGTTCAGTGCAACTTTAATAGCCTCTAAAGATCCATGCACATCAGTTTTTATAACAACTGGTAATTCGGTAACCTCGCCTGACTGAATATTAGCTAGCATCTGTTCTACCGTTCCTCTAGATGAAAGTGCTGCCTCTTTTTCTTTAAACTTCCTAGATCTATATTCTGCAACCTCTCTTGCTTTTGATTCGCTCTCAACTACATTTGCAATGTCGCCAGCCATTGGAGTTCCTGAGAGGCCAAGAACTTCTATAGGAGTAGAGGGCTTTGCTTCATAAACTCTTTTACCTAAATCATTTATTAATGCTCTAACTTTTCCATTTTCCGTCCCAACTACAATTATATCGCCAACTTTTATGGTGCCAGAATCAACTAATAAAGTTATTACTGGACCCTTACCTTTTTCTATTTTAGACTCAATGACCACACCTGAGGCTGGACAGTCTGGATCACTTTTTAATTCTAAAATTTCCGCTTGCAATTCAATCGCTTCTATTAACTGATCGAGTCCCGTTTTCTTTAAAGCTGATATATTAATACATTGTACATCACCTCCCATATCTTCAGGTATTAATTCATATTGCAGTAATTCATTTTTAACTTTCTGAGGATCAGTATCTGGTTTATCACATTTATTTACAGCTACAATAATTGGAGCTTTAGCAGACTTAGCATGATTGATTGCTTCAACAGTTTGTTGTTTAATCCCATCATCAGCAGCTACTACTAGAATTACTATATCTGTAATATTGGCACCTCTTGCTCTCATTTCTGAAAAAGCTTCATGTCCAGGTGTATCTATAAATGAAATAAGATTATTATTTTTAGATTTAATCTGATAAGCCCCAATGTGCTGAGTAATTCCACCAGCTTCGCTATTAACAACGTTAGTTTTTCTTAAGGCATCTAATAATGATGTTTTTCCATGATCTACGTGACCCATAATGGTTACAACCGGAGGTCTAGGAGACAAGTTTTCAGATATGACATCGTTTTTAACTAAGTCTAATTCAATATCTGATTCAGAAATACGTTTAACTTTATGACCAAATTCATTTGTAATTAACTCTGCAGTGTCAGCATCTATAACTTGTGCAGCTGTAGCCATTATACCATTTTTCATTAACTCTCTTACGACATCAGCAGTTTTTTCAGACATTCTATTAGCCAGTTCAGAAACCACAATAGTATCTGGTATAATTACATCTCTTATTTGTTTTACGACAGGTGCAGCAACTTCAGATTGTAATTTTACTTTTTCTCTTCTTCTTTTAATTGATGCAAGAGAACGAAATCTAACATTTTCGCTATCTAAGGCTCTTGCGATCGTTAATTTTCCTTCTCTCTTTTTCTCATATCCTTTGTTGAGAGTTACTTTTTTATTATTTTCTTTAAAAACATCTCTATTCGCTGATTTTTTTGGAAATTTATTTTCATCTGTCTTTTTGTCCTCATACGACTTTTTTTTAAGATCCAATGATGAATTATTTTTTTTTAACAAATTCTCATTTCTATTAACTTGATCTTTTTTTATTGAAGTATCCGATCTAAAGTCTTCTTTTACACTTTTTACTTGATTTTCAGCGAGAGCTGCTGTTCTAGCAAGACCGTCCTTAAGCTCCTTACTCCTTTTTGCAATTTGTTCAGCACTTAATGTATTTTTTAAAACTACTTTGTTCTGTTTTTGATTTAAATTTATTATCATAAAATCTCTTTGATCTTTTTACTTCAACTTGCACAGTGTTTCTACCAGATCTAGAATTCGTTGTAACACTTGAAGGAATTTTATTAGGATTTAAATTAGACTTTAATGTTAATTTACTTCCAGATAAACTAAGTTTTTTACGTTCTTTTGAATTATTTTCAGACATTGCACTATATATTTTTATCTTCTTCAAACCAATGTTTACGAGCTTCCATTATCACCTCACCAGCCTCATTTTCACTATTAAATACTTTTTTGCCCAGCAGTGTAAACAATTCTTCACTGTCTAAATCAGCAAGATCGTCTAAAGTTTTTATACCATTTTCTACTAAGGTTAAAATCTCAGGTTTAGACAAATGTTTAAATTCATATAATTTGCTATCAATGCCACTTGATTTTAACTTTTTTTCTACATTTTCATTTTCAAAATTAACAAAATTTTCTGCTCTCTCTTTTAACTCAACTGATAATTCTTCTTCAAAACCTTCTATATTATTTAATTCTTCTATCGAGGTGTTTGCAATTTCGTGAATTGTAGAATATCCTTCTGCTACAATTAAATGAGCTATCACATCATCCACATCTAACGCTTCAATAAAAATTTTTGTTCTTTCACTAATCTCATCTTGTCTTTTTTCAGATTCTTCGCTTTCAGAGATCACGTCTATATACCATTTGCATAGTTCGGAAGCTAATCTGACATTTTGACCTCTTCTACCTATTGCAAGTGATAGCTGTTCATCAGGAACTATTACTTCCATTCTTCCTGCCTCTTCATCCATGATTACTTTTGACGGAACAGCTGGTGCTAGAGAGTTTATTACAAAAGTAACAGAATCCTCTGACCAGGGAATAATTTCAATTTTTTCACCTTGCAATTCATTAACAACTGCTTGAACTCTTGATCCTCTCATTCCAACACAAGCTCCAACTGGATCAATCGTGTTATCTTTTGAATAGACACTGATTTTAGCTCGACTTCCGGGTTCTCTTGCAACACTTTTAACTTCTATGATACCATCATAAATCTCAGGAACCTCCTGAGTAAATAATAATCTTAAAAATTCATTTGATGATCTTGAAAGAAAAATTTGTGGACCTCTGGTTTCTTCACTGACACTTAAAATATAAGTTCTTACTCTGTCACCAGGCTTCAATTGTTCTCTAGGTATCATTTCATCTTTTTTAATAACACCTTCAGCTTTGCCAATATCAAGTGTAACAGAAAAATTATCAAATCTTTTTACGGTACCAAGTATTATTTCACCAACTCTATCTTTGAATTGATTATACTGACGCAATCTTTCAGCATCTCTAACTTTTTGTGAAATTACTTGTTTAGCACTTTGGGCAGCTATTCTTCCAAAATCAAAAGGTGGAAGTACTTTTTTGTGGTAGTCTCCAATTTTTAGAGATTTATCCCTTCTATGAGCTTCTACTAATGACATTTGAGTAGATTCATCTTCTACTTCATCAACCACATGAGTGTATTGCTCAATGAAAATTGCTCCAGTATTTCTATTTATGGTTGCTCTTATATCTCTTTCTAGACCATATTTAGATCTAGCGGCCTTTTGAATGGCATCCTCCATGGCAAGAATTACATCTTCTTTATCAATTAATTTTTCTCTTGCAACGTTTTCAGCTACCTGAATAAGTTCAATCCTAGGAATATTTTCCATTTAAAAAACCTCATTATTTTAGTCTAAACCTTAAAGTTCCCTAGTAATAACTTATAAGATTATAATTTGAAATAAAAAATTAACTTTTTTTAAAAAAAAACCAATTTACCACCTTATTTTTTTTTAGAGCTTTATTGGTATATTTTGTATTTATAATCCATTGTGGTTTTTTATTTTCAAAATAAGTTTTATCCTTTTCTAATAAAAAATCATTTCTTTCTTGAAATTGTTTGATAATCCAGCTTTTCATTTCGTCATGATCTGTTGAGATTACTAATTTTCCTTCATGTTTTAAAATACGATTTATATCATCAAGGAAACTCTGTTGTAAAAGTCTTCTTTTAACATGTTTCTTTTTTGGCCAAGGATCTGGATGTAATATTAGAATTAAATCAAAAAAGTTTTTTTTAAATTTTTTAATTATCAAATTAATATTATCGGGCCAAATTTTGATATTTTGAATATTTTTCATTACGATTTGCTTCAATAGTTTAACGCAAGCATTATTATATGCATCACATGCTATGAATAAATCATTTGGATTTTTCAAAGACATATTAACTAGATTTTCACCATTCCCAAAACCTATTTCTAAAATGTTTTTGTTATAATTCTTTAGTTTTGATTCATCTAAATGATCATGTCGTAAATAAAATTTATAACTTGAATCATTTAACAGCTTTAAGTTGGTTGGAGAAATTTTTCTACCTTTTCGACGACCATAAAAATAAATTTCACTTTTTGAGTTCAATTTTTTTATAATTCTTTATTTAATAATTCGACGAGATCTGTTTTCTCCCAGGTAAAAGATCCTTTTAACAATTCATCCGGTTTTCTTCCAAAATGACCATATGATGAAGTTGGAACATATATAGGATTATTTAATTTAAGTTTGTCTCTAATGCCTTTTGGCGACAGATCTACAATTTTTTTTATACATTCTTCAATAGCTTGATCATTTACTTTACCTGTACCAAATGTATTAACGTAAAAAGATAATGGTTGAGGTACACCTATTGCGTAAGCTATTTGGATGCTACACTTAGAAGCTAAATTAGAAGCGACAACGTTTTTTGCAAGGTATCTAGTCATATATGCTGCGGATCGGTCAACTTTAGTTGGATCTTTTCCTGAGAATGCTCCGCCTCCGTGCTGAGCTGATCCACCATAAGTGTCAACTATGATTTTCCTGCCTGTCAGTCCAGCATCTCCATCCGGACCTCCGATTACGAACCTCCCTGTTGGATTAACCAAAATATTATCATTATTAAAATACCATTCTTTTGGTAACACTTTCCTAACGACATCAATGATGAATTCTTTCAAATCTTTTTGATTATAATTCTCTTCGTGCTGAGTTGACACAACAATTTTTTTTGCTCCAATAGGCCTAGATCCTTCATATTCTATAGAAAGTTGAGACTTACTATCTGGTCCTAAAAAATCTGCTTTTCCAGAATGTCTTATATTTGACAGCTCTTTCAAAATTAAATGCGAGTAATATATGGGAGCTGGCATATAAGTTTCAGTTTCATCAACAGCATAACCAAACATCAAACCTTGATCACCAGCTCCTTCTTCTTTATTGTCGCGTTCATCTACGCCAATAGCAATATCACTCGATTGATTATGAAGGTAATTTTCGATTTTTATTTTTTCCCAATGAAAACCAGATTGTTCATAACCAATTTTTTTTATAGCTAACCTTATCTTTTCTTCAATCTCTTGAAACAAAATTAATTTATCTCCATCTAGTCTGTATTCTCCAGCAATAACAACTTTATTTGTTGTTACTAATGTTTCACATGCAACTCTACTGAAGGGATCTTTGCTAATCATTAAATCAACTACTGTGTCGGAAACTAGATCGCTAATTTTATCTGGATGACCCTCAGAAACTGATTCAGACGTAAATAAATAATTTCTCATTCATACTCCTGTTTTAAAATAAATTTTTTGAATATAAAGTTAACTAAAAATGTTAAAATTAATAGAGCTACTAATAGATTATTACCATACCTTTTAAACATAGTGTCATTTAATTTATTTATCAATTTAAAAGATAACGTGCCCTTTTCGTTGAGATTTATTTTTTTCAAAACTTCACCATATGGGCTTATTAAGGCTGAATAACCTGTATTTGCAGCTCTAGCAACTGGCATCCCCAATTCTACTGCTCTTATTTTAGCAAACTGAAAATGTTGGGCAGGTCCAATTGAATCACCAAACCAAGCATCATTTGTTATGTTAATAATTATTGATGTATCCTTGTCCAATGATTTAAAAATTAAATCGCTAAAAATAATCTCGTAACATATTACAGGAACAAATTTATAATGATTGTTAATAGTGATAGGTTTATTTTCAATGCCACTTGAAAAATCAATTTTATTTTCAAAGAATTTAACTCGTGGCAATAAATGCCTTAACGGTATAAACTCTCCAAAAGGTACAAGAATATTTTTATTATAAATATTTTTAACATTCTCTTTAGAATCTAACAAAATAGAAGAATTATAATATTTTTTATTGCTTTTATGTATTAATCCAGAAAGTAAAAATTGATTTTTTTTTGGATTTAAAAATTTTCGAGATAATTCTTGCACTAAACTCTTATCTCTCGGATATAAACCCAAAAAAGCTGTTTCTGGCCAAATAGTTAAAGTTGAAAGATTATCATTTTGGACATTTTTTAATTTTGATAGATCAATTAATATTTGATGATGGTATGATTTAAGGTTTTTTTTCCATTTAATATGTTGTTTTATATTTGGTTGAATTACTCTTATTAGATGGGACTCATTTAAAGAGGGAATGTTTTTAAATGTGTATCTTTCGTAAGATTTCATAAATAAAAAGATTATTGGGAATAACAAAAACAACATTGGGAAAATTGACAGTCTTTTATATTTAAAAATTAATACTGGCACGACAGTTAAGGAGAAAAAGACAATATTCATAGAATAAGAACCTATGTACGAAAATCCTTGGATAAAAATTTCTTCAGATGAAAAAAAATTGCCTGGCATTAACCAAGGAAAGTTTAAAAACTCGCCTCTTATATACTCAATTATTGATAAAATTATTAAAACATTTATATGAATTTCTCCGATTTTTTTTGAAATTAATTTTGCAAAGATGAAAGCTATACTCCAAAACAAAGATAAAAATAATGGTAATAATGCAGCTGCAATAGGCATTAAAAGTAAGTAAAAACTAGATTTTATCAAAAATGCATTTGCTATCCAATATAAACCAAGAAAAAACCAACCAAAAGAAAATGATAATGATAAAAAGAAAATATTTTTTAATTTGTTATTTTTACAAATTGAAAATATGGCAAATGAAAAACAAAATATTAATGGATAAATTTTATAAGGTGTAAGTGAAAAAGTGGCCAAACCTCCAAGCAAAAAGAATATAGGTGCCTGAATTAATAATTTATTAACTCTCATTGGAGAATTTTAAGCCTTTGACTTTAACCTTTATGATTTTTCTTTTATCTGAATTTATAATTTCAAATTCTATACTATTTTTGATATCTCTGATTACTTCACCTTTTATTGGAACCCTTCCGGATAGACTTATTATATATCCTCCTAAAGTTTCAAATTCTTCATTTTTAGATCCAGATAAATCTAAATTTAATTTTTCTTGAAGGAAATCAAGTGAAGCTCTTGCTTCTACAATTATTGTATTGAAATTTAATTTTTCTATTTTAATTTCAGATGTCTCATCATGTTCATCTTCGATTTCTCCTACAAGTTCTTCAACTAAGTCTTCAATAGTTACTAACCCGTCAATGCCGCCATATTCGTCAACCACTAAAGCCATGTGTCTTTTTTTAACTCTCATCTCATGCAATAAGTCTAACAAACTTATTGAAGGAGCTATAAAAATTGGCTCCTTAAGTATGTCTTTTATATGGTTTTTTTTCTTTGAATTAATATTAGCTAAGACATCTTTAATGTGAATAATTCCGACAATATCATCCTTTGTTTCTCCAGTTACTGGGACTCTACTATGATTAGCTTTTGTAAGTTGACTTACTATGTCGTTAAAATTGTCTGACATTGACACAGTAACTATATCAACTCTTGGAACCATTACATCAATAGCTGTTATACCTCTAAGACCAGCTAAATTTTTTAGCAATTCATTTTCGTGTTTCTGGGTTTTGTTAACCTCAATTTTTGAATTAATTCGACGTGACACAAATTGTTCAAGATCATCGTCAGAATTATAAGATTTAATAATTTTTTTTTTATTAAAAGTTTGCTTTAGAGAATTTAAAATTTTAAGCATAGGGATTTTTTATTCCTAAATTCTTTAGCATTGTAATTTCAATATTTTCCATTTTTTCTCTTTCACTATCTGTTTCATGATCATATCCTAAAATATGTAAAATTGCGTGTAAAAAAATATGCACAAAATGATTCTTAAAAGAAATATCATTTTCTCTTGATTCATTCAGAATTCTCTCCATAGATATTATAATTTCACCTAAATAAACTTCTTGTTTAGCTGTTTTGAAATAATTATTATCATCGATCATTGACTTAAAAGACAATACATTCGTAGGCTTGTTTAATTTCCTATATTTATAGTTGATTTCTTTAATCTCAGCGTCATTTGTAAGCAATATTGAAAAATTTAAATTTTTTTTTTTAGATTTAAAGTTAAGTAGTTTTTTTACATCTGATAACAAAGAATCAAATATTTTGATTTTACGCAAATAATAAATCCTATTATAAAAATTTAAGTGTTTAAATTTAAACTCTAAGGTAAACTTATCGATTTTAAAATAACTTACCCTATCTAATATATTTCTTTCATTTAACGACAAGTTTTTACTTTTCATAAGCGCTAATAATTTCTGAAACTATTTTATGCCTAACAACATCTTTTTTACTTAAATTTACAAATTTTATTGTTTTTAAATTAGAGAGTTTTTTCTTAGCTGTACCTAAACCTGAGTCATTAATATATTTTATATCAACTTGAGTTAAATCTCCATTAACAACCATTTTTGAACCCTGACCTAAACGAGTTAAGATCATTTTCATCTGAATTGACGATGTATTTTGAGCTTCATCAATAATTATAAATGAATTTTTAAAAGTTCTTCCTCTCATGAAAGCAACAGGAGCAATTTCAATTGTTCCTTCTTGAATTTTTTTTTCAACTATTTCAAAAGGCATCATTTCATATAACGCATCATAAATTGGCCTCAGATATGGATCGACTTTATCTTTCATGTCTCCTGGTAAGAAACCTAAATTCTCTCCTGCTTCAACAGCTGGTCTTGATAATATAATTTTATCAATATTGCCTTTTTTTAAAAACTGTACAGCTTTTGCAACTGCAAGATAGGACTTACCAGTACCCGCAGGACCAAGTCCAAATATCACATCGTAATCATTTACAGCTTGTATGTATTTTTTTTGTCCATCACTTTTGGGATATATATTTTTCTTCCAAGTATCAATTGAATTTGAAATTTTTGATGCCGTATCTACTGAGTTTTTATTTTTTATCATTTTATATTCAGATTCAAAAATTGAAAAATCTACACTTTGGTTGTCATTTTTATTAAAAAGTAATATATCATAAACTTTATTTATTAAATTTTCAGCTATTTCTGTATTATGTTTTCTACCAATAATAACTAACTTATTTCCAAAAAAACTGATTTTAACTTCTAAAATTTCATTAAGCCTATCTATATTTTTCGAATTCTCACCTAGTAAAATATTTAAATCATCGTTAGAATTAAAAATTAATTCAACTTCTGAAAGCTCATCATAATCTGATGTATTATTTTTATCCTTTATTTTAAGCATTATTAAAGTAGGTACCTAAAAGACTATTTTGATTTGACTTAATAATTTTTACATTCAAGACTGAACCAATTAGATTTTCATTAGTTTCTTTAATTGGAAGATCACTTTTATTGATGTAAACGTTTTGATTGTAAGGAGATCTTCCTACAAATTGGTTATTTTTGTTTTTACCTGTAATTAAAATTGGGAAATCTAAATTCTCCATATTTTTGTTAAAAGCTAATTGATAATGATTAAGCCTATTTTGAATTTCTTTAAGTCTATTTTTTTTAACATTCTCATCTACTTTTTTATCTATTTGTGAAGATTTGGTTCCTGGTCTTTCTGAATACATAAAAGAGTATGAACTTGCAAACTTGACTTCATTTATAATATCTAGTGTTTTTTTATGATCTTCTTTAGTTTCGCCTGGGTGACCGACTATAAAGTCTGATGATATTGCAATGTCTTCACGATATTTTCTTACCAATTCTATTATTTTTAAATAATCAATAGCAGTATGTCTTCTATTCATTTTTTTCAAAATTTCATCTGATCCTGATTGAATTGGTAAATGTAAAAAAGGCATTAATTTATCTACATCTCTATGTGCTTTGATTAAATCTAAATCCATGTCTAAAGGATGTGAGGTAGTGTAACGAATAGACAGAATTTTATCTATTTTTGCAATTTCTTCTATCAAATGTCCTAAATTATAAACTTTACTTTCATTTGAATTATCTTTCCAGGCATTAACATTCTGACCAAGTAATATAATTTCTTTTACTCCATTATTAGCCATAATTTCAATTTCTTCTAATATAGATTTTTTCAATCTTGAATATTCTGGACCTCTTGTAAAAGGCACAACACAAAAGGAACAAAATTTATCACACCCTTCTTGAATTGTCACATAATCAGAAACCTTTTCTTTCTTTTTGTCAAAATTTAACATATCGAATTTTGGAATTTCAGGAAATTTTAAGTTTATTTCTTTTTTCTTAGAAGCACTATTTATTTTTTTGACTAATTTTGGAAGATCTGTGTATGCTTGGGGGCCAACTACCAAATCTACCCATGGAGATCTTTTGATGATTTCTTTTCCCTCTGCTTGAGCAACACAACCGGCTACAGCAATAATTGGTTTAATTAAATCATTATTATCGAAAACTTTTTTAATCCTACCTAAATCAGAATACATTTTTTCAGCCGCCTTATCTCTGATATGGCATGTATTTAATATTATTAAATCAGCTTCTTTTATCTCTGTAGAAGTTTCATATCCATTATCATTTAGCAGATTAGACATATGATCACTGTCGTAAAAGTTCATTTGACAACCGTATGTTTTTATAAATAATTTTTTCATAATATTTAATTATTTCAGCAAACTTTTATTTAATTCATCTGAATAAGAGCTATCAATAACATGATGTAGGAAAGATGTCATATCTTTTCTATTTGTAAACTCTCTTGAATTTACTGGAGTTAAAAATGTAATTTTAACTTTGATTGAAAATAATTTTAAAAGGTTAATAATATGTGGCTTTAAAGCCATATCACCATACCAAGCAATAATAGGCTTTAACCATCTATTTAAAGGCATTCCATTGATACTTTTATATTTAATGACGATTGGTTGAATTAAGATATTTTTTTGTTGTATGGAAGAGAGTAAACTCGATTTAAATCTAAGAACTCTAATTCCATCAGATGTTGTGCCTTCAGGAAATAAAATAATGTTATAACCTTTCGAAAGGTTATCAAAAATTATAGACTTATTTTTTTTTAAAAAATTTAAATTTCTATCAATAAATACTGTATTACCTATTTTAGATAAATAACCTATTAATGGCCAGGAAGAAATCTCGTTCTTAGCAACAAACTTTCCATCTAATATCGATCCTAGCACAGGTATATCAATATATGACAAATGGTTTGAAACATAAAGCGTTGGAATTTTTTTTTCAATTTTTTTACCGTTTACTTCAACATTAATGTTAACGAGCCATAAAAGTAATTTATGAAAAATTTGAACCATTTTTTGACTTAATTTTTTTGAAGAAAATTGTAATAAAGTTTTAGTCAAAATTAATATGAAAGTAAAAAAAACAAAAATTAAAATTTTAAAATAAAAATTTATTTTATCTACAAAATTTATCTTTACAAAATTTATTTTAGGCAATTTATGCTCATTTTAGTATAAGAATTCTTTTTGATAACCATTTTCTATTACAATTTTATTAAATTTAATTTATTTTAATAATCTTAACAAGATTGCATCTGAATTTGATTTTTTATAATATTTATTTCTTATGCCAATTCTAGAGAAATTTAATTTTTGATAAAATATTATAGCATTTTTATTATTTGCTGAGACTTCCACGTAAATATTTTTAAAATTTAAATTTATTAAATATTCAATCAATTTTTTTCCAAAACCCATTTTTTGAAATGCTTCAACAATACCGATTGAGATAATGTCACAGTCACTTTTATTCCAGGAAAAGTATAAAAAGCCTATAATTTGATTTTCTAAAACTAATTTAATAAATTCAAAATTTTGGTTTAATAATGTCTGATTAAAAAAATCTAATTTGGTCGTATTTAACTTAAGCTGCTTTTCTAATATATTAATATGTATTAAATCTTTAACCAATACTTTTGAAATCTTGTACATATCAATTAGTAGATGGTGGTTTTCCGTATATAGGTCTAAAATTATCTTCAATTAGTCCTTTATAATGCATCACTCCTAACTTATAATTTTCGACTAAAATTGAAATTTGAACAATAGTTTCAAGTATTTTAACTTCATTGACAAAAGTAACATTTTTTAAAATAGACAAATGATTAGTAGTTGGGCCTAAATATACTAAATGAGTAATATCAATAGATATGTTAAAAGGTTGCAAAAAAGTATCTATTAGATCTACTTTAATGTTATTAACATCGGATAAACATTCAAGAGAAAACAACGAACTCTTTTTTCTTTTGAACAATTGGACAAAATGATCATTAGAATAATTTAAAATTGAAAGAATATACTCCTGCTCTTTTATTTTATTGTTGTGAATTAAATAATAAGCATTAATAAATAAGTGATTTAATCCTATAAATCTTATCCTCGAATAATTACTTAATTGTAATGCTTTAACAAAAGAAATAATTTTTCTTATTATTGTAAATCCTCCAGGACCACAGCTAAAGTATATGTTATTACAAATAAAATTGTATGAAATAAAACTTGAAATTACTTTAAAAAATTGGTCCTCATTTACATCTCTTATAAAATTAAATTTCTTGACTTTGACTGTTTTTGATTTAACAAGTATAGCTAACAACAATGTTTCCGAATAGCCAAAAATAACTAAAGATATCTTATTTGTATTGTTCATGATGTATTATAAGTTAATCTGTAAAATTTTTTTAATATCTAATTTTATTTTAGTTTATCTATCTACTTTAAATATATCTTTTTCTGAAGATAAATTAATTCTAAAAACAAATCATGCAAATATACTGATGTATCATAGATTTGGTGAGAATAAATATCCAACAACAAATACTACAATTGAACAATTTATCCAACACACTAATGAACTTATTAAAAATAAATATGACGTAATCAGACTTGACAAGGCAGTTAAAGGGATAAAAGGAGAAATAGATATAAATGATAGATCTATTTCTATTACAATAGATGATGCATATTTATCTGTCTACACCAGAGCTTGGCCAATTTTAAAAAAATTAAACTTACCTTTCGCGTTATTTATTTCTACAGATGTTATTGACAACAAATTATCAAATTATATGAGTTGGAGCCAAATTAGAGAATTAGTTGACAATGGTGTTTTAATTGGTAGTCAAACAAAGTCTCACCCACATTTACACAGATTAAGCAGTAAGGAAATACTAAATGAAATTGAATATTCTAACAAACGGTTTATTAAAGAATTAGGGTTTAAACCTACACTATTTGCATACCCCTACGGAGAATATGATAATAAAACGATAGAGATTGTGAAAGGATCTGGATTTGAGGCTGCCTTTGGTCAACACTCAGGAGTAGCACATTTATCCTCGGGAATCTTTCAATTGCCAAGATTTGCAATGAATGAAAATTATGGTGATTTAAAAAGATTAGAGCTGGCTATTAACGCTTTACCTTTAGTGATTAGAGATGTCAGCCCAGAAAACAATTTTCTTAAAAATAATCCTCCTGATTTTGGATTTACTTTAAGTTCTAAAATTAAACCAATGAAAGCAATTAGATGTTTTGCAAGTAATGGAATTGTTACAAACACAAAAAGAATTGGTAAGTTTAGAATAGAAGTAAGATTGGAAAGAAAATTTCCAAAAACTAGAGGCAGAATTAATTGTACAATGGCAGCTTATGATAACAGGTGGCGCTGGTTTGGAAAGCAGTTTGTAACAAAGTAAAGAACAATTACTTATCTAGCTTAAATTTAAGTAAATTAAACTTTTCTAACCCATTATTATTTATCATCGAATTTATTTTTTTTACGTAATCAAAACCAATTACAGCATATTTGTCTAAATATTTTGAAAATTTTTTCCCTTTAAACTCTCCTGAATTTGCAACTAATTCTCTATAATTTCTTAATTTTGAGTACGCAGGATGTGTGTTTAAATTTAAAATGTAAGCATCAACTGAATCTTGTAGATTTATAAAACTTCTTACTGCAAAACTTGGTCTATTAATACCTGATGGAGATATTCCCCTTTTTTTGTCCCATGTCCATTGACCAAAAAGAGCATTGCCTTTTTGTGCAAATCTTGAAACTCCCCAACCGCTCTCAACAATAGCCTGAGCTAACATCATGGAAATTGGAAATACGTTAATTCTATTTAGTAATGTTTTCCTTAAATATTTGAATTTTTTATTATTTAAAGATCCTATATTATTACAGTCTATTTTTTGAATTTTATATTTAATACATGGTTTTTTTAATCTACTGAAATCCTGTTTATTAAAATATTTAATGACTTTTAACCTTTCATCAAACACAGTTTCATTGCCTTTTAATAATAACGGCAGCATAATACTAATAAAAATCTTTTTCTTATCTTCAATTTTATATGTATTTAAATCACTTGGCAATTGAGTGAAATACACTCTAGAAACTCTTTGTTCAATACTAATTTGGTCAAGAAAATTTTTAGACCATGCAATGGCTATTTCTTTACCAAAAAAAATTTTTGAGGACCTTTCAACGTTATTAAATTTATCATCTAGCTCTAAATCGTTAGGATTGAACTTTATACCTATAGAGGATCTTGTTAGATGATCGTTCTTAAACTTAACTAGATTTGGAGATTTAATATCCCAGAAGCCGGGACCTATAAGGCCAAAAATTGACAAAATAAAAGCTAAAAATGTTAGTAAAGTATTGTTTTTTAATATCACAACTCTGCAGCTTTAACTTCCACAACTTCAGGAATGTAGTGTCTTAACATATTTTCGATCCCCATTTTTAAAGTGGCTGTACTTGATGGACATCCGGCACACGCGCCTTTCATTTGTAAAGTGACTACTCCATCTTCAAAAGAACAAAATGATATATCACCACCATCCATTGCAACAGCTGGTCTTACTCTTTGATCGATTAATTCTTTAATCTGTTTGACTACTTCTGTGTCTTCGTTTTTATTAACGTTTTTCTTAGTTTTACTTTTTTTTATGACCTCTTTGCCACTTGCATAATGTTCCATTATTGCGGTTAATATTAAAGGCTTTAAAATTTCCCAATTAAAATTACTATTTTTAGTAACTGATACAAATTCTTCAGCTAAAAATACCCTTTCAATTCCATTAATTGAAAATATTAAATCTGCCAAGTTTGAGATTTTTGCTGAATTATTATCTTTAAATTCAATAGTTCCTTCAGATAGAACTGAAACACCAGGATTGAATTTTAGAGTATTAGGATTTGGTGTTTCTTCAGTTTGTATAAACATATAGAAAATATATATACTCAGAAGTGATTTTTCAATCTTTAAAGTTAATACCAATAATTTTTTTTACATCATATAATACTTCACTTGCTATTTCTTTAGCTTTATTGGATCCGTCAATCAATATTCTAACAATTTCATCTTTATTATTCATCAAATTATTCATTTCTTTAGTAATAGGACCTATCTCATTTATTATCAAATCTGATAAATCTTCTTTAAATTGAGAAAAACCTTTTCCTGAAAATTTTAAAAGAATTTCATTTACGCTTTTATTTGAAAAAGAAGCATATATGTTGATTAAATTAAGTGCTTCTGGTCTATTTTCTAAATCATCAATATTTTCAGGAATAGGATATTGATCAGTCTTAGCTCTTTTAATTTTTAAAAAAATTTGATCTTTATCATCCATAAGATTAATTCTAGAAGCATCAGAGATGTCGGACTTGCTCATTTTACTTCTGCCATCTCGTAAACTCATAATCCTCTTTGCAGGCCCTAAAATAAAGGGTTCCGGTAACTGAAAAAAATCTTTGTTGAGTGTCTTATCAAATGTTGAATTAAAAGAACTCGCTATATCTCTTGCCAATTCTAAGTGTTGTTTTTGATCCTCTCCAACTGGGACATGTGTAGCTTTATATAATAATATATCTGCAGCCATAAGTACTGGGTAACTAAATAAACCAACAGTAGCATTATCTTTTTTTTTGCCAGCTTTTTCTTTAAATTGAGTCATTCTATTAAGCCATCCTATTCTGGCAATACAATTAAAAATCCACGCTAATTCGGTATGTTGTGGAACATTTGATTGATTGAAAAGAATAGATTTTTTAGGGTCAATTCCTGAAGCAATTACAGCTGCTGCTACTTCTAAAGTTGAATTTTTAATATCCAATAAATTATTGGGTACTGTCATTGCATGCAGATCAACAATTGAGTAAATACAGTTATCTTCTTTTTGCAGTTTAATCCAATTTTTGATAGCTCCTAAATAATTCCCAATATGAAGGTTACCTGTAGGCTGTATCCCTGAAAAAATTCTTTTCGAAGGTTGTTTAGATTTTAACATGATGTTTTATGATTATAATTTTGAAAATAATTCATTTGGAATTTGTTTTGTTATATAAGTTATAAAAATATAAAATAAAATGCCTATACTTGTAAAGATTGAAAGATAGATAAAACCAGAATTAGAGTCTGTGACCTTTTGAAATAAGTATAAGATAAAAATCATAAAAGATGATAAAATTGATATTTTTATAAAATAAAACAAGATATTGTTTTTACTTTTATAATTTTTTGAATGCAGTGATACAAAAATCAACTTTTGATTTTTTAAAATGTAAAACAAATAAATTATAAATGATAATATTGTTGAAATTGATGTTGCTAAAGCGATGCCTCCATGTGAAAAGTATTTCATTAGAATTATTGATAATGTAAAGTTAGTAATTAATTGCAAGATTGAAATATATAAGATTTTCTTTATTTCTCCAGTTGCTATAAAAACTGATTGAAAACATTTAATAATCATAACAAATGGCAGTCCTAGAGAATACATAGATAAGGCTAATGCAACTGATTCACTAGATGATTTTTCAAAGCTTCCTCTTTCAAACAAACTGCTAATTATAAACTCAGAAAAGCAAATTAATGTTACCATTGATGGAATTGCAAAATATAATGAAATTTTTATTGCAATAATTAATTGATCTGAAATTTTTTCATTGTTGTTTACTACTTTAGGATGAGAGATTGATGATAACAAAACTGTCCCAAGAGAAACACCAATAATTCCTAGAGGCAATTGAATAATCCTGTCTGAATAATATAAATAAGAAACAGCACCAAAACCAACAAAAGTTGCTAATATTGTATCAACTAAAATATTGATTTGAAAGATACCACCTGAAAGTACTGCTGGAAAAAATCTTTTAAGAGTATCAGAAATATTATTTTTGAATTTCCTAAAATTATTTAGTTTTAAATTAGATAATTTAAAAAAAATTTTAGTTATTAAATCAAATTTTTTAACATAATAATATATAAAGCATAACTGAATGAAACCAGAAATTGGCATTGCTATAGCAAGTGGTAAAGATTTTATTTGCCAAGCCTCATTAATATAAAAGCAGGAAATAATTATACTTAAATTGAAAATAATTGGTGTAAAAGCGAAATAAAAAAACCTACCAGATGCATTTAGCATTGCTCCAAAAAAAGCAGTCATAGAAATAAATGGCAAAAAGATTATTGTAAACCTTGAGAGCGTTACAATGTCATTAAAATAATTTTCGTAATTTACAATGCCAGGTGCTATTATCCTAATAAAAAAAGGCATAAAAATTTCAAAAAGAACTACAAGAATTGTTAAAAATATAATTAAAAAGAAACAAATTATTGAAGAAAATTTTTGTGCGTTTTCTGATTTATCCTGATGTAAAAGTTTAGAATATATTGGCAAAAATGAAGAGGTCATTGCGCCTTCAGCTGTAATTCTTCTAAACAAGTTTGGTAATTTGGATGAAATAAAAAATATATCGGATACTATTCCAGCTCCTAAAAAAAAAGCTAAAACAATATCTCTTATAAACCCAGTTATTCTACTTAAAATTGTTAATAAGGCATTAACTCTAAAACCTTTTATAAAAAATTTTATCATCTTTTATTATTTTTCTTACTCATTAACCTTTACTTAACACTTCTAATAGATTATCTCTAACTTGTTTTATTTTGATTTCATCAATAATTTTTTGCCCAAATAAATCTTTGACATAAAAAATATCAGTAACTCTTGTTCCATAAGTTGAAATAGAAGCAGTATATATCTGTAAATTTAACTTCGATATACTTTGTGTAATTTTAAAAAGAACTCCTGGGGCATTTTTACAATTTACTTCTAAAATGCTAAATTCATCACTAGTATCATTATCTATATATACTCTTATAGGAGCATTGATTTTTTTAATTTTTGAAGGAGATTCATCAAACCTTTTTTCCAACTCTATTTCGAAATCATAAACTCCCTCAAGACCATCCTTGAGTCTTCTAAAAATTTTTTGTTGAATATTCTTTTCAGAAATTGCCATATCCATTTTGTTATTTATTACAAAATAATCAATTGCAAAACCATCAGATCTTGTAATTATTTTAGCGGATATTATGTTAATGTTACTAGATGATAATATACCAGAAATTTTAGAAAATAATCCAAAGTTATCTGGAGCAATTACAATCAATTCTGATACATTTGAATTTAAATTGTTGTAAATCTCAAAATTAAATTTTACTTTCGAGTCTAACATTTTCTTAAATAATATTACTTGGTCTAACATTTGTTTCAAATTATACATCTTCCAATAATTATCTGGAAAATTGATTATATAATTTTGAGCTTCATCATCCTTTAACAGATTTAAACTTTTTATTTCATTAAATAAATGCTCTGATTTTTTTTCTCTTTTTTCAGGCATTATTTTTAATTCTTTATAATCTAAATCCATTTTAATTTTATTATATAATTCGATAAGAAGACTTCTTTTCCAATCAGTCAAAACTCCAGGTCCAACAGCATTTATATCGCAGATAGTCAAAACGAAAAGTAAATTTAATTTTTTAATTGTATCAATTTTTTTTGTACTTTTTTCAATAATTTTTTTATCATTTAAATCATATCTGAATGCTGTTTCACTTAGATAAAGGTGATTGAGCACGCACCATGATACAATTTCGGCGTCAGCATTTTTCAAACCTAATCTTAGACATAAATTTTTTGCAATTTTAGAACCATTTAAAGAATGATCTCCTTCTAACCCTTTTGCTATATCATGAAAAAATAGAGAAATCGTTAGCAAATCAAATCTATCTATTTCAAATATTAATTTACTTGCTAATTCAGTTCCAAAATTTAAACTTTCATTTTTTAATTCATGTGCATTACTAATAGCAAAAAATGTATGTTCATCAACTGTGTAATGATGATACATGTCATGTTGTATTAAACCAATTATTTTCTTAAAATCAGGTATAAAATTTCCTAAGACATTTGTGTCATTCATCAAACGTAAAATTGGTCTAGGATTTGTTTCACTTGAAATTATCTCGAAAAATAATTTATTGCTTATTTTTGAATTAATTTGTTTTTTTCTTATTAATTTACTACAATCTGACAATAATCTTAATGTTTCTGGATGTATCTCTAAATTTTTAAAGTGTGATATATGAAATATTTCAATGATAAGTTCAGGTTTTTTTAAAAAATAGGTTTTGTTCTCTATCGCTATTTTTTTTCTTTTAAATATAAATGGCTTTTCTAGATTTACTCTATTGCGAAAAAAAAAATTAAATCTTATTGATTTTTTAAATTTGTCTTCAATTACTGAAAAAAAGATTCTTGTTAAGCCACCAATGTTTTTAGCAGCGATGTAATACCTTTTCATAAATCTTTCTACAGGTCTTTGAAAATCTTTTTGTCTAAATCCTACAAGTTTAGAAATTTCAATTTGAGATTCAATATCAAGGTTATCATTTTCTCTTTTGGATAGAAGATGTAAATGACACCTAGTTGAAAGTAAAAACTTATAAGAATTAGACAATATATAGAGTTCTTTTTTTATAAAAACTCCACTTTCAAGCAAGTGAAAAATATTTTTTGAATTGTAAGCAAATTTTGATATCCAAATTAGCGTTTGAATATCCCTAATCCCGCCTTTACCCTCTTTAACGTTAGGTTCAATTACAAACCTAGATGATCCAAATTTTTTATGTCTTTGATCTGCCTCAATTAATTTACTTTTAATAAATTCAAATGTGTTGTAATTTTTTTTAAAATTTTGAAAAGTTTTTTCAAAACTTTCATATAATTTTTTGTTTCCAATAAGAAATCTATTATCTATTAAACTAGTCAAAAAAGTAATATCTTCTTTTGCATAATCAAATGTTTGATTAACTGTTCTAGTGGAGTGACCAACTGAAAAGCCTAAATCCCATAAAAAATATAAAATTTCATAAATTAATTTTTCTGAATCCTGTGATTTAATTTTACTTAAGTTTTTGTCCTTCACTAAAAACAACAAATCGATATCAGATTTTGGCGCTAATTCACCTCTACCATAGCCACCTAAAGCTAAAATTAATACTCCGTTAAAATTTTTATTCTCTTTAGTATCTTTAACATAGTTAAACAGATTTATTATTAGATTATCTATGAGCCTAGTATTTAAACCCACATAATTAATTCCATTAGAATCCTTTTCAAAAATTTGTTTTAAAAACTCTCTCTTAGTAGATAATTGACAGGATAAATTTTTAATTATTTTAGATCGAGCTAAATTTAATTGAATTTTATCAAATTCTATTTCTTTAAAAATTTTTTTATCAAAATTTTGATTTACTTGGCTTAAGGGATCTAACCAATTAACCCATGAAAAATTTTTAAAATCAGAAAAACTGTAATTTAACATTAATCTTTGATTTTTGATTTAGATAATTTTTGAATATCAAATAACGTTTCTAAAGCATTTAAGGGTGTCATTTTATTTAGATCTAAATTGTTAATATAACTTTCAAGTAAATTTTTATCATTTTCTTTGTTTCTACACTTGGAAATTTTTACATCTTTAGAGTATTTTTTTTGTTCAAAACTATTTAAGATTTCATTTGCTTTAGATATTAAATCTTTTGGTAACCCGGCTAATTTTGCCACCTCTAAACCATAAGACTTGTTTGCTTCACCTTGTAGAATCTTGTATAAAAATATTATTTCATTATTCCATTCTTTGATTTCCATTTTATAATTTTTAATTTGGCTTGATTGTTTGTCTATCGATGTCAATTCATGGTAATGAGTTGCAAATAGAACCTTAGCTTTTAATTTCTCCAGCATATACTCAAGAATAGCCCAAGCGATGGCTAATCCATCGTAGGTAGATGTTCCTCTCCCAACTTCATCAAATATAATAAAGGATTTCTCAGTAGCTCTGTTCAAGATTGAGGCTGTCTCCATCATCTCAACCATAAAGGTTGATTGTCCTTGACTAAGATTATCTGACGCACCAACTCTTGAAAAAATTTTATCTACTAATCCTAATTCAGTTTTTTCAGCTGGTACAAACAAGCCAGTTTGTGCTAATATTATAATTATCGCATTTTGTCTTAAAAATGTTGATTTTCCTGCCATATTAGGACCCGTAATTAACCAAATATTACCATCATTTAATTCACAATCATTTGGCGTGTAATCTGATGCCAGTGGTAATGTTTCCTCAACAACTGGATGTCTTCCATTTTTAATAAGTAATTTACTGCTATCTACAATTATAGGAATGTTATAATTATTAAATAATTTTTGATCTGCTGTCATATTAGCAATATCTAGTTGGGCTATAAAATCTGACATTTGAAATATGTTATTCTTTTCTTCTAAAATCCGTTTTTTTAAAACTAAATAAAAATCTATTTCTAACTGGTTAACTAGTTTATTAGCTTGGTTTATCTTTATTTCTAAATCTAACAATTCCTTAGTAGTATACCTAACTGTTTGAGCAGTTGTTTGCCTATGAATGAATTCATCAAATAAACTAATTTTATCTAGATGATTTGTTCTTATCTCTACATGATATCCTAATACTTTATTATATTTTATTTTTAGAGAGTTAATTTTAGTTAGTTGTATATATTTTAATTGAAATTCAATAATTTTATCTCCAGAAAAGTTTTGAATATCTTTAACTTTATCTAACTCTTTACTATATCCTCTATTAATAAAGTCATTATTTTTGTTTTCGTGTAAAACAGATTTTTTAATAGCTCTTAAAATTTCAAAAATAAGTTTTTCATTTATTTTTACTTTTTCTGAAAGGGCCTTAATAAATTTGTTACAGTTTTTAAAATTATTAATATCAGATTTGATCTCTAAAATTGTTTTTAAATTTTCTCCTAAAATTAACAATTCTTTAGGATTAATAGTGTTTAGAGAAATTCTTGATAAAGATCGTTCAAAGTCATTAATTTTGTTTAAATAATTTTTTATATTTTTTTTAAATATTTTGTCTAGATATAAAAATTCAGCAATTTTTTGCCTTCTTATAATTTCATCTTTATTATTAGAAGGTGCTAACAACCTTTTTTTAATAAGTCTTGACCCTGTTGCAGTTAATGTTTTATTGATTATTTTTAATAAGCTATTATTTTTTTCACTATTAATTGTGTCTATGAGCTCTAGAGAAGACATAGTAGATTTATCAATTTCTAAAAAAGGAATATCTTTTTCAGTTTTAATGTCTCTTAAATGAGGAATATCTTTTTTAAAAGTATGTCTTAAATAATAGAGTAAAACTCCACTAACAATTATTTGTGTTTTATCAATTTTTTCTTCTAAATTGTTGTCTTCAAAATGATCATTTAATCTTTTAAAATTCTCATTGTAAGTAAAATAGACGTTACTAATCTTTTTTATTTTTACATTTAAATATTCAAGATTTCGGATTTCTTTATCAGATACTAACAATTCTGAAATTGAAATCTTATTTAAAACATTTTCAATTTTATAGCTTAAATCTTTCTCAGTTTCGTATTTAAAAGCATTAGATATAAAAGATCCTGTTGATACATCAAGCCATGATATTGAAAAATTTGATTTATCTATAAAAATACAACCAAGAAAGTTATGTTGTTCACTCTCTAAATGATTTTCTTCGATCAATGTACCAGGTGTAATTATTCTTGTAATTTCTCTAGTTAAAGGGCCTTTAATACCTTTTAAAGACATTTCTTCTGGAGAACTTGTTTGCTCACAAATTGCAATTTCAAAACCTTTTTTTACTAATTTTGGAACATAATTATTTGCGGCATGAAATGGAATACCACACATTGGAATACTGTCATTCAAAACTTTTCCCCTTTTTGTAAGGGTTATATTTAATTCTCTTGAAGTAATAATTGCATCATCAAAAAATAACTCATAAAAATCTCCCATTCTAAAAAAAAGCAAAGAACCCTCATTACTTTTTTTTAAATTTGCATATTGTTGCATTGCGGGCGTTAACTTACTAATATCTTCAACGTCTTTTAATTTCACAGTTACACCTATTCAAAACATGCTAAAAAACAATTTATTTATATGATTTTAAACTAAATCATATTAAGATTTTATTTTATTTTTTATATTATTTAAAGGAGATCTTTTATGTCAGGTGAAAATTTAAATCAAAAGAAGGATGCCTTAGATTATCATAAAAATGGAAAGCCTGGTAAATTAGAGATTATTCCTTCAACACAATTAAATAGCGCTCAAGATCTATCATTAGCATACTCTCCAGGTGTTGCTATACCTTGTTTAGAAATAGAAAAGAATCCTGAAAAGGCATATGATTATACCACAAAAGGAAATTTAGTTGCCGTAATATCTAACGGTACTGCAGTTTTAGGACTTGGTGATATCGGAGCCTTGGCTTCCAAACCAGTAATGGAAGGTAAATCTGTTTTATTCAAAAAATTTGCTGATGTAAACTCAATTGATCTAGAAGTAAATACAGATGATATTGATAAATTTGTAGAAACTGTGGCAAACCTAGAACCTAGTTTTGGAGGAATAAATTTAGAAGATATAAAGGCCCCAGATTGTTTTATTATTGAAGAAAAACTAAAGGAAAAATTAAATATTCCAGTTTTTCATGATGATCAACATGGAACTGCAATAATAACAGCTGCAGGGATAATTAATGCCTTAGATCTAACCCAAAGAAACATACAAGATACAAAATTTGTTGTAAATGGTGCGGGTGCAGCCTCAATAGCGTGTGTTGAACTAATTAAAGCAATGGGTGCAAAAAATGAAAATGTAATTTTAGTTGATAGACAAGGTGTAATATATCAAGGACGTGATTCAAACATGAATCAGTGGAAATCTGGGCACGCAGTTAAAACAAAAGCTCGTTCCCTTACAGATGCATTAGTAAATGCAGATGCATTTTTAGGTTTATCAGTAGAGGGAGCCGTTAACAAAAAAATGGTTAAGTCGATGGCTAAAAATCCTATAATATTTGCAATGGCAAATCCAACTCCAGAAATTATGCCTGAAGAAATCAAAGAAGTAAGAGATGACGCGATAATTGCAACAGGAAGATCTGATTATCCTAATCAAGTAAATAATGTACTTGGTTTTCCATATATATTTAGAGGATCTTTAGACGTAAGGGCTGTAAAAATTAATGAAGAAATGAAAATTGCAGCAGCAGATGCGATAGCTAAGTTAGCTAGAGAGGATGTTCCAGACGAAGTAAATAAAGCTTATAGTGGGCAAAATCTTCATTATGGAAAAGAATATATAATCCCTGCCCCTTTTGATCCAAGACTTATATCAAGAGTTTCTTTTGCAGTAGCAAAAGCTGCCATGGACACTGGTGTAGCTCAAAAACAAATAGATTCTTTTGATAAGTACAAAAGCGAATTAAAACAAAGAATTAATCCTATAGCCTCTATTTTAGAGCCAATTAAAAGGAGCATAACTAATAAAAAAAAGAAAGTTGTTTTTGCTGAGGGAGAATCTGAGAATGTGATTCGTGCAGCTTTAACTTTTTATAATTCTGGTTTTGGACTTCCAATTTTAATTGGTAGAGAGACAATCATTAGAGAAAATATGAAGAAATTGAATTTAGAGGGAGTTGAAAATCTTGAAATTTTTAATGCAAGAATAAGCGACAAAAATGAACAATATATTAATAACTTATACTCACTTTTACATAGAAAGGGGCATCTACGCAGGGATTGTCAGAAGTTGGTTAATCAAGACAGAAATGTGTTTGCTGCCTCAATGGTTGCTTCAAAAGATGCTGATGCTATGATAACAGGCTTCACGAGACCTTTTAATAGATGTTTTGATGATATTACAAAGGTAATTGATACCTTAGAAAAAAATGATTATTTATCAATGTCAATTGTTGTCTCTAAACAAAAAACAGTTTTTATTGGTGATGTAAACATTCATCAAACACCATCTGGTTCTGAATTAGCTAGCATAGCTATTGGTATTGCCAATAATGCAATAAAATTAGGATATAATCCTAAAGTTGCAATTTTATCATATTCTAATTTTGGAAATCCCTCTGGTTCAAATACAAAGACAATTAATGAATGTCTTAAAATTTTAGAGGATAAAAAGGTTTCATTTGAGTTCGATGGTGAAATGACAGCTGAAGTTGCTCTTGATTATGATTTGATTAGAGAAAATTATCCATTTTGTAAATTAACTGGTCCAGCAAATGTGCTAATAATGCCTGATCTTTACTCGGCGAATATTTCATTTAAACTTTTGCAAAAAATGGGAAATTTGTCTGTAATTGGACCAATTATGATTGGAGGAAATAATCCCTTTCAAATTGTACAAATGGGTTCTTCTGTCTCAGATATCGTTAATTCAGCATGTATTTCAACATATAATTCACTTTAAGTAATTAGCAACTTTGATAAACTTTCTACTGGTCTTGCGCCATATTGTTGTATTATGTGTGAAGCGCTTTTAGTGGCAAGTTTTCCACAGTCATCTAATGTTAATTTTTTTGAAAAACCAAACAAAAATCCTGCAGCAAATAAGTCACCTGCTCCAGTTGTGTCCAGGACATTTAATCCATCTATAGGGGGAATAAATGTTGTATCATTTGCTTTGAATATATTTGCTCCTTTTGGGCCATTAGTAACAACTGCAATTTTCACTATGGAACTTATTTTTTCTAGTGCTTGTCCATTTAAAAGAGCTTCTATTTCTTGGCTATTTCCAAATAAAATATCTACATAATTTTTAATTAGTGACAAAAAATCTTTTTTATGTCTCTCAACGCAAAAGCTATCTGATAAAGAAAGAGAAATCAAAGATCCTTTTTTTCGAGCAATCTTACATAAATCTATCATTGATTGTTTGGTTTCATTTTTATCAAATAAGTAACCTTCAAGATATAAAATGCTATTATTTTTTAATATAGATTGATCAAAATTTTTTAAAGATAATGAAACACTAGCATCTAAAAACGTGCACATTGTTCTTTCACCATCTGGTGAAATTAAAACTAAACTTTTTGATGTATTTTTATTTAAAAAATTATTCTCACAAGATATAAAGTGTATCCCTTGATCATTTAGATCTTTTTTAAAACTTAAACCAAAATTATCTTTTGCTACAGAGCCAAAAAAAAGTGAATTCCCACCAAAAGATGAATATCCAACTGCTGTATTTGCAGCACTGCCACCAGATTTTATTTTAAATTTACTGAATTTTGAAATTATTTTATCAAATTCTTCATTATTAACTAAAGACATTGAACCTTTATTTAAACTATTTGATTTTAAAAAAGAATCCTCTACTTTAATTAGTATGTCTACAATAGCGTTTCCAACACATATTAAATCTGGTGATATCATTAAATTAAAGTAGTGGACTATTTCTTATACTGCAACTAATAATCAAATAATGAAAATTTATTTATATTTAATTTTGTTTTTTTCACTATTTATTAGTGGATGCGCTAAGCACAATCCTATAGATTTTTCTTCAAGTGAAGCTTTCTTTTCTTCATTCAATGAAAAGGAAATAATAAAAAAAGAAAATAAAAAAATTACTGTAGGAAAAAATAGCTTAAAAAATAATGTTGAAAAAACAAAAAAACAAATTGTTAAAAAATCTATTTTATTAAATATCTCATCTTATGAAAAAAAATTAAAAGAAAAGATTGGTTTTGATGAGTTTACAATGTTAAAAATTTTTAATGAGCCAAACTTAAAAATAAAACATGGTAAAATTAAAAACTTTCAGTTTCATCTTAAGTTTTGTCATTTAGATTTATTTTTTTTAAATGAAGATGAAACATATAAATTTAGGCATTTTGCCATAAGATCCTCTAGCATGTCGACAAGTCTAAATAAAGAAAAATGTGTTAAAGAACTAAATAGTAGATTTATTTTAGCACGTGATCCAAAGTAAAAAATCCTGGCTTTTGATTTAAAGCCCAAACTGCAGATCTAATTGCACCTTTAGCAAAAATTGATCTGTTATTAGCAATATGATTTATCTCTAACCTTTCATCACCATTAAAATATTTTATAGAATGTTCTCCAACAACATTCCCACCTCGAATAACTGAAAACCCAATCTCATCTTTTTTTCTTTTTCCAACAATGCCATGCCTTGTCAATCGCTTAACGTCATCTAAATTTTGGCCCCGAACTGATGCTGCGGCAGAACCTAGTAGAAGGGCTGTGCCAGAAGGCGAATCTACTTTTTTATTATGATGGGTTTCGAAGACTTCAATTTCCCAATCTTTTCCCAAGTTTTGAGTAGCATCAGCTATAAGTTTTTTCATTATTGCTATTCCAATTGAAAAGTTTGCTGAATACACTATAGGAATTTTATTAGAAAATGATTTTATCTTATCAAATTCTTCATTACTAAACCCTGTAGTACCAATAACAATTGGTATGTTGTTATCTGCAGCTTTCTCAACGTGAAAAATAGATGCCTCAGGAATAGTAAAATCAATTATTATATCAGTCTCCTCAAAAATACTTAAAAGGTTATCGGTCAATATTTTATTTAGAGGATTACGTCCAACCAATGTTCCTAAATCTAGACCTTTTTCTTTTTCATCGGGCAAGCAGGATGAATTCGACATTTCTAAATTTTTACTATCCATTATTTCTTTTATTAAGGTTTTTCCCATTCTACCATTACCACCAGGTATTGAAATTTTTATGGTCATATATCTTCCTTAAATTGTGTTTTTATTAAATTTAGTAGTTTTAGGAATATTTTTTTCAGATCCTAAATTTATAAATTCTTTAATTAAATCTTGCTGTTTTTTTGATATGTTAACTGGAGTTTCTAAGTCAATTTCTACAAATTGATCACCATAGGACCCACCTCTTAACGAAGGCATTCCTTTACCCTTCATTCTTAGTCTAGTTCCAGTTTGAGTTCCTGAGTTAACTAATAATTTAGCTTTTTTTCCGTCTATACAGGGTACAAATATTTCACATCCTAGAATCGCATCTAGTGTTGAGACAGGAACTCTAATATAAATATCCTTACCATCTCGTTCAAAAAATTTATGAGTTTTTATGTCTATAAATATGTATAAGTCTCCTGAGTCTGCTCCTCTTTGTCCGGCTTCCCCTTCACCAGCAAGTCTTATCCTTGTTCCATTATCAACTCCAGATGGAACGTTAACTGACAATTTTTTGTTTTTATTTAGTCTTCCCTGCCCCCTACAAGAAGAACATGGATTACTAATAATCTCCCCTACTCCTGAACATTTAGGACACGTTCTTTCTATAGTGAAAAATCCCTGTTGTGCTCTAACTTTACCATATCCACCACACTGATTACATGCTTCAGGCCTAGAACCTTTATTTGCTCCCGATCCGTTACATGATTCGCATTTTGCAGGTAAACTTAGCGATATTTCAACTTGATCTCCTTTAAAGGCTTGTTCTAATGATATAGAAAGATCGTATCTGAGGTCTGATCCAGAAGAAGGTCCCTGCTTAGTTTGTTCCCTTCCCATTCCAAACATATCTTCAAAAATGTCAGAAAATCCCCCAGAAAATCCCCCAAAGCCTTGATTTTGACCACTATTTGAATTGGTAAACGCGGAATGACCAAATTGATCGTAGGCAGACCTTTTTTGACCATCTTTCAAAATATCATAGGCTTCAGAAACCTCTTTGAATTTATTTTCAGCAGTTTTATCATTAGGATTCCTATCTGGATGATATTTCATTGCCAGCTTTCTATAAGCTGCCTTTATTTCAGATTCAGATGCATTTTTGGAGACATTTAAAATATCATAGTAATCTTTAGACATTTCTTAACCAAGACTTAAGATGCGTTTTTCTTATCGTCTTCAGGTTTTACTTCTTCAAAATCTGCGTCAACAACATCATCATTTTTATTATCCACTTTGTTATCTTCATCACTAGACTTAGTGCTGTCATTTTGTGAGGAATTCTCATTATTTTTGTAGGCAATTTCACCTAATTTCATTAATACATTAGACAAATCAGTGGTCTTCGCTTTAATATCATCAACGTTTTCACTTTCTAAAGCTGATTTTAATTCTGTCACAGATGCCTCCACATCTTTTTTAATATTTTCATCAGCTTTATCTCCTAAGTCATTTAAAGTTTTTTGCGAACTATGTATTAATGATTCAGCTTGATTTTTAACCTCAACAGTTTCTTTCTTTAATTTATCTTGTTCAGCATTATCTTCACCTTCTTTAACCATTCTTTCGATCTCTGTATCATCTAATCCTCCAGAAGCTTGGATGGTTATGTTATGAACTTTTCCTGTAGCTTTATCTTGCGCGCTAACATTCACAATTCCATTTGCATCTATATCAAAAGTTACTTCAATTTGTGGAACTCCCCTTGGTGCTGGTGCAATTCCTTCAAGATTAAATTCTCCCAAAAGTTTATTGTCAGCAGCCATTTGCCTTTCACCTTGAGACACCTTAATAGTAACGGCAGACTGATTATCATCTGCAGTAGAAAATGTCTGAGATTTTTTTGTAGGAATAGTTGTATTTCTCTCTATTAATTTTGTAAACACGCCACCTAAAGTTTCTATTCCAAGCGAGAGTGGTGTAACATCTAAGAGCAAGACATCTTTAACATCTCCTGTCAATACTCCGCCTTGGATTGCTGCTCCAGAGGCAACAACTTCATCTGGATTGACACCCCTGTGTGGTTCGGCTTTGAAAAAATCAGTAACAGTTTTGATAATTTTTGGCATTCTAGTCATACCACCAACTAATATTACTTCATCAATATCACCTGCGTTTAAGCCGGCATCCTTAAGAGCTTCTTTGCAAGGATTTATACTTTTGGTTATTAAATCATCAACAAGATTTTCTAGTTGTGACCTTGTTATTTTAATATTCATATGTTTAGGCCCAGAAGCGTCTGCAGTTATAAAAGGTAAGTTCACTTCTGTTTGAGCAGAACTAGATAATTCAATTTTTGCTTTTTCAGCAGCCTCTTTCATCCTTTGTAAAGCTAACTTATCATCTCTAAGATCAATGCCAGCTTCTTTTTTAAATTCATTAGCTAAATGATCAATAATTCTTTGATCGAAATCTTCACCTCCTAAAAAAGTGTCACCATTGGTAGATTTAACCTCAAAAACACCATCTCCAACTTCTAAAATAGATACATCGAAGGTTCCTCCACCTAAATCATAAACTGCAATAGTACCACTCTCTTTTTTGTCTAAACCATAAGCTAAAGCTGCTGCTGTTGGTTCATTTATAATTCTCAAAACTTCTAATCCTGCTATTTTACCAGCATCCTTAGTAGCTTGTCTCTGCGCATCATTAAAGTAAGCTGGAACCGTTATGACAGCTTTTTCTACAGACTCGCCTAAGTAAGCTTCTGCATCTTCTTTAAGTTTGCGGAGTATGAAGCTCGAAATTTCTGAAGGAGCATATTCTTGCCCCTGGACATCTACCCAAGCGTCTCCATTCTTAGCAGAAACAATTTTATAAGGCACTAATTTAGAAAATTTTTTTGAAGCTTCTCCATCAAATCTCCTACCTATAAGTCTTTTTATTGCAAATAGTGTATTTTCAGGATTTGTAACCGCTTGTCTTTTTGCTGGCTGTCCAACAAGCTTTTCATCTTCAGTAAACCCAACCATTGAGGGAGTTGTTCTTGCACCTTCGCTATTTTCGATAATTCTTGGATTTTTTCCGTCCATTACAGATACACAAGAATTAGTTGTACCAAGATCAATACCGATAACTTTAGACATAATTGCTCCTCCTGAGATGTGTTACATATAAAATATAGTTAATTGGATATATGGGTTAAGTAACTGAATATACAAGATTAAAATTTAATTTATTCATTTTTTTCTTCATTTTCTTCTTTTTCCTTAGTTTGACCTTTTGAGACACCTACCATCGCGGGCCTGATAAGACGATCTAACAAAATATAACCGGGCTGTACGACCTCTACAATTATGCCTTCATCATAATCTGAAGAAGGTGCTTCAAACATTGCTTGATGAAAATTATAGTCAAATTTTTCATGAAGAGGTTCAATTTTTTTAATTTGATTTTTTTCTAGAAGAGAATTCATTTCTTTTAAGACTATTTCAATACCATCCATTAAATTTTTTGTGTCCATTTTCGATTGAGTGTCTTGTGCTGATGATTTAACAGCACGATCAAGATTATCTACAATGTTAAGAAAATCTCTAATAAGACCAATATGTCCATATTTTTTTATTTGTTCAATTTCTTTTGAAGTTCTCTTCCGTAGATTCTCATTTTCAGCAAGCGCACGTAATAATTGATCTTTCAGATCTTTAACTTCATTTTGGATTTCATCTTTATTATCAACTGAGACATCAAAATTCCCTTCATCGTGTGTATTTTCTTCATCATTTAAAGAAGTTTCATTTTTTTTATTGTCCTCTGAAATTACTGAAGATGTGTTTTGATCTTCATCTTTATTGACAGCTTTATTGTTGATATTAGCAGTTTTATCGTTATTTTTGCTCTGATTCATATTTGTACATCACCTATTGCTTGATATAAATTATTTAGTAATGTTATATGAATATTCAACTATACAATCAGAGATTAATAAATAATTTATGAATTTAAAAAGATTTAATAGGAAGAATGATGAACTAAGAAAAATTTATTTTCAAAATAATTTTTCACCTTATGCTGAAGGATCATGTTTTGTAAAATTTGGAGAAACTCATGTTATTTGTACAGCCTCAATTGAAGAAAAAGTTCCAATTTGGCTTAGAGGGAAAAAAAGGGGATGGATCACTTCAGAGTATGGAATGATACCTAGATCAACCCATTCTAGAATGGATCGTGATATTTCAAAAGGTAAAATTTCAGGAAGAAGTCAAGAAATTCAAAGACTTATTGGTCGATCATTAAGATCTGTAATTAATTTGAATGAACTTGGTGAAAGACAAATAAAAATTGATTGCGATGTGATTCAAGCAGATGGAGGTACAAGAACTGCTTCAATTTCTGGTGCCTGGATAGCTCTATATGATGCTATTAAATTTTTATTATCACAGGGTAAAATAACAAAAAACCCAATTAAAAACCAAATTGCTGCCATTTCATGCGGTATAATTGATGATGAAATATTTATAGATTTAGATTACAATGAGGACTCTAATGCGAAAGTTGATGCAAATTTTGTTCTCACTGAAAATAAGGATATCATTGAAATTCAATCAAGCTCTGAACAAAAACCCATATCAAAGTTAAATTTTCTGGAGATGTATGAAATGGTAGAAAATAATATTGATATAATTTTCAAGAAACAAAAAGATGTCTTATCTTTATGAGAGAATTTATTGAAAAAAAAATAGTTATAGCATCAAACAATGATGGCAAAATTGAAGAACTTAAAGAAATATTAAAAATATTTAAAATTCAAATTTTATCTAACAAAGACTTTAACATAACTGAACCAATTGAAGATGGAGACACATTTAAAAAGAATGCTTACATAAAATCATTTAATACAGCTACTAAAACTCAATTAGTATCTTTATCAGATGACAGTGGTATCAGTTTCAGAGGTCTTAATGGGAGGCCTGGGGTCCATTCAGCAAGGTATGCAGGTAAAAAAAGAGACTTTGCTTTAGCAATGAAAAAATTAAAGGATGAACTGAAATTTAAAGATGACAAATCTTGCAAATTCATTTGTGCATTGAGTCTTTGTTGGCCTGACGGATACAACATAACAGTTCAAGGCGAAGTTTATGGCAAATTTTTTTGGCCACCAACAGGGATCAATGGATTTGGTTATGATCCTATATTTTATTATCCTAAATTAAAAAAAACATTTGGAGAATTAGATCCAACAATAAAGCACGGAATAAGTCATCGGAAAATAGCCTTTAAAAAACTTCTTCTTAAAATTAGAAAAATTATTAATGGATAAGTTAGGAATATATATTCATTGGCCTTATTGCATTTCAAAGTGTCCTTACTGTGACTTTAATTCTCATAGATTAAAATCTTACGATTCAGATGAATGGTTAAAAGCTTATAAAAATCAAATCAAATATTTTAAAGAATATCTAATTTCTCAAAATTTTAAAAAATTTAATTTAACCTCCATCTTTTTTGGCGGAGGCACACCTTCTTTAATGCATCCCAAATTGGTAGAAGAAATTTTATTATGTATAAATAAATTATTTAATTTTGAAAAAAATATTGAAATTACTTTAGAATCAAATCCAACCAATCTAGAATTAAATAAAATTAGCGATTTTATTATGGCTGGTATCAATAGAATTTCCTTAGGTGTACAAGGGTTAAATGATACTGATTTAAGATATTTAGGGCGAACCCACAATATATCAGATACACTTACTATTCTTAATCTTATTCAAAATAAAATAGACAATATATCAGTAGATTTAATTTATGCTCTATCTTGCCAAAATCTTAAAACTTGGAAAAAAGAGCTTAAAACTTTTTTAAAACGGTTTCCTATTAAACACTTATCTGCTTATCAACTTGTTATAGAAAAAGGGACTAAGTTTTACGACTTGTTTAATAAAGGAGAACTTAAATCAGTATCAGATAGTATTTACAAACAATTTTATTTTAGTACAAAAAGCATATTAAAAGACAATAAGTTTGATCAATATGAAATTTCAAATTTTTCAAAACCTAATTTTTTTTCAAAACATAATTCAATTTATTGGAACTCAGAAAATTGGATCGGTGTTGGGCCTGGGGCCATTAGTAGGATTTGGAATATAAAAAATCAGAGAGTAGAATTAGAAAATTTTAAGAAACCTTCAACATGGTTAAAAAATTGTTTAAATAAAACAGTTAATCTTAAAAAAATAACTAAAGTTAACCTAATTACTTCCGAACAAGAAATCCTTATGATGGGATTAAGACTTAATCAAGGTGTAAACCTAAATAAGTTACAAAACAAAACATTTTTAGATAAAATTGAAATATTAAATCTTAAAAAAGAGGGGATAATTAATATTAAACAAGATAATTTAAGAATTAACGAAGATTTTTTTAACGTACATGATTTCATAGTTAGGAAAATCATAAACAACTATCAGTTTTCTTAATTGAACCGGTTTTATCAATTTTATATATATTAATGGGTCTCAATACATTACCATTGGATTTAAATATAAATTTATTTCCTAAAATAGAAAATTTATTTTTACCGTTTTCAATTTGTTTGTCAAAATTTGAATCTTGAGATGCTGCCCAAATCGTAATTTTTGAAATGTAATATCCTAATCTTGTTAATTGATCGGTTTCTTGTTTCGGCCATGCTAAATTCCATAATTTATTAAATTCTTTTATATTTCTTTCACGTATAAAGGGAAATTTTGCGTTTATGAGTGAGTGTTCCTTCAATAATGTTTTATCTTTTAATACTGAAGTAGCAAATAATTCAGTTTTTGTTAAATCAACATCGTAAAATGTTAAAATAGGCGCTAATTCTAAAACAAAATTTCTATTACCAATTAGAATTATAAAATCATATTCGTTATTTGATAATAAATCTTTGTTATTACTTTCATTGTAATTTAAAAAATTGCTAACAGTTTTTCTTAAATTGTCTTTATTTCTGAAAATTTTTTCGTTTATAAAGATTTTATTTTTAATTAGCTTTATCATTTCTGAATTCGTAATTATATCATAAATTTTATGGCCATAATCATTATCAACACTAATAAAACCAATTCTTTCTTTTTTACATTTAATTGCATATTCCATTATTTTATTAATCTGATCAAATGGTGAGAACCCTAATACCCAAATGCCTTTTTCAGATAATGAACTATCATTAGTAAAACTTAATACAGGAATTTTAAGGGTAGTTACAATTGGTTTAATTTTGATTAAATTTTCCCTCAGTAAAGGACCTATGATTAATTTTGGATTTAATTTTTTTAAAATTAATTTAAAATTTTGATAATTAAAATCATTTCCTGTGTTATGGTATATAAATTTTATCCTTTTATTTTGAGTTTGAAGTACTCCTAAATCTAATGCTTTTCTTATTTTCTCTCCAATGGATCTATATTTGCTTGATAAAGGCAACAAGACTAAAACTGTAATTTCATTTTCAATCTTAGCGAAATTACTATTTATCTCGTAAAAATTATTAAAATCAAAATTAATCTTACGAACTGTTTTGTCTATCTTCAAATGTTCCATTCCTGTTGATGGTGCCTTAGAAAGCATTTTAAAGGTTGCTTGAAGGGCCTTTTGAGCATAATTTATTTTGTCATCAAATTCTTTATTTTGCGTGCCCTCGAGATATCTTTCTTTTTTAAACTCAAAAACAACACTTTGACTGCTGTTAGATTCATACAAATTTTCTAATTTTTTCTTATCAATTACATTTCTATTAGATTTTGATGCATTCTTAATTTCATTGATTTTCATTTGTATAGAATTAATATTAGTAGATTGTTTCTTCAAACTCTGAGATGAACAAGAACATAACAGTAATGAAGCTATGATTATGATTTTAAAATTAGTAAATGTCACAACAATTCAATAAATAGTTTATTTAAAAGATAATATAAAGTGGATCATATATCAAAAATATTTCAAAAAATTGAAATTGAAAAGAATGTTCTTTACATCATAGCTACACCAATTGGTAATTTAGGTGACATTTCGATAAGAGCATTAAAAATTTTATCTTCTTTAGATATTATACTATGTGAAGATACTAGAATTACCAAAAAACTATTAAGTAATTATAATATAAAACCTAATAAATTAATCGTTTATAATGATCAAAGTACGCAAAAAAGTAGAGAGTTAATTATAGATAAAATTAAACACACTAAAAATTCATTTGGCTTAGTAAGTGATGCAGGTACACCTTTAATATCTGATCCTGGCTATAAACTAGTAACAGAGTGTATAAAAAATATGATAAAAGTTACTCACATACCAGGCGCTTCTTCCCTTACTTCTTCTTTAGTTTTGTCAGGATTACCTTCGCATATGTTCTTTTTTGGAGGATTTTTAGAGAAAAAAATAAATAAACGAAAGATACAACTTAAAAATGCTTTAGATTTGAATTTAAGCTCAGTTTGGTATGAAAGTCCTAATAGATTAGTTGAAACATTAAGAATAATAATTGAACTAAATAAAAATTCCATGATTTCAGTTTTAAGAGAGTTAACTAAATTTAATGAAGAAGTTATAACTGGTTTAACAACTCACGTTTATACTCAGATAAATAAAAAGATAAAATTAAAAGGAGAAATTGTATTAGTGATTTCTAACATTAATCAAATACATTACACAAAGGAAATGATTTTAGATATGATAGAACAAGATTATAAAAATTTCTCAACCAAAGAATTAGCCTCACATATTTCAAATAAAACTGGATTACCAAAAAAAATTATTTACAATAGTATTGTTGAATACAAATCATAGTAACTTAATTATGCGCCTTTTTCTTATATTAATAATTTCTTTTAACTTAAAATCTTGTGCAGCGCCTATTATAGGCGGAGTAGGAGCTGTTGCATTTAGCTCTTCAGCTCAAGAGAAAGGTTTAGGAACTTCAATTAATGATAAAGTTATATATGTTAAATTAAGAAATGCAATTTATAGTTGGAACTCATCTGTTTCTGAAAAAATATCAATCAGTGTAGACAATGGTTCAATTTTAATTACTGGTAAAATAAAGAGTGTTGATACTAAAATAGAATTAACAAAGATAATATGGAAAGTTAATGGTGTAAAAGAAGTTAACAATAAAGTTCAGATTTCAGAAATGAATAACATAAAAAACATTGCTAAAGATTTAGCATCTTTAGGTGAAATTAGAGCTAAATTAATGGCATCAAAAGAGTTAAATAGCCTAAATTTTTCAATAGATGTTGTTAATAATATTGCTTACATCAGTGGCATCGCGTCAAATGAAGAGGAAATAGCAACCGTAACTAAAATTGCACAAGAGGCAAGATTTATTACAGAGGTCCAAAATTTTGTCAAAGTAAATAAAGACAAAAGATGAAACAAAAGCTAAAGATTGCAATACAAATGGATCCTTTAGAAAAACTTATTTTAAAGGGAGATACTACTTTTATATTAGGTCACGAAGCCATAAAAAGAGGATTTGAAGTTTTTTTTTATTCACCTTATGACTTAATTTTTAAAAAAAATTCCACATATGCGAATGTAAAAGTCCTAAACCTTGCAATTAAAAATGGAAAAGAAACATTTTCCTATGGTGAAAGGAAAGTTTTAAAATTATCTACTTTTGATGTTATTTTAATGAGACAAGATCCTCCATTCAACATGTCATATATAACTGCAACACATTTATTAGAAAAGATAGATTCAAAGACATTAATTTTAAATAATCCATTTTATGTAAGAAATGCTCCAGAAAAAATCTTTGTAACAGAGTTTTCTAAATTCATGCCTGATACATTAATCACAAGAGACCTAAGTGAAATAATAAAGTTTAGGAAAAAAAATAAGGATATAATTATTAAACCATTATATGGAAATGGTGGTGAAGGTGTTTTTTTTATTAAGGAAAAAGATTCAAACTTTAATGTAATATTTGAAAATTTTTTAAATTCATCCAACGAACAATTTATTATACAAAGTTACATCCCACAAGTTAAAAACGGTGATAAAAGAATTATTCTCATTGATGGAGAAGTTGTAGGTGCAATAAATAGAATACCTGCAAAAAATGAAACTCGTTCAAATATGCATGTTGGTGGTACACCTGTTAAAACGAAATTAAATAAAAATGATTATTTGATATGTGAAGAAATTTCACCACATCTTAAATCAAAAGGATTATTTTTGGTTGGAATAGATGTAATTGGAAAATATCTAACCGAAATTAATGTCACTTCACCGACAGGAATTAGAGAAATTAACAAATTAAATGAAGTTAAAATTGAAAAAATTTTCTGGGACAAGGCACTTGAAAAGTTAAAAATTTAAATTTTACAAACTTATCTTTTACATTTTTCCTAAATTTTGACCTGCTAACAAGTGAAAATGCAAATGTGGTACTTCTTGGTTTGCATTTTTGCCAGCATTAGTAATAAGTCTGTAACCTGAATCTTCAAGATTATAATCTTTAACTAATTGATTAATTAACATAAAGAAACTATACACTTCTTTCTGAGAGGCTTTATCAAGAAAATCATCATACTTTATATATTTACCTTTAGGTATAATCAGAATATGTATTGGTGCTTGTGGGGCTATATCTTTAAAAGCAATTGTAAATTCATTCTCTTGAATAATTTCTGTAAATAAACTTTTCTCAAGTATTTTCGCAAATATATTATTATTATCATAAGGCATTATCTTAACCTGTTCTTTTTTTCTTCTAAACCTGACAATCCTCTACGTTTTTCAAGTTCATCCCACACATCTTTAAGTTTTATATCAGTAGATATCCACATTACACTTAAATGATATAATAAGTCTGCAGATTCTTTCACAATATTTTTTTTATCATTTTTGAGATACTCTAGTATTATTTCAATTGATTCTTCACCTATTTTCCTAGCTAATAAATTTTTATCTTTAAGCAGTTTAGAAGTATAAGAAATATCCTGATTAGAATTTTTTCTTTTCAATAGATCACCAAACAATTTTTCTAAATTATAATCGGTCAAACTTTTACCATGTTTTTCTTACAGGAATATTATACCTTAACATCTCTTTTTTTACAGTTTCAATAGAATAAATACCAAAGTGAAAAATTGAAGCTGCTAAAACAGCGGATGCTCCCCCTTCTTTTAAAACATTTACCATATCTAGAGGTTTTCCTGCACCACCAGAAGCTATAACTGGAATATTTAATTCGTTAGAAATTAAGCTTGTCAACTCAATATCATAACCCAGTTTGGTACCATCAGCGTTCATGGAAGTTAACAAAATTTCACCAGCTCCATTCTTTTCTCCCTGAATAGCCCACTCCAAAGCATCTATGTCTGTTTTTTTTTTCCCGCCATGTGTTGAAACATTATAACCCGATTTAATATTATTATGATCCTTATACGCATCAATTGCTAAAACTATGCATTGACGACCAAAACTATCAGAAGCCTCATTAATTAGTTCTGGTTTGAGGACGGCAGCTGAGTTTATAGAAACTTTGTCGGCACCTGATTTTAATAAATCATTAATATCTTTATTTTCTTTTATCCCGCCACCAACTGTTAAGGGTATAAAGCAACTCTCAGCGACATTACTAACAATTTTGAAAAGAGTCTTTCTTCCTTCGTTTGTAGCAGATATATCTAAAAAACAAATTTCGTCTGCACCTAAATCATTATATAATTTTGCTTGCTCTACCGGATCTCCAGCATCGATTAAATCTACAAAGTTTATCCCTTTTACAGTCCTCCCATTATGGACATCTAAGCATGGTATAACCCGTTTTGACAACATTTTAACTTCCTGAAAATTTAACTAAATCTGTTAAATCAAATTTTTTTTCATATATCGCTTTACCAATAATAACACCAGAAATACCAATATCCTTTTGGTCATATAAAGCCTTAACATTGTGTAAATTTGAAACGCCGCCAGATGCTATTATGGGTATATCTATTGATTTCGCAAATTTTTTTGTTTGTAATAAATTAACCCCTTTTAATGTCCCATCTTTAGAAATGTCTGTATATATAACTCGATCAAAATATTTTTTGTCAATTTGATTAACATATTTGATTGGGTCTATTTGAAGCAATTTTGTCCATCCATTAACAGCTATTTTTTTATCTTTTATGTCTAATCCAAGCGCTAGCTTTTTTCTAAAAACATTACTTAAGTTATTTACCAAATCTGGCCTCTGAAACGCTAAAGATCCTAAAACAATTCTTGAAACGCCTGCATCTATCCAAAATTCAATATCTTCAATATTTCTAATTCCTCCACCTAGTTGAACTCTCATGCTCTTTTTAAATTTGCTCAAAATTTTTAATATAATTTTCTTGTTATCTTGTTTTCCAAAAGCGGCATTAAGATCAACTATGTGTAACCATTGAAAACCATTATCAAAGAAAAATTTTACTTGTTTAATAGGATCACCCTTGTAGATGGTCATTCTATTTTCTTTTCCATGAAGTAATCTTACGCAATTACCATCTTTTAAATCTAAAGCGGGATATATTTGAAATTCAGTCATTATTTATTAAATCCTTAAAAAAGTAAAATCCAGAATAGTACTTTTTCTTAATTAAAACTGATTTAGGGTTTTCACCACTTTTTTTAAATCCAGCTTGATTATATATCTGTATAGCTCTTTTTTGAGTTTCTCTAACTTCTAAGGTAATGACTGTAAATTTATTTTTTTTTGCTTGTTTCTCTGCTTCTTTTATTAGCATTCGTGCTAAACCATAGCCTCTAGCCCATGAAGCTATAAAAAATGTAGTTAGATTGCACAAATGTGACTGAGCTTCGTTACTTCGAGAAGGTTTAATAAGTTGAATAGAACCACATATAACATTATCAATTTTTCCAACTATTAATAATCTTTCAGGTATTAACAACACACCCTTCCAGTAATCAACCAATTTTTTTCTTTGGGGTGGATTTATCCATCCAAATCCTCCATCTACTAAAATAGCATCCTCTGTAGCATCACATAATTCTTGAATATCTGTATTATTAAGAGTTGAAATAAATTTTGCTTCTATTTTAGGCTTTGGTAATTTTAATTTAAAATCATTCATTAATTTAATTTTAACCAATTATATAAAATTTTTAATCCTGATTTTCCACTTTTTTCAGGATGAAATTGAAATCCATAAATATTATCCTTATTGATTACTGAAGGTATATTTATTCCATAATTAGTATTGCAAACAATATTTTCTTTGTGCTTTATATCAAAAAAATATGAATGTACAAAATAAAATTGATCAATGTTAGTGATGTTATCAAATAAATCATTTTTTTTATAAATTTCTAAATGATTCCATCCCATATGAGGGATTTTTAAGTTTTTTGACTTATCAACAAAATTTTTTAAAAATTTTACATCACCATTAATCCAAGATAATCCTTTTGTTTTTTGATTTTCATAACCAAAATCAGCTAATATTTGCATACCTATACATATACCTAAAAATGGCTTTTTTTTTGATAAAACCTCGTCATTTATAGTTTCAACTAGATCTGTTATATCTCTTATTCGATTCATGCAATGATCAAATGATCCCACTCCAGGTAAAATTATTTTATCAGCTTTTTTTATTTCTGATAACTCATTGGAAACTTTAATTAAATTAGGCCCTTTAAATTTGTGCAATGTTTTCTTTACAGAATTATATACAGACCTAATATTACCAGAGCCATAGTCAATTATAAGTACATACATTGAATTATACTAAATGACTCCCTTTGTAGAAGGAATTAAATTTTGATTTTTCTGCGTTATGGTAAGGCTATCTTTTAAACAAATACCCAAAACTTTAAAACAAGATTCTATAATGTGATGAGAATTACTTCCATAATTATTTTCAATATGGATAGTCATTTTAGCAGATTGTGCAAAAGCTCTAAAAAATTCCTGAAAAATTTCAGCATCGACATTGCCAATTTTTTCATTTGATAAAATTACTCTCCACTCTAACCAAGGTCTTCCTGAAACATCTATAGCACAATTCGTTAACGTTTCATCCATTGGCAAAGATAGCGAAGCAAAACGATTTATTCCTGCTTTATTCAGGAGTGCATTATTTATTGCTTCTCCAATACACCAACCAAGATCTTCTACTGTGTGATGTGCGTCTATTTCTATATCGCCTTTACATTTAACGTCAATATCAATATGACTATGCTTTGAAATTTGCTCTAACATGTGACTCATAAAAGGAATAGGTGTGCTAATTTTGTTTAGCCCTTTTCCATCAATATTAATTTTACAAAATATTTCGGTTTCAGATGTCTTTCTGTAATTTTCAGATTTTCTTTCTTTCATGATTTTTATAATTTATATTTATCTATATTTTTTAATTTGACGAACAAAGCACCTTCTCCACCTTTATTAAGTGGCATATATTCAAAGCCAACAATAAGCTTTGATAACTCTTTGCCTTTAAGCCATAAAGGTGTTTTTAATTTTAATTTCCCTTGGCTATTTGTTCCTTTTCCAGTAACTATGATTATACTCTTAAGTTTTCTAAAAAAACTATTTTTAACAAAATTTTTGGTTAAATTGTATGCCTCAGCTTCTGTTTTCCCATGTAAGTCGATCATAGCATCGAATTCAAATTTTTTGCTATATAATAGTTTCTTTGTTCTATTGTCTAATTTAAAACAATAATTTGATTTTAGATTTTTTGGAATTACAGTCGACTTTCTAGAACTAATTTCCTCTTTTTTATGTACTCTTTTAATTGAGTTAAAATTTGATATGTAATAGTTCCATATTTTTTTATCTTTCTCTGATATCTTATTCATCTCTAGTTTCGATTAGTTTCCAATTAAGATCTTCAGTTTCTATCTTCTTTTCAAATGTCCATATATCCCTAACTGATATCGTATTATTTTGATCACCATCAATGATTTTACCTTTATTATCCTTTAAGACTTTAATTTGATCTGTCTCAAAAAGGACTGATATTCTTATGAAATTTTTAAATGTTGTAACATCTTTAATACTAATGGACTTAATTTTTATTATATCAATTTTTAGGGTTTCTTCTTCTTCTAAACGATCATCAATTACAGATTGAAAACTATTGATCAACTTTTTGTCAATATAGTTAGCAACATCATTTAGATTTCCTTTTACGAAGCTTTCTATGACCATTTTAAAAAAGTTTTGAGCACCATCTAAAAACACTTTTTCATCAAATGTTGGGTTAATTTTTAATATTTTTTCTTTGTTAGCTTCTATTTTATTATTCTTTACTTGTTTCTTTCCTAACTTAACTACATTTGTAAAATTTTTTTCCCCAATATCCATCTTACCATTCTGTTCATTGCCTTCCGAATTTTGACCTAATATACTTTTAAGTCTATAAACTAAAAATATTGCAATTACAGCAAATATGATTATATCAATGAATGGTAATGAGAGTTGCATAATAAATACCTTTGATGATTTTAGAATAATATTTGGAATTTATCAATTTATATATGTATATTCATAGAATGTTCAATCATTTTGGAAAAATAATTTTATGAAATCTAATGAAATCAAACTACTTGGCCAATATGTGAAGGATTTGTCTTTTGAAAATCCGATGGCTCCAAGTTTACCCTCACAAGATAAAAATCCTAATGTTAATTTTGACATAAACACAACTTACTTAGACTTAAAAAATGATAATCATGAAATTACTTTAAAAATTAAAAGCTTAGCTACTGTTGATAAAGACACTTTGTTTATCATTGAACTTCAATATGCTGGAATACTGAAACATGTATTAAACAATGAAAAAGATAAGAAAAACTTAATAGTTTCGGGAAGTTATTTACTTTTCCCTTTTGCAAGAAGTATAATAACTAATATAACTATGGAAGGAGGTTTTAGACCTCTTATTATACAGCCAATAGAATTTGAAAAAATGTTTAAAAAATAATCATTCTATTTTTTGCCAAATGGGATTTTTCATGCCATCAATAAATTTTTGATGTTCTTGTTTCTCATTCGCTGATAGTTTCATCAGTCGATTTCTTGGGCTTACAAAGTTTTCTTTAAATTTTGAATCATCTTTATGATTATCTAGTACATTTAATTTATCATCATTGAAATTTAAATTTTCTTGTTTTTCAGTTGTTAGTTTTAAAAATACTTTAGACAGTAGAGTAGCATCCAATAATGCTCCATGGTAATCTTTCCTAGTATTAATAATATTTAATTTTCTACATAAAGAATCTAAATTTACCGACTGCCCAGGAAATTCTTTTTTTGCTATTTTAAGTGTATCTATGACTTGATTCTTTAATTCACTTAATCCACAGTTTTGCAGTTCTTTGTTAATAAAATTTAAATCAAACTCTGCGTTATGAATTACAATCACATCATCTTTAATAAAATCTAAAAATTTTTGTGCTATTTCATTAAAAGTTGGTTTATCCACTAAAAAATTATTGGATAATCCATGTATTTTTTGTGCAGAAATATTTATCTCTTTTTCAGGATTTACATATTCATGAAAATATTGTCGTGCAAGTATTTTCTCATTTAATTCAACTACGCCAACTTCTATTATTCTGTCTTCTTCAAAACTTAAGCCTGTAGTCTCAGTATCAAGTATTAGTATTCTTTCACTGCTCATTCTTTGTTTTCAACTTAAAAATTGTCCATATTAATAGAAAAGTTATTTTAATAAAAATAAAAATATTATGGTTGTTTGTATTGATGATCTTGGGTTTAAATTTTTTTTTCTTTTCAAAGCTCATTTGTGTTTTTAAGATTTTTTCAAAAAGTGTTTTTGAAATTTTATCTCGTTTCAATACCCTTTCCATCTGTATATGTTTTTTACAATTAGCTAATAAGATTAAGTTATAATTCTTTTCTGATTTTGTTTCATATATTAATGGCACATCATAAACTGTTATTGTTTTGTTAGCATTAACTTTCTCAAACTTTTTTCTATTAATTTCTAATTGAGGGTAAAGTATATTTTCTAATTTTTTTTTCTCTTTTTCATTAGAAAATATAATTGAACGAAGTTTTAACTTATTAATTGAATTATCTGTACAAACCTGTGGCCATTTGTTTTTAATTTTTTCTACTATAATCCTGTTTTTAAGTATATTCTTTATTTCATCATCGGCATTAAATATTGGTATATTATAAATGGAAAAATTTTTGGCTATAGTTGTTTTTCCGGAGCCAATTGATCCTGTTATTCCTATTTTATACATGATTAATTGTGTATAACTCTTTCTATAATTATTTTTGATTTTTTTTCAACAATTTATAAATCTTATTTTTTGTGGATAAGATATTAACAAATACATTGCAATCAATTTTATATATAAAAATCAACTAACTAAAACAATTAAGTCTGTTGATAATTTTTAATAAATATTTATAAACAAAATAAACAATACTACAACAACATTTATTTATATAAAATATATGATTAATAGATTAATTAAATCTAAGAATAGTAAACTAAAACCTAAGTGGTTCCTTAGACAAGCTGGACGTCATATACCAGAGTACTTTCAGATACGTAATAAACATAATAATTTTCTAGACTTCTGTTATAGTGAAAATTCAATAGTTGATGCAACTCTTTTGCCTTTAAAATATTACAATGTTGATGCAGCAATCTTGTTCTCTGATATCCTTCTTTTACCACATTGTTTAGGTCAAGAAATTAATTTTAAGAAAAATGTTGGACCTATTTTAAAAAAAATTGAAATAAACGATATTTTTTTGAAAAGGAAAATAAATTTTGATACTTTATCTTCTATAAATAGTGCTATTTCAAAAATAAGAAAATTGATTTCACCTAATCAAGAATTAATTGGGTTTTGTGGAGCACCTTGGACCCTAGCTTGTTATATGATAGAAGGACAAAGTTCTAAAGACTTTATTAAAACAAGGTCTTTTTTATGGAATAATGAAAAAGTATTCAGAAAATTTATTAACATGTTAATTAAAAGGTGTGTTGAGTTACTGGAATTTCAATATCTCGCTGGCGCAACTGTCTTAATGATTTTTGATACCTGGTCTAATATGATACCTGATAAATATTGGGAGACTTTTGGAATAAAACCAACAAGAGTGATAATAGAAAATCTGAGGAGTAAAAATATTAATTGTCCAGTAATTGGCTTACCTTTTAAACCAGGAGAAATGTTAATAAAATATAGTTATGAAAGTCTCGTTGATGTAGTGTCTATAGATTGGAAAACTAATTTAGAATGGGCTTTAAGAAATATAAATAAAAATATTGTGACTCAAGGAAATTTAGACCCTGTACTATTATCAACTGAAAATTTGTTGTCGATAAAAAAAGAAGTTGTAAGGATATTACAGTTAACTCAAAACAGATTACATATATTTAACGTAGGGCACGGATTAATACCAACAGTTAAAGTAAAAAATCTAAAATATGTGATTGAACTTATTGATGCCTCTTAATGTTTTATTTGTATATAAAATCATTTCATTTGATTTTCCTAATAGCCTGGATGGTTGCTTTGCTTTACTTACCTAGATTGTACGTTTATCATTCAAATATTTTAAAATCTAATTCTTCATACGAAGTATTTTTGTTGATGGAAGTCAGATTAATAAAGATCATAGCAATACCGTCTATGATATTAACATTCTTATCGGGATCTATCTTACTTTATAATAATAGCGATTTTATGTATGAAAATTATTTTTTATTAAAGTTTTTATTGGTAATTATGCTAGTTATTTATCAAATATATCTTTTCTTTGTTTACGTTAATTTTAAAAACAAGAAAAATAAAAAATCAGGTCTGTTTTTTAGGTGTATTAATGAGATACCAACATTGTTGATGGTAATAATTATTTTACTTGTTGTACTAAAGCCCAATTTGGTGTAAAAGTAAATTCTACCTATCACTTCAAAGTCTAAATATGCATCTAAATGAATTAAAATCAAAAAATCCTTCAGATTTATTATTATATGCTGAGAGTTTGCATATTGAAAATGCAAGTAATTTAAGAAAACAAGACATGATGTTTGCTTGTTTAAAAAAACTAGCTGAAAACGATGTTTCCATATATGGAGAAGGTGTTTTAGAGGTTCTGGCAGATGGTTTTGGGTTCTTAAGATCTGTCGATTCGAATTATTTAGCAGGTCCAGATGATATATATGTGTCACCTAGTCAGATAAAAAAATTTGGTCTAAGGACAGGTGATACCGTAGAAGGAGAGATTAGATCTCCAAAAGACGGTGAGAGATACTTTGCTTTATTAAAAATTGAATCGGTTAATTTTGAAAAACCAGATAATATTAGACAAAGAATAAATTTTGATAACTTAACGCCATTATATCCAGATGAGAAAATAAATTTCGAAATGGAATTTACTCCTGAAAATAAAGACTATACGCCAAGAATAATTGATCTAATATCACCTGTAGGCAAAGGTCAAAGGAGTTTAATAGTAGCACCACCAAGAACTGGTAAAACTATGATGCTTCAATCTATAGCGAAAGCGATAACAACAAATCACCCAGAGGTTTATTTACTAGTTTTATTAATTGATGAAAGACCCGAAGAAGTAACAGATATGCAACGTTCTGTGAAGGGAGAGGTTATAAGTTCGACTTTTGATGAACCTGCAACTAGGCATGTTCAAGTTACTGATATGGTTATTGAAAAAGCTAAAAGACTTGTAGAACATAAAAGAGATGTTGTTATATTATTAGATTCTATTACAAGACTTGCTAGAGCTTACAATACGGTTATTCCCTCTAGCGGAAAAGTGCTAACAGGTGGTGTAGACGCCAATGCATTGCAGAGACCTAAAAGATTTTTTGGTGCTGCTAGAAACATTGAAGAAGGAGGATCACTATCTATTATAGCGACAGCGTTAGTTGAAACAGGATCTAGAATGGACGAAGTCATTTTTGAAGAATTTAAAGGAACAGGTAATAGTGAAGTTATACTTGACAGAAAACTATCAGATAAGAGAGTTTTTCCATCTATTGATGTAACAAAGTCAGGGACAAGAAAAGAAGAATTACTAGTTGAAAAAGACGTACTATCTAAAATGTGGGTCCTGCGACGAATTTTAATGCAAATGGGAGCTGTAGATGCAATGGAATTTTTGGTAGACAAATTGAAACAGAGCAAGTCTAATGAAGACTTTTTTCGAGCAATGAATAAGTAATATGGTTTCACGTGAAACAAAACGTTTATGATACAATATTTGCTTCATCCAATCAGAACAAGTCTGCGATTAAAATCATTAGGATTTCTGGAGAAAAAGCAAAAAAAATTCCCAACATTTTTAATTTTATAAAACCAAAGCCAAGATCTTTTGAACTAAGAAAGTTAACTTATAAAAATCAAATTATCGATAAAGCGCCAGTAATATGGTTGCCTAAAAATAGAAGTTTTACAGGAGAAGACACTTACGAAATATATATACATGGAAGTGTCATTATCGAAAAACTAATTTATAGAATTTTATCTTCATATAAAGATTTTAGATTAGCAGAACCAGGGGAGTTTGCAAAGAGAGCAACTTTAAATGGTAATATTGACTTAGTACAAGCGGAAAGTATTAATGATATAATTAATGCTCAAACGGAAAAACAATTAGATTTAGCACAAACACAATTAGAGGGCTCTTTAAGTAAAGTTATAAATAATTGGAGAAGAGACGTGATTAAATTGTTATCTTTAGTAGAATCTCTTATTGATTTTTCTGATGAAGACATACCAGAACAAGTAGAAGACATATTTTGGGAAAACCTGAATAATGTAAAAAAAAATATAAAACTTTCACTTAATTCTGCAAAACTATCTTCTTATATTCAAGAAGGATTCTCTGTGGCCATAGTTGGAAAACCAAACGCTGGCAAAAGCAGTCTTATCAATGTTTTAACTAATTTAGAAACGTCTATTGTTAGTGACATTCCAGGAACAACAAGAGATATAATCCATCAAAAAATTAATCTAAAAGGGTTGCCCGTAGTCTTTTATGATACAGCTGGTATTAGAAAAACTAATAACTATATCGAAAAAAAAGGAGTAGAATTGGCACTTAATATTATAAAGAAGTGTAATTTAGTTCTAAATTTAAGTGATGACGGGAACTTCAATTATAGTTATGAAGGAAAAGACATATCAGATTACATTAAAACCAAGTTTATAAACGTCAAGACAAAAATTGATTTAAAAAGTAGTCCTTATAAAGGATCAGATATAAAGATTTCGTCAAAAAAAAATATTGGAATAGATGTTTTGTTGGAGAAAATATATGCTTTTCTGTCTAAATTAGAGCCGGATGGAACTTCTTTAATTACATCAGAAAGACAAGTTGAACATACTAAAAAAGCTTTAAATGCGTTTAATAGAATACAAAGTTTATCAATTTCCAACGAAGCTGAATTAATTGCTGAAGAATTAAGGCTTGCCTCAAAGCATATTAGTAATATAACGTCTTTTATAGATAATGAGGAAGTTTTAGATAAAATATTTAGTAGTTTCTGTATTGGCAAGTGAATGAAAAATAAAGTTGATGTTATTGTTATTGGTGGTGGCCACGCTGGCATTGAAGCTTGCAGTGCGATATCAAGGTCTGATTGTGAAGTTTTACTAATTACATTAAAGGAAAATCAAATCGGTGAAATGTCATGTAACCCTGCCATTGGAGGCTTAGGTAAAGGTCATCTTGTAAGAGAAATAGACGCATTAGATGGAGTCATGGGTAGAGCCATAGATAGATCAGGGATTCAGTTTAGAATGTTAAACAAGTCTAAAGGTCCTGCTGTTCACGGTCCCAGGTCACAGGCGGATAGGATTTTATATAAAAAAAGTGTTCAGGACATCTTGCTCTCAAAACAAAAAATTAAAGTTCTTGAAGGATTTGTTGACGATTTAATCATTGAAAATCAAACACTGAAAGGTGTTGTATTAGAAAAAGACCAGAAGATATATTGTAATTCACTAGTCATAACGACTGGTACATTTCTTGGAGGTAAAATATTTATTGGAAGTGAAACATTTGAGGCGGGGCGAATTGGGGATAAATCATCTTCTAAACTTTCTCAGACAATAAGAAATTTAGAGCTTCCTGTTGGTCGTTTAAAAACTGGAACTCCACCCAGATTAATAAAAAACACAATCAATTGGGACTTAATTGAGATGCAGCCAGCCGACGAAGTGCCTGTTCCATTCTCATACCTAACCTCCCGTATAGAAGTGCCTCAAATTAAATGTGGTATTACAAGAACAACAAAAAAAACACATGAAATAATTGAAAGAAATATAATAAAATCACCTGTGTTTTCAGGATCTATTAAAGGTTATGGCCCAAGATATTGTCCAAGTATAGAAGATAAAATAAATAGATTTAAGGAGAAAACATCACATCAAATTTTCCTAGAGCCAGAAGGCTTAGAAAGTGATTTAATATATCCTAATGGGATTTCAACAAGTTTACCTAAGGAAATTCAAGAGAAATTTGTGAAAACTATACCAGGTTTAGAAAACGTAAAAATACAAGAGTACGGTTATGCAGTCGAATATGATTATATCGATCCTAGATCATTAAATTATACGTTAGAATCAAAAAAGATAAAAAATTTATTTTTTGCAGGACAAATTAATGGAACAACAGGTTATGAAGAAGCAGCTGCACAAGGGTTAGTTGCAGGCGTTAACAGTGCGTTAAAAGCCAAAAATTCTAATTCAAAATTTATTTTAAATAGAACAGAGAGCTATATTGGTGTTATGATTGATGATTTAGTTACACGTGGCGCTCCAGAACCTTATAGGATGTTTACGTCAAGAGCAGAGTATAGATTAATTTTAAGGTCAGATAATGCAGACCAACGATTGACTGAAAAAGGTATTGATTTTGGTATAATTAGTAATAATAGAAAAAAAGCATGGTACAAAAAAAAGAAATCTTTAAATGATATCAAAGCATTTGTTACAAACTTAAAGTTAAATAAAAAACAGTTAAAAGAAATCGGTGTTACCCCTCTTAAAAATGGAAATTTACCATCCATACATAACCTGATTACAGGTAATAAAGTTACATTAAATAAAATAATACGCAGTTTATATCCTAAACACCCTTTTTCATCTCAGTGTTTAAATCAAATCGAAATTGATTTTAGATATGATGTTTACATAAAACGTCAACTTAATGATATTAAACAATTAGAATTAGAACAAAAAACATTAATTCCAGAGAACATAAACTTTTCCGAGATTAAAGGATTATCTAATGAATCCGTGGATATTCTCAGGCGACACAGGCCTCAAACTATTAGACAAGCTTCATTGTTGCCAGGCTTTACATCTTCAGCAGTTTTTTTGTTGCTTTACCACCTAAAAAATAAAAAAATCAAAACAGCCTAATGAAACCAAATTTTAAAATGTTAAAAAAACATGTGCATGTTTCATGTGAAACATTCGATAAATTGGTTATATATTTTGATCTTTTACACTTTTGGCAAAAAAAGATGAATTTGGTAAGTGATAACTCTTTGTTAGAAGCTGAGGAACGTCATTTTTTAGATTCTGCACAATTATATAGCTTCTGTAGAAAGTTCAATGGCAACATACTTGATTTTGGTTCAGGAGCTGGATTTCCTGGTGCAGTCTTATCAATTTTAGGTGTGCCTCAGATTTTCTTAATAGAATCAAGTAAAAAAAAATGCAATTTTTTAACCATTGTTAGAAAAGAAACGAAAAGTAATTTCAAGATATTAAATTCAAGAATAGAAAATATTCAATTTTTAAATCCGTCATTAGTGATATCAAGAGCTTTAACATCTACAAAGAATTTAATCGCAATGACCATAAACCATATGCTTAAATCTAAAAAGATTAAAACCAGAAAAGAAGCTAGAGATAATATTCCTAACCTATTGTTTTTAAAGGGAAAAACTTATAATCATGAGTTAAATGATCTTCCAAAAAACTTAAAAATAAAATTTCAGACATTTCCATCTATTACAAGTGTAGAAAGTAGAATTTTATTGTATAGTAGAAAATTGTATGACATTAACGAATACTAAAATTATTGCGGTTGCTAATCAAAAAGGTGGCGTAGGTAAAACAACAACAGTTATTAATCTAGCTACTGCAATGGCGGCATGTAATAAAAAAGTTTTGATTATAGATTCGGATCCTCAAGGAAATGCAAGCACTGGTCTAGGTTTTGATAAAGCAATTTTAAAAAATAACTTTTATTATGTTATTAGAGGCGATATATCAATAAATAGCTCAATAATTAAAACTCAAATTCCTAATTTGTTTATAATACCTACTTCTATGGATTTAGCGGTTGTAGAACAAGAGTTTGTAAATTTAAAAAAAAGAGAATTAAGATTAAAAAGTGAAATTGAAAAAATAAGTACTTCTTTTGACTATATTTTAATTGATTGTCCGCCATCTTTAGGTCTTTTAACCTTAAATGCATTGGTAGCGAGTAAAAATTTATTGGTTCCCCTTCAAGTCGAGTTTTATGCTCTAGAGGGTTTAACCCAATTAATGGATACAGTTAATCATGTAAAGACTAATTATAATAATTTATTGCAACTTCAAGGTATAGTTTTAACAATGTATGACAAACGAAATAAAATTTCTGAATTGGTAGCTTCAGATGTCAAAACCTTTTTTAAGGAAAAAGTGTATAAAACTGTTATTCCAAGAAATGTTAAAATATCTGAAGCACCTAGCCATGGAATGCCAATCTTGATGTATGATATAACATGTTCAGGATCTCAAGCTTATGCTTCATTGGCAGCAGAAATAATAAATCAGGAGAATAAATTAAATGACAAAAATAGTTAAAAAAAAAGCACTAGGAAGGGGATTATCAAGTTTATTAGGTGAAAAATCTAACGTCGATAACTTAATTTATACAAATTCAAAAAAAGATTGGAATGTTGTCCCTATTGATTACTTATCACCAGGACCTTGGCAAGTACGTAAAAATTTTGATGAGAATGAAATTAAAAGTTTATCACAATCAATTAGAAATCATGGCATATTTCAACCAATAATAGTTATTTCAGACAAAGTAAATAACGATAAATATATTATAGTTGCTGGAGAAAGACGTTGGAGGGCCGCACAATTAGCAAATTTGCATGAAGTGCCTATAATTTTAAGAGATGATCTGTCGTTAGAAAAAATTGTAGAGATATCCTTATTAGAAAATTTAGAAAGATCAGATTTAAATCCTTTAGAAGAAGCAAAAGGATACGAAGATTTAATTAACAAGCATAATTATACACAAGAAAAAGTTGCTAAGATATTTAGTAAGTCTAGACCCTATATAACAAATTTTATACGGATGCTCACTTTACCAGAAGAAATCAAATCTTATATAATCAAAGGTAAACTTTCCGTTGGACATGCTAGAGCAATTATAAACAATAAAAAATCAATAGAAATTGCAAGAGAAATAATTAAAAAAGGTTTGTCAGTAAGAGATGTTGAAAGGATATTAAAAAACAATAAACAATTAAATAATCATGTACAATCTCAAGATTATTCAGATATTGAAAATGATTTATCAAATAAAATTGGTCTTAGAACCAAGATTATTTTTAATAAGGAAAAAAAAACTGGTTCATTAACAATTAACTTCAAAAATTTAGACCAATTAGAATTTATAATAACAAGATTAAAAAAGAATTAATTTTTGATTTTGTAATAGATATACATGAAAAGTTGGCTTAAAAACATATATTCAAAATTCTTCTTCGATTTACAATTTAGTTCAGTCTTAAATAGATAGTATAAACATAAATTAATTTTGTTTAAGTTCCATAAATCTAACATCTTTAAGAAAGTAGAATGTTCGCTATAAAAAATATTGAGAGATCTATCATTTAAAATATCTTTTTTTGTAAGACCATTTCTTTTCATTTTTAAGCATTTTTCTAGTAATTTTAATTTTAATTTTATTAAATATATTATGGAGATAGCTGTTGTGTTTAATTGTTCAAATTTTTTCAGTAAATTAATAGATTCGTAGTAATTACCTGTCATTAATTTGTTAATCATCTCATAGACAGTTTTGTCGTTATTATCATCTATAAGATTTAGCAAAACATTAAAATCTATTTTACCATTATTATTAAGTCTAATTTTTTCAAAAGTATTACGAATAATTTTAGAATCTTTTGATAATTTAGTTGTTAATTCATGAATTTGATGATCATTCAATTTTAAATTTAAACTATGTAATATATTTTGAAATTTTTTATTAATGTTAAATTCATTTTCTTCATAGCAAGAAAAAGATATTGCATTTTGAGTATTTAAAATTTTTTTCGTTAATTGATCATTTTGTTTAAACATATAACTTAATATTATCAAATTAGTATCTTTAATTTTAGAAAAGTCTAGATTATTAAACATTTTAGCAACATCTTTTTTCCTATCCCCTTGTCTAGTATCAATTATTGTAGTTTTCTTGTCTCCAAATAAGGGGATTGAATATAATTCATCAAAAAAGGCTTCAGTATCATTAAATAATTTATTTTCGTCGAAATAATTAGTTAAAAATGGATTTTCCAACTCAATCTTAAGATTTTTTTTTAATTCTGAATAACAGATATCTATTAAGCCAAAATTATTTCCATAAAAGAAAAATATGTTAAAAGAATTATCAATCTTTTTTGAAAAAAAATTTTCACTTAGCGGATTAACTTTCACGCGAATTAATATACAATAAAATTTTTTTAAATAATTTAGAACCTAAACGCTTTGAAATTCTCTCTTTAGCAAAGTTAGTATTTTCATCAACAGCATACAGTGATGAAATGCTACCAGTATTTATTGAAGTAGAAACACTACCTGAAGAAACTTCAGTATTTAATGTATCGAATACTTTAAAGTTTACTTTTCCTTTAATTATATTCAAATTGTTATTGCCATTGTTTGAGAGAGCTTCGTTTGTATAAAAGGACAAATTTGTCTTAATTGTAATTTTATCTAAATTATTATTAAAAATATCCAAGTGTTTAAGAAAATTATGTTTTAAAATCAAAGAATATTTGTCTTGTTGCACAATAAGATTTATATTAGGTAATTTGTTTTTAGAGTTATAGGTATTACTACATCCAAATAATAATAATATTAGAAATATTTTAAGTATAATTTTCATATTACAATATTAATAATTTTGTTTGGGATATAAATAATTTTTTTTGGAGGTTCATTTAAAAATCTAGAAACATTTTTATGATTTAACGCTAGATTTTGAATTTCTTTTTCATTAAAAGATTTAGAAATTTTAATCTCTCCTCTTCTTTTCCCATTAATTTGTATTGGAAGAGTAATTTGATCTTCATCTAGATAGCTGATATCAACCCTTGGCCAAGATATATCAGATATGGATTGTTTATTGTTTATAACATGCCAGGCTTCCTCGCATATATGTGGACAAATAGGATTTAATAAAATAAGAAAATTTGAAATACAGAATTTTTTAATTATCATGTCATTTTCAGTTTCAGTTTTATACAAATTTAATTCATTAAATAGAGATCTTATATTTGCTATAGCTATGTTAAAGTGAAAATCATCAATTGCCTTTGTTACTTTTTCTATAGTTTTAAAGGTACATGAAAAAATATGAAAATCATTTTCATTGATATGTTTGACTTGTTGAAAAGGAATATTAGTGAAATCATTCGAGTTTATCAATTGCCAAACTTTATTTAAAAACCTTGATGCTCCTTCAACGCCTTCATCTGTCCACTCCATATCTCTTTGAGGTGGAGAATCTGACAAAATGAAAAACCTTGCTGTGTCAGCGCCATATTTACTAATAATGATGTTAGGGTCAACAACATTCTTTTTTGATTTACTCATTTTTTCAATTCTACCGGGCAAGACCATTTGATTATCGTTGATTGAAAAAAATTTATCATTAAGCTTCCTGATGTCTTTTGGAAAAATCCACTCATTATTATTGTTTTTATAAGTTTGGTGACAAACCATTCCTTGTGTTTGTAAAGATTTAAAAGGTTCAGATATATTAATTAATTTTATTCTATTCATAGCTTTTATAAAAAACCTTGAATACAAGAGATGTAGTACAGCATGTTCAACACCACCAATATATTGATCAACAGGCAACCAATAATCAGCTTGTTTTTCATTAATAGCGTCTTCATGATTAGGATCTGTAAATCTTGCGAAATACCAACTTGACTCAAAAAAAGTATCAAAAGTATCTGTTTCTCTTTTTGCATCTTTTGAACATTTAGGACATTTCACATTGATCCAGTCCGATTGACTTGATAGAGGGTTGCCAGAATTTTGAAAATTAATATTTTCCGGAAGTTTTACTGGCAAATCTTTTTCTGGAACAGTCTGTATTCCACAATTTTTACAATATATAATAGGTATTGGACAACCCCAATATCTTTGTCTTGAGACTCCCCAGTCTTTTAATCTATAATTAATGCTTTTTGAACCTAAATTAAGTTCTTCTAATCTTTTAATGGAAACTTCAATCGCGTCATTAACGGTAAGCCCATTTAGAAAGTCTGAATTTGTTAAGTAACCACTTTCAGTATAGGCTTTTGTTAGTTTGCTTTTTCTCTTTTGATTTTCTTCCTTACATACAACTTCTATAATTTCAAGATTGTATTTCTTAGCGAAATCAAAGTCTCTTTGATCATGCGCAGGACAACCAAAAATAGCTCCAGTACCATAATCTATTAAAACAAAATTTGCAATAAAGATTGGGATAAGTTTATTTTTTATAAATGGATGTGATGCTTTAAGTGAGGTTTTAATTCCAATTTTTTCAATTCTATCCAAATTTTGTTCATTAGTATTATTTAAATTTAATTTTTTAAGTTCTTTATTTAGGCTTGGATAATTCTTTTTAATTTTATTTACTAATTTGTGATCAGGAGATAAGGCTATGAAAGACGCACCGAATAAAGTATCTGGTCTTGTCGAAAAAACTGTAATTTTATCATTTATTTCTTCAACGTGAAAGTCAATATGCGCTCCAAAACTTTTTCCAATCCAGTTTTTTTGCATCAATTTCACTTTTTCTGGCCAATTTTTTAGAGCCTTTAAATCTTCTAGAAGTTCTTCAGCAAAATCGGTGATTTTTAAAAACCATCCTTTCATTCTTTTTTTTTCAATCTTTGCATCAGATCTCCAACCTCTACCTTCAATTACTTGTTCATTAGCAAGAACGGTTTGTTCCACGGGATCCCAATTTACAATTGTTTCTTTTTGATAAGCTAAACCTTTTTTATAAAACTCTATAAAAATTTTTTGTTCATGCTTATAGTAATTAGAAGAACAGGTAGAGAGTTCTTTAGTCCAATCATATGATAGGCCCATTTTTTTCAATTGAGTTTTCATATTTTGAATGTTTTTCTCTGTCCAAGTTTTAGGGTGGACTTTATTTGAAATTGCTGCATTTTCTGCAGGTAACCCAAAAGAATCCCAACCCATAGGATGCAAAACATTAAAACCATTTGCTCTTTTATATCTAGCTACAAGATCTCCAAGTGTATAATTTCTGACATGTCCCATATGGATGTCACCTGAAGGATATGGAAACATCTCTAAGATATAATATTTTTTTAAATTCTTTTTTATCTTAGAAAAAAATGTATTATTTTTTTCCCAAAAATTTTGCCATTTTTGTTCAATTTTTAATGGATTATATTTGATCACAAAAAACTCAGAAACTAATTAAGTTTATTTTGCATTCTAAGGCTTCTAGCTTTTGTTAAAATTAAATCTTCGATTTTCTGTGCAAGAACCGCATCTTCAGATATTTCATTTTTTTTATTTTTTATGTAGACTTTTAATTTGATACCTTCTGATCTTAATTCTCTAGATTTAATAGTAGCAACTAGCTTAATTTGTTTATTTTCTTTTTTATACCATTCAGTTACTACTATTCCACCAAATGCGTCTGTGGATTGGAAAGGAGCAAATGATAAAACATCTAAACTTGCTCTCCATAAGAAAGAGTTTACATAAAAACTCTTATCTCCAAGAGGGTCCTTATTAATAAAATCAGTAATTGATAAGCCTTTTTTTGAATCTTTACTAAATAAACCGGCTTCACCTTTTTCAATCGGAGCTTCATAATTTGAAGCGCATGACAAAAGTAAAAGTGATATAAAAAATGTAAATGCGATTTTCATTTAAATAAATATAATCTGAAATTTTTAAATGTAAAATAAAAAAAGGGTAACCGAAGCTACCCTTTTTTCTTTAAATTTACAGTCTGTTCCTAGAAAGAAGCTGATAAAGTAAATTGTGTTTTTGACCCTGAGTCATTTGTTGCTGCAGTCTCACCACCAGCCTTATAATCATAGT
>CACMOJ010000002.1 GCA_902615325.1 uncultured SAR116 cluster alpha proteobacterium | reverse complement strand
TTTTGCATTTAATAAAAATAATTCTATTTTTGGTATCTCAGAGGTTAAACTAAGTAAAAATAAAAAAATTATTTCTCATATTGACTATTGGGATAGTTATAATAATTTTTATATTAAAATACCAGTAATTGGAATGCTATTTAAAGTTGTTTTAAATCTAGTACGAAAGCGAATTTAGTTGTGTATAATTTTGATTTGATTAAGACCAATTCTTTTAGTTTTAAAACCACTTTCACAATAAGCTAAGTAATAATTCCACAATCTTATAAATCTTTCATCAAATCCATTTTTTTTAATTTCATTCAAGGATGAGTTAAAATTGTTTCTCCAGTTTGAAAGAGTTTTTGCATAGTGTTCTGGATAATTTTTATTTTCAATTATTTTTAATTTATTATTTTCTAATATCTTCTTAAGTATATTTAGACTCGGTAACATGCCTCCTGGAAAAATATGTTTTTGAATAAAGTCTGGATTATTTTTATAATAATTATATGCATTGTCTTTAATTGTAATTATTTGTAAGACTATAATTCCATTTTGATTTAGTAGAGATTTCAATTTTTTAAAATAAATATTCCAAAATTCTTTACCTACAGCTTCAAACATTTCTATAGATATTATTTTATCAAATTTACCTGTAAGATCTCTATAATCTTTTTTCAATATATTAATATTTTTATTTTTAATTTTTAAAAATTTTGATGTTACATATTTATACTGTTCTTCAGAAATTGTTGTTGTTGTAATTTTACAATTAAAATAACTTGTTATTTGATCAACTAAACCTCCCCAACCAGAGCCAATTTCTAATACTGCATCACTATCTTTAATCTCAGCTAGTTTTAATAATTGATTATATTTATTTTTTTGAGCTATTTGTAAATTGTCAGTTTCATTTTTAAAAATTGCTGATGAATATGTCATTGATTTATCAAGCCAAATTTTATAAAAATTATTTCCTAAATCATAATGTGAATGGATATTTTTTTTTGATCCTTTTTTTGTATTTTTATTGAAATAATGGTTCAATTTATTTTTAATTTTGAATAACAGATTATACTTTATATTTTTTTCAGCTTCATCATTATTAACAGCAAAATAACTTAATAAATTCTCTAAATCTGATGTTTTAATATTACCATTAACGTACTCTTCACCGAATGCAACAGAACCTTCGAGTAAAATTTTTTTTATAGCATCTTTATTTTCAATTTTTAAGTCAGCATTAGGCCCTGAAAACTCTCCAGAAATAAAATGATGATTTCCATCGATTGATAATTTTAATTTACCATATTTCAAATTATTCAAAGCTAATATAAAGATTTTTATCCAGATATTCATTTTATGATTTTTCTACAAAGGTATGTTTGACTTTATTTTCTAAGGGTTTTTTTTCGATCTTAATTTTTTTTAAAAATAATTTCAATGCTTGATAATGAATATTTATCCATACTTTTCCAGGAAATATTAAATTTTTAACTAATGCTAACAATAACGTAATATTATCACTTTTAATTATTGTAGCATTTAAAAATGCTTTTAATCTTATTTTATTTTTTACTACATAATTGATTTTTACAAAAACTGACTTGTCTCGAAATTTTGATAAAATCTCATAATTTCCATCATTTTTAAAAAAAGGTGACACAAACATATTTTTATTAAATCTACTCTTAGAAACTTTATTGTTTGTTATGTAATGATGAATGTCACCAAATGTATTTTTAACTTCATATATGGTGTGTGTAATTTTATTATTATAGGAAAAAAAATATATTGAAATTGGATTAAATCCAAAGTTAAAAATTCTTGGGAAACATAACAAATGAATGTCATCAAATTTTTTTACTTTTGATAATCTAATTATATATTCTTTCAATTTTTCGACTTTTTGATTCTTTCGGTCTCCATGATCATTAACGTACCACGATAGAATATTAAATTTATTAATAGACAATAATCTAACTTTGCCAGAAACATATGACATATCACAACTTTTAATATTTGAAATATTGATTAGTAAAAAAAGATGTAAATTTATAAATTTATGTTTTACTTTTCCAAGTCTTTGATGAAGAATTTTACCATTGTAAAAATTAATAAGACTATTCATTCTTATTTATCCAACTCAGATCAACTTTTAATTTTTTTGCAATATTTAAAGCAGATTTAACGCCATCTTCGTGAAATCCATATCCGTTCCAAGCACCTGCAAAAAAAATATTATTTTTACCTTGAAATGATTGAATTTGTTTTTGAACAAGTAGGGAGTTTTGTTCATATATAGGATGCTCATATTTAAAAATTTTAATGATTTTATTTTCTTTTGGAATTTGAATTGGGTTTAACGTAACAAAAATATTCTTTTCTGCGTCTAAATTTTGCAGTTTATTCATCCAATACGTTATGCATGAAATCTGTTTTTTAGAATTAGTACTATAGTTCCAACTTGACCAAATTAATCTATTTTTAGGCATTAAACTTTGGTCAAAATGAAGATAAGCTAAATTATTTTGATATCTAAATTTGTTTAACAGTATTGAAATATTTTTATCCATATTTTTTATAATTTTTGAAGATTGATCGGTATGACAAGCTAAAACAATGTAGTCATATTCATACTTTTTATTTTTTTTATCTATAACTATATGTTTTGATTTACTTTTTTTTATATTAATGATTTCTGTTTCTAATTTAAATGTATTATTCTTATTCATTTTTAAATGTGAAATTAAACTATTGACATAATTTTTTGATCCATCTTTAATTGTTCTCCATTGTGGTCTTTCAACAAAATTTAGTAATTGATGGTTGTTATAAAAATCAAAAAGGGATTTTACTGGAAATTTTAAAATTTCTTTTTCTGGAGATGACCAAATAGCAGAAGCCATAGGTATTATATGATATTTATTAAAATGATTTGAAAAATTAAATTTTTTTAAAAACTCATCTAATGTACAATCTTCATCAATTTTTTTTAAATATTTTGGACTTAGTTTAAAAAATCTAAATATATCGTAAATCATTTTATGATAATTTTTGTCTATTAAATTCTTATAATTTGCTAACATTCCAATTAATGATCCAGAATATTCAAATTTTTTATCGACGGACATTGCAAATGACATATCTGATGCATTGCTGGGTACGTTTAGATAATCAAGAATTTTTATAAAGTTTGGGTAATTTTTTTTATTATAAACAATAAAACCACAATCAACTGGTATATTTTTATTTTCAAAATTGAAATTATAAGTATTTGCATGACCACCGAACTTTTTATTTTTTTCGAAAATTGTAATATCTGAAAACTTTGATAAATAAAAAGCTGTAGACAAACCAGATATACCCGATCCTATAATGGCAATTTTCATGAATTAAACTTTCTTAATAGTGAGTAAGTATTTAATGCTCTTTCACGAGCAAATTTATGTTCAACTATCATAGGTTTATAAGAATTTTTGGTAGGTGAATGTATCTCTTTTGGTCCAAGGTTCTTTAATTCAGGAATAAATTTTTTTATATATTTTCCTAATGGATCAAACTTCAAGCTTTGAGTTAATGGATTGAATATTCTGAAGTAAGGAGCTGCATCTGCCCCACAACCAGCAACCCACTGCCAGCTTGCATAGTTTGAAGCAAAGTCTGAATCTAGTAATGTATCATGAAACCAATTAGCTCCCCATTGCCAGGGTATTAATAAATGTTTTGTTAGAAAAGATGCTGTGATCATTCTTGCTCTATTGTGCATCCAACCGGTATCCCATAATTCTTTCATAGCTGCATCAACTATAGGATATCCAGTATTTCCTTCAGTCCAAGCTTTAAAATTTTCTTCACTATCATTCCATTTGAAGTGATTAAAATTTTCTTTAATATTTTCTTTATCTAAATTTGGATATAAAAACATCAAATTCACTGCAAACTCTCTCCATATAATTTCAGAGAGAAAAACTTTACGGCCATTTGTTATTTCTTCATAATTTTTATTATCACATGTCATGTTCCAAATCTTTACAGGAGATATTTCTCCGAAATGTAAATGGGGTGAGAGTTTTGAAGTTCCATTTTTAAAAGGAAAATTTCTATCTTGATCGTAATCATCAACACTATTTGATAAAAATTTTTCTAATTTCATTAATGCTTCTTTTTCTCCAACATTCCAAATGCCTTCAAATTTTTTCATCCAATTACTTGAGATTAAATTTAGTTCACTTAGTTTTAGAGATGATGATATTTTAAGATGATGCTTTATTTTTGTAACAGGTAAACATTCAGGTATTAAATGATTTCCAAGTAAAGAATTTTTATAAGGTGTGAAGACCTTTAAACTTTGATTTTGTTTACCCTTGATATGCCAGGGCTCTACTAAAAGTTTACCATTATATGTTTGAACGTTAATATTTAATGCTTTAAATTTTGATTTTATTTGTGTATCTCTTTCAACACATTTTTCCTCATACCTTCTGTTCCAAAAAATACCATTAATGTTAATTTTTTTGTTTAAGTCTGAGAAAATTTTTTCTGGATTACCTTTAAATAAATTAATATCAAAATCAGTTTTTTGTATTAAATGCTTTGAAAAATCTTCATTAAATTTTATTAAACTGTTATGTAACCACCATTTACTTGCAGAGCCCATATCTGTTGAAAGTAAGTTAAAATTTTCTAATATATATATAATTGAAATTTTACTATTATTTTTTTTTGCAAATTCACTAGCATGATATAAAGCGGGATTATCGTCTAACCTAAGGTCATTTCTTAGCCAAACTATTGTAGTATCAGAACTCATTAATTTGTTTTTCTTTTTATACCATCTCTAGGTGTGCACTTATCTGAAAACATCTGTTGTAACATTGATTCTTTACATTTTAAATGATCTGGTGTTGGTAAACTAGAATATTCTCTATACATTGACGATAATACAAGGATAACTAATAGCGTAAGTAAAATCCACATTGTTTTTGACACTTAATTATTCTCCCAATCAGTAATATAATTTTGTATTTTTTTTATATCAATTTCTTTTTCATTTGTAACTCGATTTCGTACACACATTCTTTGTTTTTCCATTTCTTGAAAACTTCCTGTTAGTAAATAATGCCATGATGGTAATTTTTTTCCTTCACTTATTAATCTATATGAACATGTTTTAGGCATCCATTTTAAAGTATCAATATTTTTGAAGCTTAAGGTTGTACAATCTTTAACAATATTTTTTCTATTTTTATAATCTGTACAATTTCCTGTTTTAACACAAAGTAATTTACAAGAAATATTTGTATAATATATATTTCCGTCGTCTTCATCTTCTAGTTTGACAAGGCAACACTTTCCACATCTATCACAAAGTGCTTCCCATTCTTCTTTATTAAATTGGTTAAGCTTTTTTTTCCAGAAATTTTTCTTTAGCATGTTATATAAATATATAGTCAGTAAATTAATGGAAAACAAATTAAAAAAAATATCAGTTGTAAGTTCAGATAAAATTTTGAAATCAAGAAAGTTTAATGATTTTTATTTTAATTCAATAAATCCAATTAATGAATGTAAATACGTTTATATAAATGCTAACAATTTAATTGAAAAAATAAAACAAACATCAAATTTGGTTATAGGTGAATTAGGTTTTGGTATAGGCTTAAATTTTCTTATGACAATTAAGTCGCTAGAAAAAAAATTAATTAATAATAAACAGTTACATTATATTAGTTTTGAAGGTTATCCGTTAGAACGTAAAGAATTAATAGAAATATACTCAAATTTTAAAGAACTTAATATTATTTCTGATAGATTAATAAAAAGGCTTCCTTTAAAAATGTCAGGGGTACATGACATTTATTTTCCAGAATATAATACTTATCTAACCTTAGTCTATGACGAATTTATATCTTTAAAAAAATTTTCTTTTATGGCCGATACTTGGTATTTAGACGGATTTGCACCAAAGAAAAATTCATCAGCTTGGACTAAAGAAATTTTAGAAAATGTGTATAAAAACACAAAATTTGAGGGAACTTTTTCTACTTTTACATCTGCAACTAAAGTTAAAAAAGATTTAATTAAGGTTGGCTTTGATGTCACTAAAAAAAAAGGTTTTTCTCATAAAAGAGATATGCTTATAGGCATTAAAAGAAGAAATTTAAAATACATTAATTTTAGTCTACGTTATGTCAATATAGAACCTGTTGCAATTATTGGGGGAGGCATAACCGGAGCTTCATTGGCTTTCGCATTAAAAAAAAGAAATATTGAATGTTTTATTGTCGAAAAAGGAAAAGAGTTAGGTAGTGGTGCCAGTGGAAATTTGGTAGCTTTTCAAATACCAAAATTAACATTGGATGATTCAATTTATGGAATCTTTTCATTAAGAAGTTATTTATTTTCAAGAAATCTAGCCATTAACCTGAAGAGTGTTCCAATTTCAAATGGTGTAATAATTTTTCCAAATAGAGATAGAGAGAAAAAAAAATTTGAAGAATTATTAAAACTAAAATGGCCACATGAATTATTCTATAATTATAAAAGTATTGATTTTAAAGAATTTAAAAATTTACACATATTTCCAAATTCAGGAATTGTAGATACAAAAAAGTTTTTAATGAATTTAACCAAATCCGTAAAATTAATAAAAAACTTTAATGTAGAAAAAATTGTTCATTTAAAAAACAAGAAAATATTGTATGATGCTATTGGAAATTCAATAACTGCAAAAACTTTGATTTGGGCAAATGGCTATGAAGTTAAAAATAAGTTTTTAAAAGAAATATGTATACCAACATCTGGTCAAGTTACATACATCAAACATAATAAAAATTTTTTAAATGAAAAATTAAATTACAGTTATGGTAATTATTTTTCACAAGAATTTAATGGCCTTCATCAAATTGGATCTTCATTTTCAAAAGATTTAAACAACTATGGAGAATATTACAACAAATTGAACATAAAAAACATGCCTTTTTTTTTAAAGGAAAAGTTTCAAAATAAATTAGAAGTTGTAAGTTCACGTTTTAGTATTAGATCTTCTACTGCTAATCGACTACCTTATTTTGGATCACTGGAAAAAGAAAATGAGTATTTTATAGGGGGAATGGGTGCATGGGGTTTTACTTATGCCCCATTTTTAAGTGAATTATTTGTTAGAAATCTACTCCATGAACCAAAAATCATTGAAACAAAACTTTTTGAAAAATTAATTTTAGATTATAGAATATAGATTACTCAGCAGCTATCGCTTTGTTAAAATTGAAATTTTCAACAATATTTTTCAAAATATTTTGAATGTTATTTAAATCAATTTTGATTTCAAAAGTTTTTTCATTCATATAATAGTTTTTCGATATTTCAATTTGAATTACATTTACATTTTTATCTTTTTTACCGTATTTTCTTGTAATGTATCCTCCTGAGTAAGGATTGTTGATAGAAAATCTTAAATCTAGGCAATCAAAATGACTAATTAAATAGTTCTTGAAATTTTCTTTACTACTTTTTCCAAAGTTGTCTCCAATAATAATATCTGGAAAAATATTTTTATCTTTTGATAAAGCAGGTGTCGAATGAACATCAATCAGGTATACAACGCCAAACTTTGATTTTAAGTAATTAATTCTTTGTTCCAATTTTTTGTGGAATGGATCATAAAATTTTTCTAACATCTTTGAAATATAATTGTTTGGTAATTTAGATTTAAAAATTTTCTCAGAATAACATTTTGAAGGTAAAACACCTAGTCCTGATTTGATCAACAAAGTTTCTTCATTAGGTATGACATTTAGGCTTTTTTCAAACATAGAATTATCTAACGATTGCCGTGATCTATTTAAATCAACCACAGCCCTAGAACATTTTGCAACTAAAATATCTGCTAAATCTAAATCTATTTTGTTAATGAATGTATCTGTTTTGTAATCTTCCATTATTTTTAATTTTTTAATACTTATAGATTTATGTTTCAAAAAATCCTTTGGATAATAACTGCCTGCGTGAGGTACAGAGATAATTAAGGGAGTAATAGGAGATTTTCTGATATGGAATTGCATTTTCACATTAAATAAATTATTTTACAAACTTAAATTATTATGAAAATTAATCCACACAAAAAATCAGACTATTCTTGTTTTTATCAAATGAAAACAAGATGGAAAGATAATGATGTATATGGTCATGTGAACAATGTTATATATTACGAATATTTTGATACTGCCGTAAATCTATGGTTAATTGAGAATGATATATTAAATTTTAAATCTGGAGAAATTATTGGGTTTATAGTTAAGTCAGGTTGTGATTACATTTCACCAATATCACATCCTTCAAGTATTAGTATTGGTATATGTGCCTCTGCTATAGGAACTTCTTCTGTAACATATAAATCTGCAGTATTTAAAGATGGCAAAGAATTTGCCTCAGCGCAGGGTTTTTTTACTCATGTTTATGTGAATAGAAAGACGCAAAAGTCTTGTCCTATATCAATAGAGTTTCGACAAAAATTAAATGATATATTTAAACCTTAAATTATTCCCAATCTAAACTTATCTCATCTCCAGGCTTTACATTATCAAAATCCGATTTTTTAAAATTTGCATTGCCCCACACATTGCATGGTCCAATTAATCTAATTTCTTGATCTATTGATACTGGAGTTTTCCCATAGCCAATAGCAATTGCTGAGCCTTCTGTCCAAAATGCTAATTCACCTAATTGAACTACTTCTCTAGCATCACTTTCTAACGTAACATAAATATTAGTGTTAAAAAAAATTTCTTCGCCCCACATTTGAATTTTAGAATTTATTGGAACTGATTTTGAAATTAATCTAGCTGTTTCAGTATTCCGCAAATTAACTTTAAATAGTTTCGAATTGAATTTTAAAATTAATTTTTTCATAATTATTACTATGCACTTTCTTTTAAAACTATTATACATTAATTGACTAATAATGTTTATGAATTTAATTTCATACTATCTAAGTGATTCGAGAGGGACTATAGCTCAGTGGTAGAGCACTGCGTTGACATCGTAGGGCTAGCCGGGTTTAATAATTAAATTTTGTTTTAAGTTTTATAAATATGTCAGAAAAACAATGTAAAAATTGTCTTGTCGAATACCCAAATCACTGTGATGTTATAACTTGATCTTAGACATACCTAACCTATCTGGATAAGGGTTTGCCGCACGTTTTTGGGAGAACTCTTATTTAATATTTTTGTTTTTCAGGAATTACGCCTCTTATACCACCTCTGGGGTTTTTGGCATCTCCCTTTCTTCTTGGTATAATATGCATATGAAAATGAAAAATTGTTTGTCCGGCATCTTCTCCAATATTCATCCCTATATTAAATCCAGTTATAGTATCATCCGTTAAAGTCAATTCTGTCTTTTGTGTATCCAATATTATTGGCAATTCATCTATTTCATCTTTATTACATTGAAAGTAGCTGACCACATGTCTTTTGGTGATTATTAATGAGTGTAAATCTGTGACAGGAAATGCATCTCTTATTACATAAAAATGTTTATACTCAGCAACTATTCTGTCTTTGGGTAAGTTACAAAAAATACAATTATTCATATTGGCTCTCCTCTCAACATCATTGGTTTCCATCTGTGAGGTTGAATAGATAGAGCATTTCGATCAAAATTTTCTATAAATGATTTTCTTTCACTATATGTGCTACCAGTATGTTTCATTATAGATTCTCTAATTGGAAGATTACTTTCTATAAAATAATTATTTCTTTTGTATAATTCATTAAGATATTTTTTATCAGGTAAGAAAGCAAATTTTCCACTTTCACCATTATTGCAATCACTACACGCCAAAACTAAATTCCAAATTAAATCAACATTATTGAAATCAAATTGTTTTAACATAAAAGGGAAAAAATGATCAACGTGGCAAACTTCATCATTTTCTCGATCAATATTTATAGGGCCATAACAATAAAAACATTTACCTCTCTGATAACCAGCTATTGCGTGCTTTGATGAAGTAACACTTACTCTTCTGTTATTTTCATTCATTACAAAAATTTCTTCTCCATTACTATCTAAATGTAAATCTAATAATCTTGGATTTATTTTTAATGTTATTGCTGTTTCCCAAAGTCTCCATCTAGCTTCAACTTCATGCTTGAAATTATTTTTCTGCTCTGTTTCAAGCAAATTATAAAAATTATCTGTAAGAATAATCCCATTATCATTTTTTCTGTTATCATCAAAAAATTTAGGAGCTTCACCTCCAGTCACATTGTGGAAAGCATCTAATACATAAGTAAAACCACTTTTAATTGAAGCTTCTCTAAGGTCTTCTTTAGAGATTTCATTCAAATTAAACTTTCTACATTGTTCTAAAAAACTATTGGTAGATCCTGTATGTTGTTTGTTACTAAGTTTTAAATGTTCACAGATATTTAATGCAAAGGGAAGGGCGAGTTCATCTATTCTTAACAAGCTTTGCTGTCTTGGAAATTTAAGTAATGTTTTAGCAAGAGAAAACTTATATGAAGCTGTGTTTTTACCTAATAGAATTATTGACCTCCAATGAGTTTCAATCGTTGCATTTGGATCAACATAGGTATTTTTAATCATGTAATAATTATAAATCGTGTCACACATATGTCACACACATATTTAAATTATTGCAAAAAATGAGTACTCTTGTATATTCAAGAAACAGTTGATGTGAGGTTTTAAAGTTTCAATTTCATTTAAATTGCATTTGACTTTAAAGGCTTGAAACATAAGGTAGGCTTTAAATAGATTGAAAATGATCAATATTAAGGTTTATTTTCAAGTTCATTTTAAGGTAAGCATGGGACTATAGCTCAGTGGTAGAGCACTACGTTGACATCGTAGGGGTCGCTAGTTCGAACCTAGCTAGTCCCACCATTCAAAAGGACTTATATTGAATTATTTTAAAATAACTCATATTCCAAAAGTTAAGTGGAGTTCAGATAGCCCTTTTAATATTAAACCAAGTCTAAAAACTTTATTTTTTCTTATCTTTGGATTGACATTATTTGGATTAGGTGAAGCTTTGCTTATTGTTTCAAATTTGGGAGTTACTCCTTGGACTGTATTTGCTGAAGGTGTTGCAAAAAATCTTAGTATAAGTATTGGGTTAGCAACATTTCTAGTAAGCATTAGTATTTTAATATTGTGGATCCCTCTAAAGCAAAAATTAGGAATAGGGACTGTTTTAAACGCTATAATCATTGCTGTAACAATTGATTTATTTGTATATTTATTTCCATATAGTACAAATATTGTTTTATCTATTTTTCAAATGTTTTTTGGAATTTTATTAGTTGGAGTTGGTAGCGGCATATATTTGATTACAAATTTAGGTCCAGGCACTAGAGATGGGTTAATGAAAGGAATTTCAGAAAATTTTAAAAAACCAATTTATATAATTAGATTATCAATCGAAATAACTGTGGTGATTTTGGGGTGGTTATTGGGTGGAACGGTTGGTCTAGGTACATTGATGTTTGCTATATTAATCGGCCCAATTATTTCAGTTAGTTTAGTTATAATCAAAAGCACTGATAAGAAATGAACAATAAATCTTAAAATTATGGCTTTATTAGGTAAAGGAGCATTATTGAATTGGGGTGGTGTGTTATCTAAACATGAATTTGATTACAATTTATGGCACAGCTTAGAACACATGCCTGAAAGAATTAGTGTGAAAGGTTTTTTGAGGGCGTTTAGATGTGTTGGACTTAAAGGTACAGATGCTAATAACAAATATTTTATGATGTATGATGTAATAGATAAAGGTGTTTTGTCTTCAAAACAATATTTAAATAGATTAAATAATCCAACAGATTGGACATCTAAAATTTTATCACAATATGTTTATCCATCGCGTGCTATTTGTGAAGTAACCAAAACAAAGTCACTGACTAGTGGATTAAGTGGTTTTTTTGTAACTATAAGATATTTAACTAAAAACAATGAAATAAAAAAATTCTATAATATTTCAGATTTAATTATGAGTAAAAATGGAATTTTCTCTATTCATTGCTTTCAATCAGATAAAAAAATTAGTTTATTGAAAACAAAAGAAAAAGCAATTAGAAGTACCCAGGGGGAGGAAGACGAAATTATCGACTCCGCTGTAATTATTGAATGTTTAAATATAAATAAAGTAAAAAATTTTTTATCCAAAAACTTGAAAATAAAATCTGATAAAAAAATAAAAATTAATTATTATCAATTACAACATGTTGTAGAATTAGGTTAATGCGCTCTTAGCTCAACTGGATTAGAGTACCAGATTTCGACTCTGGGGGTTAGGGGTTCGAGTCCTCTAGAGCGCACCATTCCACATTATGTGTTTCCCATAAGTCATTGATTTCATAGCGAAAGTTAAAACTAGGACTTGGGGTGTGAAACAATATGAGAAACAAATATATAGCAAATCATTTATTGAATCGTGATGGTAATTATTACTTTGTAAGGCGTGTTCCAAATGACTTGAAGAATCTTTATGCAGTTAAAAGATTATGTTTTAGTCTTAAAACTAAATCATATTCATCAGCTATAAGAATGATAAAATCAGTTAGTCAAAGACTAGAAGATTATTGGTTTGGTATCAGACTTCAGAATATGAATGTTCCTGCAATGCATTTGATAAAGACTGATAGTGATAATGATAATGGTCCCAATATAATAGATGCTCTTCAATTATATCTAAAGTTAAAAGGAGTAAATAAGAATAAAACATTTCTAAGAACTGCTCATAGAAATGTTGAATATATAATTAAAGTTTTGGGTAATAAATCTATTCAATCATACTCATCATTAGAAGCAGGGAAGTTTCGTGATTGGTTAATAGAGCAGGGGATGTCTAACTCAACTGTTAAAAGAGTATTCTCATCAGTAAGAGCTATTATTAATTTAAGTATAAGTGAGCATGGATTAAATATACTTAATCCTTTCTCTAAGGTATATCTACCTTCAATAGATAATGAATTAAGAATGAGTATTCCTATGGATAAAATTAGATTAATCCATGGATATTGCAAACAAATGAATGATGAACCTAGGTGGTTGATATCTTTATTATCAGATAGTGGTATGCGTTTATCTGAAGCATTAGGGTTAGCTAAAGAGGATATAAAGCTAGATGAACCGATACCTTATATTAGACTCATTCCTCATCCATGGAGACGTTTAAAGACCAGAAGTAGTCAAAGATATATACCTTTAGTTGGAGAGGCTCTATGGGCTTGTAAGAGGATTATAGAGCACAATCGTGATAGTATATTTGCTTTCCCTAGATATACCTCCATAAATCAATGCAATGCTAATTCAGCAAGTGCAGCTTTAAATAAATGGCTAAAGAGTAAACTGATGGATGAATATGTCATTCATGGTTTTAGGCATAGTTTTAGAGATAGATTGAGGGCAGTTGAGTGTCCATCAGAAATTATAGACCAGTTAGGTGGATGGAGTTTAAAGAGTGTAGGGCAGAGTTATGGTAAAGGATATAAATTATCCATTCTTTGCAAGTGGATGAAGAATATTGAATTTTGACGGTCTAGTGAAACCAACTGAAACCTTCAAACATAGCTAACCCAAAAACAGAATGTCGTGCTAACAAAATAAGCGAAGTTAAGAAAGGCATATCAGTTTTTCTTGCAAGCACTCCCTGACCAGTAAAAGGCATGAAAATGAATAATGGGGCAATCGTTGTTAATGCACCAAACAATAGCCCATTTCTATAGGATAAATCTAATAACGGATAACTAATGAAGAATATATAAAACACAACAGCCCAAGCTACAGCAATTAAATAATGGAAAGCCCAGCCAATTTTTACTTCATGATTAACTGGCATAGCATCTGAAATCTGTGGATTAAAAATCTCTCCTCGCCTGACCATGTAAAAAACCCAACGACCAACAACACCCCATGAAGGTTCGGGTACTTTAAATAAAATCAATAAGAGACGGCCAAATATATCTAAAACTATACAGGAAAAAAATCCTGCAGTAATAATACTCAGAAAATCAATTATAGGCATTGTTTCAGAGATAGATTAAGAGTAGTTGAATGTCCATCAGAAATTATAAACGAATTAGGTGGATTGAGTTTAAAGAGTGTAGTGCAGGGCTATGGTAGACCATTTTATACTAAAACAATTAATTAAATCAAAACATCTTAAATGGAAGTAATCTTATTTTATGTTATTAGCATTTACTTTAAATTATGTTAGTATAAAGTATAGCTGTGCGAATGTTGAGGATTATATATGAAACGCTACTTATTTATAAAACTTTTTTTAGCCTTATTTACATTATCAACGTTTTCAAACGTTGTTTATGCTCAAGGCTCTGCAGTAGACCAATATAGACAAATGGGTGGTATTGTAGGTTTAACTGAAGTATGTTTGAAAACAAACAATCTTGAAATAGCTTTATTTAAAAAAGTTGGACAAGTTTTTTTTAGCCAACCTCAGATGGGTTTGACAATGACACAGTTATTAAATGCATATTTTGAATCTAAGGAAGTTGCTAAAGCTAAAAAAGTCATTTGGAATGGTTCAACACAGTCCTACAACAAAAAAGCTTTGAGTTGTAAAAATACAAATGACTTAAATTTGATTAAAAATTTTGAAAATCAAATGATTGATTCACTTAAATAAAATTTATTTTATTATAAAAGTTATCCTAAAGTTATACATTATTTGGACTTATATAGATTAGACAGAAGTGAGCATTTACCCTTACACTAAGTGCCCACTTATATATGGTAGACAATTTGGTAAAACAAATCGTGCATATTGACATCTTTGGGCTGATAAATATTCTAAATTTTATTTAAAATGAAATTCTTATATTTAACATTATTATTAATTTTTTTTATCATGCCTTTTTCTATTTCAAGTGAAATAATGAGTGACTTAATTTGGAATAATGGACTTTATTACAAAAAAGGCTCAAAAATTCCTTTTGATGGAGCAATTACTGGGAAAATTAATGGTTCTTTTATAAAAGGAAAAAAACATGGAAAATGGACAAGATCTTATGATGATGGGAAATTGTTTTCTATATCAAATTATCATTTAGGTGTGAAAAATGGAAGCTTTATTACATTTAGTAAAAATGGTCAATACATAGAAAAAGGAAAATATAAGAATAATTTAGAAGATGGGCTTTGGTTAAGATTTTTTGAAAATGGTAAAATTAATTATAGAGGTAAATTTATTAATGGAAAAAAAACAGGTGTTTGGGTTGGATATTATTACAACGGACAATTAGAGTACAAAGGTAGTTTTAAAAATGGAAAAAAAGACGGTATTTGGGAGTTTTACTCGTCAAATGGTATGAAAATTAATGAATTTTCAGGTATCTATAAAAATGGAAATAAAATAAGTAAAGCTCTATAATGATTTTGCTAAATCAACTTCAACTTTATGCGAAGCAAATTTTAAATGATTACGACAAAAAAAAACCTAGTGTTTTGTTTAAGAATAATCTTAACATAACTGTTGCAGATGCCTATAAAATTCAATCTCTTGTCACAGAACTCAGAATTAAAAGAGGTGAAAAAGTGATAGGTTATAAAATTGGTAGTGTAAAAAAACAAACACAAAAAAAATATGGGTTTTCTCATCCAGCTTGGGGTAGGTTATGGGAAAATGAGTTGCATTTTGATGGTGCACAGCTAAACAAAAATAATTATTCAAATCCAGCAATGGAAGCTGAGTTTGGAATAAAATTAAAAAGAACTCTAAAGCCAGAAAATATTAGTTTAGAGTATATATTGGATTCTATTGAAACAATCCATCCCATAATTGAAATACATAACTTAATATTTTATGGAAAAAAACCCCATGGAGCAGAACATATCTCAAATAATGCAATTAATGCTGGTATAGTTTGTGGTGCTGGAATTAAAAAACCAAAAGTTAATAAGATAACTGACCTAAAATTAATTTATGACAAAAAAATCATAGATGAATGGACTAATAAAATATGGCCTTTAGACATAATGTCAAAAATTGAATGGTTTGTAAAAGAACAAGCCAAAATGAATAATATAATAAAGAAAAATGACCTCATTTTGACTGGCGCATATGGTCCTCCAATTCCAATAGACAATGTAAATTTAATTGAAGTACATTCGTCCTTATTTGGAAATGTATCTGCTAATTTTAAATAGAAGTAATATAATGATAATTTTATTTAAAAATTTTATAAAATATCTCAATAACTTTTCATCGACATCTATCTCCATTATCTTAATGATTATATCTGGATTTAGTTTCATTATAATGCATAGTGTTGCTAAACATTTATCTTATGAAGTTCATGTTTTTGAAATCACCTTTTTAAGATGTGTACTTGTTATATTTGTTCTTGCGCCTTTAATTTTTAAGCAGGGATTAAATACCTTTATTACTAAACAACCAAAACTTCAAATTTATAGAATTATTACAAATTCAATTGCCATGCTATGTTTTTTTTATGGACTAACTTTAACAACTTTATCTCAAGTTACGGCATTAAATTTATCAGTACCAATTTTTACAACTTTATTGGCAATTGTTTTTTTGAAAGAAAAAATTAGATTAAGAAGAATTGTAGCTTTATGTATTGGATTTATAGGATGTATAATTGTTTTAAGACCAGATATTTCAATAAATCTAGGTGGACTTTTGATACTTATATCATCTTTCATATGGTCTATATCTCTAATATTTATTAAGAAATTAACAGAAACGGATTCTGCAGTTACAATATCACTATATGCTGGTGTTGGAATGATACCTGCTACTTTTGTTGCTGCTTATCCTTATCTTACAATTCCAAATGTTAAACAATTTCTGATTATTATTTTTATTGCTATCACTGGAACTATTGCTCAAACTCTTTTGAATAGCGCTTTTAAGAGAGGAAGTTTGACTATATTATTACCTTTAGATTTTCTTAAATTAGTTTGGGCAGTTTTGATAGGTTATACAGTTTTTATAGAGAGTACGCCTTTTACACTTTGGTTAGGAGGATTACTTATAGTTGGTTCATCATCTTATATTGCGTGGAGGGAAAAAAAGTAGTTTTTATTTCTTTTTAAATTTGGTTAATTGTTTAAACTTTATAAATAAAGAACTTTTTCAAAAGGGGTAATTAATGATAGTTAAAATGGAAATTGATTTGGAGAGAGGTTTTGCTCCATGGAAAGAAATGTTTATTGATAATGAATCTAAATTAAATGAACATGGGGGAAAATTAGTATTTGCTGGTACTGAAAAAGATAATGATAATAAATTGACTGTTATTATGGATTTTGAATCTCAAGAAGCTTTACAAAATTTTGCTGGTGATGAAGAATTAACTAAAATTAGAGCTGCTTCAGGGGCCAAATTAGAAACTGCAATTTCAACATTAATGAGTTCAGATTCATTTACAAAGACTTAATATTTATTAATTTTTACTATTTTAATAAATCATCTAGCTGGTCTATAAAACAGAAACAATGGTGTATGAGATAAGGTTTTAGTGGGTGTAGGCTTCAGTCTTATTAAGGAGCTAAACTCTTAAGTCCTGAAGGACAATGTTTCTACTTGCCTCTATAACAGGGTCTGCGGCTTGAAGTTCTTTCATAAGATTTTTAGTAAAATTTTCTAATTCATTTTGACATTGTTTAAATGAAGTTGGACTTTCATACTCAAAAAGAACAGACATCTTAAATGTTCCCTTTACATTCCAGATTTGATTTAGACAAAATCTTGTACATCCTTTTTTTTTTAGTTTATCAAACAGTGCTGTACCATTATCTTCCCATATCCTTTTAAAAAGAAGCATTTGCGCTTCTGTCTTAAAAGTAAATGTATTATAGGTCATTAAATTTGCTTTGATATTCAATAGAAACTCCTGGTCTGCAAAAATTTACAATATATTAAACTATCAATCAAAACTATCTATGTTAAGTAAAAATGCACAAAATTTTTTTACTTTGTTTTTCATACTTCTTGAGCTCACCTAATTACCACTCCAATGCCCAAGAATCTAACAATATCTCTATACAGATTTATGTATGCTCTATTAAACTAGTTATCTTCCACACATACCAATCTGTTACATACACCAAATATAAACATCTACATGTATCTATATGACATATGGGAAGGATATTAACATTTAATTTAAAAAAAAATTATTTTCTTTGATTAAAAAAAATAAATAATAATATAATTATAGATTATCATTATGCAAAAAATAAAAGGTTTTCTGATGTACACAAGAATTCATGTTTTTAAATTCCCTAACAAAGTTGCAAGAGACTCCTTTCGATTTTTCTGTATAAATTATACTGACAAATTGTTTAATGAAGGTTTAAACTTTTCTTTATTTGTAGATGTTACAAATACTCAACTTCATTATTTAACAGTTTGGAAGAATAAAAAAGATTGGGAAATATCATTTAAAAAAGCTAAAGAATATTCTGATGTTAAAACACAAGTCAAGGAAATGGGAGCTACTATGTCCATTGTTGGAGGTGAAACTTCAGGTAGAATGACATCAAATAGTAATTTTAATCTTTTTGAAAATGTATCTTTTTAATGATATTTGAAAATTTATTAAACAAGGTAGCTATTAATCTTCACAAATACTTTAAAAACACTAGAGTAATGGCAGAGAACTTACGTTCTCCAAATTCGATTTTTTTTGGTTTCATAGCAAAAAGATTGATGTTGGTTGGTAATCAAAAAGTTATTGAAGATAGTGTTCAAAGACTAAATATCAAAAGGGAAGATAAAATTTTAGAGATAGGTTCAGGAAATGGACAAGCTTTAATAGAAATTTTGAAAAAAAATCCAAAGCAAATTAAAGTTATTGAAATAAGTCCTATTTTTAGAAATCATTTAAACAAAAAATTTGGAAATAAAATAGAACTTTATGAAAATGATGCCAAGAAACTAAAAGGCATCATAAACAATTGTTCAATTGACAAAATATTATTAATTAATGTCATATATTTTTTAAATCCGTTAGATTTATACTTAAAGGAATTCAAACGTATTTTAAATAAAAATGGGGTTATTTTTATTGCAGGAAAATTTGAAGCTGTTAAAACATTCAATGATAATGTATTTCAAAATAAGAAAATCACAGATTTATTAAAAGTACTTAAAAAATTTTTTAAAGTTTCATATGAATTTGTAGATTTAGGTGATTTAAACTCAAAATATTATGCTATTTATTTAAAAAAAAATTAGGATTATTTATGGAATTTAAAAATGAAATTGGCCTTATTCAAAGAAGAATGGCTGCTAGCATTGCAGGAACATCAAGACGATTAGAAATTTTAAATGCTCTTAATATCCAATCAGGTCAACATGTTTTAGATATTGGTTGTGGTGGAGGGCATCTTTTAGAAGATATAGCAAAGGCTGTAGGTCCAGAAGGAAAAGCATATGGTTTAGATACAAGTGAAGACCAACTTAAACAAGCTAGAAAAAGATGTAGTTCATATAAAAATGTTTTGACAATAAAAGGTTATGCAAACCAAATTGGTCTTCAAAATAATAGTTGTGATTCAATTTGTTCAGTACAGACATTTGAATACATTAATGATGTTGATGATTCAATTAAAGAATTGACAAGACTACTCAAACCATCATCTATATTTGTAAATATTTCAATACTTTGGGATTATTATAAATTTTTTGGTGCCGATGAAGTGTTAAATAAAACCATACATGACACTTTTAAAGCGCACTGTTTTCACCAGATGCTTCCAACCTCTTTAGAGGGCAAGCTAAAAAAGTTTGGTTTTAAAAATATTAAACACAAACCATTACCTATGTTTATTACAAATCGAGATGATAACTCTCCCGCTAAATTTGCAGAAGAAGTTATTGGACAATTTGCAATACAACAAGGTATATCTGAAACTAAAGTTAATGAATGGAAACGTCAGTTAAAATTAGCAGAGGATGAAGGTCGATTTGCCTATACAAATCTTCCTATTTTGACATATGCATTTATTAATTAGTTTTTTTTAAAAATGTATTATAGGTTGACGTAAGTTTAAATTGTTTTTTTATTCTTTTATTATTATATAACAATGCTTCTTTAGGTAAAAAACTAGATAACATTCAATTACATTTTATAAATAATACATGTTTAAAAGTAATTAAAAAAAATTAATGATGTAAAATTCTATTTAAAACTATACACTGTGAAACTAAAGACTATCGAAGGTCTAAAATATGGTTTGTGACCCCTAAAAAAATAAGAGCTGGATGCATCAAATACTACAGAATAATTAATTGTGCCATGCCACTAGAATTAAACTGTATAATGGGCCAACCTATTTGGTATCAAGACCTAACTCTTCTAAATTAATTTACTAAAACTATAAGGGGATAAAGATATTAAAAGAATTAATTTTCTAAATAATGAAAAAATTTACTTTGATAGACCTGTAAATGAAATTTTAAAATTCTTTTCATCAAGAAATAAGTATTTTGGGATACTGTTTAGTAAAATAGACAGTAATAAAAAAAATAATAACATTTATATATTTGATATAGAAATTAAAAAAATGAGAAAATTGAAAGTGAATGAAGTTAAATTGAATAATTTAATATATTAATAATCACTTTTTTTTAATTGAAGAAAAAAAGTGTACAAACGAAGTGGTATTGAAATAAGTATATTAAATATTAATTATCATGTATGGCAATTAAATTGAAAATTATCATAAGTCAACTGTTAAAATCCAAGATAAGACTATACGTTTTCTTTGGTCTTTTCGCAGGTTTATATCAGTTATTTTTATTTATTAAATATTAGGAGTTTAAAATGTTTGGATTTGGATTGATTAAAGGAACTATTATTGGAATTGGCATTGGAGTAATAACAGGGTTAGCAGTTAAAGAAATCTGCAAGATGAAAAAATCAAATAATTCAAAAGGTGAAAATGAACAAAACATCGATGCCTCTTAAATCGTGAATTTAACCAAATATAAATGGAAGTGTAGAATTCTTTTGCTTGATACTACCTGTTATAGGGATATAAATTATTTAAATAGCAAAAAACTTTATCATGATTTTATAAAAGACTTCCATAAAAGACATGTAAAACTTATGTCTAATAGGAAAAAAGAGCTTAAGTTTTCTATAAAACTTATAGGTTACGACGGTACCTTAAAAAATGAATTTGATACTTTAGTACCTAAAGATATTTTTGAATTAATTGATTCAATGCCGATAAGTAAAGAGCTAAAATCAGGTAAAATAAAACCTTTAAACCTATCCTTATATTCAGATTACAAACCTAAAACAACATTAAAAGGTCTTGGTTTCAAGGATAAAGAAAAGGCAATTTATACCCTTGATGCTATCAAAGGAAGAGACATTAAATACCAAGTCAATGTTGTATCAACTATGTTAGGGAGAGCAAAAAAACATCCCAACAAAACATCTGACATGGAAGATGCAATAATGGTTTTTGAAAAATGGTTGTTGGATTATAGAAATCAAAAGATACAGCTTCACTGAAAAATTTGTAAATAATTATCCATAAATATTAATTTGTAAAATGAATAATTTATTTAAAAAGCAGTAATTATAAAAATTTAATACACCAACAAAAAAAATTACTATTTATTTAATTAATCAATAACTCAGCTAATGTGTGAGGTAAATAAGTATTAAATTTACAATAAATTTTAGCAATTAATCTAAGCGAGTTACGCCACTTTCAGTTTTCATAATCTTATCATTTAATTTGGTATGAACTGCCATTATGGCTTCTTTTGTATTATCAGGAAAGTTACCAATATTGTGAATAACAAGAATATCATCATTTTCATATAAACATCTATTATTTCTAAAATTAAGTTTGCCTTCTTTCATTGCATTAAACATACCTGTTACAATTGGCGTCCATTCAGATTTAGATATTTCTTGATTTGATTGATGTCTTACAAACACATAGTCATCATGAAGCAAATCTAAATAATCGTCTAAATTACAATCATCAATTGCTGTGACAATTTTATTATATATTGACATTTTTATCTTCTTTAAAAAAAGTTTATTAATTTATAAAAGCTCTTACTGTTGCGAATATTGCAACCGCATATACTAACATGAAAATTAATAATGAGTTTATTGAAAAACCTCTCATAAAGCTTGATTTAGCCATTTGTGAAGCTTGATAAATTAAATCTGGCCAAGTGTAAGAAACAAAATCACCTTGAGTAAAAATTACTTTAATTTTGTTTTTTTCATCCACAACAGGCAATCTTCTAAATCTATCGTTAGACATTATCCTCAACCAATCTATTACATTATCATTTTCATTTGCTACTCTTGGGTTTTTTGTCATTATTTTTTCCAATTTTGTATTTTTGGAGGACAATCCAGCATTTACAAGCTTTTTAACTATATCTCTTTCAGTTACTACACCAATTACTTTTTCTTGTTTATCTACAATTATAACTGAACCATAGTTTTTTTCGGACATTACCGCTACAGCACTTGAAACTTTATCGCCTGCCAGAAAAGTTATAGGTTTAGGTTTTGTTTTAAATTCAGGTCTATCAATTAATCTAGTTCCTGCACGCGCCATTTAGTACTCCTTATTAAGAAATTTTTGAAATATATGATAAACATTATGTGTTAATTGTTTAAAAAATTACAATATACTCAGCATATATCTATACTCTTTTACTTAATAAAGTTTAAAAGTAGCAGAATATTATGGTCTTTTTTAACTAATTGACATAATATTAAGAATTATTAATGTGGTTATATATCATTAAAAAATAATTAAATTAATAAAATATTTTTAAGGATAAAATGAAGCAATATATTGGATTATTGATCTGCTTTATTATTATAATAGGCGCTATATCTCATGTTGGGTTTAACTATTATAATGATATTTTAAGTTTCTTATTTGTTGCTGGTGGAAGCGTCGGTTATGGGTTTTTGAAAAACCAAAAGGATAAATTTATAAAAAATTGTGGTGATGGTGCCATTTATTTTGGTTGGCTTGGAACATTAATTGGTTTAATAGCTTTGACTGCTGGAAAATGGGATAATTGGGGTGATATTGAAAAAACAGGAATGGCTTTATCTGTAGCAATGTTAACATTGTTATATGGTTATATTATAAAATTGATTACACTTGTTTTTAGGAATTAATTTAACTTATTTTTTTTTAAATAACCTACGATAACGATTCGTTGTAGCAACATTAAGTATCGCCAAAAAGAGAAACCAAAATGCTAACACTAAGTATTCTTTTCTTTCGACATCTAATCTGTAAAACAGTGCAAGACCAACTATACACATATTAAATATATATACTTTTACGAAATTAATTGGGTAGACTTCTTTTGTTAAACTTAGTACATACTGAAGCCCGTAATAAGCAACTGTTAAAAAGAGAGCTATTCTTACAGTCTGCCATCTGTGATAGGCAATTTCACCTTCTTCAATAATAGTAAAAGGAAACTGTATTGAAACACCAAATAAACCACATATCACAACACTCAAAAGCCATATTACCATTGCTGTGACAAGTAATTTTGCAAACAATCTCATATTACAAATTTATCAAACTTTTTTTTAAAAGCCTAATAATAATTATTTTTGTTTTAATTACAAAAAAAGGAGACCTTTATGAAATTTTTTTAGGCAGGTTTAACTGAAATTTATAAATAATCTATCTCAAGATCGTAAATCAATTATCTCGATGATTAAAACAATCTGATGGATTAATTTATGAAATATTTTAATTAGAGGAACTTATTATGAGGTTACCATTGGTTTAGCAAATAATTTAAACATTTGGTGCTATAAAAATGATTATTATGTCAACAGTAGATTTTAATATATTGCAAAGAAAGTGTCAAAAATTACAAGTTTTTATAACTCACCAAATTTATAGATTTTGAAATATAAAACTTTACAAAAAAATTAAATTATTTTTATTAACTAATAATTAAACAATAAAATCAATACGTTACAGTGTTTTTATAACTTAATATGAATTTAGATGGTATCTTTCTAAATCTTTTTTTACATTATCAATTCTATTATTAAGCAATCTATGGTTCTTAATTTTTCTATAATGTCTTCTTAATCTTTTTGAGATATTGTCAACTGCTTGATCAAGAGCTAAAGTTGCTGTCTTTGAACGACCTAACGTTTCAAATTTTATATTATTATCAACCAAAATATCTAATTTGACTTTAAAAAAAATATTTCTTTTCTCTAAAACTGTATTAGCACTTATTGGATTAGCTGAATATTTTAAGAAAACAGACGAAATTTTTTTTAGATTATATTTTTGAAAAAAAGAACCTAGCTCAATATTTTTGCCCGTGGCTTTTATATTGAAATAATCTTTCATATTAAAATCATAACATATCTATATTTTAAAAAAAACGAAAAATTATTAACAATTTTATTTAATTTAAAGTTATGAAATTTAAATAAATTTGATTTTCTATTTTATTAGTAATGACATTCAAGTGATCAAATGATAGCTTTGATATTTATTTGTGAGGGTTGTAATGGAAAATAATTTGATACATGCAGCATTTTATAGAGGTAATAAAACATTTTCAGTTGAACAGGTGAAATTAAAAAAACCTAGACCAGACGAAGTTGCAGTCAAAATTGCATATGTTGGAATATGTGGAACTGATATGCATGTATATTTTGGTCACATGGATAAAAGAGTGGGGTTTGAAAGAATTATAGGACATGAAATGTCAGGATATGTTCATCAAGTTGGATCAAAGGTAAAAGATTTTCGAGTTGGTCAGCCAGTTGTTGTGCGACCACTTGATCATTGTGGAGAATGTCCAGCTTGTAAATCAAGATACAATCATATATGTCATAATCTTAAATTCTTAGGTTTAGATACTGATGGAGCCTTGCAAGAGATATGGAATGTTCCCTCACATACTTTACATCACCTTCCTGAAAAACTCAGAATGGATTACGCTGCTTTGATAGAACCAGTTGCTGTGGCTTGCCATGATGTAAGACTTTCACGATTAAAAAAAGATGAGGATGTATTGGTAATTGGAGGAGGACCAATCGGAGTTTTGGTTGCTATGGTTGCTCGAGATTTCGGAGGTAGAGTAATAATCTCTGAAGTAAATGCGTTTCGGTTAAAAATTGCCCAGAAATTGGGTTTTGATACAATCAATCCAAAAGAAATTAATTTGATAGAAGAGATTAATAAGAGAACAAATCAGAAAGGTGCAGATGTAGTTTTTGAAGTTTCAGGTTCTCAAACTGGTGTAGATGTAATGACAGATTGTGCAGCAACAAGAGGTAGGATTGTAATGGTGGCAATTCACGCTGAAAAACCAGTTGTTGATATGTTTCGTTTTTTCTGGAGAGAATTGGAGTTGATTGGAGTTCGTGTTTATGAAAAGGAAGATTATGAAAAAGCAATTAAAATATTAGAATCTGGTAGGATTGATGCAAATACAATAATTACTGATGTCAGTAGTTTAAAAGAAGTTCAAAACGCTTTTAATAGTTTATCTAACAGCCCAACTGCACTCAAAAGTTTAATTAAAGTAGGAGATTAATTAATGTCAATTTTAAAGTCTTTTGATTTAACTGGAAAGTTAGCGCTAGTTACTGGTGCTAGTCGTGGTATAGGTAGAGGAATAGCAGAAGCATTAGCTGGTGCCGGAGCTGATATTTTGGGAGTAAGTGCTTCACTATCTTCATCAGGTAGCGAAGTTGAAATTTCAGTAAAAAAAATTGGTAGAGATTTTAAAGGTTATAAAGTTGATTTTTCTAAAAGAGATGAACTTTTAAATTTTGTAGAAAATTTAAATAATCAAAAAATTGTACCAGACATATTAATTAACAATGCTGGAACTATAAGACGTAATGCAGCTGAAAATCACCCCACTGAGTGGTGGGATGAAGTAATAGAGGTTAATTTGTCTTCTCAATTTCTTTTAAGTAGAGAAATTGGAAGAGAAATGATTAATAGAGGATCAGGAAAAATTATTTTTATAGCTTCTCTTTTAACTTTTCAAGGAGGAATTACTGTTCCTGGATATGCTGCTTCTAAAGGTGGCATAGGACAGTTAACAAAAGCACTTGCAAACGAATGGGCCTCAAAAGGAATAAATGTAAATGCAATTGCACCTGGATATATTGCAACTGATAATACAGAAGCTTTAAGGAATGATGAGGTAAGATATAAAGCTATTTTAGAGAGAATTCCTCAAGGTAGATGGGGAACACCAGTGGATTTTGCAGGTCCTTCAATTTTTTTAGCTTCAGACGCTTCTAATTACGTTAATGGGGAAATACTTACAGTTGATGGTGGATGGATGGGTAGATAAAATTATTTAATAAAAAGATCCATGAAATTATAATTTTGTTCTTGTAATTAAATAAAATCTTTAAGGATAAATAATCCCCAAAAAAATAACCCTATCCAAATAATAGCTTTTTTTTGCTTATTAGACATTTAAATATTTTATATTATTTCATTAAATTTTGAAATAAATTAATATAATTTCAAACTATTAACGAGTCCGAAATTAATTATGGCGAAATCTAAAATAATGATTGATAATTCTAAAGTTAGAGTTACAGAATGGGTGTTCGATCCTTGGGACGAAACAGGTCAACATATTCACGAATACGATTATGTTGTTGTCCCCATGAAAGATGGAATTTTAAAAATTGTTAATGAAGATAGTTCAATAACATTTTCAGAATTAAAAAAAGGTATTAGTTATTTTAGAGAAAAGGGTGTAAATCATAACGTCATTAATGCAAATAAATTTCAATATAGTTTTATAGAAATTGAAATAAAATAATTTATATATATGTTGAAATCTTTATTTACTAGCATAAACAATCCATATACATTTATATCATTATTCAGTAAATCAAATCTATGAAAAGTATTTTACAAACACAAGGATTACATCACATCACATTAAATGGTGCTGATAAAAAAACTTCTGTAAGTTTTTGGCAAGATATTCTTGGCATGCGATTTATTTTTGAACAACCAAATTTAGATGATCTTGATATAAATCATTTGTATTTTGATTGTGGAGATGGAACAACAGTAACAGTTTTTACAGATGAAAAAAGAAAACCAAAAAAATCTAAATTACAAAATGATATTGGTTCTTTGCATCATGTGGCTTTTTGGGTAAGTCAAAGTACAATAAGAATTGCTGAAAAAAATCTTTCTGAAAATGGGTTTGCAAACACTGGAATAAAAGACAGAGGTTTTATGGATTCAATATATTTTAAAGATCCGTTAGGACTTTTAATAGAGTTGGCAAGTTATAAATTTGACCCTCCATTTGGTTATTCCCATGCAAATGTACTTGAAATGGCTCATAAACTTAGAATCAAAAGAGGTGCCTTAAATATTGAAGATGTTGATGTATCTTTAGCTATAAGAAAATTAAGCCAATCATAATTTTTGAAACTTGAATTAAGTAATAAATTAATTTATTTTCAATTATGATTTGGGGGCCAGGAAAATTACTATTCATACACATAGCTGAACAAGCTTCTTCAAACATGAAAGAACTCAAAGAGGCTACTTTGGTTGAAGGAAAGGGGATTAAAGGTGATAGATATTATAATAATACAGGAAAGTATTCAAATATCCCTGATATCAGAGATGTAACGATAATAGAAAATGAGGTTTTAATTGCCCTTAAGGAAAATCAGCCACCATTACAAAAAGATAAAATCATATTAAAACCTAATGAGCATAGAAGAAATTTAACTTCTCAAGGTGTGCCACTCAATTATTTGGTAGGAAAAAAAATTAAAATTGGCGAAGTTATTTTAGAGGGTGGCAGATTAAATTTTCCTTGCAAATATTTATCTGACTTACTTAACAAACCTCTCTTATTACCTCTTTATAACCGTTCAGGTTTAAACTGCAAAATAATAAAAGGAGGTAGGATTAGAGTTAATGATGAAATTAGGCCAGTTTAATTAATTTAAAACAATTATGCTGTTTAAAAATTTAAGATATATCATATTTTTTTTTATATTAATTTTAATATCTATTTTATTTTTTAGTGATTTAAAAAACTTTTTTACATTAGGTTATGTACAGGAAAATTTAATAAACTATCGTTTATTTTATGAAGAAAATATATTTTCATTTATCTTAATATTTTCTTTAATATATATAATATCTTCAGCATTATCTTTTCCATTTGCTACATTGTTATCATTGCTTTCAGGATACATATTTGGACTGAGTTTAGGTACATTAATAGTATCTTTATGTAGTACAATTGGTGCATCAATTGCTTTTTTGACATCTAAATTTTTATTTTATGATTATATACAAAAGAGATATAAAAAACAATTAGTTACAATTAATAATGAATTTATTAATGAAGGAATTTTTTATATTTTTGCATTAAGATTAGTTCCTATCTTCCCTTTTTTTGTAGTTAACATTGTTACCTCATTATTACCTATTAAATTGAGCACTTTTTTCTGGGTAAGTATGGTAGGTATGTTTCCAGCGACATTGGTTTATGTTAATGCAGGAAATGAGTTATCTAAAATAAACTCTTTTTCAGATATCCTTTCTTTTCAAGTTTTAATTTCTTTTTCGCTAATTGGAATTTTACCACTTACAATAAAATTTTTGTTAAAAAAAATCAGAAGAAAAAAATAATATCAAAGCATCTGGTATTTATAATATGATTATGTTTAAAATTTTTTGTATTAACGTTTTATATAGTGGATAATTTAAGTTTTAGTTAAAGATTATTTTTATGCATAAATTATTATTAAAAATTTTGATTATAATAAACTGTTATTTTTTAAATTTTACTATTAGTTACTCTGATGATAAAACAATGCAGAAAATTTCATACTTTCTAATTGATAAGACAGAAGTTACTATTGGCGAATTTAAAGTTTATGCCAAAGAAACCAATTTTATTTCTATGGCTGAAAAAAATGGAGGTGGACTTATCTATGAAAATGGATGGGTTCAAAAAAAAGGATGGAACTGGAAAAGGCCATATGGTTTGGCAGCTTTGGACAATGAGCCTGTTGTTCACATCAATTTTAATGAAGCAGAAAATTATTGTAAATGGAATAAAAAAAGAATTCCTACACTTATAGAATGGGAATTATCTGCGTATACTGAGTTAAGACCTAATAATAAGGATGGTTTTGAATTTAAAAAAACTTATCCATACCCAACTGGTGAAAACACATTAGGTCTCAATTGTTTGAATGATTGTAACTTCAATTATTCTTCAAAATATTCTAAATTTTTGTTACGTGGTTATGGCCATGTATCAACTTCTTCAACAAAAAAAGGGATTAATGGATTGTATGATATGGGCGGAAATGTTTGGGAATGGGTTGATATTAATGATAATTTCTACAAAGGTACTAAGGGAGGATCTTGGTGGTATGGAAAAAATCAAATGATTCAAAGTTATAACGCAACAAAACCAAAAAATATGTCAGCTGTATATATTGGTTTTAGATGTGTAAAAGATTTTAAAAATTAGAATTGGAGATATTTAATTTTACATATATCATTTATTGAGGTGAAGCATGAGTTTAGATTTTTTAACAAATAAATTTATAATTAATGAGCATGATTTTAAAACTCCAATTATAGTAACAGGAGCTGGTGGATGTATTGGAAGTTGGGTTTTATCAATTTTAACTAAATCAAAAATCCCATGTGTAGGTTTTGATATTTCTGAATCAAAGAGAAGATTAAATTTGATATTGGGAGATGATTCAAAAAATGTTCCCTGGGAAAAAAACGATGTTACTAATTATCCTGAGCTACTTAATTTAGTAAAAAAATATAATCCCTCTGCAATAATTCACTTAGCAGGTTTACAAGTGCCTTTTTGCGCAGCAGATCCTGCTTTAGGCGCAAGAGTAAATATTGAGGGTACAATTAATGTATTTGAGGTTTGCAGAGAAATTGGATTAAGAAGAATAGTTTATGCTTCATCGGTAGCTTCTTTAGGCATGCCTCCTGGCGGGAAGTGGAAAGAAACATTTTATGGTGTTTATAAACAAGCTAATGAACACACAGCTTATGTTTATAATGCAGATCTTCAAATACCTTCAATTGGTATTAGACCAAATATTGTTTATGGATTAACAAGAGATCAAGGTGTAAGTTCAAAAAATACAATAGCGATTCAATCAGCGGCATTTGATCAAAAATATGATATTCCGTATAAGGGTAAATATAGCTGGTTATATGCAGGAGAAGCGGCTTCAGCATTTATTTATTCTGTAATGAAGGAATTTACTAAAGCTTATGTTTTTAATTTGAATGGTCAATGTGAAACTATTGAAAATGGTATCTCTATATTAAAATCTCTTAAACCTGAAGCTAAAGTAACTTGCTCAGGTCAAAATTTTCCTTTTCCACCTAATTTAAGTGATGAGCCACTTAGAAAATTAATAGGGAATTACCCTACATATTCTGTTGAAGAAGGAATTATTGATACTTATAATTCTTTTAAACAACTCAAAGAGTTAGGTCGTTGTCCAGAAATAAATAAGGTTAACTAAGTGGATATCTCAAATAATCAGATTAAATCTTATAAAGAAGAAGGTGCTATTCTTTTAAGAGGAATCTTTATTGATTGGGTTGAAACTTTAGAAACTGGAATTGAAAAATTAATTAAAAATCCGAGTCCAAGAGAAAGATCATACTTACCTGAAGATGGTACTGCAAAATTTTTTCAAGATTTATGTAACTGGAATAGGATTGATGAATTTAAAGATTTTATTTTTAATTCTGATATTGGAAAAATTTCTTCTGCTTTAATGGCTTCACAATTTACTCGTTTTTTTCATGATCATGTTTTAGTCAAAGAGCCTGGATCATCTTTAGCTACTCCATGGCATCAAGACCTTCCATATTATTGCGTTGATGGTGTTCAAAATGTAAGTTTTTGGATACCATTAGATCCAATATCAAAAGAAATAAGTTTAAAATGTATATCTAAATCTCATTTGACTGGTAAAATTCATAGACCTAAAAGATTTAATGGAAATGATTTATACGAAAATGATAATAGTGAAGAAATGCCAGATATAGAAAATAATTTAGGTTCTTATGATATCCTTGCTTGGGATATGGAGCCAGGTGATGCAATAGCTTTTGATTTTAGAATAATTCATGGTGCAAGTGCCAATTTAAATGAAAGTTTAAGAAGACGAGTTTTTTCGGCAAGGTGTGTTGGTGAAAAGACACGTTTTGTTGATAGAAAAGGGAAAGGTTCACCTCCCTTTGATCATGTTCAGTTAAATACTGGAGATAAATTAGATGTTGAAGATTTTCCTGTTGTATATGAGAAATAAATTATGACATTAATCAAAAAAGTTGAACTTCACGAATTTAAATTCCCTGTTAATAATTTAGGTAATTTAACTGGGGCTAATAGTGTAGGTGCTTTTGGTTATTCAAGAGGTGAGGTCAGTGAATTAAAAAAGTTTGCTATTAAAATAATTACAGATGACGGAACTGTTGGTGAATATGTTACTCACTGGTGTTCAACTGCTTCAACTTTTGCACAATCATGTATGCTTGCCCCTAAATTACTTGGAAGACATGCTGAAGAAAGAGAGGGTATTTATGATGATTTTAAACGTGAATTAAGACAATTTGATCATATGGGACATGGACCTATTGATATTGCCTTGTGGGATTGGTTTGGTAAAAAATATAAATGTTCAGTAAAAAATTTGTTAGGTGGTTTTAAAAATAAACTTCCAGCATATGCTAGTACATATCATGGAGATAGGAATGGTGGATTAGACTGCAAAGAAGCATATGCAGACTTTGCTGAAAAATGTTTTGATATTGGATATAAAGCCTTCAAAATTCATGGTTGGAATGAGGGAAATGTCAAAGAAGAAATTGGTAATATTCTACATGTTGCAAAAAAAGTTGGTCACAAAATGACTTTAATGCTAGACCCTGCCTGTGAATTAAGAACTTTTGCGGATGCTTTGGCTGTCGGCAAAGCATGTGATGAAGCAAATTACTTTTGGCTTGAGGATCCATATAGAGATTCTGGTGTGTCAGCTTTTGGTCATAAAAAGCTTAGAAGTTTTATAAAAACTCCAATACTTCAAACAGAACATGTAAGAGGGGTAGAGCCTAAAGCAGATTTTGTTTTAGCAGGAGGAACAGATTTTTTAAGAATGGATCCCGAATATGATATGGGGATAACTGGAGGAATGAAGATCGCACATCTAGCAGAATCTTTAGGAGTTGATGTTGAGATACATGCTTGTGGACCAGCTCATAGAATTATGATGTCTGCAATTAGAAATACAAATTACTACGAGGTAGCTTTAGTTGGTCCAGACTGTGATAATGCTATACCACCTGTATACTTATGTGGATATAGTGATATGCTTGATTGTGTTGATGAAAATGGGTTTGTAGATGTTCCTGATGGTGAGGGGCTTGGTGTAATCTACGATTGGAGTTATATTAATAAAAATAAAACTCAACTTGAGCATTTTGAAATTTAATTGGTTGGGTTACCATCTTTTAGATATTTGAATAAAAATTTGGAAATGAACCTTGCATTTTAATGATATTCTTACTTTTTGGTTTCATGAAAATGAACCATAATGATAGTAAAAGAGATTGAAAATTTGATGATCTTCGTAGATGTGGTTTTCAAATATTAATTCTAATGTGATTAAAAGTAAATTAAATTCCTGAAGATATCTGAAAAAGGAAGATTAGCTAAAATTATATTCATTGATTAATTTTTAGAAATTTTTTTAGAGAGAAACCAGAAGCTTATCATCAAGACCATATCGCTATCTTTTTATCAAAAGAGTTAATTTGTTTACAACTTCATCAAAAATTAAATAAAAATGAAAAGACATTTGCATTTATGCCTTTATGCATAGTGAAATTTATTATGATCAGGTTATTTCATTAAAGTTATATAGTTATTTTGGAGCTCAGGAGAATTTTCGTTCTACTCTTAAACGCTTTAATATTATTAGAAATTTTGATAGATTTCTGCATTATAATAAAATACTTAATAGAAAATAAACTGATTAGGTATTATTTTTTTAAATGCATCTGGAATTGCTTTTTATGTATTACATAGCTTATGGATCAAATTTAAATGTAAAACTAATGAGTTCACGGTGTCCTAGGGCGAAACAAGTATTTCAACTAAACGGAGTTAGTGTAAATAAGCTTTCTGGATGGAGATTGTCTTTTAATAGATATGCAAATATTGTCAAAAATAATAATAGTTTCGTTCCAATTGGTTTATGGAAAATTACAAAGCATTGCGAGAAAAAATTAGATATTTATGAAAATTTTCCAATTTTATATTCAAAAATATATTTTAAATGTTATTCAATTAAAGCAATGACATATGTAATGAATTCAAATAAATTATTAAGACCATCTAATACTTATTTAAATTTAATTTATCAAGGGTATAAAGATTTTAATTTAGATCCTAGTTATTTAAAAAATATTTAATTTTTATTTACAAATTTATTGTTTAAATTAAATTCTTTATGTGGAGTAATGACATGATTAAAATTATTATAGGAATTATAATTGGAATTGGATTATCTACTTATTATCCTGAAATTTCTAATACATTAAAAGACTTTTTTTTAGACAGTGGTGCGAGGGATAGTATTGTCGAAACACTAAAGGAAGTTAAATAATTTATTTTATTTAACCTATAAAGGAGCACATTATGTATATACCTCCAAAAAAATGGGAATGGGATAAAGAAAATGGTGGTAAGTTTGCTAAAATAAATCGACCAACCTCAGGATCTAGGTTTGAAAAAGATTTGCCAGTTGGAAAACATAAACTTCAATTATATTCTCAAGGTACACCTAATGGTATAAAAATTACAATTCTACTTGAAGAATTGTTAGAGTTAAATATTAAAGATGCAGATTATGATGCCTGGCTAATTGAAATAAGCAAAGGTGATCAGTTTTCTACTGGTTTTGTTGAAATTAATCCAAATTCAAAGATTCCTGCACTTGTTGATTATAGTAATGGTAAAACTATAAATGTTTTTGAATCAGGCTCTATACTTCTATATTTAGCTGAAAAATTTGATAAATTTATTCCAAAAGTTAAGGAATTAAGAGTAGAATGCATCAATTGGTTGTTTTGGCAAATGAGTAGCTCACCTTATTTGGGAGGAGGATTTGGGCACTTTTATAACTATGCGCCTGAAAAGTATGAGTATCCAATTAACAGATATGCAATGGAAACAAAAAGACAATTAGACTTATTAAATCAACATCTTATAAATAAAGATTTTATATGTGCAGATCAATATACAATTGCAGATATAGCTATTTGGTCTTGGTATGGCCAATTAACATTAGGTAAATTATATTCAGCAGCTGATTTTTTAGACGCAACATCATATAAAAATGTACTCAGATGGGCTGAAACAATTAATTCGAGACCTGCTGTTAAGAGAGGTAAAATAGTAAATAAGGTAAGTGGGAACCCAGACTATCAATTAAGAGAAAGGCACTCATCAAAAGATTTTAATAATATTAATTCATAACTTCCAATGTTTTTATAATATCATTAATTTCATTATATTTTTTTACTTTATAAAGCATATCTGAAGCATTTTTTTTATTTTTATCGTAAGTCAAAAGTGTTAAAGTTTTATTATCGTTAAAAGAATAAATAATTGTGTTTAGCAGTTTATCAATTTTTTGATTCAGTGTACTGAATATATCTTTATCAACATTTTTATTTTGATTAATTAATTGATTAACAACGAATAGCTTATTATTAATTTTATTATTAAAATCTGAACTGTATTGTTTAGATGAGGCATAAATAATGTTTTCTAAATCAAAATTTATTTTATTAATTTCATTATTTAATTTTGATTTTTTGTTTATACTTTCTAAATAACTACTTTTTTTTATTACAAAATCTTCTGGATAGCCGTCACCATCATCACTTGAGTTTGTATAATTAGGTATTGAACCTGTATCAGTTTTCTCTGTAAGAGATTTATTTGAAGTCTTATTATAATTTTTATTACTTGGAAGACAATCACCGTCGCCGCTAGAAGGACACGACATTGCGTTATTTGAAATATTAAAAAGTATTAGAAATGACAATATAATAATTTTCATAAATAAAAAAACGACATCAATAAAAAAATCTTAAATAATACTAAATAAATATTCTACTTTTTTATAGAAAAGTATAGATAAATAATAATTATAACATTAATTAAATTCCAAAGAATACTGTTCACAAATCCAAATGTATAAGAATTTGAAAAATCATAAATTTTTCCTGACATCCATCCTCCAATTGACATTCCTATAATTGTAAAAAAAATTATTAACCCAATTCTTTCTGCAGCATCTTTATTAGGTAAATATTTTTTAACAATCAAAGCATAACTTGGAACAATACCTCCCTGTGATAGGCCAAATAAAATAGAGACCACATATAATCCAGTTAAAGTATTGAATGGAATAAATAGAATTAAGGTTATCATTTGCAAACTTGAACCAATTAATAAAGTTTTTAATGGCCCAATTATATCTGAAATATATCCAAATATTATTCTGCTTAAAACCGCACAAAATAACATTATTGATAAAATTTTTCCTCCAGTAATGATGCTTATGCCTTGATCAATACATAATGGAATAATATGAACTTGTGGAGTAGACATACCAACACAACAGCCGATTGAAGCGATCATTAACAATCTTTGGAAGCTGTTATCTGAAAAAGGAATTCCTACCTTATTTTTTAACCTATCAAAGTCATTTATTAAAGATTTTTTATCATAATTTATTTTAAATACAACAAAACATAAAATTGGGACAATTATTGAACATATGACTGCTATCAATATGTGTGCTTCTCTCCATTTTTGTTCTGATAGTAAAAATGTTAAAAAAAATGGCCACATTGCACCTGCAAAATGTTGTGCACTTGCAGTTATTGAAACAGCTAAACCTCTGTTTTTTTTAAAAAAATAGCTAATATCGTTCATCATAGGCCCAAAAAAAACTGCAGATGAAAAGCCTAATCCAAATTGTATTATTGATAGAATGTAAAAATTCGGTGATAGCACTGAAACAAAATAAAGAGCAATTAATATTATGAAACCAAAGATAATAGGTTTCTTTATTCCATATTCATCAGAAAATTTTCCAACTATAATATTTCCTATGCCAAATCCAAACATAGTAAGAACATAGGGTATAGTTACTGAAGATCTTGAAATTTGGAATTCTTTTTCAATGCTTGGTAAAATCATTACAACTGACCACATTCCTATAAAGCCTAATGTGCATAATATAAATACTAATAATAATCTTATCCAGGCAAGACCAGAATCTTCTTTAACAATTATACTTTTCATAAATATCTTTTTTTAAATGTTGAAATATCCTAATATATTGAAATGTTAGATAAACATCAAATACAAGATTATTATAAGAATGGTTTTATTGTTATTGAAGAGCTTTTAAATAAAGATGAAATCAAAAAAACACGTGGTATAATCGATCAATTCATAGAAGAATCGAGAGAGATCAATGAAAGTGATAACATTTTTGATTTAGAGGATGATCACTCAAAAGACAATCCTAGATTAACTAGAGTTAAACAACCACATCTAATAAATATCCATTTTTTAAACTTGATTAAAAATTCATTAATTACCAAAGTCTTAAAAGATTTATTAGGTGATAATATTATTTTGAAATCTAGTAAATTAAATACAAAGTTTGAAAAAGGTGGATCTGCAGTTGAATGGCATCAAGATTGGGCATTTTATCCACATACAAACGACGATGTGCTTGCTGTAGGAGTAATGTTGGATGATATAAATTTATCTAATGGTCCGTTGATGGTAATCCCTGGAACTCATAAAGGCCCTGTTCTTAATCATAATAATTCAGATGGTATATTTTGTGGAGCAATTGATCCAAAAGATAAAGATTTTAATTTAAATGATGCAATTCCACTTACTGGAAAAGCAGGTTCAATTTCAATTCATCATGCAAGATTACTTCATGGCTCGGCTATGAATGAAAGTTCATCCAAAAGAATGATGTTATTTTATGAATTAAGTGCAGCCGATTCTTGGCCGTTAGTGGGTGCACCATCTTATATGAAGTTTACTTCACCTAATGACCTGTGGAAACAAATGAAATCTCAATTAATTTCGGGAGAAATTTCTACTTGTCCTAGAATGGAAAATATACCTGTAAGAATACCTTTACCTCCACCCAGTGATCATGGCTCAATATTCAAGATACAAAAAACAGGTAACTCAAAATCTGCTTTTATGTAGTTTTGATTTCAATTCTCTTTGGTTTAATAATCTCAGGTTCCCGTTTAAAAAGCTTAATATTCAACAGTCCTTGTGAAAGTATTGCTTCCGTTACTTCCATTAAAGGATCTAAATTAAATTTTTTCTCAAAAGGTCTGAGTGCTATACCTTTATGGATAATATTTTGACTATTATTCTGAACTTTTTTTCCTTTAATGTATAAAATATTTTGAAGTGAAATTATTTCTATTTCACTTTCACTAAAACCAGCTACTGCTAAATTAATTTCATAGTTTTTTTCATCAGTTTTTATAACATCAAATGCAGGATAGTTAGATTCTTTATTATGATTTATCCTAGATATTTCATCAAATAACTCGTCAAAACCAATAAATGATTTAAAGACTAAAGGTGGCAAAGAGTTTAAAGACATATAAGAAAACCTGTTGTTAAAAAAGATTAAATATATTATCTCTTTAGAATGACAAATACAAGACTGTTAGAAAACAAAATATATTTATGTATTTTTTCTCTCTTATTTATCATCTTAAAAATTAATACAACTTTTTCTCATGAATGCATCTTAAAAGATACAACTCCTAAGGATATTACTATTTACAACTCATGTTTATCTCAAAAAAATAGCAAGTACAATCTAGATGCTAAAAAGTTTCAAGAAATGGAACAAAAAATTATAAAACTTGAAAATGAAAATCTATTACTAAAAAATAAATTGTTATTTTTTAAGAAAAAAATTTATGATTTTTTGAATAACATATGATAACCAGAAAATTTTATAATGAGGTAAGGTATGAATCTATTTAATTTAAATAAAAAAGTTGTTCTAATAACTGGTGGTAATGGAGGTATTGGTTATGCTATGGCAAAAGCCATGGGAGATGCTGGCGCAAACATAATTATTGCTGGAAGAAATAAAGACAAAAACACTTTTTCTGTAAATAAATTAAAAAATAGTAATATTAATGCAATGGCTATTGAAGTTGATGTCGATGACGAACTTTCTTGTCAAAATATGGTTAATCAAGTTGTAGATAAATTTCAAAAAATAGATATTTTAGTAAATAATGCTGGAACAAATATTAGAAAAAGGCCTGAAGAATATTCATTAAAAGAGTGGACATCAATTATTAATACGAATCTTGTCAGTATGTTTATTTGTTCAAAAGCTTGCTACGAGCATTTTATTAAAAATAAATCTGGAAAAATTATTAACATTGGATCAATGCATTCTTTGTTTGGAGCTCCATTAGGCAGTGCATACTCAGCAAGTAAAGGAGGGGTGGTACAGCTTACTAAAAGTTTTGCTAATACATGGGCGCCAAAAAATATTCAAGTTAATGCTGTCTTACCTGGGTACATTGATACAGAGTTAACAAAACAAGCGCGTTTAGATATTCCTGGCTTAGAAAAAAAAGTTACAGAGCGCACACCTTTAGGAAGATGGGGAGATCCTGATGATTTAGGTGGTATTGCTGTTTTTTTAGCATCAGAAGCATCTAATTTCATTACAGGTACTGCAATTCCAGTTGATGGCGGATATTCTATAAATGGTTAATCTTTACTTGAAATTTAAATTATTTTTTATATGTTTTTATTATGTCAAATAATATAGATGTAATTATTTATAAACCAACTAAGTCTGCAATGCAGTCAGGTTTGGCGACAAATAAATTTTGGATTTTAAAATATATAAGTTATTCTAAAACTAATTTAGATCCATTGATGGGTTGGTCTGGAAGTGACGATACTGCAAAGCAAATAAATTTAAAATTTGATTCAAAAGAAGAAGCAATTGATTATGCGGAACTTCATTCATTGAAATATAGAATTTTAAATAATAATACTAGAAAAATTAAACCAAAATCTTACGCAGATAACTTTGATTTCAAAAGAAAAGGACTTTGGTCTCATTGAAATAGTAATATATCATTCTAAACAAAAGAAATTATGCTATTTAAATATACTTAATATGAAGTAATTTTGTTATTAGTAATTTAATAAACTATCTCACAAGACAATTTTTTTGAATTGCCACTTTATCAAGAGCTTCATATTCACCTTTAAGCCTAGCATATTCTGCCTCTTGTTCTTTTGTTCCTCCAATAAAGAAAAGTGCAGGCCAAAATAGAATTAAACCTGCACCAGTGATCATTTGATCATTTTCTTTATTTTCGTCTAATTCTCCAGTTAATGATTTTACTTTTGTCGAAACTCTCATCATTTCACTTTTGATTTGATCACATGAGTAATCTGCATATTGAAGAGGAGACACGTAAAGACCAACAATTTCTTTTGAAGATTTTGAACATGAAATCAAAAAAGAACATATTATAATAGATATAACTATTTTATATTTATATTTAGTCATAAAAATCCTTTCAAAAGTGGTGAGCCAGAGAGGATTCGAACCCCTGACCTATTGCTTAGAAGGCAATTGCTCTATCCAGCTGAGCTACTGGCCCACATTTAATTCTTAATTCAAAGCTAATCTAAATACAAGATATAATATCTTATTTAAAAGTTTAGTAATATATACTTCTACTATTACAAGTCATCTTGGTTGGTATTTTGCTTTTATCTTCAATGTCTAATCCAACGCTAAGTATTATTGGTGATAAAGTTGAAGTTACTTTATCTAAATTCCATGCAAAGTCTGTAGTTTTATAAAAACTTTTGTCTTCCCATAAAACATAAGAACCGCTTTTTTGCGCAAGGACATTTCCAATATATTTAAACTTACCATCTATTCTTCGAAAAACTATATCTGAGGTATCGTTATTATTTCGTGAAAAAATAAACTCGAATTTTTCATTATTTATTTTATTGATACAAATGAATCCAAAATTTGGCAGTGTAACTTCATAAGACTTTGCAATGTTTACTGAAAAAAGAAAAAAAGTAGTAGTTATGATTATTATTTTATTTTTTATCTTCATCTTTAATCACTTCATAATCACCTTCAATAATGTCTTCATTTTTAACATTTGTTTTCATTGTATGTTTAAAATTTGAATTATCATTACTTTTAAAATCAAAGTTATTGCGTGATCTTAGGGTGTTGATATTAAATACTTTTTTGAATAGGTTTGGAGTAATGAAAAGTAATCCTGGCAAACAAATCAATGTTGCTATTAACCAGTGCCATTCTAGAACATGTGTCATTCCAAAAAATGATCCTATATACAACGGCAGTATGACTTTAAAGTAAATTGAAATTATAGTGATTAAAAGAGCAACTATAGTTCCATAAAAAAATTGAATACCAATAAAGCCCATTACAATATTAAATAAAATAGATAAAAAGCTTAAAAGAATAAAGATTAGGCCAAATTTTATTATATTAAACAAGTTCATAATTACTCAATAATATTAACTGATCCATCGAATTTTTTTAAATAAAAATGTCTTTTCCCAGTCCAAAAACATTTCTTTTTATCAGGCGTTGCTTCTATGAAATTTATATAATTTTTAAGTTTGAATTTCTGACTGCAACCTAAAAAAGTTAAAATTAAGTTTGAATCTTGAAACTTGACTTGATCAGATCTACCCACTGTAACATTTATAGATTTAGTATTTGATTGAAAACATTGTCCAATTTTATTTTTTTTACATTTAGTTTCTTTACTTGAAATATTTTTTATATTTATAGCAACATTTCCTTTAAAGTTAAAACCATCGTCATCAAGCATTTTACATTCATCTTTTGGTGGAACTGTTTTTTCAGAAAATTCACATTCAAACCAATATCCTTTAAGTACTAAGTTCTCTTTCGCATAAGCAAACTTTGCTAAAACCATTAAAATTAAAAATAATATTAAATTTTTCATTTTTTTCCTTTTAAGTAATTTAGCAAAAACATAAGATAACTTATATGAAAATTAAACCATTAAAAAAAAATAGTGAATTTGTTGCTTTTGTAAGTGATATCAATTTAAAGGATAAATTAAACACAAGTGAAATTGACACACTGCAAAAAAGTATAGATAAATTTGGTGTGCTTGTATTTAGAAATCAATCATTGACTGATGACGAGCAAGTTAATTTTTCTGAATACTTTGGAAATATAGAGTATTCCGGAAAAAAATCTAATATAACAAAAGACAGTGATCGTAGGTTATCTAAAAAATTGGCTGATGTTTCAAATATTGATAAAAAATCAAATGTATTTAAAAAAAATGATCCCAGAAGAATTTTTAATTTAGGTAATCGTTTATGGCATTCAGATAGTTCATTTAAAAAAATACCCGCAAAATATTCTTTGTTATCCTCGAAAACAATTGTAAAAAAAGGTGGAAATACAGAATTTTCCGACATGAGATTAGCTTATGAAAACCTTTATGATGACATCAGAAATAAAATTGAAAATTTATATTGTGAACATTCATTAATTTACTCAAGGCAAAGACTTGGGTTTGATATGGAAAAAGAATTATCAAAAAGCGAAATTAAAAACTTTAAACCAGTACTTCAACCAATGGTTAGAAAAATTAAAGAAAATAATAGAAAATCAATATATTTATCAAGTCATATTGGAAAAATCAAAGGATGGCTTAGACCCGATGCAATGTGTTTTGTGGATGATTTAATTGAATATGCAACTCAAAAAAAATTTAAGTATGTACATAAATGGAAAGTTAATGATTTAATCATGTGGGATAATCGTCAAACAATGCATCGTGTAAGATCTTTTGATGATGTTAATGAAACAAGGGATATGAGAAGAACTACAATTGAAGGTGAAGAGGCTCTTATTTGAATTTTTTTCTCATCTTTGTAAATGAATTTGTTACATCATCTAGAATATCATCTATATTTTCAATTCCAACATAAATTCTTAAATATTCTCCTTTAGGTACAAAACTTGTATTAATTGTTCTGTTGGATTTTACATCAGTCATTGTCATTAAGCTTTCGTAACCACCCCAAGAAGCTCCTTTTCCAAATAAAAAACAATTATCCGCAAAAAATTCAGCCATCTTAATTGTTACATAATCTTCAAATTCAATACCAAATATACCACACGCACCACTAAAATCTCTCTTCCATAATTTATGATCAGGATGTTCTTTTAAAGCAGGATGGTAAACTTTTTTAACTTCTTTTTGATTGCTTAAAAATTTTGCTAGTGTAATAGAGTTTTTTTGAGATTTTTCTAGTCTTAATGGCAGGGTTCTCAATCCTCTCAAGGCTAAAAAAACATCATCTGGGCCAACACATTGTCCAGAGTTTCTTTTCCATCTAATTATTGAGTTCAGATGTTTTTTATTACATACGGTTACACCCATCATAACGTCTGAATGACCACCAATATATTTTGTTATTGCTTCAACAACAATATCGACACCAAATTTGAGGGCATTAAAATATAGTGCTGTTCCCCATGTGTTATCAATAATTGTAGTAATTTTGTACTTCTTTGATAATTTTACTATTTTATTAATATCTATTATTTCAAATGTATAACTTCCTGGACTTTCTAAATATATAACTTTCGTGTTATTTTTAATTTTACTTTCTAAATAAGATAGATTTCTTGAATCATAAAAATCATATTCTATTTGAAATCTTTGAAACTCTTCTTCAATAAACCTTCTTGCAGAACCATATACACAGTCAGGTATTAAAGCATGATCAAATGACTTTAAAACGCCCATAAAGCTATTTGTAATTGCTGACATGCCAGAAGGGGCTAAAACGCAACCATCTGCGTCATATAGATCGCAGATAGCTTTTTCTAATGCTTCAGATGTTGGTGTACCATTTCTTCCATATGTATATTTTTTTCCAGTTCTATCTTTATAGTCTTTCATAGAAGAGGAAAGTATAGTACTTGCATGATAAACAGGTGGATTAACTATACCATGGTTTTCTTCAGGTTTTAATCCAGCATGTGCTGCAATTGTGTCGATTTTTTGTATTTTTTTCTTTTTCATACCAGTTTAGTTCTAAATTTAAGATTTTCCTTGAATAATTAATAACATCATGTACAAAATTAATCATTAATTCATGAAATGTCATGACAATTTTTATGGAGGACTTAAAATGAAAATAAAAGCAATTTTAGCGGCTTCTGTCGCTGGAGTTATGTTTGCAGGATCTGTTCTTGCAGGCACACTTGACGATGTCAGGGCTAGAGGTAAGTTAAATTGTATTATTAATACTGGTTTAGCTGGCTTTGCTGCTCCTGATGATAAAGGAAATTGGCAAGGATTTGATGTTGATTTTTGTAAAGCTGTTGCAGCTGCAGTATTAGGCGATGCTAATAAAGTTTCATATACAACTGCTACAGGTAAAACAAGATTTACAAAATTAGCAGCTGGCGAAGGTGAAATCCTTTCTAGAAACACCACTTGGACTTTTTCAAGAGATGTTGATTTAGCTCAAACTTTTATTGGTGTTAATTACTATGATGGCCAGGGTTTCATGGTACCAAAAAAATTAGGAGTTAAATCTGCTAAAGAATTAGATGGTGCATCTGTATGTATTCAAACAGGTACAACTACAGAATTAAACTTAGCTGAATTTTTTGCTGGTAATAAAATGAAATATAACCCGGTGCCAATTGAAACTAACGCTGAAGCTCAAGAGTTATATAAAGCTGGTAGATGTGATGTTTACACAACAGATGCTTCTGGACTTTATGCAACAAAAATGAGTTTTGATAATCCTGATGCGCACATGGTTTTACCAGAAATAGTTTCAAAAGAGCCTTTAGGACCTGTTGTAAGACATGGTGATGACCAGTGGGCTGATATTGTATCTTGGGTTTTAAGAGCAATGATGTCTGCTGAAGAAAAAGGCATTACATCAAAAAATGTTAAGAAGTTAGCAGCGCAGGATAATAAAGACAAAGAAATAAATAGACTTCTTGGAAAGGATCCATTGCAAGGTTTATCTAAGCTTGGTCTATCAGCCGATTGGGCAGTAAATGTGATAAGCCAAGTTGGTAATTATGCTGAAAGTTTTGAAAGGAACTTATATCCTCTAACAATTGTAAGAGGTATGAATGCACTTTACAGAGACGGTGGATTACATTATATCCCACCAATTAAGTAATTTAAAAATCTTCAATTAAAAACGCCTCATTTAGAGGCGTTTTTTTTATTTATTTTAATGTAAAATTACAAGTTTTGTATTAATGTGATTTAATTGTATGATCTAAATTATGTCTTTTGATCTTTTGAAAATTTGGAGAAATGAAAAGTCTCGTGAAATAATTGTTCAGATAATTGTATTGATTATCTTTGGATGGTTTATTTCTTGGCTTGCTGGAAATGTATCTGGTAACTTTGAAAAATTGGGGAAAGACCTCAGTTTTGAATTTCTTTTCATTCCTGCTGGATATGACATAAATCAATATTTAATTTCATATAACAACAGAGATTCCCATTTAAGAGCTGCTGTAGTTGGATTGCTTAATACTGGGTTAGTTGCTTTTTTTGGTATAATTATAGCAACAATTTTTGGTCTTTTTCTGGGGGTCTTAAGATTATCTAAAAATTGGTTAGCAAATAAGATCGCTTATTGGTATGTTGAATTTACTAGAAATGTACCAATCTTACTGCATATTTTACTGTGGCATGGAATAATTATCAATACTCTGCCTCATCCAAAACAAGCAATTGATATACTTGATGTTTCTTACTTAACAAACAGAGGTTTCTATATACCTAAACCAATTGCTGAAGCAGGAATAGAATTATTTTATCTTTTCACAATAATAGCAATAATATTTGCAATTTTGTTTAATAAATTTTCTAAAAAAAGACAAGAAAACACAGGCAAACAATTACCAGTTTTTTGGATAAACTTAATAGTTATAATTTTACTTCCTTGCATAGCACTCATACTAAACAATTTTCCAATTTCTTTCAGCATTCCAGAATTAAAAGGGTTTAATTTTAGAGGTGGGTTACACCTAAGTCCTGAGTTAATTGCATTAACTTTTGCTCTGGCAATTTATACTGCAGCCTTTATTGCAGAAATTGTGAGAGCGGGGATTTTAGCTATTCATAAAGGACAAAGAGAAGCTGCTGAATCAATCGGATTAAAGCCTGACAAAGTAATGAATTTAGTCATTTTACCTCAAGCTAGACGAGTTATTATTCCACCTTTAACTAGTCAGTATTTAAATTTGACAAAGAATTCGTCATTAGCTATTGCTATTGGTTATATGGACTTAGTTGCAACCTTAGGTGGCATTTCTTTAAATCAAACTGGTAGAGAAATGGAGACTATGGTTTTAGTTTTACTAATTTATTTATGCATTTCTTTAAGCATATCGTCTTTAATGAATTGGTATAATTACAGAGTTAAATTGGTGGATAGATAATGGTTTTTGATAAACAAAATTATGTACCAGGCACTCATCCTGATTTACCTCCACCACCAGGTACAGTTGGAATTGTTGGTTGGGTAAAAAATAATCTTTTTTCATCTTTAAGTAATTCTATTTTAACAATACTGTCCTTATATTTGTTATACCTATTAATTCAAGGAGGCTTAAGTTGGTTTGTAGTTGATGCAGTTGTCAATGCCAATGATAAACCAAGTTGTAGAAAAATTGGTGATGGAGCTTGTTGGGCAGTGATTGTCAAAAGGTTTGACCAATTTATTTATGGCTTTTATCCATTGGCTGAAAGATGGAGAATAGATACTTCCTTTCTTTTATTGTTGATTGCAGCAGCACCATTACTTTATCCAGATATAAAATTTAGAAAATATATGCTTATATTTAGTTGTTTGTATCCATTTATCGCTTTTATTTTGATTAAAGGTGGTGTTTTTAATTTATTAATGATTGAGACCAATCTTTTTGGTGGAGCAATGCTAACAGTAATTATTGGAGTTACCAGTATTGCGTGCTCTTTACCTTTAGGAATTCTTTTGGCTTTGGGCAGGCAATCTCGATTAAAATTAGTAAAATTATTAAGTGTTTGCTTTATAGAATTTATGAGAGGAGTTCCATTAATAACGTTATTATTTGTTGCATCAACAATGTTAAATTATTTTTTGCCACCTGGAACCAACTTTAATTTACTTATAAGAGTTATAATTATGATGACTTTCTTTTCAGCAGCTTATATTGCTGAAGTTATAAGAGGTGGTATTCAAGCTATTCCTAAGGGACAATATGAAGCTGCAGATGCGATCGGATTAACATATTGGCAAACAACAAGATTTATTACTCTTCCACAAGCATTAAAAATTTCAATACCAGGTATTGTTAATACATTTATTGGTCTTTATAAGGATACAACTTTGGTTGTGATCATAGGTCTTTTAGATCCTCTTGGAATAGGGAGGGCAGCACTTGCAGATACTAAATGGAACGGGTTATCAACAGAAACTTATTTGTTTGTTGCTGTAATATTTTTTATTAGTTGCTTTGCAATGTCTAGATACTCATTGTGGCTTGAAAAGAAATTAAGTACAGACCATAACTAATTGATTTAAAGGTGTAAAAATGAATAGTAAAAATAAAAAAAATGTTATAAAAATTAATGAAATGCACAAATGGTTTGGTTCATTTCATGTACTTAAAAATATAAATCTTGAAGTTAGTCAAGGTGAAAGAATTGTTATTTGTGGTCCATCAGGGTCTGGGAAATCAACTCTGATAAGATGTATCAATAGATTAGAAGTTCACCAACAAGGTCATATTTCAGTAAATGATGTTGAGTTATCTGGTGATTTGAAAAATCTTGAAGTTATAAGAAGTGATGTAGGGATGGTGTTCCAATCATTTAATTTATTTCCACACTTATCTGTTTTAGAGAATTGTACACTTGCTCCAATTTGGGTGAGAAAAATGCCGAAGAGAGATGCCGACGAATTGGCAATGGAATATCTTGAAAGAGTAAAAATTCCCGAGCAAGCGAAAAAATTTCCTGGTCAACTTTCTGGAGGCCAGCAACAGAGAGTAGCTATTGCGCGTGCATTATGTATGAAACCAAAAATAATGTTATTTGATGAACCTACTTCAGCTTTAGATCCTGAAATGATTAAAGAAGTATTAGACACCATGATCGAATTAGCACAAACTGGCATGACTATGTTAGTTGTAACTCATGAAATGGGTTTTGCAAAAAAAGTCGCTGATCGAGTTATATTTATGGATGAAGGTGAAATAATAGAGCAAAATACTCCAAAATTATTTTTTACCAAACCAACAAATGATAGAACTAAATTGTTTTTAAGTCAGATTTTAAATCACTAAAGCTTATTGATTTTCATGTTTTTAGAAGCCCATTCAGACCAAGAGCCGTCATAAACTGGAATATCCTCATTTCCTATTCTGTAATAAGATAATGCTATTACACACGCAGATACTCCAGATCCACATGTAGTTATAACTTTTTCATTTTCACTTAAATTTAAATCATTAATTAAATTTTTAAAATCAGATTTAGAAATTAAATTACCACTTTTATCTAATAATTTAGATGCTGGAAGATTTAAAGAATTGGGGATATGTCCTGATTCTAAATTTGGTCTAGGTTCTTTACCACTACCAGAAAATCTTTCAAATGATCTTGCGTCAATTATTGGAAATGATTTATTATCAGAAATATCTTTCATTTCTTCAATTTTAATGAGTAAGTTTTTATTTTCTTCAGTTGCTTTAAAATCCCCTAAAGACATGTTTGACACTTCATTAGTAGTTATAAAACCATTTTCTTTCCATGACTTAATCCCACCTGATAAAATAAAGATTTCTTTATGCCCAAAATATCTTAATAAAAACCAACATCTAGCCGATGATAATAGGGGAGAATTATCATATATAACTACAATATGATTATTGCTTAATCCCAGTTTTTGCATGTGTTTTTCAAAAACATCTTTAGTTGGAAACATATGTGGAAGATCATTATTTGGATCTGAAATTTTATCAATATCAAAAAAAACTGCATCTTTAATATGTTCGTTGTTATACTCATGAATTGCATTAATACCTGTATTTGGCAAAAAATATGACGAATCAAAGATGATAATATTTTGTTTTGAATGTTTTAATTCATTAACTTCTTTAGCTGATAAAAAAATTTCTTTCATTTTACTCCATCCAACTTGGAAAAGGTAAGCCTTTTGATTTTAAAAATCCCTTATTCCATATTTTTGATTGATACCTTTGGCCTGAATCACATAGAATTGTAACAACATTATGACCAGGACCAAGTTTTTTGGCCATTTTTATAGCACCGCATACATTAATGCCGCTTGATCCACCTAAAAACAAACCTTCTTCTTTAAGCAGTTTAAAAATCATTTTTAAAGCTTCTTCATCGTTAATTCTAACAGCATCATCAACAACAAGGTGTTTTAAATTTTCTGTAATTCTACCTTGACCAATTCCTTCAGTAATGGAATTACCTTCTGCTTTAAGTTCATCTATTTTGTAATAATTATATAGGGCAGAACCATAAGGATCTGATAAAAATATTCTAATATCTTCCTTTTTTTCTTTTAAGTATTTACTTACTCCGGCTAAAGTACCACCAGTCCCCACAGCACATGTAAAACCATCAACTTTTCCATCAAGTTGAGACCAAATTTCTGGCCCAGTCGTATTAAAATGTCCATTCATGTTTGAAACATTATCAAATTGGTTTGCCCACAAAACACCATTTCGTTCAGATTTATTAAGTTCATTTGCTAAACTTTCTGATTGACGGATATAATTGCCAGGGTTTGAATATGGTAATGCAGGCACTAGTTTCAATTCGCAACCAATTAGATTTAATGCGTCTTTTTTCTCTTGGCTTTGAGTTTCAGGCATTACAATAATTGTTTTAAAACCCATTGAATTCCCAACTAAGCCAAGGCCAATGCCAGTGTTTCCTGCTGTTCCCTCGATTATTGTCCCACCATCTTTAAGTTTACCATCTTTAATAGCATCTAGAATAATGGCTTTTGCTGCTCTATCTTTTATAGATCCTCCAGGATTAAGGAACTCTGCTTTTCCATAAATATTACATCCAGTGATTTTACTTGGATAAACAAGCTTTATAAGTGGTGTGTTGCCAATAGCTTCTACAAAATTGTTATTAATATTCATTTAAAAATAAAATAAAATTTATGGCTCCCCGGGAGGGATTCGAACCCCCGACCGATCGGTTAACAGCCGATTGCTCTACCACTGAGCTACCGAGGAACTGCATTTTTAAAATACACAAAAATATAAATATGTATATAAAAAATTTATAGATTTAATATTTTATTTGCTAATGAATTTAATTCAGTTTTAGTTACTTTATTAATGGTAAAATTTTTAATAATTTTTTGATTTTTCTTTTTATAATTTGAAATATATGAAGGATCATAATGATTTACCAGCAAACTTTCAGTCAATTGTTTCCAATCTTTATTTTTTATATGTTGCTGCCAGTCAGCAATTATTTTTTTTGATAATCGTCTTTTTAATCCATTTATCAAAGGCTTAAAAAAATTATTATCTAGCTGAGCGTATTTATAATCATTTAATAAAAATCTAACTCTACTTTCAAAAGTAGTTTCAACATTTATTTTTTTTGAACTTAACATTTTTTTCCATAAAGGTTGAGGTATATGTAAATTTCCAATTTTGCTACTTTCAGCTTCTAAGTAAATATTTTTACTTAAATTTATATTTTTTAAAGCATCATATAACAAACTTTCAAAAAGTTTTTGAGACGGTTGGCTATTATTTAAATCTTTACCCAATAAGGAGCCTTTATGACAAGCAATACCTTCTAAGTCTATAATTTGTCCATTATTTAATTTTATTTCATTTAATAATTTAGTTTTACCTGTTCCGGTTTTTCCTGATATTAAAATAATCTTTAACTTTGGAGATAATATTTGCAATTTTTTTGTGATATCGTTCCTGTAGTATTTGTATCCTCCTTCTAATTGATTTACACGCCATCCTATTTCTTGCATAATTAGGCATAATGCTCTAGATCTTTGTCCACCACGCCAGCAATAAACTAATGGCTTCCATGCTCCATTTTTATTTTTAAGTTTTTTTATTAAATATTCTGAAATATTTTTAGCAACATATGAAGATCCCAAAACTTTTGCCTCAAAAGTAGATTTTTTTTTATAAATAATTCCAATTTTTTTTCTTTCCTCATCATCTAAAACTGGAAGGTTTATAGAGCCTGGAATGTGATCTTCATTAAATTCAGATGGAGATCTAACATCAATTATTGTATCATATTTTTTATCATCCCAAATTTTGGTAGTTGAAATTGTATTCATTAAATTACTCTTAAATGACTATGTGAATTGTCTATATAACCAATTTTACTAAATATAATCTCATTTTTTTCTAAAATATTTTTTATTTTTAAATAATTTTTTTGAGGAATTATAAATGCTATACCACCTACAGTTTGTGGATCAAAAAATATTTTATTTATCAAGTCATTTTTATTAAATAAAACTTTATTTTTTCCATAATTAAAATTTTGTTCATAAAATGAAGAATTTACATTTTTTTGTAGACACTCATTTACACCTTCAAATAATTTAATTTTATCTTTAAAAATGGTAATACCTTTGATATTTTTATTTCTGTTTATTAAATTAACTAAATGATTTCCTAAACCATAACCAGTAATATCTGTAGCTTCTAAAGGATTGATTTGATTTAATATTTTTCCTAACTTTATGTTTCCGTTTTCTAATTGGTAGCTAACATCCTTAATATATTTACTACTAATTGCGTTTGAGTTAACGCCAGCAAAAATTATTCCCGTTCCTAGTTTCTCTGTCAATATTACCACATCATGATTACTAATTTTTTTATTTAATCTTTTAAATGTCTTGCCAACTATTGAAAATCCTATCACTGGACTTTCGTCTTGTCCGATCATTGTGTGTCCTCCAGATAATATGCATGCATTTTCATTTAAAACTAATTTTGCTCCTTCTTGAATTTGTATTAAATCATTAGAATGAATACTTTGTGAGGATTTTGGAAGTTGTAAAATCATTAATGCCGACAAAGGTTTTGCAAAACTTGCATAAATATCACTTAACGCATGATTGGCTGATATTTTACCAAGAAGGAAAGGGTCTGTAACAATAGATGTTATCATATCTATTGAATTAACATATGAACTTCCTTTAGTAATTTGAGTGGCATCTTCTGAGGATTTAATTATATCTCTAGGCAGTGAAGATTTCAAAGTAGTCAAATCTATTTTTGAAGCACAACCTTTACAATCCATGGTATTATTTTTGTAATCCATTTTATCATATAATTTAAATTTATTTATAAATCTTAAATCAATATATTTCTTCAAATTTAAAATTAATTTTGATGTAAAATATAAGTTATATTTGTAAGCTAAAGCTTTTCCGTTTGATAAACCAATTATTGATAAATAATATTTTTGAGGGTGGTAATTAACTAATGGTTTGTTAAGGATGATATTTCTAATATTTTTTTTTAAAACTAATCCAGATTTTACGGCATAAACACCTGATTTTGTTAAATTTTTATCTGAAAAATTAATAATATCACCAGATGCAAATATATGATTAAAATTTGTTTGAAGTTTATTGTTTGTTTGTATAAAACCTTCACGAGATAATACTAAGTTAGTTTTTTTTAACCATTTTGGAGGAACTCCATTTGTTGACAAAATTGCTTTGTCAATTAAATAAACCTTAGATGATTTGGTAACAATTTTATTTTTACTTACCTCTGATACCTTATCTTTGAATATTACATTAATATTAGCGTCTGTAAGGTTTTTTAAAATTGAATTTTTGCTAGAATTTGAATAATTGCTAAGCAATCCACTTTTCCCAGTAAATAAAAAGATATCAATTTCATTATATCTTTTTTTCAATGCTAGACTAACTTCTACTCCAGCTGGTCCCGATCCAATTACACCTACCTTCTTGCCTTCTAAATTATTAATGATTTCATTATAATTTATTTTAGATATTGGTTTTAATTTTAAAGCATATTTATCAGCATTTTTTATTGTTTTTGTATCATTGTTAATGCCAATATTTATTGACAAGTAGTCAAAACTTAAAGGTGGTCTATTTTTAAAATATATTAGATTTTTAATACCATCAATTTTATTCACTTTACAATTAATAAATCTAAAATTTCCATGATAACAAATCTTGTATAAATCAATTTGAATGTCATCTAAAGAATAATCATTTTCAATAAAGCCAGGTAACATTCCAGAATAGGGTGTTTCATATACATCTGAAATTAAAGTGACTCTTAATCCATCAATTTTATTCATTATAAATGATTTTAAAACATCTAAGTGAGAATGCCCACCTCCAATAAGTACTAAGTCTTTTTCAATTTGTTTTTTTGAACTGTTATTCATTTTACATTTGGAGGCCCGAAGCGGAATCGAACCGCTGTTAACGGCTTTGCAGGCCGCTGCATCACCACTCTGCCATCGGGCCATACAATCTTATAAAACAATTCCTTATAATTAACAAGAATGTCTTTTTAATAAAAAGGCGTTTATAAATAAAGACTTTAAATCATTATATTTTTGTTATAAAAATTAATTAAATCGTTAAGGATTATTATGGATTTTAATTTTTTAAGAAAAAATATGGTTGATTGTCAGTTAAAACCAAACAAGATAGTCGATATTGATCTAATAGATGCTTTTCAGAGAGTACCTAGAGAAATATTTGTGAATAAAAAAAATATTAATTATTGTTACCTGGATATAAATATTGATCTTACAAAAAATAGATTTTTGCTTAATCCTATGATTAATGCCCGTTTAATTCAAAGCCTTAACATTGATAAGAGTGATACAGTATTATCTATAGGAAGTGGAGTTGGATATAATTCTGTAATTTTATCTTATTTATGTAATACTGTTATTGGCATTGAATCCATTAAAAGTTTTTATGAGTTTTCGTCAGAAGTTTTAACTAAGCTTGAAGTAAATAATGTTGTTTTTATAAAAAGTAAAATAGAAAATGGATATTCTGATCAACTGCCATATGATTGTATTTTTATTGAGGGTGGTGTAAATTTTGTTCCTATTGAAATTTTAAATCAACTTTCTGAAAATGGAAAACTAGTTGCTGTTGAAATTAAAGAAGGTCACGTTGGAAAAGCAAACTTATACCAGAGACATGGCAAAGAATTTACAAAAAACTATTTATTTGATGCCTACATACCAGTTTTTGATGGTTTCAAACAAACAAAAAAGTTTAATTTCTAATTTATATGCAAATAAAATTAACATCTTCATTTATATTTATTTTTATTAATTTAGCAATATGCATTAGCTTTAAGATAAAAGCTGATGAACATTTTCTCTTTATAAATGCATATAAGAAATCAATTACAAATAGTAACATTATTAAAAAACATGAATTTTTATTAAATTCTAAAACTAATTTGATAAAGAATTCTTATTCAAATAAAGATTGGAGTTTTGATTTTACTAGTTCATTTACATTAGATAATAAAAAATCAGATCATATTGGTGATTATGTAGACCAAAGAACAACTGTAAACACAATAAGTTTAGATAAAACTTTAATTGATTTTGGCTATACTGATAAAAGCGTAGAAATTGCTTTGAATAATAAAAAAATTGCTTCTAATAATCTTCTTTTAGCTAAACAAGATTTATTTATTAATACATTAACGAGTTATCTTAATGTTTATAACTCAAATAAAATTTTGGATCTAAGAATTTCTAATGTAAGAAGGTTTAAGACTGCAGTTAAAGCATCAAAATTAAAGCTTTCTGCTGGAACAATTACTCCAACAATAGTATCAGAGGCTGAGGCAAGACTTGCACGATCTGAGTATGAGTTAGCTACGAGTAAGACTGAACAAATAAACTATATCAACGAATTTAAAAGTCTAATTGGTGATGATTTCAATATTAGACAATTAAAATTTCCTGAATTTAATTTTTCTCTTCCTAAATCAGTTAAAAAGGCAGAAAGGTTATCTTTAAATTCTAACTTAAGAATTTTAAATATTATGTTAAAGAAAAAAAATGCTCAGCTTTTAAAAGCCAAACAATCATCAAGTAGTTATCCATCATTAGATTTAGATTTGTATATAAAAAATAGTGAGTCAGATTCAAACTCGTCAGCTAATGATTATTCGAGCTATGGCACAATACTTACGTTTAAATCTACTTTATTAAGGAATAAATCTGAGAGATCATTAATATTAAGCTTAGATGATGATTATAAGAGTCTTTTAGAAGAAGAAAAAGAGCTAACTAGAGTTAGCAAATTAAAAACTCTTTCTTTATTTAATAATCATATAAATTCTGATTTCAGCGTTGTTGCTGCTGATAAAGAATATAATGCATCGAAGTTAGCTTTAAATGGTGTAAAAAAAGAAGAGGAGTTTGGCTTGAGAACTTTATTAGATGTGTTAGATATAGAAGTTGATGTAATGAATGCAGAAGTGCGATTATTAAAAAGTAAATCAGATCAATTGCTTAATAAGTACAAACTTTTGATAGATATAGGAAAATATAACTTTTAGGCAATACTTAATGGATACATTTAATCATAAAGATTATGAAAAATTTTGGTATGATCGTTGGGCTAAAAAAGGTTGTTTCAAAGCAAAGGTGAGTAGTAAGAAAGAACCATATACAATAATGATGCCTCCGCCTAATGTTACGGGTTCACTACATATTGGACACGCATTAACTTTTACTCTTCAAGACATTTTAATTAGATATTTTCGTATGAAAGGTCGTGATGTTCTATGGCAACCAGGAACAGATCATGCTGGTATTGCAACTCAAATGGTTGTTGAAAGGCAATTAAACGAAAAAGGGATTGATAGAAGAGATATTGGTAGAGATAAGTTTTTAAAGAAAGTATGGGAATGGAAAGAGCATTCTGGAGGACAAATTACTAATCAACTTAGGGCACTTGGAGCTTCTCCAGATTGGGATAAAGAAAGATTTACTATGGATGATGGCTTGTCATCTGCAGTTAAAAAGGTTTTTGTAAAACTTTTCAATGAAGGTTTAATTTATAAAGATAAAAGGTTAGTAAATTGGGATACAAAATTGTTAACAGCTATTTCTGATTTAGAAGTAGAACAAAGAGAAATGAAAAGTCAATTCTGGTATATAAAATATCCATTAGAAAATAGAAAAGATTTTTTAATTGTTGCAACCACAAGGCCAGAGACAATGTTAGGGGATGTTGCTGTTGCCGTTAACCCCAATGACGAAAGATACAATCAATTTATTGGAAAAAATTTGATTTTACCAATTTCAAATAGAAAAATTCCTATAATTTCAGATGATTTTACCGAAATTGAAAAAGGAACTGGTGCTGTAAAAATTACTCCTGCACATGACTTCAATGACTTTGAGGTAGGAAAAAGGCATGGTTTAAAAAATATAAATATATTTGACCAAAATGGACGTCTAAATAAAAATGTTCCACCTGAATTTGAAGGAATAGATAGATTTGTTGCAAGAGAAAAAATAATTGAAATATTAAAACAAAATAACTTAATTGAAAAGATAGAGACAATCAATAATGTTGTTCCTCATGGTGACAGATCTGGAACAATTATTGAGCCCTGGCTTATGGATCAATGGTATGTCAACGCAGAAGCATTAGCAAAACCTGCTTTAGATTCTGTGAAGTCTGGTGAAACTAAATTTGTACCTAAGAGTTGGGAAAACACTTTTTTTGATTGGATGGAAAATATTCAGCCATGGTGTATATCTAGGCAACTTTGGTGGGGACATAGGATACCAGCTTGGTATGGACCAGACAATAAAGTATTTGTTGCTGAAAATTCTAAAGACGCACAAAAATCTGCTGATTTATTCTATGGAAAAAAAGTTTTACTAAAACAGGATGAAGATGTTTTAGATACATGGTTTTCTTCTGCTTTATGGCCATTTTCTACACTTAATTGGCCTGAGGAAAGTGATTTATTGAAAAAATATTATCCATCAGAGGTTTTGGTAACGGGATTTGATATAATATTTTTTTGGGTAGCTAGAATGATGATGATGGGTATTCATTTTATGAAAGGTGTATCTCCTTTTAAAGAAGTTTATATTCATGCTTTGGTTAGAGATGAAAAAGGACAAAAAATGTCTAAGTCAAAGGGTAATGTGATGGACCCTCTAGATTTATTAGAAAAATATAGTGCTGACTCTTTAAGGTTTACACTTTGCGCAATGGCTGCACAAGGTAGGGATATAAAGTTATCCGAAGAAAGAATTATTGGCTACAGAAATTTTTCAACCAAAGTAATTAATGCATGTAAATTTTTGAATTTAAATGATTGTTATAACTTTAAGGAATTAGATCTTAAAGATGTTAAATTACCAATTAACATTTGGATATTAAACAAACTTATTGATGTATATGACAATGTAGATAAAGCTATTTTTAATTACAAATTTAATGAGTATTCTAATACTGTTTATAAATTTGTTTGGGGAGATTTTTGTGATTGGTATTTAGAATTCTTAAAACCAGTATTTAGGTCAAAAGTAATAGATGATGTAAATGAAGTTAAATATGTATCCTCATTTATAATGAAATCAGTTTTAAAACTATTGCATCCCATAAAGCCATATCTAACAGAAGAGTTGAATTTAAAATTTTTTAATGATAGTGAAATGCTTATATCTTCAAGTTGGCCAAAGAAGTTTAAATTAGATACTGTAGATTTATCAATTGAGTTACTAATTGATATAATAATCGCATTAAGAGTTTATAGAGTTAAAAATAAAGTTTCATTTAAAAATACTTTAAATATTTATATCAAATCAAATTACTTAAAAAATATCAAATTAGTAAAAAAAAATGAATTTTTACTTCAGTATATTGGAAAACTAAAAGAAATTATTTATTTAAGTGACAACAAGTTTCCTGAAGACAATTTAAATTATATTCAAACGGAAAAATTTATTTTAGGAATTAAAAAAAAATCTAATATTTTAGATGAAAATCAAATAAAACTGCTGATTGAACAGAGAAGTAAAGCTGAAGAAGGTTTAGTAAAAATTGATAATTTGTTATCCAATAAATCTTTTTTAGATAAAGCTCCTAAGGAAGTTATTGTAAAAAATGAAAATTTAAAAAAACAATTTTTAACTAAAATTAAAGAAATAAATGAGATAATATCAAATTAAATTGGAGTGTATAATGAAAAAAAATAAATCAGTTTTAATAGATAGGAATCCTGGAAGAAACGCTCAAACATATGGAATAGCAAGAGAACTAGGAACTAACCTTGATTATATTCATAATCCATCTGTTGGTGTTATAGGAAATGGTGGAGACTCACAATGTTATTTAGGAGTAAAACTAAAAGTTGATACAATTCATGATGCTCTTAAAAATAGAATTGACAACAAAAATAGTGATTTCAAAATGCGACTTGTTGCTCCAGAGTTTACTATCGCAACATCAGATGGAATGAGAAATGGAACACGTGAAATGCGATATTCTCTTATTGGTCGAGAAGTTACTAATGATGCTATTTGTGAACATTTAAGTGCTAGTGGTTTAGAAGGAACAATTGCTGTAGTTGCATGTGATAAACCTCCTGTTGGTACTTTATCGGCTTTGTTAGAGCATAATAGGCCTGCAATTATAATGTCAGATGGAACTATTAGACCAGGAACTGATTCTATAACAAAAGAACCGTTAGATATCATATCGAGTTTTCAATTAGCAGGTAGTGAAGATGAAGATTTGAAATGTAGGATAGCTAAAGAATCTTGTCCTGGTTATGGTAGTTGTGGAGGTATGTTTACCTACAATACAATGCAGACGTTTATAGCTGTTGTTGGTATGCAACCTCTCCATATGGTTTCACCAGCTTCTGATGACCCTAGAAGGTTAAAAATTTTTCCAAATGAATTAGTAGATTTTCTTGTTAATATGATTAAAAAAAATATTAAACCGCGTGATTTAGTTACTAGAGAATCTATAAGAAATGCAATGATAGTTTCAATGGCAGTAGGTGGTTCAACAAATGTTTTACTTCATGCTCCTGAGATTGCAAGATCAGCAGGATATTCTGATTTTGAAAGAGACATTATGAATATGAAGGAGTTTAATGATTTATCTCAAAATATTGTTCCAGTAGTCATAGATGCAAGGCCCTTTGGTAAATACTCTATGGTTGATATTGATGAAAAAGGTGGAATACAGGTAATAATCAAAAACTTATTGGATTCTGGTTTGTTAAATGGGCACACATTAACTTGCACAGGTGAAACACTTAGTGAGCAAGTATTAAGATTAAATCCAGATAGCCCTGATAATGAAGTAATATATCATGTTAAGAGCCCATTCAAAAAAACGGGTGGATTAAGACTTCTTGGTGGAAATTTGTCACCTGAAAATACAGCTATATTGAAATTAGCTGGTGTTGAAAGAGGCCTTGAAAATAATATCTTCAAAGGTAAAGCGAGAATATTTGATGGAGAAAAAAAATTGCTAGAAAAATTAGATAATCATCCCGATTTTTTTAATGACTTAGATATGATCATTGTAAGATATGAAGGACCAGTGGGTGCTCCTGGCATGCCCGAAATGTTGGACCCTACATCTAGAATAACTACCTTATGTAGAGAAAGAGATATTACATTAGCTTTAATGACAGATGCTAGATTTTCTGGTGGTTCTGTTGGTTTAGTTATTGGTCATGTTGGTCCTGAAGCAGCTCTAGGTGGGCCAATTGCTCTAGTTGAAGAGGGTGATACAATTGAAGCCAATTTGAATACAAATGAACTTAATTGTATTGAACTACAAGATAAAGAAACATTTTTATCTAGAGAAAAAAAATGGAAAGATGAAGTGAATAAAAATGGTGGAATTCATCCTTTTGTTGGAGAGGTGGATACTCGTCTATTAGCTAGAATGAGAAATTTAGCAGTTTCAGCTGTTTACGGAGCTGGAATGCACCCTAATGGTAAAGTTTGGGTTCATAATCCTAGAAAAAGTAATACTAATGCCTTTAAACCTAAAAACAAATATTTGTAGTATAAATATCATAATTCGATCCATACAGGTGTATGGTCACTTGGTTTAGTTTGCCCCCTGAGTTCTTTATGAATCCCTGAATTTTTTAATTCATCTATAACGTTTGAAGTTAATAATATTAGATCAATTCTAATTCCGTTATCTTTCTGCCAAGCACCACTTTGATAATCCCAATAACTAAATGCTTTTATTGAACTATTTTTTGCTCTAAAGGAATCATAGAAACCAAGGTGTAAAATCTGTCTTAATTTTTTTTTAACTTCTATTGTAAATAAAGCATCATTAAACCAATCATCCTCATTATAACAATCAAGATTTGATTGAATTATATTAAAATCCCCTCCAATAACGATTTTTTTATTAGTTTTTATAAGTGATTTGCAATATGAATAAAAGTTTTCTAACCAATTTAACTTATAAGTATATTTTTCGGTATCTATTGGATTTCCATTAGGTACATAAACACAAATTATTTTATAATCTTGTATATTAACTTCTAAAAATCTAGCTTGATTATCTTCAAAAAAACTAAATTTTGGATTAATCATTTTAAATTTACTAAGTATTGCGACACCGTTATAAGATTTTTGACAATTTGCATAGATATTATATCCAAGATTTTCAAAGGTTTTATATGGAAAATTTTCTTTAACCGATTTTATTTCCTGTAATAGAAGTACATCTATTGGGTATTTATTAAGATAATTAACTAAGTTATCTGTTCTTGCATTAATAGAGTTGACATTAAAACTTGATATATACATTTTAAATCAAATGGAAAAACTAGTACCACAACCACAATTTGCAGTTGAATTAGGATTTTCAATCTTAAAAAAAGAACCTCCCAATTCTTGAACAAAATCTAAACTTCCGTCTTTAATAAATTCAATTGATGTTTTATCAATTAAATAATTTACATCAAAATCACAAAAGGTAATGTCGTCATCTTTTATCTCTTTTGTAAAAGAAAAATCATATTGAAACCCTGAACAACCACCACCAAGAACTGAAATACGAAATAAAGAACCAATTTCTTCATTTTTTTGAAGTTTTTTAATTCTAGTAGCCGCATTATTTGTTAGTTTAAAATTATTCATAATATATTATATTTAATGCACGTATATTTTAAAACAACATTACACCAGATTTATTGTATGAACAAGAAATATGAAAATCGACAACTTTCTGATATCGCTTCTCACGGGAATTATAGCAAAGGCAGAAAATATAAAGACAGTAAACTTCAATTTAATAGGACAGAATATCAAAGAGATAGAGATAGAATTCTATATAGCGATGCATTTAAAAGACTAAAGGACAAAACTCAAGTTTTCATTAACACTAAAAATGATCATGTCAGAACCAGATTGACACATACTTTAGAAGTTGCACAATTAGCAAGATCTGTTGCTCGTTATTTAAACTTGAATGATGATTTGGCTGAGGCAATTTCCTTAGCCCATGACCTTGGGCATCCACCATTTGGTCACGCAGGAGAGGATGTTTTACATGATTTAATGAAAAATTATGGAGGGTTTAACCATAATTTACATACATTAAAGATTGTTACGAAGATTGAAAAAAAGTATTTAAACTTTGATGGTTTAAATTTAACTTATGAAACTTTGGATGGAATTATCAAGCATAATGGTCCATTTAAATCAATGAGTAATGTTCCAAGTTTAATTAAATCTCTAGAAAAAGATTTTAATTTCGAAATTAATAAATATTCCTCATTAGAGGGACAAATTGCCAATATTTGTGATGACATTGCTTATGTTTCGCATGATTTAGAAGATGGTTTAAGATCAAAGATTATTAAAATAAAAGATTTAATAAATTTACCAATAATAGATACTTTTTTGCAAAAATTTAAAAATAATAAAATTAAAGATGATAAACTTTTAATCTATTATTTAACCAATAATTTATCCAACTATTTTATTAATGATTTGGTTGAGAAATCAAAGTTTAACATCATTAAGAATGAAATTAAAACTATTGATGATGTTATTAATTATGGTAAACAAATAATTGAAATGAAAACAAATACATATAAAGAACTTCTCTCAATAAAAAAATTTTTGTTTCAAAATATGTATAATAATAAAAAAATTTTGGACCAATACTCACTTATTGACAAAAAATTTAGATTTTTGTTTGAAATGTATACTAATGACCCAAAAATGCTTCCTGTAAAGTGGCAAACTTCAGATTACAAAACAAGACAAAATATAACAGATGCAATTATTGCAACAGATGTTTGTGATTATATTGCAAGTATGACTGACAATTATTTCGAAATGAAATCAAATGATTTAAGATCATAATAATTATGAATATATTTAACACTTATTTACGGTATATAAATGAGACAATTCTTATTTTGTTAGAAGATAACAATATTGTTTTAGAGAATATTAATTTATTAGAAAAAGTTGTAGTTGAAGTTCCAAAGGACAAAAAATTTGGAGATTTATCTACTAATGCAGCATTAGTTTTATCCTCTATATTTAAAACAAAACCACTTGATGTTGCAAAAAAATTAAAATTAAAATTTGAAACTCATCATGATTTCTCTGATGTTCTTGTTGCAAATCCAGGTTTTATAAATTTTACTTTAAAAAAAGATATATGGCATAAAATACTATTTAATTTACTGGAAAATGGCAAATGGAAGTATGAACTATTTGGTAAAAATAATAACTTAAACTTAGAGTTTGTTTCTGCTAATCCTACAGGACCTTTGCATGCAGGTCATGCAAGAGGAGCTGTTGTAGGGGATTGTTTGGCAAGAATACTCAAATTAGTAGGTTTTAATGTTACTCGTGAGTACTACATTAATGATGCTGGCAAACAAATTGATGTTTTAATTAAATCCGTTCAATTAAGGTATTTTGAACAATTATCTGGGATAAAAGCAAATATTCCTGAAAATTTTTATCCTGGTGATTACTTAATTAAGATCGCTAAGAAGATAAAAAATCAATATAATGATACTTTAGAAAAATTAGATTACGAAAAATTTTTTTTAACGGTTAATCAACTCGTCATTAATGAGATTTTAAATTTAATAAAAAAAGATTTATTAAATCTTGGAGTTGAAATGGATATCTTTACTAGTGAAAAGTCAATAATTGAAAAAGGATTTTTAGATAAAGTTTTAAATATTTTAAATGATAAAAAATTAATTTATGAGGGAATGTTAGAAAAGCCAAAAGGTAAAGCTGATCTTGAAGAATGGGAGCCAAGACCACAACTTTTATTTAAGTCTTCTCTATTTGGAGACGATAGTGATCGTGCATTAAAAAAATCAGATGGTTCTTGGACATATTTTGCTAATGATATGGCTTATCATTTATATAAAATAGAAAAAACTAAAGGAAATTTAATTAATATTCTTGGTGCAGATCATTTAGGTTATTTAAAAAGAATTGAAAGTGCAGTAAAAGCATTATCTTCAAATAAAATAAAACTTGTAAATAAAGTTTGTGCAATTGTTCATCTTATGAATGATGATAAAAAAATAAAGATGAGTAAAAGAAGTGGTAATTTTATAATGTTATCTGACCTAATTAATGATTTAGGAAAAGATGTAATTAGATTTATCATGTTAACTAGAAAAAATGAACAAATTTTAGAATTTGACTTTAAAAAAGCATTGGCTCAAAATAAAGATAATCCAGTCTTTTATGTTCACTATGCTTATGCAAGATGTAAATCAATAGTGAAAAACTCTAATATATTTGATCAAAAATTTTCTTTTGATGAAATTAAAATGTTAAAAGATAATAATGAATTATCTTTAATCAAACTAATTTCCCAATGGCCAAGAGTTGTAGAATTGTCAGCTAAACATATGGAGCCACATCGTATTTGTTATTACTTAATAGAATTGGCATCTGAATTTCATTCATTATGGAATAAAGGTAAAGTTGACGAAAGTTTAAAATTTATTCATGTAGGCGATACATCTATAACAAAATCAAAATTAGCTTTAATTAATTCTATAATGTTAACAATAAAAAGCGGTTTAAATATTTTATCTATCAAGCCCATGGAAGAGATGTAAAAATGTTTAGAATTTACTTTTATCTTTTTGTAAGTATAAATTTTTTGGCATTAACTTGCTTATTTATAGTTAGCTTTATAAATATCATTTTTATAAGAGAAGAATTTGTTGAAATCCCAGTAATTAAATCTAGTAATAATGAAAATTTTATTATTCCAAATGAAGTAAAAAATAATGACTATAATTTTAAAATTCTTAATCATGGTAATGATAATATCTCAGAAAATTTAGAGTCCAAAAATATTGTAGTTAAAAAAAATAAAGATAATAGAGATAATAATTTATTAGATAAAAAAAATAATTCAAAAAGGATAATTAATAAGTTTATAGTTCAATTAGGTGTTTTTAAAAATAAAAAAAATGCAGATAAACAATTGTTAATTGTTAACAAACATAAAATACTCCAATTTAAAGAAATTGAAATAAAATTATTTAAAACGAATAATAAAAATAATTTATTTTATTCCATTGAAACGAATGCTATTACAAAAATAAATGCTATAAAATTATGTGATTTTTTTAAAAATAAAAAAATAAATTGTATTATAAAAATAAAAAAATAAATGACTCAAAATTTTGTTAAAAATAATATTTTAGAATTAAAGCTTGAAGGATTTGAAGGTCCTATTGATCTTTTGTTATCACTAGTAAAAGATCAAAAAGTTGATATTTTAAAAATTAAAATTTTACCTCTTGCAGAACAGTATTTAGAATTTTTGAAAAAAATAATTAAAAATGATATAGAAATTGCTGCAGAATATTTAGTTGTTGGGTCAATTTTAGCATTTATAAAATCAAGAGAACTCCTACCTAAGGATGAAAATGAAAATGATGAAATAGATGATTTGTCTGAAAAACTTAAATTTCAAATTTTGAAATTAGCTGAATTTCAAAAATTATCAAAAAATTTACTTTTAAGAAAACAATTAGGAATTGATTTTTTTAAAAGAGGTGAGCATGAAATTTTTAGTAAAAAAATCAAATATAAATATGAGTTATCTCTTTATGATTTAACAAAAAGTTATGCTATGTCTATAAGCCATGAAGATAAATCTAAAATGACCATTGCATATAGTAAATTATTTACGGTTGAAAGAGCTTTAACAAATTTAAAAAATTCTCTTTCTTTTTTTAAAGATTGGAATTATTTATTTGCCTTTCTACCAAAAGATATAAAAGATTTTTTGGAAATGAAATCTGCGTACGCTTCACATTTTGCGGCATCTTTAGAATTAGCAAAAGAAGGTCATGTATCTCTTAAACAAAATTCTAAGATAAATGATTTACAAATGATTAAAAATGATTAACTGTGTTTAGAAATGAATAATAATACTAAATTAGATCACAATCTTAAGTTAAAATTATTAGAGGCATTCATTTTTGCATCCCCTGAACCTGTGAAATTCAATTCACTTAAACAGTTTGAAGATAATGAAGATAATTTAATTAAATTACTTGATGAATTGGAGTTAAAATTTCAAGATTTTGGATTTAACCTCATAAGTATAAATAATACATATTGTTTTAGAACTTCTGAAGAGGTTTCTAGCCTTTTAAATATTGAACAAGAAGCTTCAAAGCAACTTTCTAGGGCGGCAACAGAAACCTTAGGTATAATTGCATACCATCAACCTATAACTCGTTCTCAAATTGAAGAGATTAGAGGTGTGAGTTTAAGTAAGGGAACATTAGATATTCTTTTTGAAATTGGATGGGTGAAACCAGGTAAGCGTTTAGAATTGCCTGGAAGACCATCAACTTGGGAGACAACAAATAAATTTCTAGATCATTTTGGATTATCTAATGTTAATCAATTACCAGGTTTAGATGAATTAAAAGAAGCAGGGTTGTTAAATTTTGATAATAAAGTTTTTAAAGATCCATCTGAATTAAATAGCTTAAATATCAATGATTAAAATCAATAATGTCAATCATTTTTTTTAAGAAAAAACAGATACTTAAAGATTTTTCTTTAAACATTAATTCTAACTCAGTCACGTCTATTCTTGGACCATCAGGATCAGGTAAAACAACTCTTTTAAGATTAATTAGTGGTTTGGAAAATTTACAATCTGGAAATATTCAAATTGATAATAACAATAACATTTCTAGTTCAAAAATTAATAATCAAATGAATAATGTTTCATTTGTATTTCAAGACAGTGCATTATTTCCACATTTAACTGTGATGGAAAATATTTATTATGGTTTATCTAAATTAGATAATAATAAAAATAAAATTGATAGTTTGATGCATGATTATAATATAGATAAAATAAAATTTTCATATCCTCATCAATTATCCAGTGGGCAAAAACAACTCGTTGCTTTGATTAGAGGTCTAGCCTCTAATCCTAAAATTATTTTATTAGATGAGCCATTTGCAAATCTTGACACTAGATTAAGAGAGAAATTAAGAGATAAAGTATTACATATTTTAAAAGACAATAACATAACAAGTATAATTGTTACGCATGATGCAGATGAAGCAATGTTTTTATCTGATTACATAGCTATTTTACAAGATGGACAAATCCAACAACATGGTAAACCCGTTGAATTGTATACTAGACCAAAAAATAGATTCGTAGCTGAGTTTTTTGGTGAAATTAATGTGATTACTGGTAGAAAAGTTGATAATAAATTACATACGCCTTTAGGTAATTTTTATTTGAATAATAATAATTTGAAAGAAAATTATTCCTTAGTTGTAAGAAGTGAAGGAATTAAAATAATTAAATCAACAGAAGATGACAGTATAATTTCTAACAAAAGAAATAATAATTTAGTCAAATCTCCAAATAATGGGAGAATAATAGAAGCAAAGTTCTTAGGTGGAAGTACAATTGTTCATTTAGCTTTAAACGGAATGAAAGATTACGATCATTTGCACATCAAAATACCAGGAATTAATTATTTTGAAAATAATCAAATTGTAAACTTGTATACAGATGTTAATTATAGTTATATATTTGAAACTTAAATAGCAGTTGATTTATGGAGATTATATGGGATTTACTAGTATTTGGCATTGGGTAATAGTATTAATAGTTGTTTTAGTATTATTTGGTGGAAAGGGTAAATTATCAGCTTTGATGGGTGATTTTGGAAAAGGTTTAAAAAACTTTAAAGATCAAATCAAATCTAAAAACGATAAAATTGAAGAAAAACCTTTAAAAAAAGCAAATAAAACTAAATCTACAAAAGCTAAAAAGTCTAAGAAAAAAACTTAAATTTAAAAGAATTATAAATTATGCTTGATATTGGATGGCAAGAATTCACTCTGGTAGCATTTATTTTACTTATAATTGTTGGACCAAAAGATTTACCAAAAGTTTTAAAATCTATATTCAAATTTATTGATAAAATTAAAAATTATGCTTATGACTTTAAAAGTTCTGTAAGTGAAATGAATGATGAATTGGAACTCTCTGAATTAAGAAAAGATGTTTTAGAAATTAAAAAAGATAATACTATTTTAGAAGCAAAAAAAACAGTTACTGAAGCAGAAAACGAATTTAAAAATTTAAAAAAAACAATTAAACCAAGAAAAAAAACTAAAAACAAATAACTATATCATATGACAAAAGATGAAAATGATTTAGAAAAAATGTCTTTATTAAGTCATTTGATAGAACTAAGGAAAAGACTATTGACTGTAACAATAGTATTTTTGTTATTATTTTTTCTTTGTTTTATAAAATTCACTGATAATAACCAAAATTTTGCTGATTTAGTTTATGTTTTTTTACAACAGCCTTTGGCTGATAAAATAGCTCAAACAGGCGGAAGAATGATATTTACAGCTTTGCATGAAGGATTTTTTACTCAAGTTAAAGTTGCTTTCTTTATTTCTATGACAATTGCATTTCCAATATTATTAATTCAATTATGGAAATTTATTGCACCTGGTTTATATAAAAATGAAAAAATGATGTTTTTACCATTTTTGATTGCTACACCGATTTTGTTTTTTTTAGGTGGGTGTATGGTTTATTATATTGTAATTCCATTAGCTTGGGATTTTTTTATTTCATTCCAAATTACAGGTATAGATGGATCTTTACCAATAGAGTTAGAACCAAGGATTTCAGAATATTTGTCCTTAGTAATGAAGTTAATATTTGCATTTGGAATATGTTTTGAATTACCAGTTCTATTATTACTTTTAACTAAAAGTGGTATTATGACCCCTCAAGATTTAGCAAACAAAAGAAAATATGCAATATTAATATCTTTTGTTGTTGCCGCTATATTAACGCCACCTGATGTAATTTCTCAGGTCTTATTAGCTTTGCCAATGATTGTTTTATATGAGTTTTCAATTTTACTATCTAAAATCAATTATAAAAAATAAAAATAAGAGACGATTATGCATGACATAAAATTTATTAGAGATAATCCAAAAATATTTAATAAAAAAATGAATAATAGAAACGTTGACATTAGTTCAGAAAGTATATTAAAAATTGATAAAAAAAATAGAGAATTAATCTCAAACCTTCAAATTTTTCAAGAAGAAAGAAACTTACTATCAAAACAAATAGGTATTCTTATTAAGGGTGGGAAAGATGCCATCAAAGTTCAAGAGAGTGTAAAAAAATTAAAAGATCAAATTTCTTTAGCTGATGAAAAAATAAAAGAAAGTGAAAATGAATTAAAAGATATTCTTATTAATTTGCCAAATATTCTAGATGATGATGTGCCAAATGGGGTTAATGAAAATGATAATAAAGTTATAAGATCTTGGGGTAAAAAAACTAAATTTTCTTTTGTTCCAAAAGATCATGTTGATTTAACAAACAATCATAAATTAAATTTTGAATTAGGTGCAAAAATTTCTGGAAGTAGATTTGTTGTAATAAAAAATGATTTAGCCTTATTAGAGAGAGCCCTAATTAATTTTATGCTTGATATAAATACTATTAAATTTAAAAGAGAAGAAATCTCTCCACCATATATAGTTAATTCAAAATCATTATTTGGTACAGGTCAATTACCAAAATTTAAAGATGATCTATTTGAAACAGATCAAGATAAGTGGTTAATTCCAACTTCTGAAGTACCTTTAACAAATATTGTAAGAGATGAGATTTTAAATGATTATGAGTTACCATTAAATTTTGTTGCTTATTCACCATGTTTTAGATCTGAAGCTGGTGCAGCAGGAAAAGATACAAGAGGCATGATACGACAACATCAATTTTCAAAAATTGAAATGGTTTCAATTGTGCACCCAAAAGATTCTGCTTCTAAACTTGAGGAAATGACAAATCATGCAGAGCATATTTTAATAGAATTAAATTTACCTTATAGAGTTATGCTATTATGTAGTGGTGATACTGGCTTTTCTTCAAAAAAAACATATGATATTGAAGTTTGGTTACCTGGACAAAATAATGGATTGGGTCAGTACAGAGAAATATCATCTTGTTCAAATTGCGGGGATTTTCAATCAAGAAGAATGAATGCAAGATTTCGAGATAAAGAAAATAAATCATTAAATTTTTTGCATACTTTAAACGGATCTTGTCTTGCAGTTGGCAGAACAATGATAGCAATTATAGAAAATTATCAAGATCAATATGGTGATATTATTATTCCAGAAGTTTTAAGGCCTTATATGCAAAATAAACAAAAAATTAATTTGAAATAATGGGAATTAATAAGGTTTTAGTTACGAATGATGATGGGTATAATTCATTTGGTATAAAATTATTATCAGATATTCTTAAAAACTTCACTAATGAAATATATATAGTGGCGCCCAAAGATAATATGTCTGGCTCAAGTAGATCTATATCTTTAAAAGAAGAAATTAAATTTAAAAAAATAACTTCAACATCTTGGGTTGTTGATGGAACACCAACTGATTGTGTTATTTTTGCACTTAATTATATATTTAAAAATGATAAACCTGATTATATATTTTCTGGCATTAATGCTGGAACAAATATTGGTGATGAAATTTCATATTCAGGAACTGTTGGAGCTGCTTTTGAGGGTGCGTTACGAGGAATTCCTAGTTTAGCAATAAGTCAAATGATTACAAATAAGGATAATAATTACATAATTTCAAAAAATAATTTGCCAATTATTCTTTCTAAAGTATTGAAATATTTTTCAAAAGATAATTTATTATTAAATTTAAATTTTCCAAATTGTAAGCAAAATAATATTAAAGGTTTACAAATTGTAAATTGTTCTAATCAAAAATGCTCAGATGAAATTATTATTGATAATAAACAATCAACTTTTAAAATTGGAAAAATGAACGTACTTAATAACCAAAACGTTGATGATTTAAATGCTTTAAAAAATGGTTATATAACTTTAAGTTCTTTGCTAATAAATTTAACTAATAAAAATTTTACAAATAATTATGAATTATAAAAACAATCTTGAATTAAGCATTTATTTAAGATCATTTGGTATTTTTGATACAAATATAATTTCTGCAATTGAAGAAATACCAATTGAATTTTTTAAAACTGAAGACATACAAAAAAATGTTTCATTAAAACATAAATTTAAAAATAAATTAGATAAACAATTTAATGATGCTTATTTAGTTGCTATTATTGCACAGAAATTACAATTAAAGCCCAATGAAAAAATATTAGAAATTGGAACGGGAAGTGGTTATTTCACAGCAATTTTTTCACGTTTATCTAGAAAAGTTTACACTATAGAAAAATTTAAAACATTATATGTTTTGGCTAATAATAATTTTAAAAAATTAAAATTAACAAATATTAAATCTAAATGTGAAGATGGATTTAATGGATGGAGAGAAGAATCTCCATTTGACAAAATATTTATTTCTTTTGTTGTAAATCAAATCAATGATAATTTAATAAAACAAATTAATTATAATGGTAAATGTATTTCTCCAAAACTGTCATCATCCGGAGTTCAAATTTTGCAATTATTTAAAGTTGATAAAAATAAATCATTGTCTAAGATTGAAGATATTTGTGAAGTTAATTTTGATTTTTATAAAACATTATAATATATGAAATTTTTATTTAATTTTTTTCTTCTAATTATTATTACTGGATGTAATCCTGACCCAATTTTTCCTCTATCAAAAAAAAATACTTCTAATGTTGTAGTAAAAAATTTCTCTATCGAAAAACTTGATTTTCCTAAAGATGAATATGTCAGTGTTGATGAAAATCAAACTATTTATGATTTAGCAAACACATATAATATTTTGCCCCAAGAAATTATAAGAGCCAATAATCTGAGTCCTCCATATGAACTTTCAAAAGGTCAGCAAATTTATTTGCCCTATCCGTTAATGCACAAAGTAAAGCAAAATCAAAATATATATGATATTTCTATGATTTACGCTGTATCTCAATCTGATATAGTAGAATTAAATAGTTTACGAAAGCCATATAAATTAATTCCAGATATTGATTTAAAAATACCTTTGAATAAAGATTATTCTGTAATAGGGTTGGTAAACAAAACAAAAATTGTTAAACAATCAAACATCGCTTCAATTCCAAAAATTAAATCAAAATTCCTTTTTCCTGTAAATGGTAAAATGATTAAAGACTTTGGTCCATTTGATAATGGAAATCAACATAATGATGGAGTTGATATTTTGGTTTCGTCTGATCAATCAATTATAGCCTCTATGAGTGGTAAAGTTGCTTTTGTTGGATCTAATTTAAAATCATTTGGTAAAATGATTTTAATTAAACACGACAGTCAATTTGTGACAGCTTATGCTAGAATTAATGAATTTAATGTAATGGAAGGTGAATTAGTTAAAAAAGGACAAGTAATAGGAAAAATTTATAAAAATAATTCTGTTCATTTTCAGATTAGAAAATCAAGAAACCCAGTTAATCCAAATTTGTATATTAATTAAGATTGATTTTTTTATTTAATTCACCAGCTAATTGAAGAATAAATTGCCATGCTACTCTACCTGATCTTGCACCTCTTGTTATCGACCATTCAAGCGCTTTAGATCTCAGAGTTGGATTGTCAATGTTTAATTCAAATTCTTTAACGTAACCATATATAATATCTAAATATATATCTTGAGATATATTATGAAAACCAATCCATAGGCCAAATCTATCAGACAATGAAACTTTTTCTTCAACTGCTTCAGATGGATTTATAGAAGTAGATCTTTCGTTTTCAATCATATCTCTTGGCATAAGATGACGTCTGTTAGAAGTTGCGTAAAATATTATATTATCTGGTTTTCCTTCAATACCGCCATCTAGAACAGATTTTAAGCTTTTGTATGTATTTTCTCCAGCATCAAATGATAAATCATCACATAAAAGAATGAACTTATTTTCGTTATAATCAGCTAGTTTTGATAATAAGTATGGTAAGTTATTAATGTCTTCACGATGAATCTCAATTAGTTTGATTTTTTCATTATTTTGGATATTTATTTCTGCGTGTACTGATTTAACAAGAGAAGATTTCCCCGTACCTTTAGCACCCCATAATAGTGCATTATTTGCTGGTAAGTTATTTGCAAAATTTTTTGTATTTTTTAATAAAATATCTTTTTGATTTTCTAATCCCTTTAAAAGTTGAATTGGAATTCTACTGATTTTCTTAACTGGTTTAAGGTTTTTTAAACTATCATCATATATAAAACCATCGGATTTAGATAAATCAATTTTTTCATCAATATTAGGGGATATTCTTTCAAGAGCTTCTGCAATTCTATTTAAAATTTCTTGGTTAATGTCCATATCATACCCTTACTTGGTAATATAATATTATTTTTAATAAAAACCATTACCAATATTGTTTTTTTTTTAAAATGTATTAAAACAATAGTAATTATTTATGAGGTTATTATGATTAGTACAGCTTTCGCACAATCTGCCGGTTCGGCAAGCGGTTTTTCTCTTGGGGGATTGATCCCTTTTATTTTAATTTTTATTATTTTTTACTTTCTTTTAATTAGACCACAACAAAAAAAAGTTAAAGAACATAAAAACATGGTTCAGAATTTAAAAAGAGGTGACTCAATTGTAACTGCTGGCGGTATTGTTGGAAAAATTGTAAAAGCCACTGAAAATTCGGAAGAAATTACTGTAGAGATATCAAAAGGTGTCAATGTTAATATGATAAGAAGTATGGTGTCAGACGTAAAAGCCTCAAAAAAATAAATGTATTTTTCTAAACTTAATTCATTATTAATACTTTTTGTTTCTGTAATTGCAATTCTTTATGCTTTACCAAATGCAGTAACAAAATTTAGTTTTAATAAAATTTCTACTTATTTACCAGGTAAAAAAGTTAATCTTGGATTAGATTTAAAAGGAGGATCATATATTCTCCTTAAAGCTGAAATGAAAACATCAGAAATAGAGTTTATAGATAATACTGCTAATTCAATAAGAAATGATCTTAGAAAAGAAAAAATTAGATATAAAGGTCTTAATAGTAATAATGGAAAAATAACTTTTAGAATTAGAAAAAAAGAATTAATTGATAGAACTAAAAATCTCTTAGAAAAATTTCAAGTTAATTTTGATATTTCAAATATTGAAGATAGATTCATCTTAGATTTTTCAGAAAATGGTCGTAAAAATTTATATGCATCAACTTTAAAAAAAGCTCTTGAAATTGTTAGAAGAAGAATCGATGAAAGTGGTACAAAAGAACCTTTAATACAATCACAAGGTCTCGACAGAATTCTTGTTCAGCTTCCTGGAGTTGATGACCCTGATAGAATTAAACGTTTGCTTGGAAAGACAGCAAAATTATCTTTTAGATTCACTCATCCTAGAATTGAGTCTAATGAATTAACAAATTCCAGTTCCGTTCCCCCCGGTTATATTTTAATGAATTCAGAAAATGATAGAGATGTTTACTATCTTATTCAAAAAAGAGTCATGATTAGTGGTGAAGAATTAATTGATGCTAATCCTGGTTTTGATCAAGATGGAAATCCAGCAGTTATGTTTGCATTAAGTACATTAGGTGGAAAAAAATTTGGGAGGATTACTGGTAAAAATATTGGAAAGCCATTTGCAATTGTATTAGATAATAAAGTTATCAGTGCTCCAGTTATTCAAGGTCAAATTTTTTCAAATGGTCAAATCACTGGAAATTTTTCTGTTCAAGAATCTAGAGATTTAGCTTTAGTATTAAGAGCTGGGGCATTACCTGTCCCATTAACGATACTTGAAGAAAGGTCTGTTGGCCCAGGTTTAGGCAAAGACTCTATAGAAGCAGGTAAATTTGCAAGTGTAATTGCCATTGTCGTTGTGATGATCTTTATGCTTATTTATTATGGGATATATGGTTTGTTTGCGAATGTTTCATTAATTATGAATATGGTTTTTTTAATATCAGTTTTGACAATTATTCAAGCGACATTAACTCTACCTGGTATAGCTGGAATTGTTCTTACTATTGGGATGGCAGTTGATGCTAACGTATTGATCTTTGAAAGAATAAGAGAAGAGAATTTATTAAGAAAAAATATATTAGAATCTATTGATCAAGGTTTCAAAAGAGCAGTTTCAACAATAGTCGATGCAAACCTTACAACTTTTATTGCTGCATTTGCACTTTTTATTTTTGGAAGTGGTCCCATTAAAGGCTTCTCAGTTACCTTAATGATTGGATTAATTACATCAATGTTTACAGCCATAATAATAACAAAATACCAAATAATTACATACGCCAAACGTCAAACAAGGAATATTTAACATATGTTTAGATTTAATATAATCAGTCAAAATTTAAATATTGAATTTTTAAAATTTAAATTTTTTGCATTATTATTTTCCTTAATTTTAATAGTTATGACTTTTAGCTCTTTATTTTTAAATGGATTAAACTTAGGTATTGATTTCAAAGGTGGTATTTTAGTCGAGTTTCGAAGTATTGAAAATAAAGTTGTTAACATCTCTGATTTTAGAAAAGATGCTAAATCATTGGGTTTAGGTGAAGTATCAGTGCAAGAGTTTGGAAAAAATACGGATGTATTGTTAAGAGTTCAAAAACAAGAGGGTGGAAATAAAGAACAGGTTGAAGCATTAAACAAAATAAAAAATTCTTTTAAAGATGAATATACTATTAGAAGAACAGAATTTGTTGGTCCTGTTGTTGGTGAGGAGTTAAAAGAGGCTGGAATAACTGCAGTATTGTTATCACTTTTTCTAATCTTAATTTATATTTGGTTTAGATTTGAGTGGCAGTTTTCAATAGCTGCAATTTTTGCCTTATCACACGATGTTTTAACAACAATTGGTTTGTTTTCTCTTTTAAATTTGGAGTTTAATCTTGCTATTGTTGCGGCTTTACTTACAACAGCAGGTTATTCAATCAATGATACTGTAGTTGTATTTGATAGGGTTAGAGAAAATTTAAGAAGATATAAATCACAGCAAAATATAGTTATTTATAATAGATCAATTAATGAAACTCTTTCACGAACTGTAATCACATCTTTAACAACTTTATTAGCATTATTTGTTATATATTTTTTTGGTGGAGCTGTTTTAAAGGATTTTGCTTTAGCTATGATTTGGGGTGTTGTTATCGGAACATACTCTTCAATTTTTATTGCTGTTTCTTCTTTAACTTTTTTTAAGATTTACAAAGGTTTTGAAGATAAAGATAAATCTAAGTCAGTGCTAGAGCATGAGTTATAAAAGTAAGAAAGCTCAAGGTTTATCATTAACATTTAAAGAAGAATTTGACTTATCAAAACTTTTTATTAGCAGCTATTCAGATAATAAAATTAATATAAATAATATTAATTATGCTTTTCCAGTATGTATTTTTGGACAAAAAATATTTCAAATAAGTTTAAAAGATTTAAAAGCTCTCACATCTGATCATATTAAATATTTAAATTCTAAATATTTTTCTTTAAATTCATTATATCCTGAATTAATTCTTATTGGTATTAAAGATTATAATTCTAAAGACATTTTAAGATTAAGAGATATTTCTGAAAAAAACAAAATTGGTTTAGATTTAATGAAAATTGGCCAAGCATCTGGAACTTTTAATTTTTTGACACTTGAAAAAAGGGATTTTATTACGATTTTCATTTAGTTGGTTTGTTTTTTAATCCAATTTTTAAAATCTTTAATAGCTTTTCTTGTTTTAAGTGCTTTTCTTTCCTTGCCTTTAACTTTGATATTTTCATTAAAGCTATCTATTATACCAAAATTAATATTCATTGGTTGAAAAGTATTAACGTTTGCATTTTTTGTAATATGTTTGTGTAAAGAGCCGTGTGCAGTTGATTTTGGCGCAGAAATAAATTTTTTATTAAGTATGATTGAAGATAATATTCTAGCCAATAAATTGCCAATTGCGGTAGACTCAACATACCCTTCTACTCCAGTTATTTGGCCAGCAAAAAAAATATTTTTATTAGTTGTTAATCTTAAGTATTTATCAAGTACTTTAGGTGATTTAATAAATGTGTTTCTATGAAGGCCTCCAAATCTAGCAAATTTTGCATTTTGTAAACCAGGTATATTTTTAAAAACATTTTTTTGTGCTCCGTAAGTCATTTTTGTTTGAAAACCAACTATATTATATAAAGTACCTAATTTGTTATCTTGTCTTAATTGTACTACAGCATAAGGTTTTTCATTTGAATGCTTGTTAGTTAGGCCTACCGGTTTCAAAGGCCCATATCTCAATGTTTCAGGCCCTCTTCTTATCATCTCTTCAATAGGTAAACAACTTTCAAAAAATGGGGTATTTTCAAAATCTTTAAACTCTATTTTTGGTGAATTTTTTATATTTTCGATTAATCTAAAATATTCAAACTTTGTTAAAGGGCAATTTATATAGTCGTCTCCGTCACCTTTGTCGTATCTAGATTGTTTCCATGCAATATTCATGTCAATACTTTCGTAGTATACAATAGGGGCTATAGCATCAAAAAAATCTAAAGATTTTTTTGATGTTATTTTTTCAATTTCTTCAGATAATCTTTTTGTGGTTAAAGGTCCTGTGGCAATAACTACAATGTCATCATTAAAAATTTTCAAGGATGTAATTTCTTTATTAATTACTTTGATATATTTGTTAGATTTAATTTTTGTATCTATGTATTTTGAAAACATGTTTCTATCAACTGCAAGTGCACTTCCGGCAGGCACTTTGTTTTTATCTGCAGCTTCCATTATCAATGAATTTGATAATCTCAGTTCTTCATGAAGAAGGCCAACAGCATTATATACGCTATCATCTGACCTAAAGGAATTTGAACACACTAATTCTGATAATTGCCCTGTTTGATGAGCATCAGTTCTCACTTTTGGTCTCATCTCATATATATATGTAAAAATGTTATTTAAAGACAATTGATAAGCTAATTCACAGCCGGCTAAACCTCCACCAATGATGTGAATTTTTTTTTTCATAAAACTATCAAAAAATCTTGCTTAAAAAATGACCTGTATAGCTTGATTTTATTTTACTTAATTCTTCTGGTGTCCCACACCCAACGATCTTTCCACCTTTATCACCACCTTCAGGACCAAGATCTATAACATAATCAGCTACTTTTATCACATCTATATTGTGCTCAATGACAATTACAGTATTTCCATTATTAACCAACCTTTGTATTACCTCAATTAATTTTTTAATATCATGAAAATGTAGTCCTGTTGTTGGTTCATCCAATATATATATTGTTTTACCAGTTCCTCGTTTAGATAACTCTTTTGACAGTTTAATTCTCTGAGCCTCACCACCGGAAAGTGTCGTGGCCCTTTGCCCAATTTTAATATAACCTAGGCCAACTTCTTTTAATGTTTCTAATTTTTCTCGGATCATTGGGACTGCATTAAATAATTCTAATCCTTCTGAAACTGTAAGATCTAAAACATCAGATATAGATTTATCTTGCCATTTAATCTCTAAAGTTTCTCTGTTATATCTTTTTCCATTGCACTGATCGCATTTAACGTATACATCAGGCAAAAAATGCATTTCAATTTTAATTACACCATCACCTTGGCAGTTTTCACATCTTCCCCCTTTAACATTAAATGAAAATCTTCCTGGAAGATAACCTCTTGCTTTAGCTTCTGGAAGACCGGAATACCAATCTCTTATAAATGAAAAAGCACCAGTATAAGTTGCAGGGTTAGATCTTGGTGTCCTTCCAATAGGTGATTGATCAATATCAATTATTTTATCAATAAGGTACAATCCTCTTATTTCATCATGAGGTGAAGGGATACTACTCGCCCCATTTAGAGATTTTGATAATGCTTTTTGAAGTGTTTCGATAATAAGTGTTGATTTTCCACCTCCTGAAACACCAGTAACACAAGTAAGAACTCCTAGTGGAAAATCCACAGTAATATTTCGTAAATTATTTCCATAAGCGTTTACAACTGTTATTTTTTTATTTGCATTTATTGGTCTTCTTTTAGAGGGTGTTTCAATAAATTTTAGTCCGCTTAAATAGTTTCCAGTGATACTTTTTTTATTATTTTTTATAGTTTCAGGTGTTCCTTCAGCAATGATGTGACCGCCATCTACTCCAGCACCTGGACCAACATCAACTATGTAATCAGCTGCTAACATAGCTTCATGATCATGTTCTACAACAATTACTGTATTACCCAAACTTTTTAATTTTTGTAAAGTCTCTAATAATTTTTCATTATCTCTTTGATGTAGGCCAATACTTGGCTCATCCAATACGTATAATACGCCTGTTAATCCGGAACCAATCTGACTTGCTAATCTTATTCTTTGACTTTCTCCACCTGATAAAGTACCACTTTTTCTGTTAAGGCTAAGATAGCCTAGTCCAACGCTTGTCAAAAAACCAATTCTATCATTAATTTCTTTCAAGATTTGATTAGATATTTTTTGTTCTTGAGGATTAAGCTTCGATCTTAATTTATTAAACCATTTTTCTGTTTCAATTATTGATAAGCTTGTGATTTCTGATATATCTTTTTTATCAATTTTAACTGCTATAGCTTCCTCTTTTAATCTCTTTCCTTTACAAAGAGGGCAAGCTTGTTCAGATTGAAATTTGGTTAATTCTTCTTTTATCCATTTGCTATCACTTTCTTTAAATCTCCTAATTAAATTTGGAATGATACCTTCAAAAACTTTTTTTGATTTAAAAACTCTTGTTCCATCATTATAGATTATTTCAATTTTTTCGTCTTTTGAACCATATAGTAAAGATTCTTGAGTTTTTTTATCTAATTTATTAAATGATGTATCTAAATCGAACCCATAATGTTTTCCTAATGATACTAATGTTTGCGTATATAATTTACTAGTATTATTTGCCCAAGGAGCAATTACACCCTCTCTAAAGGATAACTTTTTATTTGGAATGATTAATTCTTCAGTAAATACATTTGAATATCCCAGTCCATCACATTCTTTACAAGCGCCAGCTGGATTATTAAAAGAAAATAATCTAGGCTCAATTTCATCTATTGTAAAGCCAGTTTCAGGACACGAAAAATTTGATGAAAACACAATTTTTTCATTTGTGCCATTATTTATTAAATATAATAAGCCATCAGATAAATTTAATATTATTTCTATTGAATCTGCTAATCTTTGTTTAAGTTCTGACAACTTTTCTTTATTACTTTTATCTATAATTATTCTATCAACTAAAACTTCTATATCATGTTTTTTATATCTATCTAATTTTGGTATTTCATCTATTTCGTAAAACTCACCATTAATTCTAAACCTTTGAAAACCCTTTTTTGATAAATCTTGAAATTCTTTTCTGTACTCTCCTTTTTTTCCTCTGACAATTGGTGATAATAAATTGAATCTAGTTTTTTCTGGATACTCAATTATTTTATCTACCATTTGTGAAATAGTCTGACTTACAATTGGTAAACCAGTGGCTGGAGAGTAGGGTATGCCAATTCTAGACCACAAAAGTCTCATGTAGTCATAGATCTCTGTAACTGTTCCAACTGTAGACCTTGGATTTTTACTTGTTGTTTTCTGTTCGATAGAAATTGCCGGAGAAAGACCCTCTATTAAATCTACATCTGGTTTATGCATCATTTGTAAAAATTGCCTAGCATAAGCAGATAAAGATTCAACATATCTTCTTTGACCTTCTGCATAAATTGTATCAAAAGCAAGAGAACTTTTTCCTGATCCAGATAATCCAGTTATTACTATTAATCTGTTTTTTGGTAAATCTAAGTTAACATTTTTTAAATTGTGTTCTCTTGCACCTCTAACTTGCAAGTATTTGCTAGGAAGTAGATTTTTTGACATAAGTTTTGATTTATAGGTTGTATATAATTGTTATAGATCTATTATATTTAGTATCAAAGTTTAGGAGCGTCAAGATGAGCGGAAGTATTAATAAAGTTATTCTAGTTGGAAATTTGGGTAGAGACCCAGAAGTTGGTGCATTACAAAATGGAGATAGGGTAGTTAGATTAAGTATAGCAACTTCAGAAAAATGGAAAGATAAATCATCAGGTGAGCCTCGAGAGAGAACAGAATGGCATCGTGTTGTAATTTTTAATGAACCCGTTGGAAGAATAGCTGAACAATATTTGCAGAAAGGCAGTACAGTTTATATTGAAGGACAACTTCAAACAAGAAAATGGACAGACCAAGAATCTGGGCAAGATCGTTGGACAACAGAGATTGTTTTGCAAAGATATAAAGGTGAATTAACATTATTAGGTTCAAGAAATCAATTGCCTAATAATAATAGTAACGAACAATTATCTTCAAATAATGATCAAGAGAAACCAAAAGTTTTAGATGAACCTTTATCTATTGATGATGACGAAATACCATTTTAATATTAAATATATATAGTATTATGTTAAGAAATGTTTTACTATATATTGTGTTAAGGTTAAAATTTGGAAAATAATTCAGAAAACCCCTCTAAAGAGCATATATCCACTATATCCATAAGTGACGAGATGAAAAAATCTTATCTTGATTATGCTATGAGTGTAATTGTTTCTAGAGCCTTACCAGATGTCAGAGATGGTCTTAAGCCAGTCCATAGAAGAATATTATATGCGATGTACAAAGGTGGTTATGATTGGTCGAAGCCCTACAGAAAATCAGCTAGGATTGTTGGAGATGTAATGGGTAATTATCATCCACATGGAGACTCTGCGATTTACGATTCAATGGTTCGTATGGCCCAAGATTTTTCTATGCGAGTTGAATTGGTTGATGGACAAGGTAACTTTGGTTCTGTCGATGGTGATCCTCCAGCAGCCATGAGATATACAGAGTCTAGACTCTCAAAATCAGCTGAATTATTATTACGTGACATTGATAAAGAAACAATTTCTTTTGTCCCAAATTATGACGAATCTCAACTAGAACCATCTGTTCTTCCTGCAGAATTTCCAAATATATTAGTAAATGGTGCTGGAGGTATAGCTGTTGGCATGGCCACTAACATTCCTCCTCATAACCCAGTTGAAGTTATTAATGCTTGTAAAGCACTCATTAATGATATTGATTTATCAATTGAAGATCTAATGGAATATGTTAAAGGTCCTGATTTTCCAACATCCGGGTTCATCTTTGGAAAATCTGGTATAGTTAATGCCTATAAAACTGGAAAAGGCGGCATAGTAATGAGGGCTAAAGTTGAAGTTATTAGCAATGAGAGCGCCAAAGATAAGATAATTATTACAGAAATACCATATCAAGTTAATAAATCTCTATTATTGGAAAAAATAGGCGAATTAGTAAGAAGTAAAACTATTGAAGGAATATCAGATTTAAGAGACGAGTCTGATAGGAATGGTATGAGAATTGTAATTGATATAAAAAAAGATACTCAAGGAGATGTAGTACTTAATCAACTTTGGAAACATACTAGGCTTCAATCTACCTTTTCAATAAATATGTTAGCTCTTGATAATGGTCAACCCAAACAAATGAATTTAAAAGATATTTTATTGTCTTTTAATAAATTTAAACAAGAAGTAGTTTTAAATAGAACCAAGTTTTTATTAAATAAAGCTAGAGATAGAGCTCATGTGTTGACTGGTTTGCTAGTGGCACTAAAAAATATTGATGAAATCATCAAAATTATTCGTGGTTCTAAAGACGGCGAAGAGGCTAAATTAGAATTATGTAATAAATTTTGGAAAGCAAATGATATTGAAAAATATATTGAACTGATTGATGACCCTGATAACAAAGTTGTCGACGGTACATATAAATTATCTGAATTACAAGCAAAAGCTATTTTGGATCTTAGGTTGCAAAGGTTAACAGGACTTGAATCTGAAAAAATAACATTAGAAATCAACGAGTTATCAGATAATATAAATCAATATCTTTCTATAATTTCTGATAATGATGTATTAAAAAAATTAATTATATCTGAATTTGATGAAGCAATAAATAAACTTAATTATGAAAGAAAAACCATAATAACTGATAGTTATGTGGATCAAGATGATGAAGACCTTATCCAAAAAGAAGATATGGTAGTAACTGTAAGTCATCGTGGATATATAAAAAGAGTTCCCTTATCAACTTATAAAGCTCAAAAAAGAGGAGGTAAAGGCCGTTCTGGAATGAAAATGAGGGATGAGGATATGGTTACTTCGTTATTTGTAACAGATACTCATACACCTATCTTATTTTTTACCTCTAAAGGTATGGTTTATCAATTAAAATGTTATAAATTACCAATTGCAGCACCACAGGCACTAGGGAAAGCAATGGTGAATTTGCTGCCAATTGATACTACTGAAAAAATACAAACAGTAATGCCGATGCCATCTGAAAAAGATAGTTGGAATGATTTACAAATTTTATTTGCAACGAAAAATGGAAACGTTAGACGAAATCAACTCAATGATTTTGTTAATATTAGGCAAAATGGTAAAATTGCAATGAAATTGCATAATGATGATGAATTAGTTTCTGTACTACCATGTAATGCGACAGATAACTTTTTCTTAGCTACACGACTTGGTAAAGCTATCAGATGTGATATTAATGATGTTAGAATATTTGTTGGACGTGATTCATCTGGGGTAAGAGGTATAAAACTTAAACCAAATGATTATGTTGTTTCAATGTCTATAGTTAATCCAGATATCAAACAATATGTATTATCCGTCACGGAAAATGGTTTCGGTAAAAGGACTATAGTTGATGATTACAGAATCACTAACAGAGGCGGTCAAGGTGTTGCTAATATTGAATGTTCTGATCGAAATGGTCCAGTTGTATCTTCATATATAGTTTCGTCTGATGATGAGATCATGCTTGTTACAAATGTTGGAAAATTAATAAGGTTAAAGGTTCATGAGAATGATAGTAATTCTATAAGAGTAACTGGAAGAAAGACACAAGGTGTCAAACTATTTGATGTGTCAGAAGAAGAAAAAGTAGTATCTGTAGCATTACTTCTCGATAATGATGGTGATGATGCAGAATAATTAATTTATCATTATGAGCATTAAATTATGAAAATTGGATTATACCCAGGAACATTTGATCCTCTAACAAACGGTCATTTAGATATAATAATTAGATCCACAAAGCTATGTGATAAATTGATTGTAGCTGTTGCAAAAAACACATCAAAAAATCCACTTTTTTCAATTGATAAAAGAATAAAATTAATAAATGAGGCAATTAATGCTAATAATGTTGACAATGCTTTAATATATGCTGAATCATTCGATAATTTGTTGATTGATTTTGCAAAAATTAATGAAGTTTCAATTATAATTAGAGGCTTGAGGGTTGTTTCTGATTTCGATTATGAGTTTCAAATGGCTGGTATGAATAAAAGGTTAAATAGTGAGATTGAAACTGTATTTTTAATGGCCTCTGAGACAAATCAATTTATTGCTTCAAGATTTGTTAAAGAAGTTGCTTCTTTAGGTGGTGACGTTTCATCCTTTGTACCTGAAAATGTAAATAATGAAATAATTAAAAAATTTAACTTGATAAAATAAATAATTTAAAATAATTTCAGATTAATAATGGGCCCGTAGCTCAGTTGGTAGAGCAACTGACTTTTAATCAGTGGGTCGCAGGTTCGAATCCTGCCGGGCTCACCATCTTAATAAAATAAATTAGTAAAATAACCTTTTTCTTAAAATTATATTTATTTATTAATTAATTAATGATCTTTCTTGCTTAAGTTAAAATTTTAACTATAAAGTATTATTTCATTATTTATTAATATACCGGGGAGTATTTATGAAATCGTTATTAATAAAATTATTAGCAGCATCAGTAATTGTATTAGGCTCTGTAAATTTTGTAGTTGCTGAAACAACTATGAGAATATCTCTACAACTACCACTTAAATCGCATTTAGGTCAAAATTTGTTACTTTTCAAAAAAGAGGTTGAAAGTAGATCAAATGGCGATATTAAAGTTGAAATTTATGATTCTGCTCAACTATATAAAGATAAAGAAGTGCCAGCTGCAGTTGGCTCTGGTTCAATTGAATCAGGAGTTGCTTCACTTACTAGATATGTAGGGGATATACCTGCTGTAGATTTATTTTATCAACCCTTCTTATTAAATACAGATCAAAAAGTAAGAAAGGCTGTTTCAAAAGGATCCTCAATAAGAGGTCCAATAGATGATGCAATTAAGGGCACAGGTTCTACCGTATTATGGTGGCAAGCATATGGAAATGCAATTATGCTTTCAAATGGTCAAGCTATTAAAAATCCGTCTGATATGAAGGGAAAAAAAGTCAGAGTATTTGGAAAAACATTGGGTACTTTTGTAAAAGCATCTGGTGGGGCTCCAACTTTAATTTCTGGTTCGGAACAATATCTTGCTTATCAAAGAGGTACCGTTGATGTGGGTATGACTGGAGTTTCTGGAGTGAAATCTAGAAAACTTTTTGAAGTTATGGATACGATAACAAAAACGAATCATGGTGTTATTGAATTTATTGTAGTAGCTAATACAAAGTGGTTTAATAGTTTATCTGCTAAACAAAAAGATGTAATTATAAAATCTGCTGTAATTGCTGAAAAAGATGTTCGAAATAATGTAGCTAAAATTGAACAAGAGGCATATGATTTGGCCAAGTCTAAAGGTATGAAAATTGTAACGCCTAGTAAATCAGATATTGACGCATTTAAAGCAGCTTCTAAGCCAGTTTATGATGATTATAAAAAGAATGCTGGATCGCTAGGAGCACAACTTTTAGATGCCGCATCAAAATTATAATTTTAAATAAGGGAGAGTTTTATGCTCTCTCTTTTTTACTTAATGAATCACTTTGAAAAATTAATAGATTATGTAGCTTGGTTTTCTGCTTGGCTTTTTTGTCTAGCAGGATTCATGCTTTCTTATGAAGTAATGGCAAGATATTTTTTTCTATCACCAACCATTTGGGCTGCAGAACTTAGTCAAATCTCATTAATTTATGGAACATTATTGGCGATGCCTTGGGCATTGAAGTCAAGAAAACACATACAGATTAATTTAGTTATAAATAAATTATCTAAACCTTACAAAAAAATTGTAAATATTTTAATATTAATGATTTTAATAATTTTTTCCTCTTATGTCATGATATTCGGTTTTGACATTTTTTATGATTCTTTTGTTAGAGGAAGAACCACAGGAAGTTTACTTAATTTACCATCTTGGATAGCAGAATTATCAATTCCTTTTTGTTTTTTATTATTATTAATACAATCTTTTTTAGAAATAATAAAACTTTTAAAAAATATAGAGCCACCAGAAAGTAATCACTAAAATGACTATTTTAATCGTATTATCATTAATGTTTGTATTATTGTTGTCAGGTTTACCTGTTTCTTTTTCATTAGGTTTTCTTGGGCTTGCAATGCTAATTTTTGGAGGTTTTTCTCCTTTAATGGCTCCTCAAGCTATATTATCAACGCTTGATGGTTTCATTTTACTTGCTGTTCCACTTTTTCTTTTAATGAGTAATGTTCTCCTTAAAGGTGGTTGTGGAAAAGATTTATTTAATGCAGTCCAAGCATGGGTAGGACATTGGCCTGGTGGTTTAGCAGTTGCAACAATTATATCATGTGGTATCTTTGCAGCAATTTCTGGCGTGTCTGTAGCAACAGCTGCTACTATTGGTGTCGTAGCTATCCCAGAGATGATTAAAAGAGGCTATAATAAAAATTTTGTATATGGTCTTTTAGCAGCTGGTGGTACATTAGGAATTTTGATACCTCCTAGTTTACCAATGATAGTTTATGGTTTCATTACTGAAGAATCAGTTATAGCTTTATTTCTTGCTGGAATTGGGCCAGGTATATTTCTTATATCTTTATTTATAATTTATTCGATTGTTTATTCTAAATTCTTTGGTGGGTTTAAAAAACTAGAACCAAGTACATGGGATGTAAAAAAAAATACTTCAAAAAAGGTTATTCCCACAATCATTCTCGCATTTTTGATTCTTGGTGGAATTTATACAGGTGTTTTTACACCTACAGAAGCAGCTGCAGTTGGTTTTTTTCTTTCATTAATAATAACAGTTTTTATTTTAAAAACTCTAACATGGGATGATTTTAAAGAAGCTGTATTTGAATCTATGGTTACTACTGCAGCAATATTAATAATAGTTGCTTGTGCCAAGACTTTTGGAAAAGCAATAGCTTTATATAGAATTCCTCAAGATATATCTTATTTCATAAGTTCAAATATAGATACAAAAGCCTTTTTTATGGTTGTGGTATGTATCATCTTAGTTGCAATGGGTTTGGTTTTTGAAACTTTGTCAATGGTAATTATTATGGTTCCTGTTCTTTTACCTGCTGCTATGGCTATGGGTGTTGATCCTATTTGGTTTGGAATATTTATGGTTATAATGGTTGAGTGTGCACTTATTACGCCACCAGTAGGTTTAAATCTCTATGTTATACAATCAGTTGCCAAAACTCAATTAGGAGAGGTTGCGAAAGGTGTGTTCCCATTTATAATAATGATGATATTTACAGTTTTTGTAATGTATATATGGACTGATTTAGCGCTATATATTCCTTTTAAATTATAAAATAATGAGGTTGTTATGAATATTGAAAACTCTACTAAATTTCGAAACTTGATTAAAAATAATTCATTTTTACCTATACCATCATGTTTTGACGCTCTTTCTGCAAAATTAATAGAACAAACTGGTTTTGATGCAATGTTTATGTCAGGTTTTGCAGCATCAGCTTCTAGAATAGGTGAACCTGATTTAGGTGTTATGACTCTTACAGAAGTTTTAGATCAACTTAATAATATAACTGATGCTACTAGTCTACCAGTTATTGGTGACGGAGATACAGGCTATGGAAATGCTATGAACGTGCAAAGAACTGTAAAAAGTTTTGCAAAGATTGGGTGTGCAGGAGTATTAATAGAAGACCAACTTTCTCCAAAAAGATGTGGTCATACACCAGGGAAAGATGTTGTTTCAAGAGAAGAAGCATTTGATAGAATCAGAGCGTCAGTGGATGCAAGAGAAGAAAAAGATATTTTAATTATGGCTAGAACTGATGCAAATCACACTCATGGTATAAAAGAGGCAATTGAGAGAGCTCAAATTTTTCATGAATTAGGTTCTGACATTTTATTTGTTGAGGCTCCTAAAACAGAAGAAGAAATGAGACTAATTTGTCAAGAGGTTCCAGGTTGTAAAATTGCTAATATTGTGGAGGGTGGACTAACTCCTAATTTAAGTATGAAAGAATTAGAAGATATTGGATATAATATGGCTGTATATCCATTGACTGCTCTTAGTTCGGCTATGAAAGCTATGGTAGATAGTTTGAATAAATTGAAAACAGATGATGATAGATCAAGTAATTTAATGAGTTTCACTGAGTTAAGAAAAAGAGTAGGGTTTGATGATTATTATGAGGTATCATCAAGATATGAGTCTTCAAAAAGATAAATAAAACATGAGAAAAAAAATAAAGTCTCCATGTATTGATGTATGTAAACTTAAAAATGATGTTTGCGTCGGTTGTGGTAGAACAAGCTATCAAATTCGTAACTGGTCAAAATTTAGATCAAATAAAAGAGATCAAATTATACAACAACTAAAAAGTAAAAATTACTCACTAAATTTATAGCCGGTCCCAGATTTTTCAATATAGCCAAATTTTGGTGCTAACATATGACCACCTGAACATAGTAATTTATCTGTACTAACCATATCAAAAAGCTTTTTTCTCGTTTTTAGACCTTGTTCCATATCTACATCAAATAATAGAGAGATATTTGGATTTTCTAACTGTATATTTGGTACGTGTAAAATATCACCTAAATTAATAAAACTTTCATTTGCATCATCTATTCTAAAACCTGAATGACCAGGAGTATGCCCTGGCAAATCAACAACATGTACGTTCTTTATTATTTCATCTTCATTTGATACAGATATGACTTTACCTTCATAAGCATTTAAAAGTGATTTTGCTAAATCTGCAAAGCTTTTACCATTAGCTTCTACATCTTCGAAATCATCTCTGTTCCAAAAATCTATCTCTTTTTCTGGTATTTTAACTGAAGCATTTACAAAAACTGGTTTTCCATCCTTAGTTATTGCGCCTCCAACATGATCTGGATGTAAATGTGTAAAAAATAAATCAGTAATTTCTTCAGGATTAGTTCCTGCTTTTTCTAACTGTTCAGGGAAAAAACCACAAGTAGGACCAAAAATATCTCTACATCCTGCATCTACTAAAAGTTTTTCATTATTTTGTTCTATTAGAAAAGTGTTTATATTACTTAGCACCAAATCACTTTCCGCATTATTAGTTAAGGTCTTTTCGATCTCTGGGCTTATATTTTTAAGAACCTCTTTGGGTAAATTTAAATAACCATCTTCCAGAACAGTAACTTTTACATTTCCAATTTTTATATTATTTAAATCACTCATTGTTTTTCCTCATAAATATTTAATTCAACTTCAATACATATACTTAAAATTAAAATAAAATTAATATTTATACAATATACTTATCTATTAATATTTAAAATTTTAACAATTTCATCTAAACCATCTGTCAGAGCAGCTGGTCCCGGTTGTAAAATTAAAGGAGACTTTATTTCATAAATTTTATCATACTTAATAGCATTTATTTTATTCCAGCCTCTTCTATTTCGTATTTGATCGAAGTTAACTTTTTTACCACACCAGGATCCTATTATAATATCTGGATTTTCTTTTATTACTTCTTCTTCAGATATAATCCTATCTTTAGCGAGTTCATTTAATGATTTTTTATAAAAAATATCTTCTCCACCTGCTATATTAATTAATTCTGAAACCCATTTTAAACCAGTTATAAGTGGATCATTCCATTCTTCAAAATAAACTTTTAACTTATTGTAATTACTGTATTTATTTTTTATTTGATAAATATTTTTTTTTAATTTTGATATTAAATTTATTCCTTTATGTTTTATGTCTAACAAATTACAGATAGTTTGAATCATGTTAAATATTCCTTCAATATCTCTTTGATTAAAACACAAAACGCTTTGTCCTTTTTTCACTAAATTAGCAACTATTTCTGATTGAATATCAGAGAAAGCTAAAACAATATCAGGTTTTAATTCAACAATTTTTTGTAAATTGGCTGATTTAAAACTTGAAATCCTGGGTTTTTGTTTTCTTACAATCTTTGGTCTCACTGCATATCCAGTAACACCAACTATTCTATCTTCTTCACCTAACAAGTATAATAATTCTACAGTTTCCTCTGTTAAACAAACAATTCTTTGGGGTGGAAAGTTATTCACAATTTTTTTTTAAAATTTCTAATTTACCTAATAATTTTGAAATTTCTTTGCCCATCTCTGGATTACCAAAAAATGGTGCATTTTCACAAGCTTGTTGAAGGTAATTAATATTTTTAGATTTATTATATTTGATCCACAAATCTTTCATGTATTTTTCTTTATCCATATTAAATAATATATAAATTTGGAAACAAAAAATAAATAGTAATTTATTTGAATATTGATTTATTTGTATATAGTAATTCGTGATGGCTAATTTCGAAACAAACAAAATTATGAAAGGAAATCCAGTTCCTAAAAATTATCAAGTAGAGTTAAGTAATTGGAGAAAATATCCTTATAATTCGTGGTCCTTTGTTAATGTTAGAAACTTAATTCCAACTGCACAAATACCCGTAAAACCAAATTCTAAACCAAACTTTATTTCAAAATTCAAGAGTTTTGACGATTTAAAAATTAAACATAAAGAAAAAAACCTTTTTCTAAAGGACATATTTAAAAAATGTGACACCGATGCATTCTTAGTGATGCATAAAGGAAAACTTATATTTGAATACTTCGACAACTTTACAAAGAAATCTACTTCTCACATAATCTTTTCTATTTCAAAGTCTTTAACATCTTTACTATTTGGTATAATTCAAAAAAAATATAAAATTAATTTAAATTCTCAAGTTTGTCATTATATTCCCGAGCTCACCAATACTGCATACAAAAATGCATCGATAAGAAATGTTTTAGACATGAATGTATCATCAGATTTTATAGAAGATTATTCAGGCGAAGCAGAAATCTTTAAGAAATATAGAGCTTCAACTGGTTGGGATGTCATTGAAGAAGATATAGATGATGTTCCCCAAGGTTTGTATGAATTTTTGTCAAGTATGCCATCTTCTTTAAACAATTTACCTCATGGAACAAAATATCATTATTGTTCTCCACACAGTGATTTATTGGGATGGATTATTGAAAGAATATGTGATGAAAAATATTACAATATTTTATCTGAATTATTGTTCTTACCAGCTGGTTTGAAAGATGATGCTAATGTAACATTAGATAAATGGGGGGCCTCTCGGTCTGCGGGAGGAATCAGTATTTCTCCTTATGACTTATTAACACTTTCAGAATTAGTTCGTTGCTATGGCTCCAATGGCAAAAATCAAATTATTCCAGAATCTTGGATAGATGATTTCATAAATTTTAAAGATAACAAATGTTATTTAAATCAAGAAAAGTTAGAGAGATTTCCTAATGGAAATTATAGATCAAAGTGGTATCAAACTGGTTTTAAGGACAATGAATTTTGTGCTATTGGCATTCATGGTCAAAATATATGGATAAATCCTAAAAAAGAATTAACTATTATAAGAATGTCTTCAGCTTCAGATCCAATTAATATTAAAACTGAAGAATTAATGTTTTCCGTATTCAAAGAAATTTCAAATTCACTTTAATTTCTAAAAGTCATAGAATTTGCTTTTTGCCATGCAATTTTAAGTTTTTCAAAATTAAAATCTTTTTCTTTTGATGCTTTAATTACAATTTCTTCCTTATCTTTCATAAATTGTATTGCTTTAGGTAATATTTCAAGAGCGTCCCTTGGTATAATAACGGCACCATGACGGTCAGCATGAATAATATCATTTGGTTTTATATTTAAACCAAATAAATTGACTTCTGTATTAAATTCTACAACATGAACATATGCATGACTTGGACCTATAGCGCTAGCTAACACCATATAATCTTTATCTATATCACCAAGGTCACGAAGTAATCCATTTGTTAAAGTGCCATTTAATTTTAAACCTTTGTGAAGTGATACATTCACTTCTCCCCAAAAAGCACCAATAGAGTTTGGCCAATCTAAGTCTTCAATAACACATAAATTTTTAAAAGATGTATCTTTTCTTTGAGACATATATTCATAATAATTTAAACGTATTTCGTTTAATTCTGCAGGATTTAATGAAGATTTAATTGAAGCTTTAATTTTGGCTGTCTTGGCTACTCCCATAATAGGTTTAAGATTTTTATTTGAACAAACTACTGGAAATTTGGTAAAGCCTTCAGCTGATCGATCGCCTCTATATATATCAAGAGCATTAGAAATAGTAGGTGTGTCAACAGTAGTTAAAATATCTAAATTCATTTAATTTTTTAAAGAAATAAAACTTAACTAACTATTTAAATAGTTAGTTAAGTATATTATGTTTTATTTATAGGTTTACAATAAACCAATTTTTTTCATATATGCTAAGTTTGACTCTAGAGCTTCTTTAGCAAGAGGGCTTTTTGCTGCTGCAGCATTCCAAGCCTCTACGGCTATTTTTCTGAATTTAGCTCTTTCGGATACTGGCCAATCTATAATTGTTAAGTCACCTGCTGCTTTATCTTTAGCAACTTGAGCTCTTCCATCTAAGCCTGCATCTCTTAACTTGCTCGTCCATACCCAATATGTCCAAGTCTTAAGCGCAACTTGGTTTTGCTTACTCAATTTATTAAAAACCTTCTTGTTAATTATTGTTTGAAGGTTAGCCATTGAGTGTATGCCAGGATATAATGGATACTTTGCAATTTTATGAAATCCGCTAGCGTGATTGTTTATGTATACAGATGCGTCAGCTGCATCAACAATACCCTTTTCTAAAGATGTATAAACTTCTGAAAATGGAATAGATGATGGTGAAGCACCAGCTCTTCTAAAAACATCAGCTGCAAGTCCTTCAGGTGATCTAATTTTAACACCTTTTAAGTCTGCTACACCGTTAATTGGTACTTTTGAAACTAATGCTTCTTTACCATAAGGACCACAACCTAAAACTAAAATTTTACCTGGTAAAACTTTGTCATAAATTTTTTGAAGCATTTCTTTTCCGCCACCATGCATACAATATTCTTGATATTGTTTTGGTGTGTCATAACCTGCAATTAGGTCTCCCATTATAGCAAAAGCAGGGTCTCTACCTGCGAAATAAGCTATAGCATTCATGTCTCCGTCTAAGATACCATTTGCTACAGCGTCAATTGTTTCTCTATGAGGGACAACTGATTTTGTCGGTAGTGGGTCAATTTTTAACTCACCATTTGTAAGTTCTTCAAGAACTTTGTTTTTTGTATTCAAATATGTATGAGCCCAATCTCCAGCTTTTGAACTTATTTGAAATTTTAATGTTTTAGCACTAAGGCTGCCAGAAATTAATAAAGCAGATGATAGTACCGCACTGATTAATAATTTTTTCACTAATTACCTCCTTGTGTGATAAAATTAACTGAATCCATCAGCTAAATGAAACATGAGCCAAACAATAAAGGTTGCAAACGCAAATCCAACAACCCATGCCCAAACACCATAAGTGTTAACATGATCATTCCTAACTGGTTTAGCCATAATTCATTTACCTTTCTTTCTTGACATAAAAAAATTTATGTAACTAATATTAAGAATGAGCGATTGTCTTTAAAAATCAAGCGAAAATTTATATTTGGAGAATAAATGTCAGAAATTACAGTAAATAAAAAAGGTACAATATTGGATGAAGAAGAAAATTTTAAACCAATTCACGATAACTTTAGATTTTATGATCATTTCAGTAAATTCTCTGGATTAGCTGTTGCTCAATTATATTTAATCTGTGCTGCAGTTACAGGATATGAAGTTGTATCAAGATATATTTTCGATTCTCCAACTCAATGGGTTTTTGAGGTGGTTATGGTATTGGCTGCTACTGCATGGATGTTATCTGCAGCTTATGTAACTTTGCATAAACGTCATATAGGTATAACTGTTTTCTATATAATGGCCTCTGATCGAGGTAAGTGGTGGCTTGATTTATTCGCCTATGTCATTGGTGTCATAGCATTATGGCTGCTTATAGATGATTCTGTTATAAGAGCTTTAGAGTCTGTGATGATGATTGAAAGGGCAGGTAGTGCTTGGAATTCACCACAACCCTTAATTTTAAAATCAATGTTAACACTCGGAGCTATTGTTTACATACTCCAGTTGATGATTAATTTGTACAGACATTTTTCATCTAAATTAGCAAAAAATATAGTTTTAATTGTATGTGGGTTAATTTTATTAAGAATCACTTGTGTTATCATTGTTCATTTTATGGGTGAAGAGAGTTTTTTTGGATATATAAATTCTATTTACGCATATGTAGGTGGTTTCATTAATCCACAAGAAATTATCAATATGAGAGATATGGATATTGGTACAGCAAGTTTACTTATTGTTGCTTTAATGCTTGTTCTTATGATGACTGGAATGCCTTTAGGAGTAGTTACTCTTTTTGTTTCAATACTTAGTGCATTATTTTACTTTGGGTATGGTGGGTTATATTTAGTGTCAACTAATGCATTTGGACTACTAGAAAAATATCCCTTAATTGCTGTTCCTTTATTTGTTTTAATGGCTTCAATACTCGAAAGAGCTGGTGTTGCTGAAGATTTGTTTGATGCAATGTCTATTTTTGCTGGAAAACTGAGAGGTGGAGTAGCTATTCAAACTATAGCAGTAGCTGTTGTTTTAGCTGCCATGTCTGGAGTAATGGGTGGTGAAATTGTAATGTTAGGATTAGTTGCCCTACCTCAGCTTTTAAGACTGGGTTATGATAGAAAAATGTCGATAGGATTAATTTGTGCTTCTGGAGCACTCGCTACGCTAATTCCACCAAGTATTATAATGATTATTTATGGTTTATCAGCTCAAGTAGCAATTGGTGACTTATTTATGGCAGGAGCTGTTCCAGGGCTTCTTTTAGCGTTCTTATATGCTTTGTATGTGTTGGCAAGATGTAATATCAATCCTGCCATGGCACCGACAGCAGAAGAAGTAGCTGCTGCTAGAAAAAAAGAAATGAAAATGTCTAAGGATAAACTTTATGCTGTTTTCTTAAGTATATTTTTAATTTTTTGTGTGATGGGATCAATATATGGAGGAATAGCTTCAGTTACTGAAGCAGCTGCTGTTGGAGTACTAGGAGCTATTTTTGTAGCAGCATTTAGAAACTCTTTTGATTGGAATTTATTACAAGTAGCTCTAGCTGGAACAATGTCAACTGTAGGTACAATTATCTGGTTAATTTTAGGCGCTGTTGCATTTGTAGGAATTTATAACTTAATTGGTGGTGCTGATTTTATGAGGTCTTTATTTTCTGGACTTGGTTTGCCAGCACTTGGGATCGTTTTTGTTATGATGGGAATTTTAGTTGTTCTAGGGACCTTTATGGAGTGGATAGCTATTGCATTTATTACTGTTCCAGTGTTTGCACCTGTTGTGGTAGGAATGGCTCCTGAACTTGGCTTAGAGCCTGAATGGGCAGCTGTTTGGTTTGGAGTACTTTTTGTAATGAACATACAAATATATTTTTTATCACCACCTTTTGGGCCAGCATGTTTTTGGCTTAAATCAGTTGCTCCAGCAGATATAGAATTACAAGAAATATTTTATGCAGTACTTCCTTTTATTGCTTTACAAATAATCGGTATGTTAATGGTAATGTTTATTCCAGATATTGCGCTATGGTTTCCAAAATACTTATCAGGATAGTAAAAAAATCTTAATTAATTGACTTCTTAATTATCAATTACAGTCTGAACAAGTTCCAGATATTTCTATAGTATGATTTTTATATTTGCTTCCATACTGTTCACAAGTCTTATTTAACTGGTCAGTAATTTTTTGATCCTCAAGTTCAATGATATTTTCGCAAGTATCACATATTAAAAAAAATGTAGAATTTTGATTTGAACAATTAATTTTGCTGCAGGCCACGAAAGCATTTTTACTTTCAATTTTATGAACCTTACCTAATTCTATTAATTTATCTAATGCTCTATAAACTTGAGTAGGGGACTTAATTCCTAATTTCTGTGTTTCAAAGAGAATATTATATGCCTTTAAAGGTTTATCAGATGCTTGTAGAAGTTTGTGTACGGTTTCCTGATTAAATGACAATTCTAACATATTTTCAAAATATCAAATTTTTGATTTTTGTACAATAGTCATTCCTTTTTTGAAAAATAAGGAGATGATGAAAAGCATTAATGAAGCAACTATAATACTTGGTCCTGAAGGAGTATTTAATTCTAAAGAACAAAACAAACCTATTACGACAGATAAAATACCACCAATGATTGAAAAAAACATCATTTGAATTGGGCTATTACTAAAGTTTCTAGACATGGCAGGTGGTATTAATAGCAAACCTGTAATTAATAAAACACCAATCATTTTTATGGATATAGCAATAATACCAGCTAAAATTACAGTAAATATATAATTTGAAACATCAGGGTTCATTCCCTCAGCTTTTGCAAGGTCATAACTTACAGTTGCTGCAAACAAGGATTTCCAGATATAAAATAAGACTAACAAGATTAAACTTCCTCCTAGCCAAATTATAATTATGTCATTTATAGTCACAGAGAGTATATCACCAACTAAAAGTCCCATTAAGTCAAAACGAATCGTTGTAAGTATTGCTATAAAAACAAGTCCTATGGCAAGTGAAGAATGAGCAAGCAAACCTAGTAAAGCGTCACCAGCTAATTTAGTTTTCTTTTGTAAAACTATAAGAAGTAAAGCAATAATTCCAGAAATTACAAAAACAGATAAAGATAAATCTATATTTAAAATGAAGCCTATTGTGACCCCAAGTAAACCTGAATGAGCAAGAGTATCCCCAAAATAAGCTAATTTTCTCCAAATAACGAAACATCCTAATGGTCCAGCAACAATTGCCATCCCTATGCCAGCTAAAAGAGCTCTTGTAAAAAAATCATCTAAGATCATTTCGAAATACTTCCATCTTGATTATGAGTATGGTTATGATCATGCCTGTATAATGAAATTGCAGAAGCTGCAGTTTCTCCAAAGAGTTCTATATAGGCTGGGTTTTTCGCAACATCGTTAGGTGTCCCAGAGCAACAAACATGACCGTTTAAGCAAATAACATGGTCTGTAGATGACATGACAAAATGAATATCGTGAGATATGAGTAAAATACCACATTTAAGTTTATCAGATATTTCTTTAATCAAATTATATAATTTTATTTCACCATTAAAATCAACTCCTTGGACAGGTTCATCTAAAATTAATAATTCAGGTTGTTTGGCTATTGACCTTGCAATCATAACTCTTTGAAATTCTCCACCAGATAAGTTCAAAAGATTTTTATAAATTAAGTGATCAACACCTGTTAATTCTAAACTTTGTATAATTTTTGATTTATCGAGTTTTGAGGTAATATTCATGAAATCTATTACCCTTAGTGGTATTGCCCAATCTATATTAATCTTCTGAGGGACATATGCGATTTGTTTAGTATTTAAACTAACGCTTCCTTCATCAGGTTGAAGTATATCTAAAATTAATTTACCTGTAGTCGTTTTACCAGATCCATTCGGACCTATTAATGTCACAATTTCTTTTTTATTTATCTCTAATGAAATACCTTTAACTAGCCATTTTTCATCTCTATAAACACCTGCGTTATTTAATTTTACTAAAGGTTTATTTTTTTTCATTTTAATGTTGCTATGATAATTTTATTAATGTAATAATATAACATTACATGTTTTAAAGTAAATAATATTTTAATAAATCAAGATATAATAAGAGGGTAAATTATGTTTAAGTCAAACAAAATTAAAATTTTTTTTAAATATTTAATTTTATCAATAATTCCAATTAGTTTTAGTACCGGGGTTAATGCTGAAATTAAAGTAGTAACAACGATACAGCCACTACACTCTCTTATATCAAATGTAATGGGAAATAAAGGTAAGTTAGATCTTATTTTAGAGGGAACAGCATCACCACATAGTTTTACTTTAAAACCTTCACATGCAAAAATGCTTGAAAATGCAGATGCAATTTTCTGGATTGATAAAGATTTAGAAAGTTTTTTAGAAAAACCACTTAAATCAATACCAAAAAAAGCTAAGGTTGTTCATTTAATGGACATTAGTGGCTTGGAGATTCACAAATTTCGAGAAAAAAATATCTATGGTGATCATGATGATCATGACAAGCACGGTCACAAAGAAGACAAGCATGACAAGCATGATGACCATGATAAGCACGGTCATAAAAAAGATAAGCATGATGATCATGACAAACATGGTCACAAGGAAGATAAGCACGCTAAACATGATGATCATGACAAGCACGGTCATGCTCATGCTCATGGTGAGTTTGACGTGCATATATGGTTGGATCCAAATAATGCAAAAGTTATAGTTAAAGAAGTTGCTAATCAATTAGCTACTTTAGATTCAAAAAATTCAGATTTTTATAAGATGAATGCTAATAATACAGTTAATAAACTTGATAATCTAATAAACAAAATTGATAAATCTATAAATAAAAAAGCAAGTTTTGTAACATTTCATGACGCTTATCAATATTTTGAAAAAAGATTTGGTGTTGAGGCATTAGGTGCACTTACTATCAATACTGATATTCAACCTGGCGCAAAGCAAATTGAAGAGATACAACACCTTGTTGAAGATAAGAATATAAAATGTATATTTTCTGAACCACAGTTTAATCCAAAACTTATAAATATGATTGCCAAAAGCTCAGGAGCTAAAACCGGTATATTAGATCCTCATGGTTCATCTTATAAACCTGGGAATGACTTATATTTTAATTTGATAAATGATTTATATGAAAATCTTAATAAGTGTTAGTGTGTTGACACTTAGCAAATAATTGCAAGTTTATTTTAAACAAAACTAATTAAATGAATTTATTAGGATTTTTGTTATGTTATAACATTGCATTTTGTTAGTTTATTTTATAAATTAATAATATTACGGGTATTTTATGTCTTTAAAAAGAAATAACGAAACACATGCGAATAAAGTTTATAATTTTTTAAAAAAAAAGAAAAAACCGTTATCAGCTTATGAAATACTTAAAGAATTAGCTTCTGAGGGTATTTCTGCTCCAACAACGATTTATAGAGCTCTCAATAAACTTGTATCTAATGGTCTGATTCATAAGATCGAATCATTGAATGCGTGGACTGTATGTTGTGGTAATCATGAAAATAAAGTTCCAATTTTTGAAATTTGTAAAACGTGTGGAAATGTAACCGAGCATCTAGATATAAATATTGCTAATAGTATAAAATCATTATCTGAAAAAACAGGATTTTTAGCTGACAACCCAATTTTTGAAATACATGGTCAATGTAATAATTGTATTTAGAATTTGTAATTGAAAGGATGATATATGCAAACTGTAGAACAAGTACCAGTAACAGTTTTAACAGGTTTTTTAGGTGCTGGTAAAACAACTCTTTTAAATCGTATACTGACTGAACATCATGGACGTAAGTATGCCGTAATAGTTAATGAATTTGGTGAACAAGGTATTGATAATGATTTAGTTGTTGATGCTGACGAAGAAGTGTTTGAAATGAATAACGGATGTATTTGCTGTACAGTTCGTGGGGATTTAATAAGAATTCTAGGTGGTTTGATGAAACGGGCTGACCAACTAGATGCTATAATAGTTGAAACGACTGGCCTCGCTGATCCTGCACCTGTAGCACAAACCTTTTTTGTAGATCAAGATGTTGCAGATAGAACAAAATTAGATGCTATTGTCACAGTAGCAGATGCAGTTCATTTAAACTCTCAACTTGGTGAACATCATGAAGCTGAGGAGCAAATTGCGTTTGCTGATGTTGTTTTACTGAATAAAGTAGATTTAGTAGATGAAAAAGGGTTAGAAAACGTTAAAAAAAGAATAAAAAAAATTAATCCTTACGCAAAAATTATTAAAACAACACGTTGTGCCGCACCTTTAGATGAAATACTCGGATTGAATGCATTTAGTTTAAAACGTGTTTTAGAAGTAGAGCCTGACTTTTTAGAATCTGACCATGACCACGATCATGATGATGACGTAACAAGTGTTTCATTTGTTTCTGAAACTCCACTAAATATGGACAAGTTTCAAACTTGGTTTGGAAATCTATTACAAACTCACGGACAAGATATTTTAAGATCAAAAGGTATTTTAAATTTTGCTGAGAAAGATGAACGTTATGTCTTTCAAGGTGTTCATATGTTAATGGATGCTTCCCCAATGGGTCCATGGCCAAAAAATGCCGAAAGAAACTCTAGAGTTGTTTTTATAGGAAGAAATTTAGAAAATATGGGACTTCAAGAAGGATTTGAAGGTTGTAAATCTTAATGAATATAGATTTGCAAACTAAAAATATTGTAAAAACAAAATTAGAACAAAGAGGTAACGAATATAAAATTAAGGCACCAGTTACTGGATCAGTTGTCCTTAATAACGCAGTTGTAACTAGTTTTGGCGATGGATCATTGCGTTTTTTTGGATTAAATCAAGAACCATTTGAAGTTAAAGCTCATAAAGGAGTTATACTTACAATGAGTTCGAATGGTCAATTTGTCTTTACAGGTGGAGATGATGGAAAGTTTCTTAAAATATCATCCGATGGGCAAATAAATGAGATTTACAATTTTGGTTCACAGTGGGTTGATTGCGTCGCATCAATTGAAAACTTCTTTGCATGCTCATCAGGCAAAAAAGCATATCTTTGGGTCAATGACGACAGCAAACCTCTAATCATGGATAATTCAAGCACTGTTGGAGGTCTTTCTTTTGATTTAGAAGGAAATAAGTTAGCTGTGTCGTCATATGGGGGTGTTACAGTTTGGCAAAGGGGTGACCGAAGATGGAAATCATCTCGATTTGTATGGAAAGGTTCTCATGGAAAAGTTACTTTTAGTCCTGATGGAAAGTATCTTGTTTCAGCCATGCAAGAAAACGAAGTACATGGGTGGCGTATCAGAGATAAAATTGATTTAGCGATGGCAGGGTATCCCTCTAAAATCAAAAGCTTTACTTGGGCAGGAAGCACACCTTTTTTGGTGACTTCTGGAGCCAGTGAAGCTATTTGCTGGCCATTTGATGGAAAGGATGGGCCACTTGGAAGAAAACCAACCTGTGTTGCGAATGGAGGTAAGCAAAATGCAACTTTTGTGGAAAACTTACCTCAAGAGAATGCTGTTTTTGCTGGTTTTCAAGATGGATCAGTAGTCTTGTCAGAAATTGATGAAACCAAAAAATCATATCTTATTAGAAATGCAACTGGCTCTGAGGTTACTGCAATTTCTATTTCTAATGACAAATCTCATATACTTATTGGTGACGCGATGGGTAATATACTCTGGTCACCGTTATGGGCTGGAGATAATTAATGGTTGGGATGTTTGATAATAAAAAAACAAATCCAGAGATTATTAGAAATTTGAAAACTGTGTTTACTGAAAAATTTTCTGTTTCAGAGGATTCAACAATTAGTGTTGCTGAACTTCGTTGTCATGAACCTAATTGTCCCCCAGTGGAGACAGTATTTACTGTAAGAAAATCTGATGGTTCAATTCAAGATTGGAGAATATCAAAGTCAGCGAGTGAAATTCAAATAAAAGATATTGAAATTTTATATGATAATGAAAAATGAATAAATTATGAGTTTAATTTTAGCTAAAAATATAAATGAATTTAAAAACTTTTCTTATATAGATAGTAAATTGATGATTTATGAAAGGAATGCACCTCAAGGTTCAGTTAGCTTTTTTAAAAACCTTATTAAAATTGATTTCTCAGTCAATGCAGAAATAAGTAAATTTGATACAAAAAATAATATTAAATCAGCTTTATCAGACGTTTTTTCGTTCGAAATCAAATCTTCTATTTTTTATGAAACTTGGATAAATGATATTACTTATGTGTGCGAAATTTTTTGTGATATTCAAAATACCAGTTCAATAAGTATGTGGATAGGCTCAAAAAGAGGATGTAAACGTTTCCACATTGACAATGTACCACAAAGATTACTAGTAACTTATTCTGGAGAAGGTACAGAGTGGCTACCTGATGCTGCTGCAGATAAATTAGCTTATTTAAATGGCGAGCCCAATGAAAAAATATTAAAATTCCTTCAAAAAAAACAATTCGTTAATGAATGGGACATAGCCATTTTTAAAGGCGGCTCAGAAGGCCTTCTTCACAGAACCCCGGATTCTGCCTTAAAAAAAAATTCTATTTTACTTAGATTAGATCACGCTGACTATTGGAAAAATATTTACAATAATATTTCATAAAATACCAATGTTATTTAATTCCAATTTTTTCTATTAAGTATACGTTTACTAATTAAATCTGTAATGTTATAAAGTAACATACTTAAAAAAAATAAATTATTTATTTAGGATATTGTAAAATGCGTTATCTAATTATTATCATTTTTATATTATTTTCTTTCAATTCATTTTCATCAGGAAATCACAAACATGATCATGACCATAAAGAAAAAAAGGTTATGAAAAAAAAACACGACCATGATAAACACGACCATGATAAACACGACCATGATAAAAAAGGATCTTTAGATGCACATGTACATGGACTGAGTGTAATTAATGTAGTTCAAGAAAAAAATAAAGTTCTATTTGATATTGAAATGCCTGGTTTTGATACAGTTGGATTTGAATATAAAGCTAAGTCACAAAAAGATAAAGATTTAGTCAAAAATGCTTTAAATATGTTAAAGAATCCAGTTAATTTACTTTCTATACCATCCGCAGCAAATTGTAAAATTTTAAATAACTCATCAAAAATTTTAGAAGAAAAAAATCATACTGAGTTTAGAGCAAAATATGAATATAACTGCTCAAATATAACAGAGTTTTCTTCTATAACTTTTAATATTTTTGATAGTTTTAAAAATAGTAAAAATTTAGAACTCAATGTTATTGGAAGAAAATCCACTACAAAACATAAAATAAATAAATTTACAAAAAAACTAAGTTTGTATAACTTTTCTAATTGATGAATTCAAAGAATCTTATTGAGATTAAAAATTTAGAATTTTATTGGAATAATCAAGATGAATTTAAGATTCAAATAAATGATTTTTCAATCCAAACTAATGAAAAAAAACTTATATTAGGTAAAAGTGGCATTGGTAAATCAACTTTTCTCAATTTAATTTGCGGCATGATTTCTCCAAGAGCAGGAGATATCTACATTTTATCCCAAAATTTAAGTTCTCTAAAA
>CACMOJ010000001.1 GCA_902615325.1 uncultured SAR116 cluster alpha proteobacterium | reverse complement strand
AATAATTTCTCCCCTCTGCATCAAATATAAATAATCAGACAATCCAAAAGCAAAAAAGTTAATTTTTTTGAGAAGTTGATGTGAGAAGAAGATTTTAATCTTGTTCTTCAAATAATATTTTAGAAATTTTAAAATAGATATTAAAATAATGATTGACTCTTGTTATGTTATAACATTACATATATTTTTTGTAATTTATTTTGGGAGAAATTTGTGAAGATTGCGTATGTATTTAAAACTGATCAGTCTAGTACTTTTCAGTTAAGCTCAATGATACATGGTTATTACAGTGTTTTGAAAGATTTTTTGAAAACAATGAAGTTTTGTGTCAAAGTTATTGCTTTTTTTTTAAAAAGTATCATAGTTGTTAAGTGTCAAAAATTATTTCAGCTTTTTTAGTTTTCACGCTTTGTTTCTTTAGTAGTTTAAAGACAGCTTCTGCAATTGACGATGGCATTTATACAGGTGTTTTTAAAATGATATATGGTCATGGACACAGTACTAGTAAAAAAGGTGATACAGGAGTTTTTGAATTTCACATAACTAATAACAAAATTTTAAAAATAAAAACACCAGATATTGTTGGCTGGAACAGAAACGCTATAAGGTATTTTTTTAAAATCAATTCTACAACAAATGAATTGTCAGGATATTGTTCTGTTTCAGATGCATCAAATGGTAGTACCTATAATGTAGAACTTAAAGGTATTTTTATAAATAAAAAATTTGCTGGTGAAGGTAAAGTTATGGCAACATCACCTGAAAGTGTATTACTAAATAAATTTGTTTTTGAGGATATAAATTAATAAAAACTAAATAATTTGTTATGTCTGATTAATAATATTTAAATGTTAAAATCCATTTTTATGAAGACCTTTTTTCTGCATAAAGTGAGTAATTTTATTTCTATAGCTTGATATTGAAAAAAAATAATCAATGCTTTCAAAAATAAATTTTTAAAGAATTAACTATGTGGCCAAGTAATTTTTACATTTCCTTCACCAGCGAATATACTATCAACAAAAATACCCTTCATGTTAATTTTAAACCTCATAGGAGTGTCTCTAAATGGATCAAAACAACCAAAAACCTGTAAGCTCATTAGTTTTAGAGTTAATCAAAAAATTAGTTTTAATACCATAAAATTTCCAATTTGACTGATCAAATGTAAATAAATTAATTACCTTATCACCTTTTCTTGTGACACTACCAGGATGAGCGTAAAAGACCTTATATAATCAAGTATACATCCATTATCTAAGGCAAATACTTTACTAACTAGAACTATATAACAAAAACATTTGACTAAAAATTTAAAAAAAATTTTGACATGTATTAACCTATCAAATTATAACAATAAAGAATATGAAATTATTATTTTCTTTCATAATTGTAAAAGTTTTAATTATCAATTTTGCTTACGGTAATAGCATTTCTAATTGCAGTTCATGTAATCCAAAAGATAAAAGCGCTGCAAATGTTCTTGAAAACGAAAAATCTGATGAAGAAGTGTGTAAATTTTCCAAGTATAGTACTGCATTTAAAAAAGAAGCTGCTAACAGAGGATTAGATTGTAAAAATTTAAAAAAAGAAGCAAATATTTTTGGTAAAGAATTAGGGAAAGTTAAGCCTAATGATCCATTTTTTCATCTAAAAAGAATAAAAATGGTTTGTCTAAAAAATAATGGAAATGAAACCAAAAAAACTCTAATGGGTTATATAAGTTCTGAATATTTTTATGCTATAAAATCTACAAACAATATTGCACTAATTATAGTTGGTTATTTTGATAAATCTAAGGGTAAATTAATTATTAAAGGAGTTGAAAATTTTTTTCCAAGAAAATCACGTTCTTTTTATAAGTATGAACATAAATTTGAAGAAAATATTTTTAAAACATTAAAAAATAATATTAAGGGTACAAACAAATATAAAGAAGATTGTTCCATTACATCAAATTTAAAATGGGGAGGAGATTATGTTCCATATGAAGGAAATAATCTTTCACTCAAAGAAAAAAAAGATGGTTTAAAAAGAGCAATTAATGTTTTAAAGATGTTTGATTCTAATCAATATGATCTAAGTCAAACCCTTGCACAAAATGGTTTTGTTCTTGGATTTAAGTTCGAATTATCTGATTTAATGACTGATTTATCAATGAAGCTAGCTAAGTTAGATATTGAAACTAAAATTATAATTAAGGAGGATGAGGAGTCTAAAAAAATAGCCGAACAAAAATCAAAAGAACTTGAAAAAGAAAAAGCTCGTCGAATTGCTGAGCAGAAAGAACGTAGAATTTTAGAAGTTAAAACAAAAAAACTAGCTGAAGAAAAACGTTTAGCTGAACTGAAAGCCAAAAAAAGAACTGAACAAATTGCAAAAGAAATAGCTGCTGAAAAACAAAAAAAAATAGATGAAGAAAGAGCCTTAAGAAAGGCTGAAGAACTTAAACGAAAAAAAGCTGAAGAAAGAGCAAAGAACATTGCCTTAGAGAAGAAAAAGGCAGAAGAAAAAGCAAACAAAATTGCTCAAGAAAAAAAAGAAGCAGAAAAAAAGGCTTTAAAGGAAAAAGAATTGCAACTTGCTGCTTTAAATAAAGAAAAAGTTGAAAAACAAGAAATTATATTAGCAGAAAAAAAGAAAAGAGATAAATTAGAAAAAAAACTTGCTTCCTTAGAAGAGGAAAATAAGAGAAAAGGTTTAAAAGGTAATTTATCTCAAGCAATAAAATTACCTGCTGAATGGATGCCATTTAAAAATGATATAAATTTACAGCAAAAACAATTTTGTCAATTAACAGATAGATTTTTTAGAGATATTGATAAAGCTCGAAAATCTAAGAATGAAATTAAAGTAAATATGGTGCATAAAGAAAGACAAGAGAATTTAGACGGGTTATTACCCGGTGGAAAAGTTAATAATTGGATATTTAAAATAGTAAAAATAGACCAGGTTGAGGACGGATCTGCAGCAGTTGTGCTAAGTTTACAATGTAAAAGTTTTGTTGGTTCTGGGCAAATACACACAAAGTCAACTTGGAGAAGAAAAAGTAATAAAGAATGGCGAGCAACAATACCTTATGATGACAGAAGATTCAGAGAACTAGCAAAGTTAGATAGTGGGGAATTTATTTTAGGTTCAGGTACATTTTTAGAAATTAATGCGTTTAAACCAGGACAAATTGAAACTTTTTATGCATCACAGCAAATTGGTGAACACCCTCTTGCAAAAGATATGAATTTAAGAGGAGAGCTTTTTCTTGCAGATTTATCTTATATTGCTGCATTGAATTAATTAAGTCTAAAATTTTAGAATTGATTTCTTCTTAATTAAATTTATTATAAAATTTGTTAACAGAGAGGTAACATATGAGTTATTTGAAAAATTTCAAAATATTAATTTTTTCTGTTCTAATATCTTGTGTAAGTCAAGGTAATTTAGTTGCAGTCGCCGGTCCAAAAAATTGGGCAGACGCAGAAAAGTATATACCTATCCAACAAAAACAATTTTGTGATCTAAAAAACCGTTTTTTATCTAATTTATATGATTCATATTTTTCTAGAAATGAAATTAAAATAAACATAGTAAAAAAGCAAAGGCAAGAAGATTTAGATGCTTTATTTCCAGAGAGAAATTTTAATAATTGGATAGTCAAGGTCGTTTCAATCAAACAAGTGAAATCTCCTTCTTTTAAGGATACAGACGGAGATGTTGCAGCTGTTTTTGAATTACCTTGTGGCACTCAAATAGGTTCGGGTGAGTTTTCATACAATGATGGAACTCGATGGGGTGCTACAATAGATTATGGAAGTAGAGAGTATAGAGAAGTAGCTAAATTATCTAGTGGTGAATTTGCTATAATCTCAGGCAATTTTGTTAAATTGAATGATTTTTTACCTAATCAAAGAGAAACTTTTTATGCTTCAAGACCTCTAACAAATGCTGACTTAGAAAACGTTAAAAATTCTAAATACGGTAATGGAGACGAACTATTTGTAGCAGCTTTAAATTATATTGCAGCGGCTAATTAATTTTTACTTTTTTAATTAATATATGTTAAAGTTTTTTAAAAATTCTCTTTTTTTATACTAATTAGTTTTTCAATTTTTAGTCAAATTCATATAGCGGGATATAATAAAATAGGGGTGCTCTAATATTTTTGTAAAGATTTAAATAGTAGCCAATAAATATTAAATTTTATAGAAAAAGCTTTTATGTTAAAATTAAATTTTTAGTAAAAAAAGAAATGAATATTTTATGCAAATTTTTGCGGGAAGTGTGCGATACGATGCCAAATTTTAGATCTTCTTAAATATATATAATCTTGACAGAAAAAAAATATCAAAACGTCAATTTATTAAAACCAAATCTACATGGTTTAAGAAGAGTAATAAAGAGTGGCGAGGAACAACATCTTATAACGATAGAAGATTTAGAGAATTAGCAAAGCTAGACTCTGGTGAGTTTGTTGTTGCATCAGGCGTTATTTTAGAAATTGGAACCTATAAACCTGGACAAAAAGAAACTTTCTATGCTTCTCAGCAAATTGGAAAACATCCATTAACAAAAGGTTTGAGTTTAGAAGGTGAGCTATTTGTTGCTGATTTAACTTATATAGTTTCTTTGAATTAATATTAAATCCCTAATCATTTAAAAAGTTTACTAGGCAACAAAATTTAAAATTTTAAAAATTATTTTATCTATTTATAATTTATTGATATTGTAATTTAAGATATATTTTTAAGAATTATTGGATCTATGAAAAAAAGTAATGAATTTAAATTAGCAAATATCATTTGGAACCATTGGCAAAATGGAACTTTAATTGATGACATTACTTCTATCGGAAAGATTTCACCAAAAAATAGAACTGATGGTTATGAAGTTCAAAAACATTTTAGTGAATTTTCAAAAAAAGATATTTTTGGATGGAAAATTGCTGCAAGTAATAAAGCTGGTCAGGAACACATAGGAGCTGTATCGCCACTTGCAGGAATACTGCTCGAAGAAAAAAAAAATAATTATAATGAAAGTATTAACTTATTACCAAATCAAATGTTAGTTGCTGAAGTTGAATTTATTTTTAAAATGAAACATGATTTAGATTTTAACAAATCTAATTATTCAGAGCAAGATTCACTTTTAATAATTGAAAGTTTACACGCCGGCATCGAATTACCAGATTCTAGATTTTTAAATTTTACAAAAGTTGGTGAAGCTAATTTGATAGCTGATAATGCATGTGCAAATCAATTTATCCTTGGACCAAAACTATCTGATGATTGGAAAAATAAAAACTTAAAAGATCAAAAAGTTTCTATTTCGGTTAATGATGAAATAAGTGAGTATGGTCTAGGAGAAAATGTATTGGGAAGTCCAATTTTGGCACTTAAGTGGTTATTAAATGAATTATTAGAATTTAAAATCCCTTTAAAGCAGGGTCATTTTGTTTCTACTGGTACTGTTACAAAGCCAATCCCAATAAAAAAAGGTGACATTGTTAAAGCAGATTATTCAGATCTAGGTAATTTTCAAATTAGTTTAAATTAATTTTAGATTTAAATCATGAATTCACAATTAATTTTATCAATTAAAGAAGCATTGGTGAGGTTTAAAAATAAGCCAATATTTGAAGATCTAAATTTTAATCTTCATCAAAAATCCAGAATTGCTCTAGTAGGTAAGAATGGTTCTGGTAAAACAACTTTGATGAAAATTATTGCTGGAGAAATAGAATTAGAAGAAGGTGAAATATGGTTTGAAAACAAGATAGAAATTGGATATCTGAATCAGGAGTTTATTAATATTTCTGATAAAAATATTTTCCAGGAATTAGTATCAACAATTAATAATGATGAAGAAAAGAAGTTTAAAATTGATATTATAACAGAAGCATTAAATATAAACTTAAAAAGTAAACTTGTTGATTTATCAGGTGGTCAATTAAGAAAAGTAGGTTTGGCAAAAGCTCTTATAAATGAGCCAGACATTTTGTTATTAGATGAACCAACTAATCATCTAGATCTTGAGGTTATTGAATGGTTAGAAAATTATTTGAATAAATATAATGGGACAATTATTTGTATTTCACATGATAGGACTTTTTTATCAAACGTAACCAATAAAGTTTTTTGGATAGATAGAGGTATCTTAAAAATAAGTCCAAAAGGATTTAAGTTTTTTGATGAATGGTCACAAACTCTATTAGAACAAGAGGAAAAAGAATTACGTAATAGAAAACAAAGTTTATCAGTTGATATAGAATGGGCATCAAAAGGCGTTAAAGCAAGAGTAAAACGCAACGTTAGAAGGCTTGAGCAAATTAGACTAATGCAAAAAAAATTAGAAGAAGATGAAACATCTTATAGACGTGCAATTTCAAAAATTAAAGTAAATTCTAATATTAAATTTAAAGATCATGCAAAATCAATTTCAGAGTTTTTTAATGTCTCAAAATCATTTAAAACAAACTCTGAAGAAATTAAAATTTTAGAAAACTTTAATTTTAAAATTAATAGAGGAGATAGAATAGGTATACTTGGTGAAAATGGATCTGGTAAAACAACCTTCTTAAAACTTTTACTAAAACAGGAAATCCCAGATAAAGGAACAATTAAAAATTTTAAAAATATAGAATTTTCATATTTTGACCAAAAAAGATCAGATTTATTTTTGAAAGAAACTATAAAAAAAAATATTTCTCCCTCTGGAGGTGACTACATAAACGTTATGGGAAAAGATAGACATGTATATGGATATTTGAAAGAATTTCAATTTGATCCAAGGATATTAAATGATTACGTGTCTACTTTGTCTGGAGGACAAAAAAACAGATTAATGCTTGCAAAGATACTTGCAAACCCAAAATCATGTTTAATTCTTGATGAACCAACAAACGACCTTGATATGGATACTCTTGATTTGTTGGAAGAAATACTAATTAATTATAAAGGTACATTAATTATAGTTTCACATGATAGAGATTTCTTAGACCAGACAGTTACTAGAATTTTAGCATTTCAAGGTGATGGTAAGGTTGTAGACTGTATAGGAGGTTATTCAGATTATTTAAAATTAAAAAAAAATAATTTTAAAAATAAAAATTTAATGAGACATGTTTCAAATAAAGTTAAAAAAATTAAACAAAGTAAAACTTTAAATAATAATAAATTAACCTATAAATTAGAACATGAATTATCCATCATACCAAGAGAAATTTCAAAATTAGAAACTGTTATTTCTCAGATGAACTTAATCTTATCTGATGCAACTTTATATACAAAAAATATTGATAAATTTTTAGAATCTTCAAAAACATTAGAAATTTCAAAAAAGAAATTAGATGAATTAGAAACAAGATGGTTAGAGTTAGATTTAAAAAAAAATAAATTGTAGTTAAATGATATTATTGATATTGTGAAAAATGAATTATTGTATTTCTATAATTTGATTGAACTAACTTTAATTCATTTGATCAACAAAGTTAAGGAGTCGATTATGGAAGGTGTTGTTAAGTGGTTTAATTTTCAAAAAGGATATGGTTTTATAACTCCTGCAGGTGATGAAAAGGATGTATTTGTTCATAAGACTTCTTTAGAAAAAAACGGGATAAGAACTCTAACTGAAGGACAAAAAGTTACTTTTGAAGTAGCAGTAAATAAAGGTAAAAGTAGTGCTGTTAATATTAAATTAACTTAAAAATTCACTTTTTAACCAAGATTTTAAATTTAGAATACCTTCGTTTATTTTTGGAAAGAGCTCATTAAAATAATCATCTTTTATAGAAGTATTATCTTTCATAAAAGATAATGCCTTATTTCCATCAAAATCTACAAATGCCATTCTAGTAATAAGTTTTTCATCTTCAATTCCAAAGTTTTTTCCTGGAAGCATTGCAAATCCAGTATTCTGAAGTACTTGTTCGCACAGTTTTGTTGCATTATTAATTATGTTATTGTGTTTAATTATTTTTGAAAAATCACATAATATATAAAATCCTCCTTGAGGTCTTATGCATTCTATTCCTATCTCTGATAGTTGATCATAAACAAAATCAGCTACTTTTTTTAAAATTATTCTTGAGTTGTTCAAATATTCTGAATGATCTTCTGTGTAAGCCTTTACAGCTGCATATTGAATGGGTGCACTAACTGATGAAAATGTCTCACTAGCTAATGATCTAACACTATCATGAATTTTTTTTAATTCTGTTGGAAATGTTAAGGTTCCTAGCCTCCATCCACCAGCACCGCACCACTTACTTAGTCCAGAAGAAATGATAGTCCCTTCAGGATAAAAATGACTAATTGAATGATAATTTCCATTAAAATCTAATTCAGCATAAATTTCATCTGAAATAACTATAATGTTATTTTCTTTACAAATTTTCGACAATTCTTCTAAATCTTCATTATTTGTTCCAGTTGGATTATTAGGTGAATTAAGTATTAATAGTTGATATTTATAGTTGCAATTTTTGCAATAATCCCTAAGTGCATCTGCACTTAAATGCCAATTTGTTTTTTTTGATGTTTCAATCCAAAATATATTTTTTTTTAAAATCTTTGCTTGTGGTCCATAAGAAACCCAGCTTGGTTTTGGAAGCAATAATGGCATTTCCGTAACCATCTGGCACTGAAATATAAGTTCTTTAGAACCTGGGCCGATTATAACATTATCTTTTGAATAACTATTATTATTCTTTTTTGAATGGTATTTAGCTACAACCTCTCTAAGTTTTAATAGGCCTGATACATTTAAATAATCCTTTTGATGTGAATTTTTTTTTAACGTTTCAATCAGAATTTCTGGCACTGGGAAAGGTGACTGACCAAGTCCAAATTTAAAAACTTTTTTTCCTTCATTAAGAAGTTTGTTAGATATTTCATTAATTCTAAGTGTACTTGACGGTTCGATATTTCTAAATCTTTCATACAACATATTTTGCTTGTTCATTTAAAAAAAACGTTTAAATATTTAATGCTTTGATTATATCTTTAACTTAAATTTGTGAAAGAAAAACTTTATAACCCACACTTGTTTCTTACCCTAGCTTCGTTATTTTGGGGGTTTAACGCTATTGCTGGCAGATTGGCCGTTAACGAGATTTCTCCGATGTTAATTGTTACAGGAAGATGGCTAGGTGTTATGATTATTTTATCAATTATATGCAGGCACCAACTAAGCTTAGCATTTCAAATTTTTAAATCTAATTACAAATGGATGATTGTGATGGGGTTATGTGGATTTACAACATTTAACTCAATATATTATATCTCTGCACATTATACTGTTGCAATAAACCTAGGTATAGTTCAATCAACAATGCCTGCTTTCATTGTCATAATAGCTATGTTTTGGCTAAAAACTAGTATCAATTTAAAACAAGTTACTGGTTTGTTAGTTACATTCATAGGTGTATCAATTGTTATTTCTAATGGTAATCTTGCATCATTATTTAGGCTTAAATTAAATGATGGGGATTTATTATTGATTCTTGCATGTATATTTTATGCAATTTATGCCGTTGGGCTTAGAAAAAGGCCTGAAATAAATGACATTTTGTTGATGACAATTTTTTCTTATGTTGCATTTTTAGGTTCTTTACCTGGATTAATCATTGAGATAACACAATATTCATTTTTTTTTCCAACTTTTAAAGGATTAATTATTTTGTCAGTTATAATAATATTTCCCTCATTACTAGCACAAATTTTATTTATGAAAGGAGTTAAAATTGTTGGACCATCTTTATCTGGTCTTTATACAAATTTGGTTCCACTATTTACTTCTGTGCTAGCAATAATAGTCTTAGATGAGAATTTTCATATATATCATTTAATTTCACTAATTGTAATATTCTTGGGCATTTACATTTTTGACAGAAAAAGTAATTAATATAAACTCAATTATTTTCAAGCTGATATTGACATTATTTAATATAATGTTATCTCATTTATAAATACACTTTATCAGGAATTAACTTGAACGAAAATTTATTAAATTACTTGCCCATACTAATTTTTATCCTTTTTGCAATCACTATATGTATTGTCTTTGTGGCTTCAGCGTTTGTTGTTGGTAATCAAAATCCTGATCCTGAAAAAAATACTCCTTTTGAGTGTGGATTTGATGTTTTTGAAGATACTAGAGTCAACTTTGACGTAAGATTTTATTTGGTAGCAATTTTATTCATCATATTCGATTTAGAAATCGCATTTTTATTCCCTTGGGCAGTCTCATTAGGTAATATTGGTTTATTTGGTTTTTGGTCAATGATGTTCTTTTTATTAGTTTTAACTTTTGGTTTTATATATGAATGGAAAAAAGGTGCTTTAGAATGGGAGTAGATGATTTTTTAGGTAAGCAACTAACTGAAGACCCAAAATTTTCTGGTCAAGACGATATTTTAAATGCTGTTAGTGATGAAATTTCTAATCGAGGCTTTATTATAGGTCAAGCAGATAAATTATTTAATTGGGCTAAATCTGGATCTTTATGGCCTATGACTTTTGGTTTGGCATGCTGTGCAGTTGAAATGATGCATAGTGCTGCATCTCGTTATGATATGGATAGATTTGGTATGCTATTTAGACCTAGCCCAAGACAGTCAGACGTTATGATTGTTGCAGGTACACTAACTAACAAAATGGCACCAGCCTTAAGAAGAGTTTATGATCAAATGGCAGAACCTAGATGGGTTATCTCAATGGGTTCATGTGCGAATGGTGGAGGCTATTATCATTACTCTTATTCCGTAGTGAGAGGTTGTGATAGAATAGTACCTGTTGATATTTATGTACCAGGTTGTCCTCCAACTGCAGAAGCTTTAATCTATGGTTTGCTCCAACTACAAAAGAAGATTAGACGCACTTCAACAATTTCAAGAATTTAGTTGATTTAATGTCTTTATCAAATCAAATAAAAGAATATTGCAAAGTAAAATATAGTTCGATTAAAGTTGTTCTTGATCAAGTTGAAATCTCAGTAGAGAAAGATAACCTTTTAAAATTAATTCAATTTTTGAAAGATGATCCATCATGTTTGTTTGATCAATTGTCTGATATAACAGCAGTTGATTATCCAAATAAAAAAGATAGATTTTTAATAATTTATCAATTTTTATCAATTACCAATAACCAAAGAGTTAGAGTATTATGTCCTATGAATGCAAATGATGTAGTTCCATCTATATCTAAGTTATATTTTTCTGCTCTATGGGCGGAAAGAGAACTTTGGGATATGTTTGGTGTTTATGTAGATGGTCATCCAGATTTAAGAAGATTATTGACAGATTATGGTTTTCAAGGTCATCCATTAAGAAAAGATTTTCCACTAACCGGATTTGATGAAGTATCTTATGAAACAGAAAGTAGAAGAGTGGTTTATAATAAAGTTAAACTTACTCAAGACTATAGAGATTTTGACTTTAATTCACCATGGGGCGTTGTAGATAAAATAAAGGATAAGAAAAATAATGACTGATACAAAGATCAAGCCAATCACGATGAATTTCGGTCCCCAGCATCCTGCAGCTCACGGAGTATTAAGATTGGTTATGGAAATGGATGGAGAAATAATTACAAGAGCTGATCCGCATATTGGATTACTTCATAGAGGTACTGAAAAACTTATTGAAAATAAAACATATGTTCAGGCATTACCTTATTTTGATAGATTAGACTATGTATCTCCTATGAATCAAGAACATGCTTATGCTTTAGCAATCGAAAAATTATTAAACGTAAATGTGCCATTAAGAAGTCAATATATACGAGTATTATTTTGTGAAATTGGAAGAATTTTAAATCATATTTTAAACATTACGACTTTTGCTATTGATGTAGGTGCTATGACACCTCTGTTATGGGGTTTTGAAGAACGGGAAAAACTCATGGAGTTTTACGAAAGAGTTTCAGGTGCAAGATTGCATGCTTCATATATAAGGCCTGGTGGAGTTCATCAAGATTTACCAGATGGCTTACTTGAAGATATAGGTCTATGGGCAGATCAATTTCATGGATTTATTGATGATGTTGAAACATTATTAACTGAAAATCGTATATTTAAGCAAAGGACTGTCGGTATTGGAAAAGTGTCTAGAGATGAAGCTCTCTCTTTAGGTTTTTCAGGTCCATGTTTAAGAGCATCAGGAGTTAAATGGGATTTAAGAAAATCGCAACCTTATGAAGTATATGATAAGTTGGACTTTGACATTCCTGTTGGTAAAACAGGAGATTGTTATGCAAGATATCTTGTTAGGATGGAAGAGATGAGACAGTCTCTAAAACTTATTAAGCAAGTTATTAATGAAATTCCTAATGGTGATTACATCACAGAAGACAAAAAAATTGCTCCACCAAAAAGAAGTGAAATGAAAGGTTCTATGGAAGCCTTAATTCATCATTTCAAGCTTTATACTGAAGGTTTTAGGCCACCTAAAGGAAGGACATATACCTGTGTAGAGGCACCAAAAGGGGAATTTGGTGTTATATTAGAATCAGATGGTTCTAATAAGCCTTACAGATGCAAAATTAGAGCTCCAGGGTTTTATTTTTTATCATCATTAGATTATATGTCTAAAGGACATATGCTTGCCGATTCTGTGGCAATAATTGGATCATTAGATATTGTTTTTGGTGAAATAGACAGATGAAAAATGAACCATTAAAAGCAGAAAACTACAAGCTTTGTAATATTGATCGAGTTAAAGTTGATAAGATTTTAGATAAATACCCATCAAATAGAAAAGCAAGCGCGGTAATACCTTTACTTCATTATGTTCAAAAAAAATCGAATGGTTGGTTGCCAGTGCCAGAAATTGAAAGAGTAGCTGAGATATTAGACATGCCATATATGAAGGTTTATGAAGTTGCTTCTTTTTATACCATGTTCAATCTAAAGCCAGTTGGTAAAAAACTACTTCAATTATGTCATACAACACCATGTTGGTTAAGGGGATCAGATCAAATTGAAAAATCAATATACGACACACTTAAAATTAAAGATGGAGAGACTACTCCTGATGACATGTTTACTCTAATGAAAGTAGAATGTCTTGGAGCCTGTGTAAATGCACCAATACTTCAAATTAATGACGATTATTATGAAGATTTAGATTATAAATCTACAAAAGAGTTATTAAATAAAATTAAAACAAAGAAAAATATTAAACCTGGTTCAGTTATTGGAAGAAAGTCATCTGAACCGTATGATAAAAATGGGAATGTAAATGTTACAAAATAAGGACAAAATATTTAATAATATTTTTGGTTTTCAAAGCAATAAACTATCTCATGCTTTAAAAAGAGGAGATTGGGATAAAACAAAGAAAATTTTATCTTTGGATCATGATGTGATAATTGAAAAAATTAAAAAATCTGGTCTACGTGGAAGAGGAGGTGCTGGGTTTTCGACAGGTCTTAAATGGTCATTTATGCCAAAAACCCTTGGAGAGCGCCCTCATTACTTAGTAGTAAACGCAGATGAATCGGAGCCTGGAACATGTAAAGATAGAGATATTATTAGGCATGAACCACATAAACTGATAGAGGGATGTTTAATTGCATCTTATGCAATGAGGGCACATAAGTGTTATATTTACATTAGAGGTGAGTTTGCAAACGAAGCTAAAATTTTACAATCAGCAATAGATGAAGCATATGAAAATAAGTTGATTGGAAATAATGCGTGCAAAAGTGGATGGGATTTTGATTTGTATCTTCATAGAGGTGCAGGCGCTTACATTTGTGGAGAAGAAACAGCTTTGTTAGAATCACTTGAAGGAAAAAAAGGTCAACCAAGATTAAAGCCACCTTTTCCTGCAGGTGTTGGACTTTATGGTTGTCCTACAACTGTAAATAATGTCGAATCAATAGCCGTTGTCCCCACTATCCTTAGGAGAGGTGAAAATTGGTTTTCAAAATTAGGAAAAGAAAATAATACTGGAACAAAATTATTTTGTATATCAGGACATGTGAATAAACCATGTAATGTAGAAGAAGAAATGGGTATACCTCTAAGAGAATTAATCGAAAAACATGCTGGTGGAGTTATTGGTGGTTGGAATAACTTACTAGCTATTATTCCTGGTGGAAGTTCAACGCCGATGTTGCCTAAACAAATTTGTGATACAATTACAATGGACTTTGATTCACTTAAAAATGCTGGAACTGGTTTAGGCACAGCAGGTGTCATTGTAATGGACAAAACAACAGATATTGTTGAAGCAATAGTTAGATTGGCTTTTTTTTACAAGCATGAAAGTTGTGGACAATGTACGCCTTGTAGAGAAGGTACTGGTTGGATGTGGAGATTGCTTAAAAAAATAGCCTCTAAAGATGCAAGCCCCAGAGATATTGACAATCTTTTAGAACTTACAAAACAAGTTGAAGGTCATACTATATGTGCTCTTGGTGATGCGGCAGCATGGCCTATTCAAGGATTATTCAAAAATTTTAGAGATGAAATAGAAATGGGCTTAAAACTAAAAAAAATAGCAGCAGAATAAGTTAACATAAGTGAAATAATATGGACGAATTAAGAAATATTAATATTATAATAGATGGTATTGAAATATCAGTGCCTCAAGGATCTACAGTTTTACAAGCATGTGAAGCTGCAGGTGCTGAAATTCCAAGATTTTGTTATCATGAAAAATTATCCGTGGCAGGCAATTGTAGAATGTGTTTGGTCGAAATGGAAAGATCTCCAAAACCTATAGCTTCGTGTGCTATGCCAGCCTCTGATGGAATGATTATTAAAACATCTTCTGAGATGGTTGAAAAGGCTAGGAAAGGTGTTATGGAATTTCTATTAATTAATCATCCTTTAGACTGTCCAATTTGTGATCAAGGTGGTGAGTGTGATCTTCAAGATCAAGCACTTTATTTTGGCAAAGGTGAAACTCGTTTTGAAAATTCTAAAAGAGCAGTTTCTGATAAAAATATGGGTCCTTTAATCAAAACAACGATGACAAGATGTATTCATTGTACAAGATGTGTAAGATTTGCAAATGAAGTGGCAGGGGTAGAAGATCTAGGAGCAACAGGAAGAGGAGAAAATGTTGAAATTTCAACATATCTAGAAAAAGCTGTGACTTCAGAACTATCAGGAAACTTAGTTGATTTATGCCCTGTTGGTGCTTTAACTTCTAAACCTTATCAATTTGTTGCTAGACCTTGGGAACTAACAAAAACAGAATCTGTTGATGTAATGGATGCTATAGGCTCAAATATAAGAATTGATAGTCGTGATGGAAAAGTTTTAAGAATATTGCCTAAGAATAACGAAAGCATTAATGAAGAATGGATATCTGATAAATCAAGATATGCAATTGATGGTTTGTCAAAACAACGTTTAGATACCCCTTTTGTTAAAATAAATAATAAATTGCAAAGAGTTTCATGGGATGAAGCTTTTGAAGTTATAAATTCTAAAATTAGCAAAATTTCAAATGAAAACTGTGTAGGTGTTGTTGGTAATCAAGTTGAGAATGAAGCAATATTTGCTTTTAGAGAATTATTTAAAAAACTTAATTTAAACAAAATTTTACCATTTCAGAAAAAATTATCATTTTCAAAAGAAAATAGAGCAAATTATTTATTTAACAGTAAAATCGAGGGACTTGATAAATGCGACTACTTGCTTTTAATTGGAGCAAATCCTAGAGTTGATAGCGCTATCTTGAACGCAAGAATTAGAAAAAATTATATTCATAGAGATTTGAAAATATCATCTATTGCATCCCAACCATTTGACTTAAAATTCAATTATGAGTATCTTGGTTGTGATGTCAAAATACTAACTTCAATTCTAGAAAAAAAACATAAAATTTCAAATGATTTTGAAAAAGCTAATTTTCCAATGATAATCATTGGAGATGAAGTATTGCAAAATGATTGTAGTTTAGATGTTCAAAAAGTTTCTACTTCTATCTTAAAAAAATTTGGTGGATTTAACAAAAACTGGAATGGTTTTAATATATTACATAATTATGCAAGTACAGTAGGTGCAATTGATATATTAAGTGAATATTCTGACTATGACTATTCAGCCCTCAAAAATGATATTAATAAAAATTTAATTAAATTTGTTTATTTGCTTAATGCTGATGATTTTGATTTTGATATAAGTAATTGTTTTGTAATTTATCAAGGGCATCATGGTGATAAAGGTGCTCAATTAGCTGATGTAATTTTGCCTGGTGCTGCTTACACTGAAAAAGAAGGGTCTTACACTAATTTAGAAGGAAGGGTACAATATTCTCAAAGAGCAATTTTTCCTCCAGGGGATGCAAAAGAAGATTGGACGATTTTAAGAGCATTATCAGAAAAGCTAGGTAAAAAACTAGACTTTGATAATTTACTTCAACTTCGTAAAATCATGTTTAGTTCAAAAACAATGTTAAAATTTGATGAAAATATTTATTCTTCTGAACCAAAAATAATTACAAAATCAGACTTTAAATCTTCAAAATTAAATTATGAAAATAAAAATTTTTTTATGACATGTCCTATTTCTAGATGCTCAAGCACTATGGCTGAATGCAGTCAGGTTAATGGTTAATTATGAATTTTATAAACGATTTTGGAATCAGTCTTTTTGGACATAGTGATTTTTCTTCTTTTATAATTATTATCTTAAAAATACTCGCTATCGTTTTGCCTTTGTTAATCAGTGTTGCTTATTTGACACTTGCTGAGAGAAGAGTTATTGGATTAATGCAATTGAGAAAAGGCCCTAATGTAGTTGGTCCATTTGGTTTGCTTCAACCTTTTGCTGATGCCCTTAAATTAATGTCCAAGGAAACTATTATCCCAAAAGAGGCTAATAAATTTTTGTTTTTATTAGCGCCAATGATTACTTTTATTTTAGCTCTAATAGCCTGGGCTGTCATTCCTTTTGATGAAAATAACGTATTAGCGGATATAAATGTCGGAATACTTTATTTATTTGCTGTATCTTCATTAGCTGTTTATGGAATTATTATTGCTGGTTGGGCTAGTAATTCTAAATATGCTTTTTTAGGTGCTTTAAGATCTGCTGCGCAAATGGTTTCGTATGAGGTGTCAATTGGTTTAATTATTATAACAGTTTTATTATGTGTTGGATCTTTAAACTTAACCGATATTGTCAATGCACAAAAAAATGTATGGTTTGCAATACCTCTTCTTCCAATGTTTGTTATGTTTTTTATATCTGTACTTGCTGAAACTAATAGAGCACCTTTTGATCTACCAGAAGGTGAATCTGAACTAGTGGCTGGGTATTTTGTAGAATATTCTTCGATGTCATTTGCTTTATTTTTTCTTGGAGAATATGCAAATATGATATTAATGAGTGCATTAACAGTTACTTTGTTTTTAGGTGGTTGGTTGCCAATAATTGATGTATATCCTCTAAATGAAGTTCCAGGTGTTATTTGGTTCATTATAAAAATCATTTTTATTTTATTTATCTTTTTATGGGTAAGAGCCTCTACACCAAGATACAGATATGATCAATTGATGAGATTAGGCTGGAAAATTTTTCTTCCTTTTTCTCTTATTTGGGTTGTACTTACTGCAGGGTTCTTAGTTTTTTTTGACATTGTGCCAAAAAGTATATGAGGTTGTTATGAAATTTAAAAATATAATAAATGACTTAAAAAAATATTTTCTTATAGAAATATTTAAAGGTCTTTTTCTTACTTTCAAATATTTATTTAAGAAGAAAGTTACAATTAATTATCCATATGAAAAAGGTAAACTTTCACCTCGTTTTAGAGGTGAACATGCTTTAAGACGGTACCCAAATGGTGAAGAAAGATGTATTGCATGTAAATTATGTGAAGCTATATGTCCTGCGCAAGCCATTAAAATTGAAGCTGAGCCAAGAGAAGATGGCAGCCGAAGAACAACACGGTATGATATAGATATGACAAAGTGTATATATTGTGGGTTTTGTGCTGAGGCATGCCCTGTTGACGCTATTGTTGAAGGACCAAATTTTGAGTTTGCTACGGAAACTAGAGAAGAACTTTTTTATGATAAAGAAAAATTGTTAGCTAATGGAGATAGATGGGAAGAACAGATTGCATTAGCTCAAAAGATAGATTCACCTTATAAGTAGAATTTTATGTACTATTCAATGCTATTTTACATTTTTTCTTTTTTTGTAATAGCGTCATCAATTGGTGTAATTACATCAAAAAATCCCATATATTGTGTTCTATATTTAATTCTTGCATTTATTAACTCTGCTATTTTATTTTTATTTTTAAATGCTGAGTTTTTAGCAATGCTCTTGATAGTTGTCTATGTTGGTGCGGTAGCTGTTTTATTTTTGTTTGTAGTTATGATGCTCAATATTAATATTGAAGAGAAAAAATCAAAATTTTTAAAATTTAAACCACTTTCAATAATTTTAGGCTCTATTATTTTAGTAGAATTTTTATACTTTTTGACTATAGACAATTCAACACTTGAAAAGTTATCAAATACAACGAATTTAGAGCAAAAAAATAATACAATTTCTCTTGGTAATATTTTGTATACTGATTTTGCGTTATTATTTCAAATGTGTGGAGTTATTCTTCTTGTAGCTATGATTGGAGCAATTGTTTTGACGCTTAGAAAAAGACCTGGTGTAAAAAAGCAAATCATAAAGAACCAAGTTGACACAAAAAAAGAGGATGTTATTGAAGTGGTTAGCGTAAAAAATAATGAAGGTACGTAATGATTGAATTTTTTAATCTTCCAATATTAATTAATCACTACTTAATATTATCTTCATTGATTTTCTTCTTAGGTGTTACCGGTATTTTTTTAAATAGAAAAAATGTTATTAGTATTTTAATGTCGATTGAATTGATTTTATTAGGAGTTAACATAAATTTTATAGCCTTTTCATACTTCTCTAGTGATTTAACTGGTCAAATATTTTCATTGTTTATTTTAACCGTAGCTGCAGCAGAAGCTGCCATTGGCCTTGCAATTTTGGTAGTTTATTTTAGAAATAAAGGCTCCATTGATGTAAAAGATATTAACGTTTTGAAAGGATGATATGTATAATTTAATTATATTTCTTCCCTTAATTGGAGCTATCCTTTCCTGGATTTTAGGTAATAGATTTTCTTCAATACCTACATATATTGTTTCAATTTCTTGTTTGTTTTTATCAATGATAATATCTTGGATTGCCTTTTATGACATAGCTATTTTGAAAAACGATTTTGAAGGTGCAAGTCTTCCATGGATAAATTCCGGAGAGTTTAAAGCTTTATGGGAGTTTAATTTTGATACTTTAAGTTGTGTTATGTTTTTAGTCGTTAATACTGTTTCTGCAATGGTTCATTTATATTCTGTAGGTTATATGTCGCATGATAAATCAAAGTCTAGGTTTATGGCATATTTATCATTTTTTACATTTGCAATGTTAATGCTTGTTTCATCAAATAATCTTTTACAATTATTTTTTGGTTGGGAGGGTGTAGGTGTTGCATCATATTTACTAATTGGATTTTGGTATAATAAAAAAAGTGCTACTTCAGCTGCAGTAAAAGCTTTCTTAGTAAATAGGGTAGGAGATCTAGGTTTTATTTTGGGCTTGATTTTTGTTTATGCCTATTTTGATACAATAATGTTTGAAAGAATTTTTGAGTTAGCTCCCTCAATGATGGATGTAAGTATTGTTGTTTTTAATAATAAATTAAATGTCATTGAATTGTCATGTTTTTTACTTTTTATTGGGGCAATGGGTAAATCTGCTCAACTTTTTTTACATACATGGTTACCTGATGCTATGGAAGGACCAACTCCGGTTTCAGCATTAATACATGCTGCAACAATGGTTACAGCTGGGGTTTTTATGGTGTGTAAATTATCACCTCTTTTTGAATATGCTCCAAATGTTCTTACTTTTATAACATTAATTGGAGCTTTAACTGCTTTGTTTGCATCTACAATTGCTTTAACTCAATTTGATATTAAAAGAGTTATAGCATATTCAACTTGTTCTCAATTAGGATATATGTTCTTCGCTGTTGGCTTGTCAGCATACCCAGCAGCAATGTTTCATTTAACAACACATGCATTTTTTAAAGCACTTTTATTTTTAGGGGCAGGTTCAGTTATTCATGGGTTATCAAATGAACAAGATATGAGAAAAATGGGTGGTTGCTTCAAAAAATTACCTGTAACTTATATTTTGATTTGGATAGGTTCGCTTGCATTAGCTGGGATACCTTTTTTTGCAGGTTATTATTCAAAAGATATGATACTAGAAGTAGCTTTTGCATCAGATTCTCAAATAGGTTATTTCGCGTTTATTTGTGGATGTTTAGCAGCAGTTTTAACAGCTTTTTACTCATGGAGACTTATCTATTTAACTTTTCATGGAGATTTTAAAGGAAATAAATCTACATATGATAAAATACATGAAAGTCCTTTAGCAATGCTATTGCCTTTATTTGTTCTTGCTTTTGGAGCCGTTTTTTCAGGTTGGTTTTTTAAGGAAATGTTTATTGGTGTTAATTGGGATTATTTTTGGTCAAACTCTATATTCATCTTAACTGGGAATGAAGCAATTTATAAAGCACATAATGTTCCAAAATGGGTAAAATTATTACCAATAGTTTTAGCAATTATTGGAATTTCAATTGCAACAGTTTTTTATGTATTAATTCCAGATTTGCCAAGTAGAGTATCTAAGGCATTTAGGGTTTTACATACTTTATTTTATAATAAGTGGTATTTTGATGAAATTTATAATTATTTGTTTGTAAAGCCAATCAAAATATTTAGTGTATTTTGTTGGAATATAATTGATAAAAAAATTATTGATGGCATTGGCCCTAATGGTATAAGCTCAAAAGTATTTTCCCTTTCTAAGATTAGTTCAAAAATCCATACTGGTTATGTTTATCACTATTCATTTAGTATGTTTATTGGATTGGCATTATTAACCTTAATTCTTTTATACAATTTACAAGTAAATTAAAATGATTGAAAGTTGGCCAATATTAAGTATTTTAATTTTCCTTCCAATATTTGGAGCTTTCTTAATACTTTTAATACCTAACAAAATAAATCAAGAAGGTGAAATTTTAAAAAATTCAACTACTAATATTAAATTGGTATCTTTATGGACAAGTATAATGACTTTCCTCATGACATTACTTTTGTCTTTAAAGTTTAATTATACTGAAAAACAATATCAATTTATAGAGTTTTATGAGTGGGTTCCATCATTAGGTATTGTCTATAGAGTAGGATTAGACGGATTATCGCTTCCATTTATAGTGCTTACAGCTTTTTTAGTGCCTATATGTATTTTATGTAGTTGGAATACTATTCAGCATAAGATTAAGGAATTTATGATATCTTTTTTAATTTTGGAAGCTTTTATAATAGGTATGTTTTCTGCTCTGGATATTGTTGTTTTTTATATTTTTTTTGAAGCTGTTTTAATTCCAATGTTCTTGATTATTGGGATATGGGGAGGTGTTGAGAGAATTTATGCTTCATTTAAGTTCTTTTTATATACATTACTAGGCTCTGTTTTAATGTTGATAGCTATCATATACATAATCGGTACAACTGGAACTTCTGATTTGATACAAGTTTTAGATTATGATTTTTCAAAAACAGAACAATTATTATTATTCCTAGGTTTTTTCTTTTCTTTTGCCGTAAAAGTTCCAATGTGGCCATTTCATACTTGGCTTCCAGATGCTCATGTACAGGCACCAACAGCAGGCTCAATAATTCTTGCTGGAATACTTCTTAAAATGGGAGGATATGGTTTTTTAAGGTTTTCGTTACCGTTGTTTCCTGATGCAAGTTTGTTTTATCAACCATATATATTTTTTCTATCTTGTGTTGCAATTGTATACACTTCTTTTGTTGCATTCGCTCAACAGGATATTAAAAAGTTAATTGCATACTCTTCAGTTGCTCATATGGGGTTTGTTACAATAGGTATATTTTGTTTTAATACTCAAGGTCTAGATGGAGCCGTTTTTCAAATGGTGTCTCATGGTATTATCTCTGGAGCATTATTTTTAGCAATAGGTGTTATTTATGAAAGGACTCATACTAGAGATATTAATAAATTAGGTGATTTTGCTACAACTATGCCAAAGTATTCAGTGTTTCTAATGTTTTTTACATTGGGTTCCGTTGGTTTGCCAGGAACTAGTGGTTTTATAGGTGAAGTTTTGGTTTTAATAGGTTCTTGGAAAGTTAACCCTTTGGTTGCAATTATCTCAGGGTTTAGCTTAATACTTGGTGCTATTTATATGTTAAGATTTTATAGAAAAATATCTTTTGGTATATCTGAAAACCAAGATAAGTATGAAATTCATGACGTAAATATAAGAGAATTTATGATTTTGATACCTTTAGTAATATTTATTATATTATTTGGTATTTTCCCAAATATAGTTTTAAATTTTTTAAAAGTTCCTCACTTTTTAATTTTAGAGACTTTTAAGTAAGAGGCATTTGATGTTTATACAAAATATAATTAATAATTATTTACAAATCCCTGGTATAGATGGAATGCTTTTAGCGATGCCTGAAATCTTTATTTTTTGTTCTACTTTGATATTAATGATATTAGACATTTTCTTTTTTAAAGAAAAAAGCTTTAAAAATACAAATAAGTTTGGAATTTTTATAATTATAATTGCATTTTTTCTAGCTTTATTACTTCCATCAACCGGAGTTGCTTTTAATGGATTATATTTTGTCAGTGAACTTTCTACATTTTTTAAATTAATTATTTTACTTTCAATATTTTTTGTTTTTTTATTATCTCATGATAAAGCTGATATTGAAGGGATAAAATTTTCAGAATTTAATTTCCTTTTATTGCTATCAACTTGTGGCATGTTAATTTTAGTGTCTTCGAATAGCTTTTTAACATTTTTTTTAGCATTAGAGTTACAAGCATTACCAATTTATGTAATGTGTGCGCTTAAAAAAAATGACATAAAATCTGCTGAAGCTTCACTTAAATATTTTTTATTAGGTGCTTTGTCGAGTGGATTTATTCTTTTTGGAATTTCATTAATTTATGGATTTGTTGGAAGTATATCATTTGAACAGGTTTCAAATATAAGCTTAAAAGAAAATATGGGAATAAATTTTGGATTAATTTTAATTTTAGCTGGAGTGGCTTTCAAAATTTCATCAGCACCATTTCATATGTGGGCACCAGATGTCTATGAGGGCACTCCTTCTCCAATTACTTTTTTTATTGCTACAGCTCCAAAAATTTCAATTCTTGGTATTTTAGTTTACTTAATTTATAGAGTCTTTTCTGGTATCCATGACAATCTTTCTGATTTGATTATTGTTTTATCTTTATCATCAATGTTAGTTGGATCTATTGGAGCGATTGTTCAAAAAAATTTAAAAAGGCTAATTGCATATTCAAGTATTGCCCATATGGGTTTTATTTTAGTTGGTATGGTTGCATTTTCTGAAAAAGGTCTACATGCAATAATGTATTACTTGATAATTTACTTATTTCTTTTGACTGGTGTTTTTGCAATTATTTTAAGTCTTCAAAAAGATGATAAACCCATAGAATTAATTTCAGACTTAAAAGGTCTTTATAATGACCATCCATTTATATCAATTTGTTTATTAATTTTCATGTTTTCTTTAGCAGGAATTCCACCACTATCAGGTTTTTTTGGCAAATGGCTAGTTTTCTTTTCAGCGATAGATAGTGGATTTTATATATTGGCTATTTTAGGTGTTTTATTTTCAGTTATTTCAGCATTTTATTACTTAAAAATTATAAGAGTAATGTTTTTTGAAAATTCTGATACACCGCTTAATTTAGATGGAAATAGAGAAATCCGTTTTTTAATAAATTTGTCATTATTTATAAGTGTTTTGTTTTTTGCTTTATTTCCTATATTTGATTACATGATATTAAATACTAAAATTTAAGATCATGATAAACATTAACCTTCAGATAATTGAAGAATGTGAAAGTACAAATGCTTCGTTAATTAAATTAGCAAAGGAAGGTTATCCCGAGGGATATTCTCTATTAAGTATTAACCAAACTTGTGGAAGGGGAACTAGAAAAAAAAAATGGATCTCTATTTCTGGTAATCTTTTTTTATCAACTTTAATTAGACCAAATGTAGAAATCACAAAATTGAGTCAGATTTCTATTATTTTTGGTTTAAGTTTATTCCAATTCATTAAATCATTAGGTTTAAATAAAAAACAAATTAAAATAAAATGGCCAAATGACATTTTAATTGAATCAAAAAAAGTCTCTGGGATTCTTGTGGAAAGATTTGAAAACTTTTGTGTAATTGGAGTGGGATTAAATATAAATTCACATCCATGCGAAAATAACACTGGCATTGAAAGCACTTGCCTTAGTAATTATATGAATACAAGTGATTATAAACTATCAATGTTATCTTCACAATTATTAGAATTCTTTTATAAAAATTATAATATTTGGTTATCAAATTTTCTTAATCCATTTTTGAATCAAATAAATTCAAACTTAGCTTTTCTAAATAATAAAGTAGAATTTAATCATGGTAAAATTATTAAATCTGGGAAAATAATCGGTATTAATTCTGATGGAAATTTAAAAATATTGTTAAATAATAATAATCATTTATATCTTACATCTAGTGAATCTATCCTCAACACAGGTGATATATGTTCTTAGTTATTGATATCGGTAATACAAATACAGTTTTTGCTATTTATGAACGGTTGAAATCTGGATTTCAACTACTTAAATCATTCAGAATATATTCTGATATAAAAAGAACCCCTGATGAATATTCTTTAATAATAAATCAAAGTTTTAAATTTAATAATTATAATATAAAGAATATAGACGGTGTTGCAATTGCCTCAGTTGTTCCTGAAATATTAAATAATATAGAAATTTATTTTAGAAATAATTTAGAACTACCTATATTAAGAGTAGAAGCAGATAAATTAAATATTGAAATTAATATACAAAATCCAAATGAAGCTGGACAAGATAGACTTATTAATGCATTCGCGGTTAAAAAAATGAAATTTGATCCAGCAATTATTATTGATTTTGGAACTGCAACGACTTTTGATGTTATTGGAAATGGAGGAACATACTTAGGAGGAATTATTTCACCAGGAGTTAATTTATCAATTGAATCTCTTTACAAATCAACATCTAGGTTACCTAAAATTTCTCTTAAATCACTTGATAATGAAAAAAATACTTTATTAGGAAAAAGTACTATATCAGCTATTGAGTCTGGTATTTTTTGGGGATATGTGTGTATGATTGAAGGTTTAATTAACAAACTAAAAAAATATCATTCACCCTCTAAAGTGATTGCAACAGGTGGTTTAAGTCAAGTTTTTAAAAATAATATTAAATCAATTGACCTAATTGAACAAAATTTAACAATAAATGGTCTAGCATATTTTTATTTGTCACAAGAGAAAGATATATGAAATTTAAAAAAAATAATCTAGGCTTTATTCCTGTAGGTGGTTCTGAACAAATTGGAATGAATGCAAACCTTTATCAATTTAATGATCAATGGATTTTAGTGGATCTTGGTATAGCTTTTCCTGATGAAACTCAAATTGGAGTTGATATACTTTTACCTGATTTTAATTTTATTAAAAAAATTAAAAATAAACTTTTAGGGATTTTTTTAACTCATGCTCATGAAGATCATTATGGAGCTATACAGTATTTTGTTGATGAAATTAATTGCCCAATTTGGGGTTCGGAATTCACTTTAGCAATGTTGAAAAAGAAATTGTTAGATAATGGCAGTAAAAACAAATTAACTTTAAAGCATTACCCTAGGAAATCTAGTATACGTTTAAATGAATTTGAAATAGATACTATTCAAAATTCTCATTCTGTCCCTCAATCAGTAAGTTTATTAATAAAAACAAAAAACAATGTTATTTTACATACAGGCGATTGGAAATTTAAAGGAGCTAAAAATTTAAAAGAAAAACCATTTATAAATGAATTAAAAGCTCTAAAAGATTTAAAAATTTCAACTATAGTTAGTGATTCTACTAATTCATTAATTGATGGTTATACCCCCTCAGAAAATGATGCTTATAATGGTCTAAAAAAAATAATTTCTAAAAGTAAAGGTTTGATAATTGTTACATGTTTTTCGTCAAACATTAGTAGAATTAAATCTATTCTAGAAATTGCAAAAAATAATGAAAAAAAAGTATGTATTTTAGGGAGAGCTATAAAGAGGTCAATTGAAGCAGCTATCGATGTTGGACTTATTGAAAAAAACTATACTTTTTATGGTATTAACGAAATTGAAAAGTTTCCTAAGAAAAATTTATTAGTTATATGCTCTGGCTCGCAAGGAGAGCCCAATTCATCTCTAACAAGAATTGCATCTGGTAAGATTGAGAAAATAAAACTAAATGATCAAGATTCAATTATATTTTCAAGCAAAAAAATTCCTGGAAATGAAAGAAAAATTTCAAAAGTAGAACATATGTTTTTGGAAAAAAATGTAAATATTTTTAATGAAAACAATGATCAGTCAATTCATGTTTCAGGACATCCATGTAAGGATGAAATTTTAGATATGTACACAATGCTCAAGCCAAAAACAGTAATACCTGTTCATGGAAATTTTGAGCAATTAAAAGCGAATGCTGAAATTGCAAAATCTTGTAAAATAAAAAAAATTTTAATTCCTAAAAATGGTGATATTTTTCAATTTGTTGATGATACTCCAACCTGTGTTGACAGAATTGAAATGGATACAAAAGTTTTCGATGGAGAAAAAGTTGTTTCATTAAAAGATGAAAAATTTTCTATAAGAAAACAAGCTCTTTGGAATGGTGTCTTGATGGCTTCTGTAGTCATAGATAATAGGGGTAATTTAATTTCAGTTCCAATTTTAACAGAATTAGGAATATCAAAGACTGAAAAAATGAAAAATGCATTACTTGAAATAAGTTTAAAAATTGAAGATTACATTGAAGGCTTAAATGAAACTGATACTTTAGATGATGATAATTTAAAAGAAATTTTAAAAAAAATGATTTTAAAAGAAATTAGAATATCATTTTCAATTAGACCTTTAGTAGATATTCATATCAATAGAGTTCAATGAGCATAGTTTCTTTTTTTGTAGTTGTCTTCATACTTTGGTTAATTTTCTTTTTTATTTTCTTACCGATAGGTCTAGAAATACCAGAAAATCATGAATTTGGTCATGCTAATTCTTCACCAAAAAAAACCTATCTATTACTTAAGTTATTTTTATCTTTGATAACATCATTAGTCATTTCTTTAATTTTTTATTATTTAATTAAAATTTCATTTTAATAATGTTTAAGTTATTAAATTATGTTAAATAATTAATAAGCTTAAATCTATGACAAAAAATATATTAATTTCATGTGACCATGCTGGTTTTTACTTAAAAGAGCAAATTGTAGAGTATCTTTTAAAACAATCACATAAAATAATCGATCTTGGAACTAAAAATTCTTCATCAGTAGATTATCCTGATTATTGTGATATCTTGGTTGATAAAATGAAGAATAATTCAAATTTCATAGGAATTTTACTTTGTGGTACTGGTATTGGAATGTCTATAGCAGCTAACAGACATCCTCATATTAGAGCTGCTCTGTGTTCTGATCAAGATTTGGCTAAACTAAGTAGACAACATAATGATGCTAATGTATTAGTGATAGGTGGTAGAACAACTTCTTTAAACTCAGCAAAAAAGATTATAGATATATTTCTTTCAACAGAGTTTGAAAAAGGTAGACATACAAAAAGATTAAAAAAAATTAGTTGAGAGAGAAAAATGAATGAACAAAAAAAAATATTATTTTATGAAGAAGGTTTTTTTGAAAAAAGTGTTAAGGAATATGACCCCATATTGAGTTCATTTTTAGAGGAAGAAAAGAGAAGACAACAAAATCAGATTGAAATGATTGCATCAGAAAATTTTGTTTCAAGATCTGTTTTGGAGGCACAAGGTTCCGTGTTAACGAACAAATATGCAGAGGGTTATCCTGGTAAAAGATATTATGGGGGATGTGAAGTTGTAGATAAGGTTGAAGATTTAGCAATTAATAGGGCACAAAAATTATTTAATGCGAAATTTGTAAATGTTCAACCTCATTCTGGTGCTCAAGCAAATCAGGCTGTGTTTCTGGCACTACTTAACCCTGGGGACACTATTTTAGGTATGAGTTTAGACGCAGGTGGGCATTTGACACATGGTGCAAAACCCAATTTGTCTGGAAAGTGGTTCAATTCAATTCAATATGGTTTGAATAAAAATGATTCATTAATTAATTTTGAACAAATAGAAGATTTATGTAGAACCTATAAACCAAAAATTATTATTGCTGGAGGATCTGCTTATTCAAGGTTTATAGATTTTAAGAAATTTAGAAAAATTGCGGATAAATATGATACTTTGCTTTTGGTTGATATGGCTCATTTTTCAGGATTAGTAGCAGGTGGTGTACATCCAAATCCTATTCCTTATGCAGATATTGTTACAACAACAACACATAAAACACTTCGATCTGGTCGTGGAGGTATGATATTAACAAATAATGAAAACTTATTTAAAAAGATTAATTCAGCAGTTTTTCCAGGCCTTCAAGGTGGCCCTTTAATGCATGTTATTGCTGGAAAAGCCGCTGGGTTTGGTGAAGCATTGAAAGATGAATTTAAAGTTTACTCGCAAAATGTAGTTAGTAATGCTAAAGCTTTGTCAAATACGCTAATGGAAAGAGGTATTGATATTGTATCTGGAGGTACTGATAATCATATTGTTTTAGTAGATCTCAGAAATAAATGTATTACAGGAAATACTTGTGAAAAAGCTCTGGAAGAATCAGGTGTGACCTGTAATAAAAATGGTGTACCTTTTGATGAAACACCTCCTTCAGTTACATCTGGTATAAGATTAGGGACATCTGCTGCCACTACTAGAGGACTGAAAGAAAATGACTTTATAATAATAGGTAATCTTATCTCAGATGTGATTTGCGGATTTAAAAATAATATTTGCGACCCTAATATCCAGACTGTTGTGAAAAGTAAGATAATTGATATATGTAAAAAATATCCTATTTATTAAATCAAAATTGGAGATTATTTATGCGTTGTCCATTTTGTGGAACTGATGATACACAGGTGAAAGACTCAAGAGGTAGCGAAGATGGTGCTTCTATTCGAAGAAGGAGACTCTGTTCTAGCTGTGGATCAAGGTTCACAACTTTTGAAAGAATACAATTAAGAGAACTCATAGTAGTAAAAAGAAATGGGAAAAAAAGTGTTTTTGATAGAGAAAAAATTGTTAAGTCTATGGAAATTGCATTAAGAAAAAGAAAAGTAGATAGCGAAGTTGTTGAAAGAGCTCAAAATGGTATTGTTAGACAGTTAGAGTCATCTGGAGAAGTTGAAATTCAATCTGATATAATTGGAGAGTTAGTTATGAATGCCCTTGGACAAATTGATCATGTGGCATATATAAGATATGCTTCTGTTTATAGAAACTTTAGAGAAGCTAGCGATTTTGGAAAATTTGTAAAAGATCAAATTGAAGAAAATTGATAGTTAAAGTAAGTGTGGATAATTCATTAAAAAAATATTTTATGCATCAAGCTTTTCTTGAAGCTTATCGTGCTTTGGGTACAACCGGTAAAAATCCAAATGTTGGTTGTGTTCTTGTAAAAAATAATTTTGTTATTGGAAGAGCTAGAACTTCTCCAGGAGGCAGGCCACATGCCGAAGAAAACTTGATCTCTCAAATGTCAAAGAAGGAGCTTAAAGGTTCATCTTTATTCGTTACATTAGAACCATGTGCTCATAAAGGAGTTAACGGAATTTCATGCGCAGACTTAATTTCAAAATCAGGCATAAAGGAAATATATGTTAGTAACCTAGATCCGGATTTAAGAACATCCGGTAAGGGTTTCGAAGTATTAAGAAAATCTCGAATAAATGTATATCCTAATTTTTTAATTAATGAAGGATTTAATTATAATATTGGTTATTTTAAAAACTTTTCATCTAATAGACCCTTAGTTACACTAAAATTTGCAATAAGCTTAGATGGAAAAATTGCACTTAAAAACAAAAAATCTAAATGGATTAGTTCAAAGTTATCAAGAAATTTTGGACATATGTTAAGAGCTCAATCAGACGGAATTATGACCACAAGTACTACTGTTAAAGATGACAATCCAAAGCTAACTTGTAGATTAAATGGGCTAGAAAAATACAGTCCATTAAAAATTATAGTTGATAGAGAGTTACAATTAAATGACAGTTTTTCAATTTTTAAAAACTCAAACAGTACAAAATTAATCGTATATCATAATTCAAATAATAAAAGCAAAATAAAAAACTATCCACAAAATGCTGATTTAGTCTATATTAAAAATAAAAAAAATTTTCTTTTGTTTATCTTAAAAGATTTATCAAACAGGAAAATAAAGAATTTATTGATTGAAAGTGGTGCAACATTCGGTAGTGAAATGATAAAAGCTAATTTAATTGATCAAATTGCATTTTTTAGATCTGATAAAATTATTGGGAATGATGGATTGCCTTTTGTTAAAAATTTAAATTTAAAAACAATGTCGAATAGTTTAAATATGAAACTTATTGACTTTAAAATTTTTGATAAAGATATCTATGAATTAAGGAGGTTTTAGTTTACTTATGTTTTCCGGAATAATCTCAGCTTTAGGAGTTGTTAAAAATATAACTTATGATGACATATATTCATTTGATATTGAAATCAAAAAAGTAAATTTAGAGGATTTTGAAAATTTACAAAATGCAATTAAAATTGGTTGTTCAATTGCCTGTTCAGGAGTTTGTTTAACTTTAACAAAAAAAAAGAATGAAACTCTAACTTTTGATGTAAGTAAAGAAACTTTGAAAAAAACAAATCTTTCTAATTGGAAAATTGGAGATGTTGTTAATTTAGAGAGAGCATTAAGGGTTGGAGATGAGATTGGAGGACATTTCGTTACGGGTCATGTTGACACTATTCTTGAAGTGCAAGAAATAATTGAAGAAGAAGGTTCTAGAATTTTATTTATTAAATTAACTGATGAAATATCACCATACATTGCATCAAAAGGTTCAGTAACAATTGAAGGAATTTCACTAACTGTAAATGATGTTAAAGATAATTATTTTAATGTAAACATCGTGCCTTTTACGTGGGACAATACAAACCTAAAAAATGTAAAAGTTAAAGACACTTTAAATGTCGAAATTGATTTACTCTCTAGATATCTAATTAATTATCAAAAGCAAAAAGCGAATTGAAATGGAAGTATCTAAAATTGAAGATGTGATTAAAGAAGCTTCTCAAGGTAAAATATTTATATTAATAGACGATGAAAATAGAGAAAATGAAGGTGATCTCTGCATTCTGGGTGATTTTGTAAATCCAAATGTTATAAATTTTATGGCTACACACGGAAGAGGCTTAATTTGTTTAGCAATCACTAAACAACAATCTGATAAACTTGGATTATCTTTGATGGAAAGAAGAAATGAATCTAGATATGATACAGCTTTCACTCAATCAATTGAAGCAACTCACGGGGTAACGACTGGAATCTCAGCATCAGATAGATCTATCACAATTAAAACTGCTATTAATGAACAAAATGATGAAAGTCATATAACAACGCCTGGACATGTTTTTCCAATTATCGCAAAAAATGGAGGAACACTTATTAGAGCTGGGCATACCGAAGCTATTGTTGATATTGCGAAAATATGTGGATTAAATCCATCTGGAGTTATTTGTGAGATAATGAAAGATAATGGAGAAATGGCAAGACTACCTGATTTAAAAATATTTGCCAAAAAACATGATATTAAAATTGGAACAATTGCTGATTTAATATCGTATAGAAGAAAAAATGAAAATTTATTAATAAGAACATATGAAAAGCCATTTAATAGTTCTACAACTGGCTCATGGAGAATAATTGTTTATAAAAGTCTAATAGATGAAGTTGAACACTTAGCCCTAATTAAAGGCATAGTTGCTTCTGAAGATAAAACCTTGGTAAGGGTTCACTCATTTAATCCTATTGTAGACGTCTTAGAAGATTTAAATTCAGACGGTCAAAATAATTTGATTTTTAAGGCAATGAAGAAAATTGATATGAAAAAAAGTGGTGTAATTATCATAATAAATGATTCTTACAAAGACTTTTTAAGTAAGAAGTTAAAGATAAATGAAGAAATTGACTCAAAAGATAGGGTAAATTTACGTCAATATGGCGTTGGAGCACAAATTCTTTCTGATTTAGGGGTAAAAAAAATGATTCTTTTATCAAATTCTGTAAAAAAGGCAATTGGTTTAAAGGGCTTTGATTTGTCTATTGTTGACTGGGAGAGATTAGATTGACTAATGGAAAAGTATTAATAATTATATCAAAATATTATGAAGAGATATCTGAAAATTTGCTAAAATCAGCAATAGTTTTTTTAAAAAACAAATCTATTACTTTTGATGTACTTGAGGTGCCTGGTGCTTTAGAAATTCCACAAGCACTGAATTTACAATCAAATACCTCTAATAATAAAAGTTCGCTATATGAAGGTTATATTGCTTTGGGTTGTGTTATTAAAGGGGAAACTTATCATTTTGAAATTGTTAGTAATGAAACTAATAGAGGTTTAATGGATGTGGCTCTTAAATATTCATTTCCAATAGGAAATGGTATAATAACAGCGTATAATTATAATCAAGCATTAAAAAGATCTTTTGAAAAGGGTGGCGAAGCTGCCAAAGCTTGTTATAAGTTAATGAAAATTAAAAATTATAATTATGTTGATTAAGTTTGATTGAAAATATTAGACATAAATCTATTAGGAAGAAAACAGCCTCTAGAATTGCTGCCATTCAAATTTTATACTTACACCAATTTAGTGATCAACTACTTGTTGAATCAATATCAATATTTGATAAATATTTTAAAAATTTTTTACTTGAAAATTTAGAAATTAAAGAACTAGATGCTAAATTATTACATAATTTGTTAATTAATTTTGATAAAAATAAATGTGCTTACGACTCTATTATAGAAAAACACTTATCAAAAGATTGGAAAATTGGAAGATTAGGAGCAAATGAGCTTAATATTTTAAGATTGTCTATTTTTGAACTTAAGTTTTTAAAAAAATTTGATAAAAAAACAATAATTAATGAGTATGTAAGTTTATTTAATAACTTTTGTGGAGAGCCAGATTTTGCTAATGGTTTTTTAAATAAAGTTTTGAATAGTGATTGATTAACTAATGGATGAGTTTGATTTAATCAAAAAGTATTTAGCACCAATTTCATCAGTTGAAAGTCAATTTTTAATGAATGATGGTGCTGTTTTTAAACCGAAAATAAATTTAGATTATGTTGTATCTACAGACACAATTGTTGAAAATGTTCATTTTAATGGTGATGAAGCACCAGAGCTCATAGCAAAAAAAGCACTAAGAACAAATTTATCAGATTTGGCTGCGATGGGTGCCGATCCTGAGTTTTATAGTTTGTCAATAAGTTTGCCAAAAGTTAAAGCGAAAAACTTCATTAAAAATTTTGTAAAAGGACTTAAAGAAGATCAAGAAGAATTTAAAATTAAATTACTTGGTGGAGATTTAACAGCTGCACTTAATTTAATTACAATAACAATAAATATAATAGGTACAGTTCCAAATGGAAAATCGTATAGCAGATCAAAATCAAAGATTAATGATCTTATATATGTTACAGGTGTTTTAGGTTTATCAAATATTGGGTTATTAAATTTAAATAACAATGATAAAAAATTTTCTAAAGCTAAATTAAAATACTATTTACCCCAACCTAGAATTAAGTTCTCTTCTAAGATAAGAGATTTAGTTTCATCAATGATAGATATATCTGACGGATTTTTACAAGATTGTAGGCATTTAGCAAAATCATCTAATTTAGAATTTGTAATAAATCTAAATAATTTACCTATTTGTGATATTGATTTGTTGTCATATGAAGATAGACTAAATGCGGCACTGATTGGTGGAGACGATTATGAACTTCTATTTACTTCACCACCATCACATAAAGACAAAATAGCTAAGATAGCTAAAAGCCATAGTTTAAAAGTGACTAATATTGGTTTTGTAAAAAAAGGTAGAAATGGTGAAGTTATCTCAAAGGATAAACCTTTAAATACTGATGCTTACAAACATTTTTAATTTTCATTACGCCTTCTTAAGTTACTTAATATATTTTTAAAAACATTAAATGTAGTTCTGTTATTTGCTATAGATTGCTCATCTAATTCACTTAAGCTAAAATTATTTGGTAAGTTTTGTTTTTTGAATTCAAATTCAATTACTTTATTATTGTTATTGTACAAAATTTCGAGAAAATGAGCCTCTTGAAACTGATTAACCTTACCAATTTCCTTTTCCATTTCCTGTGATATATAGAAAACATTTTTATCATTGTAAGGATTTATAAAAGAAGGTGGACCAAGTTTCTTGATTATAAAAGATTTTGAAGTTTTACCTTTATTTATGGTAATTTCGTCAAAGGATTTTAAATTTGCACCGTAATTTATAATTTCTTTGTCAAAAGATACACTACATGATACTAAAAGTAATATAAAATTAAGTTTTAAAAATTTTAAAGTCATTTTATGTTTTTTAAAAAAAAAGAATATGAAAAAATCTCAGATGTTTTTTATCAGAAAATTGTAAGTTTTTCTAGAAATAAAATTTTTTATACCAAATATGATGTTCCTGACACAATAGATGGTAGGTTCGATATGCTTGTTTTAATAACTATTATAATTGTATTTAGACTGTCAAAAATTGATAAAGATGGAACAGAGTTATCTCAAAAAATATTTGATACTATCTTTAGAGATCTAGATTTTTCATTAAGAGAGTTAGGCGCTGGGGATGTGTCTGTGGCTAACAATATGAAAAAATTAATTTCGTCATATATGGGTAGGCAAAAAATCTATATTAAAGCTTTTAGAAAACGGGATGAATTTTTTTTAGCATCCGCTTTCAAAAATAACATTTACAGAAATTATAACCAAAATAAAAGTTTAATTTTATTATTATCAAAAAACATTTTTTTTGTAATAAGAAAACTTGAATTAATTGAGGACCAAAAATTACTAAGAGGTGACTTTGATTTTTCAGTTGATCATTTGTAAAATACTATGTTGCAATGTTTCATTCTAACTGATAAAACTCATCAGTTAATATAGTTTCGGAGTTTTTTTGAATAAAATTAAAATATCATTAGATGCTATGGGTGGAGATAATGCACCTGAAATTGTTGTTGAAGGCGCAGCTGAGGCTAAGGTCCGCTATCCAGATATAGAATTTATTTTTTTTGGAAATGAAAAAATTTTAGATCCTTTAATTAAAAGTAAAAAAAATTTATTTGATATGGAGACTATACATACAGATGAATTCATTAAACCCAACGATAAACCTAGCAATGTAATAAGAAGAGGTGCCAATACTTCCATGGCACTTGCTATTAAGTCTGTAAAAATTAAAAAATCTGATGCAATGGTTTCAGCTGGAAATACAGGCGCTTTAATGGCATTTTCTAAACTTTTTTTGAAAACTATTTCAGGTATAAATAGACCTGCAATTGTTGCGTGTTTTCCAACGAAAGAGGGCGAAGTTTGTATGCTTGATTTAGGAGCAAATATTGAATGTGATAAAAATAATTTAATACAGTTTGCTCTAATGGGACAAGCATTTGCTAAAATAGTCATAGGTATAAAAAATCCTAGGGTCGGGCTGCTTAATGTTGGAGAAGAAGAAATCAAAGGATTTGATTATTTAAGAGATGCTTCAGATTCATTGAAGAGTTTAGGTAAAATTATAAATTATTGTGGCTACTTAGAGGGTGACAGAATAACTGATGGACTGGTCGATGTAATTGTCACTGATGGTTTTACAGGTAATATAGCCCTAAAAACAGCAGAAGGTACAGCTAGTTTCTTTACAAATTCATTGAGAGAATCACTAAAAAAGTCAATTTTTTCTAAGCTTGGTTATTTTTTAGCAAAAAAATCTCTTGAGGGGTTTAGAGCACACATGGACCCAAGAAAGTATAATGGAGCTGTTTTTTTAGGTCTAAATGGTATTGCTGTTAAAAGTCATGGAGGAACTGACGCTTTTGGTTTTGCAAATGCGATTGGAGTAGCTTATGATATGGCAAAATATAATTTTATTGAAGATTTAAAAAAAAAATTGTCAATCACAACTAAGCATTTGGTTTTATAATGTCTAAAGATAAAATTTTATTGACTGGTGTTGGCTCATATTTACCAAAAAATAAGACTTCTAACCATGACTTAGCTAAATATATAGATACTTCGGATGAATGGATTACAAAGAGGACTGGCATAAAATTTAGGCATTTTGTTGCTAATAATGAATATACTTCAGATTTAGGAACTAACGCTGCTAAATTAGCAATTTTAAATGCTGGATTAAAACCTATTGATATAGATATAATAATCGTTGCAACTACTACTCCAGACAATACTTTTCCTTCCACAGCTTCTAAAATTCAAAAAAACTTAGGATGTAGTGCTATATCTTTTGATGTACAAGCAGTTTGCGCAGGCTTCATTTATGGAATGACAGTTGGAATTTCAATGTTAAAAGATGGTCATGGAAAAAAGTGCTTGGTTATAGGTGCTGATAGCATGTCGAAAATATTAGACTGGAATGATAGATCAACTGCAGTTCTATTTGGTGATGGTGCTGGAGCCATTATCTTAGAAAAAGAAAAAGTAAAAACTAAATTTTGTGAAAATGACGATTGGGGTATTTTAGCATCGAAAATTTATACTAATGGTAATTTTTATGATATTTTGAATACTGATGGAGGTGTTTCAAAAAGTAAAAGCATTGGCTTTTTAAGAATGAATGGAAAAGAAGTTTTTAGACATGCTGTTGAAAAATTATCTTCTTCTCTTTTAATCTGTTTAGAAGAATGTAATAAGGATATAAGTCAAGTTGACTGGCTTATTCCACATCAAGCCAATCAAAGAATCCTTGACGCAGTATCAAATAAAGTCAAATTAAATCCAAATAAAGTAATTAGTACTATTGCTGATCATGGTAACACTTCAGCTGCTTCTATTCCATTAGCTTTAGATGTTGCAACTAAAAGAGGAAAAGTGAAAAATGGAAATGTGTTAGCCTTGCAAGCTATTGGTGGAGGTCTATCTTGGGGGTCTTTGATTTTAAAAGTAGGTAAACCAATTTAAGAAATTTCTTGTAAGCCTAATGATTTTTATTAATATAGGGATATGACTAAAACATGGACTAAAAATGATCTTATAGAAAAAATACAATTAGAAATTGGAATTTCACTTTCAGATTCATCTAAAATATTTGAAGAAATTATAGAAGAAATATTATTATCTCTTGAAAACGGTAATGATGTTAAGATTTCTAATTTTGGGACTTTTTCTGTTAAAAAGAAAAATTCACGGCTTGGCAGAAATCCAAAAACTGGGGATGAGAAGGAAATAACAGCAAGAAATGTAATTTCATTTTATCCATCAAAATCAATGAAAAATAAAATCTTATAAATATGACTGATACTAGTTCTTATCACACAATTTCAAACGTATCAGAGAAATTAAAAATACCTCCTCACGTACTTAGATTTTGGGAAAAAAAATTTGATTTTGTAAAACCTAAAAAAAGTCAAACTGGAAGAAGGTATTATTCAAATCAAGATATTGTTAATTTAGAAATTATAAAAGATTTATTGCATAATAAAGGTTTTACCATCTCTGGCGCAATTAAATACATTAAGGATAATAAAGACATTAAAGATAATAAATTATCTGAACTTAAAAACAATAATGAAATTCTAGTAAAAAAAATCTATGAAACTTCTAATTTAATTTTGTCAGCTAAGAATATTCTTAATAAATATTAAATATGTATCGGGTTATAGCGCAGTTTGGTAGCGCATCCGTCTGGGGGACGGAAGGTCGCAGGTTCAAATCCTGCTAACCCGACCAGATAGAATTATTTAATATTTATTAAATATTTCATAAAATCTATTCATAAAACTTGATTTTAATTATAAATGTTGAATTTTATAACTACTGTAAATGAATACTTTAAACTTTTAAATATAAAATCAATATACTAACCTATATAGAAAAATATTTAACAATTTACTAGTAAATTATTAAATTTTATATAAATGTGATTTATAACTCTTTTATTTGAGCAATATATGAAAATTTTACCTGAAGATATCTTTTCAACCTATAATAAAATTAAGCCATTTTTAAGAATTACTGAGACTTCTTATTCAGAATTAATTTCTAAAAATTTTAATTGTAATATATATATAAAATTCGAAAACAGACAAAATACTGGCTCATTCAAAATAAGAGGCGCTCTTTCTAAATTACTTTCCTTATCTAATAAAGATAAATTAAGGGGTGTTATTGGAATGTCAGCAGGAAATCATGCTCAAGGATTAGCATACTCCGGAAATAAGTTAGGTCTAGATACAAATATTGTAATGCCTTTAGGTACCCCTTTTACAAAAATTAGGAGAACAAAAAATTTTGGTGGAAATGTATTTTTAAAGGGAGGTGACCTTATTGAAAGTAAAAATTATGTGAATGAACTTATTGACAAGTTTGGATATATTGAGGTGCACCCTTACAATGATACTGAGGTAATCAAAGGTCAAGGAACTATATATTTAGAAATGTTAAATCAAATATCAGAATTAGATTATTTACTAGTTCCAGTTGGTGGTGGTGGGTTATTGGCAGGATGTTCAATAATAAATAGTGCCTTATCAAAAAAAACTAAAATAATCGGTGTTGAATCAAAATTTTATCCATCTCTTCATAATGTTTTCTATAAAAAAAAATTAAAATGCGGTGGTTCTACAATTGCTGAAGGAATTGCTGTTAAAGAAATTGGAACAATTCCTTATGATTATATTAAGGATGAAGTAGATAGCGTTATTTATGTTTCAGACACTTCAATTGAACGAGCTATAGCAATGTTAGCATTAAATGAAAAGGTAGTTGTTGAAGGAGCAGGTGCTGCAGGTTTGGCTGCGATAATTGAAAATCCAAAAACATTTAAAAATAGTAATGTAGGTATTATTTTATGTGGAGGAAATATAGACTCGAAGATAATTTCTTCTATTTTAATGAGAGATTTAGTAAGGGCTAGACAGATTACAACTATGACCATAACTATGCCAGACAAACCTGGGCAATTGAATATAATTGCAAATATCTGTGCTAATTCTGGGGCTAATGTACTTCAAGTTGAACATAATAGATTTACTATGGATTTATCTGCAAGTTTAGCTAAGTTAGATATTACAATAGAAACACAAAATGAAGATCATCTAAAAAACATTATTAATTTGATAGAGAAAGAAGGTCTCCCTGTTGTATTAGATGATAATTATTAACATTATTGATTAAGTTTTATCAAATCATCAAATGGTTTAAAATTTGACTTAACTTTATGAAAATTTTCAAAATTTTGGTAATACTTAGATTGAATGTCCATAAGCAAATTTTCTTTAAAATTTTTATCAATTTGCTCTAAAACTTTTTTGTCAATTTTTGATCCAAAATTTTCATTAAATATTTTGAAAGTGAGAATGCCAGACGTTGTCTCTATAGATTTTAACTCATCAACATTTGATTTAAAAATTGAATTGATTATGAAACTATTAAAAATTTTACTTAGATTTTCATTTTCAATTCTTTTCAAGCCATATATTTTTTTTAGACTTTTAGGGTTTGAATTTTTAAATATTTTTTCTGATTTAGAGATCGTATCTTTTAATTGTAATTTTTTGAACAATTTTTCTGAAACAAGTTGTTCAGCATCCTCGTATGTTAGTAATTTTTCATTAATTTCACTATCAATATTTAACAAAACAAATTCATTTTCATTAATTTCTAATAATTCAGATACTTCGTTAACTTCAAGTTTCCATATTTCATCTAAAAACTTTTTATTAAAATTAGATTTTTTTTGTTTGAAATTAATAAAAATTGACCCATCTCTAGCAACATTAAATTTCTTATCTATTTTTAAATTTTTAATTTTTGAAAAATCAATAATTTCTTTTAAATTATTCCCTGAAAAAGCTAAATCATTAATAAATTCTATTTTTTCATAAAGTTTTTCTATCGCTAAATTATGAATTAAATCTCTTTTAAGAATATTTTTTACTTCGCTAATTAATTTAATTTGTTCATTTTTAATTTGATTTATTTGAACAACATGATAACCAAAAGCAGTTTTAAATGGTTGAAGCAAACCTTTTAATTGTGTTTTAAATATTACATCCCTAATATTTTTTGTTAAATCATCTCTTGATACGCCATTAAATTTAATATCGTTTTCATTGAATTTTAATTTTTTTGCTTGACTAATAAAATTACCTTTATCAAGAACAATTTTATAAAATTCGTAAGCTTCTTTTTCAGTTTTAAAAATTATTTGAAAATAATTTCTAGTTTCAGGTGTTTTAAATTCATTTATTCTTTCATAATATGTATCTTTAATTTGCTCTTTAGTTATGGTGAAATCTTCATAAAAAAGGTTTGGTTTAAATGTTATGAATGAAAAGTTTCTCAACTTTGGAATTTTAAATTTGTCTTTATTATCATTAAAGTATGTTTTTTTTAATTTTTCATCTAACGTATAATCTATTGATTTAATATAGGGCGTAAAAACATAATCTAAATTTAATTGTCTACTTTGCCATTTGTAAAAATCTTTTGAAAAGGAGGTATTGTAAACATTTATGTTGTTGATATGATCAAAAACTTTATTATTTAAAATCTGCAACTTTAGATTTTCAATATATTCATTTTCTGTAATATTATTATTTCTTAAAATAGTTTTAAATTTCTTTTCCGAAAATGTATTTTTATTGTTTGTTTTATCTTTAAATTGATCATTTTCTGAGATTTGTTTTTTTAAAATTGATCTAGGAACAGTAAGATTTAAATATTTAGATTCCTGATTGAGAATTAATTTAGCTTTGCTTTGAATTAGAACATTATTTAACAATCCATTTTGTATTGCAAGTTTAGTATCAATCAAGCCAGTATTTGTGGCTCTAGATTTATTAAAATCATTTATAATTTGCTCATAACTAGTTTCAAAGTCATTAGATTTAAAAATAGGTGGAAGCTTATTACCTGTTAGGTCTCCAACCCCCCAGGCAGCAAATCCAATCACAATTAAGACTAGAAAAATTTTAAATAAAAAAGATTGAGATTTATTTCTTAATGCTCTTAACATAGTTATTCATTATATTAAAACTTAATGAATTACAAGATTTTGAATAAATAAAATAAGGTGATTAAAATATGTTAATAGCTGGAAACTGGAAAATGAATTTAAAATATGAAGATATTATAAAGTTAAAAAATATTATTTCTGATTTAGAAGTAGATAGGCGGGTTGAAATAGCTATTTTTCCACAATTTCCATTATTATATTCTGCAATAGAGAAGCTTTCTGACTACAAAATTGAAGTTGGGGCTCAGGCTTGTTCATCAGTATTAAAAGGGGCTTTTACTGGAGATGTTTCAGTTGAAATTATTTCTGATATTGGGTGTAAATATTGTATAGTAGGGCACTCAGAAAGAAGAGAATATCATCATGAAACAAATCAATTTGTCAAAAACGCATCAAATTTACTCTTATCTAAAAATATTATTCCTATAGTTTGTGTCGGTGAGTCTCTAGAAGTAAAAAATAAAAGGGAAACAAATCAATTCATTAAGAGTCAAATTCGTGAATGTATACCTGAAAATATAACTTCAAATATAGTTGTGGCTTATGAACCAATTTGGGCTATTGGAACAGGGAAAATCCCAGAATATGAAGAAATATCTAGTGTACATAAAATTATAATGAATGAATTATCTCATATTAAAAATTTAAAGGTAATTTATGGAGGGTCTGTAAATAAAGAAAATTGTTCTAAAATATTTGAGTTAAATGAAGTTCATGGAGCGTTAATTGGAGGAGCAAGCTTAAAATTTAAAGATTTTCTTGCAATTTATGAAAGTGCGGTTAAACAGATAATATAAACTGATTATATATACTTAAATTATGGAAAACACAGTTCTAATTATTCATGTTGTTTTAGCATTATTCATAATAGTGTTAGTATTACTTCAAAAAAGTGAAGGCGGTGGCTTAGGTATTGGTGGGGCTCAAAGTGGTGGTTTTATGACATCTAGAGGTACTGCTAATACTCTTACAAAAATAACAACTTTGGTGGGTGCATTATTTTTTGTTACATCCATCCTACTTGCCATATTATCTGGTAATGATTATAAACCTTCAATCTCACAAGAAATTAAAACCGATATAAATAATGAAAATGATAAACCAAAAGTTCCCACAGATAATTGAAATTATTTTTATTTGATATAATCTTACAAATATGAACAGTCGCACCCCTAAATTTATTTTTATTACAGGTGGTGTTGTATCTTCACTTGGAAAAGGATTAGCCTCAGCTAGCTTAGCTTCTATTTTTATTTCCAGAGGTTTTAAAGTTAGGCTTAGGAAATTAGATCCATATTTGAATGTAGATCCAGGAACAATGAGTCCGTATCAACATGGGGAATGTTTTGTTACAGATGATGGCGCAGAAACAGATTTAGATTTAGGTCATTATGAAAGATTTACTGGCGTTGATTCAAGAAAATCAGATAATGTCACTACCGGTAAAATTTACTCTCAAGTTTTGAAAAAGGAAAGAAGAGGAGATTATCTTGGAGCTACAATTCAAGTTATACCGCATGTAACCGATGCTATAAAAAAATTTATCTTATCAGATATTAATGATGAAGATTTTATGTTTTGTGAAATTGGAGGAACTGTAGGAGACATTGAATCTTTGCCATTTATTGAAGCAATTAGACAATTAAGAAATGATCTTGGAAAAGAAAATACTTGCTTTGTTCATGTCACACTACTGCCTTTTATTAATGCAGCAAAAGAATTGAAAACCAAACCTACTCAACATTCTGTAAAAGAATTACAAGGCATGGGAATTCAGCCTGATATTTTATTATGTAGGACTGAGTTAAAAATTCCAAATGATCAAAAAAAGAAAATAGCTCAATTTTGTAATGTCATAGAAGAAGCAGTAATTGAAGCAATTGATGTTAATTCAATTTACAAAGTTCCAATTGCTTACCATGAATCTGGGTTTGATAAACAGATCCTAAAATATTTCAATTTAAGTTATGACAAATCTCCAGATTTAAGTGTATGGAAAAAAATTATTTCTATACAATCATCTTCAGACGGTGAAGTTAATATTGGTGTTGTAGGAAAATATACATCTATTATTGATTCATATAAATCTTTAATTGAAGCAATAACTCATGGTGGTATAGCTAATAAGACAAAGGTTAATTTGGTTTGGATTGACTCTGAAAATATTGATATAAACTTTGATTGTTTCAAAGATGTTAATGGTATAATTGTACCAGGCGGTTTTGGTGAAAGAGGGTCCAATGGAAAAATTTTAGCTATTAATTATGCTAGGTTGAATAAAATACCTTTTTTAGGAATATGTCTAGGAATGCAGCTGGCAGTTATTGAATTTGCGAGAAATGTTATGGAAATTAAAGATGCTTCTTCTACTGAGTTTGGTAAAACTACATTTCCTGTCATTTCTTTATTAACAGAATGGCAAACAAAAAAAGGTAAAGAAAAAAGAGATATTCTTAGTGAATATGGAGGTACAATGAGACTTGGGTCTTACGAATGTCGCTTAGACAAAAACTCAAAAATATACAATATTTACAAAAATAAAATAATATATGAAAGACATAGACATAGATATGAGGTTAATTTAGATTTATGTGAAAATTTTTTTGAAAAGGGTATGAATTTCGCTGGAATGTCACCAGATAATATACTACCAGAAACTCTAGAATTAAACGATCATCCATGGTTTATTGCTGTTCAATTTCATCCTGAGCTAAAATCAAAGCCTTTTCAACCGCATCCCCTTTTTATTTCATTTATAAATGCGTCCCTAAACCAATCAAGATTGTTATAAATTTATGAATAAAAAAATTAAAATAGGCAGATTTGATATTAAAAATGACAATAATTTATTTTTAATTGCTGGTCCATGTGCCATAGAAAGTAGAGATCACGCAATCTATCACGCACAAATGATTAAAAAAATATGTGATGAGATTTCACTGAATTTTGTATTTAAATCGTCTTTTGATAAAGCTAACAGAACTAATATTAACTCTAACAGAGGAGTAGGACTTGAAAAAGGCCTCAGTATTTTAAATGAAATCAAAAATAGTTTGAATGTTCCAGTTTTAACTGATGTTCATGAAAGTTATCAATGTGAAGCTCTGAGTGAGGTGGTTGATATTATACAAATACCTGCTTTTTTATGCAGACAAACAGACTTATTATTGAATGCTTCAAATACAGGTAAAATAATCAATGTAAAAAAGGGTCAATTTTTAGCTCCTTGGGATATAACAAACGTTATAGAAAAAATAAAATCTACTGGAAATGAAAATATAATTTTAACTGAAAGGGGTACATCCTTTGGATATAATAATTTAATTTTTGATTTAAGGTCATTAATTGAAATGAAAAAAACAGGTTACCCCGTTGTATTTGATGCTACACATTCAGTTCAAAGTCCCGGTGGCTTGGGAAAAGTTTCTGGTGGAAATAGAGAGTACATTCCATATTATTGTAATGCTGCCGTAACTACAGGTATTTCTGGAATTTTTATGGAGGTTCATGAAAACCCAGATAAAGCACCCAGCGATGGTCCAAATATGATTAGACTAGATAAATTAAAATATATACTTAAAAATATTGTGAAAATAGATCAATTAATTAAAGAGCATTCTATAGGAAATTATGATGATTAAAATTCAAAAAGTGAAAGGTAGACAAATTCTTGATAGCCGAGGATATCCAACAGTTGAAGTTGATGTTATCTTGTCAAATGGTTTAGTTGGAAGTGCAAGTGTTCCTTCTGGAGCATCTACTGGCAAGTATGAGGCGGTAGAACTTAGAGATGAATATAAAATGTATCATGGAAAAAGTGTTACAAAAGCCATTGATAATATTAATAATGATATCCAAAATATCATTTTAGGTAGATCACCTTTAGAACAAACTAAAATTGATAACGATTTAATTAGTCTTGATGGAACATCAAATAAAAAAAAATTAGGAGCAAACGCTATCCTCGGGGTTTCAATGGCGGTTGCAAGAGCAGGCGCAATTTTATTAAATCAACCATTATATAAATATATAGGCGGTTTAAGCTCAAAAGTGATGCCTGTGCCTTTAATGAACATTATAAATGGAGGAGCACACGCAAATAATTTATTAGATATTCAAGAGTTTATGATAATGCCAGTTAATTTTGAAAAATTTAGTGATGCATTAAGAGCTGGAGCAGAAATTTTTCATAATTTAAAAGAAATATTGGATGAAAAAAAATATTCTACAAGTGTTGGTGATGAAGGTGGGTTTGCTCCTAAAATACATGATCCAAAAGTTGCTTTAGATTTAATTTCAAAATCCATACAAGCTAGTGGTTACAAAGTTGGAGAAGACATTTTTATTGCATTAGATGCAGCGGCGAGTGAATTTTCTAAAAAAAATAAATACTTTTTAAATAATCGAAGTCCGTTAAGTACCGATGAATTGATTGAATATTGGGGTGAACTCGTAAATAATTATCCAATTATTTCAATCGAGGATCCATTTGACGAAGATGATATTGATGGATTCACAAAATTTACAAATTTATATGGTAATAAACTTCAAATAGTGGGAGATGATTTATTTGTGACTTCAGAAAGAAAATTAAGTGAAGGAATTAAAAAAGAGGCTGGAAACTCAATTTTGATTAAATTAAATCAAGTTGGAACTTTAACAGAGACACTCAACACCGTATCCAAAGCAAAAGAAAATAATTATAATACAATTATATCACATCGATCTGGTGAAACAGAAGACAGTTTTATTTCTGATTTAAGTGTAGGTATAAATGCTGGTCAAATTAAAACAGGTTCTTTATCAAGATCAGATAGAACCTCTAAGTACAACCAATTGCTTAGAATTGAAGAACAATTAGGAGAAGAAGCAAAGTTTCTAGGTAATGAGATTTTGGATATAATAAATAAAACATGATAAATTATTTAAGAAAAGAATTTGTTAATTTACTTTTATCCGTAATAATCGGAGTTTGCATTTATTATTCTGTAAACTTAACGTTTTTTAGTGAAAAATCCGTTAATAAGATTTTTCAAATGAATGACTCTATTCTACTTTTAAATAAAGAATTATCTAATTTGAAGGAGAAAGAAAAAAATTTAATGAATAAAATTGAATTTCTCTCTCTTGAGACATTGAATGAAGATTATGTGAGTGAATTAGCTCAAGAAAACTTAGGTTTAATTAAAGAAGATAATGTTCTAGTCCTTTTAGAAGAATAAAATTATGAATTTATTGTATTTTATACACAAAATGTATATATGAATACTATGAATATGAATAACAAACAAACTGATAAATCAAGTCCAAAAAAGAAAAGCAATTACGATTTGGATCTTTTGCTAAAGCTCAATAAACAAATGTTACTCATAAGAAGGTTTGAAGAAAAAGCTGGCCAACTTTACGGAATGGGAAAAATTGGTGGTTTTTGTCATCTTTATATAGGGCAGGAAGCTGTTGTAGTTGGAATTAATTCAGCACTTGAAGAACATGACACTATGGTCACTTCTTATAGAGATCATGGGCACATGTTAGTTTGTGGGATGGATCCTAAAGGTGTTATGGCCGAATTAACTGGTCGTATAACAGGTTACTCTAAAGGTAAAGGTGGATCTATGCATATGTTTAGCAGAGAAAAAGGTTTTTTTGGAGGACATGGAATTGTTGGTGCTCAAGTCCCAATTGGTGCTGGATTGGCTTTTTCTCATAAATACAAAAAAGAAAAATCTATATGTGTAACTTTTTTTGGAGACGGAGCTGCAAATCAAGGTCAGGTTTATGAAACTTTCAATATTGCTGCTTTATGGAATTTACCAGTACTTTTCGTAATCGAAAATAATTTATATGGAATGGGCACTTCGGTTCAAAGGTCTTCCTCAACTGATAATTTTGCAATTAGAGGTGAAGCTTTTGGTATTAAAAATAAAACTGTTAATGGCATGGATGTATTGGATGTTAGAGAGGCTGCTATAGAGGCTATAAACTACTGTAGATCAAAACAAAAACCATTTATTTTAGAAGTCAAAACATATCGATTTAGAGGCCATTCTATGTCTGATCCTGGTAAGTATAGAACTAGAGACGAAGTTGCTGAAATGAGAAAAAATGGTCCTTTGAAAGCTTTGCAGAAATTAATATTAGAAACTGGATTTAATGAAAATCAACTCAAAGAGATTGACAATCAAATAAAAATCGATGTAAACAAAGCCGCTGACTTTGCAATCGAATCTGAATTACCAGATGAGAAAGAACTTTTAAGAGACATAATTATAGAATAATGAAAAGTAATGAGATATTAATGCCAGCTTTGAGTCCAACTATGGAGGAAGGAACTCTAGCAAAATGGTTAGTTAAAGTTGGTGATAAAATTAGTTCTGGAGATTTAATAGCTGAAATTGAAACAGATAAAGCTACTATGGAAATTGAAGCTGTTGAAGACGGTTTTATTTCAAAACTTATTGTTGATGAAGGTACGCAAGGTATTAAAATCAATACTCCTATTGCTGAATTCAGTGAAAATGAAGAAATTTATGAAACCAATATAGATGAAAGCAATAAAAATGTTATTAGTATTTCAAACAATGAGGTAGACGATGTAGAAAAATTATCTAATGTTCGAGAATATGATAAAGTTGTAACTTTTTCTGCTGATGATACCACAAAGAAAATTACAGTACGAGAAGCTCTAAGAGATGCAATTTTAGAAGAAATGAAAGCAGATGATGATGTTTTTATTATGGGAGAGGAAGTTGCTGAATATGAAGGTGCCTATAAAGTTACACAAGGTCTTCTAGAACAGTTTGGAGATAATAGAGTTATAGATACTCCTATAACAGAACATGGTTTTACTGGTATTGGTATTGGAGCAGCATTTGGTAATTTAAAACCAATAGTAGAGTTCATGACATTTAATTTTTCAATGCAAGCAATTGATCAAATTATAAATTCAGCTGCTAAAACATTATATATGTCTGGCGGCCAAATGGGTTGTCCAATTGTATTTAGAGGTCCAAATGGTGCTGCTAGTAGAGTTGCTGCGCAACATAGTCAATGTTTCGCAAGTTGGTATTCACATGTGCCCGGATTAAAAGTTGTATCTCCATGGTCAAGCGAAGATGCAAAAGGGTTACTGAAATCTGCAATTAGAGATCCAAATCCTATTGTATTTCTTGAAAATGAAGTCATGTATGGTCAATCTTTCGAATGTCCAATATCTAATGAGTTTACAATACCAATAGGAAAAGCTAAAGTTGAAAAAATTGGTTCTGATATAACAATTGTAGCTTTCTCTATCATGGTTGGTAAAGCATTAGAAGCAGCTAAAGAGCTCGAAAAAAATGGAATAAACGCTGAAGTTATTAACCTTCGCTCATTAAGACCTTTGGATTTAGAAACAATTATAAATTCTGTTAAAAAAACAAATAGATTAATTACTTGTGAAGAGGGTTTTGGATATTCAGGAATTGGAGCTGAAATTTCATCATTAATACAGGAACAAGCATTTGATTGGCTTGATGCTCCTGTTTTAAGAGTTCATGGTAAAGATGTGCCTATGCCATATGCAGAAAATTTAGAAAAATTGGCTTTGCCACAAACAAGTGATATTATTAATAAAGCTAAACAAATTTGTTCCTAGAGTGGATCTAGTATGAGTAATGAAATTTTAATGCCAGCTTTAAGTCCAACAATGGAGGAGGGAACTCTTGCCAAATGGCTTATTTCAGAAGGGGATACAATTTCATCTGGTGATTTGATTGCTGAAATTGAAACCGACAAAGCTACAATGGAAGTTGAATCGATTTTTGATGGGACTATCGGAAAACTTTTTTTTAATGAAGGATCTGAGGGTATTAAGGTCAATACACCGATCGGTATCATATTAGACCCTGGAGAAAAATATGATGAAAAAGTACATGGCCCTAATGTAAAATCTGGCTCTAATGAGAAAGATGATAAAGAATTAATTAAACAAGATTCTGGTGATAAGCCTCTTGATCAAATTGCAAAAATTGAGCAGCTTGTTGAACAAAAATTTAATACATCTGATAGTGAAATTGCAGTTTATGATAGTGAAAAAAACCGTATTTTTGCAAGCCCACTTGCTAAAAGGATTGCTAGAGAAAAATCCATAGATCTTAATTTGATTAAAGGTTCTGGTCCACATGGAAGAATTGTTAAAAAAGATGTTGAGAATCATAATGTAAATTCCTCACCAAAAGATTTAAAAAAATCAATTTCGGATGTAAGTGATTTTGAATTAGTTAAAAACTCCTCAATGAGACAAACAATTGCAAAAAGGTTAGTTGAGTCTAAAACTAACGCACCACATTTCTATCTATCTATAGATTGTAATATTGATGATTTATTATCATTTAGAAAAAAAGTTAATGATGAATTTCCTGAGCAAGGCAAAATATCTGTTAATGACATAATCGTAAAGGTTGCTGGCTTAACATTAAATAAAGTCCCTGAATGTAATGTCAGTTGGACAAATGAGAGTACAAAACTTTTTAAATCCTCAGATATTTCTGTAGCTGTCGCTATAGATGGAGGATTAATAACACCAATAGTAAGAAATGTTGAAGAAAAAGGGATACATAAAATTTCAAGTGAGATAAAAGAGCTTGTTGAAAAAGCTAAGAATGGTGCTCTTTCACCGAATGAATATAAAGGTGGAACTTTTTCAATATCAAACTTAGGGATGTATGGTATTAAAAATTTTACAGCTATTATAAATCCACCTCAAAGTGCAATTTTGGCTGTAGGTGCTGGACAAAAATTACCAATTGTGAAAGATGATAAAGTTGTTATTTGCAACGTTATGAATGTAACTCTTTCATGTGACCATCGAGCTATAGATGGAGCAGTTGGAGCAAAATTCCTCCAAGTTTTTAAAAAAATAATTGAAAATCCAATGTTGATGTCATTGTAATGTTAGAGAATAATATAAAATATGACCTTTTAATAATTGGTGGTGGGCCAGGTGGTTATGTTGCTGCAATAAGAGCTTCACAACTTGGATTTAATGTTGGGCTGGTAGAAAGAGAAAATTTAGGCGGTGTTTGCTTAAATTGGGGATGTATTCCAACAAAAGCTTTGTTAAGAAGTTCAGAAGTTAAACATCTGTTAGATAATTCTAAGTCATATGGCTTTTCAATACCCAATTATCAAGTTAATTTTGAAGATATAATTAAAAGATCACGAACAGTTGCTAAATCTTTGTCCTCAGGTGTAGAACATTTAATGAAAAAAAATAAAATTAATGTTCATAAAGGATTAGCCAAAATAATAGAATCAAGCAGAGATCAAAAAGTGGTAAAGGTTATAGATAAAGAAAAAAATGAATTAAAAATTATATCTAAATTTTTAATTATTGCTACTGGGGCTACCTCTAAAAATCTTCCTTTTGTATCTTCAGATGGAAAAAATGTTTTAGATTATAGGACAGCTATGACCCCTAAAGAACTTCCTAAATCATTAATTATTGTTGGTTCAGGTGCGATAGGATCAGAATTTGCTTCTTTTTATAATGATTTGGGATGTAAGGTTACTATAATTGAAGTACAAAATAAAATTTTACCAAATGAAGATCATGAAATATCAGAATTTGTTTTAAAAAGTTTTAAAAATAGAGGTATAGATGTTCACATCAATTCTGAATTACAAAGTGTTAAAACTAAAGTTTCGTCTGTTGAATGTGAAATAAAAAATGGCAATAAAAAACTTAAATTGAATGCTGATAAACTTTTATTATCTGTTGGGATTAAGCCTAATGTTGAAGATTTAGGTTTAGAAGCACTTAATATAGAGATGGAAAAGGGATTTATCAAAACAAATGAATTTATGAAAACCTCTGAAAATGGTATATATGCTATTGGAGATGTGACTGATGGTCCATGGCTAGCACATAAAGCTAGTCATGAAGGAATTTTATGTGTTGATGGTATTAAGGGATTGAAAACACATAAAATTCAAAAAGAAAATATACCTGGTTGTACATATTCAAGACCTCAAATAGCTTCTATTGGATTAACTGAAAAAAGAGCTTTGGAATTAAATCATGAAATAAAAGTTGGAAGATTTCCATTTATAGGAAATGGTAAAGCAATAGCTTTAGGAGAGTCAGAAGGATTTATTAAAACTATATTTGATAAAAATACCGGTGAGTTTTTAGGCGCTCATCTAGTTGGTCCTGAAGTAACAGAATTAATTCAGGGATTTGCTATTGCAAAAAAATTAGAAACAACAGAGGAAGACTTAATGGAAACAATTTTTCCGCATCCTACTTTATCAGAAGCTATGCATGAATCTGTTTTAGATGCCTATGATAGAGTTTTACATTTTTAGATTTAGATAAATGAAAGTTAGACATCCTGAAAAAATTAATACTTCTGATAAATTATCTCCTTTGAAACCTAATTGGTTGAAAGTTAGATTTAAATCAGGTGATAATATTAATTCAGTTAAAGAAATTGTTAAAAAAAACAAAGTTCATACTGTTTGTGAAGAAGCTAATTGTCCAAATTTAAGTGAGTGTTGGTCTAAAAAACATGCAACATTTATGATTATGGGGGATATATGTACTAGAGCGTGTACCTTTTGTAATGTTAAAACTGGAAAGCCAAATTATTTAGATCCTTTTGAACCTGAGAGAGTTGCAGCTTCAGTTAGTGAATTAGGTTTGACGCATGTTGTTATAACTTCTGTTAATAGAGATGATTTAAAAGATAACGGTCTCTCACATTTCTTAAATACTATAAAAGCTATAAGGCATCAATCTCCTCAAACAACAATTGAGATTTTAACACCTGATTTTATGAAAAATAGTTTTGCGGCCACTCTCATAGGTAAATATGCACCAGACGTTTTTAATCACAATCTAGAGACAGTACCAAGATTGTATAATGAAGTAAGACCAGGTGCCAGATATTTTACATCATTAAAGTTACTTAATGATATTAAGTTAAATAATACCAAAATTTTTACTAAATCTGGATTAATGGTCGGATTAGGTGAAAGTAAAGATGAGGTTATTCAAGTTATGGATGATTTAAGAGCTGCTGACGTAGATTTTTTAACCATTGGTCAATATTTGCAGCCAACAAAAAAACATCATGCTGTTATAGATTATGTAAGACCGGAAAAATTTGAACTTTATAAAAATATTGCTTTATCAAAAGGCTTTTTTCTTGTTTCGTCATCTCCTTTTACAAGAAGTAGTTATCATGCTGATGATGATTTTCAAAAATTAAAAATGAAAAGAAATTTATAGATTTAAATGAAATATAGAGAAAAAAAAGTTTTAAAATATAAGCCTGAACAGCTTTTTGACTTAGTTAGTGATATAAAAAAGTATCCTGAATTTCTACCTTGGTGTTTAGGTTCAAGAGTTAAAAAAATTTCACATAAACAAGTAAATGCAGATCTCATTGTTGGAATGAGAATTTATAGAGAGATATTCAAATCTAGTGTTCACTTAAATAAGGATTTATCTACTATCGAGGTAGAGTATCTCAAGGGGCCATTTAAACAATTAAAAAACAAATGGATTTTTAATAAAGTTGATAGTGGATGTGAAGTAGACTTTTACGTAGAATTTGAATTAAATTCTAGATTACTTAATGGTGTTATCAAAGCTTTTTTTGAAGAAGCGGTAGTTAAAATGATTACAGCATTTGAAAATAGAGCAGGTAAACTTTATGGATAATTTTTTAAAAAAGCATTTAATTCTCTAAAGCTTTGGAGTGAAGCTTTTAATCTAATATCAAGCCTATTTCCATCAAATAAAAATTTTTTTGTGGTTAATTTTTCTCTAGTTCCAAAACCTATCCAAACTAAACCGACTGGTTTATTTTTTGATCCCCCATTAGGCCCAGCTATTCCTGTAATACCTATTCCAATATCTGCACTAAAGTAATTTACTAAACTTGAGGCCATATGATATGCAGTTTGTTTACTGACAGCACCAAACTCTTCAATTATACTATAATTTATTTTTAAAATATTTATTTTTGATTCATTTGAATATGTAATAAAACTTCTTTCAAACACTTCACTTGCACCTGAATTATTTACAATAGCAGATGATAATAATCCACCGGTACAACTTTCTGCAGTGCTTATTTTAAAGGATAATAGTTTTAATTTGTCTATTAACACTTTACTTTCTTTATTTATATCTTTCCAAACCATAAAAATAATAAATATATTACAGGTATTGTATAAATGCCACCAATAATATCATCAAATAGAACACCAAATGCACCTGGTAATTTCTCAACACTTTTTAATCCAACTTTAGAAATATCAAAAAATCTGAATAATAAAAATATAATACTTATATTTATAAAGTTACTATCTAACTCAAATAATGGAATTGATAATAAAGCAATATATTGACCTAAAAATTCATCAATTACAATACTTTGATGATCTTTATTTCCATATAATTTTAAATAACTGTGTATTGATAAAAGGCTTATAAAAAAAATAATAAAAAATATTAAAATTATAATTTCTATTTGGAAATATGTATTTAAATAAAAAAATGTAATGCATGTAAATAAGGAAGCTATTGTACCAGGAGCATATTTAAATCTACCAATAGGGTAAATTTCTGAAAATTTTATAAGAAATACATTTTTAATCATCAGTAATTTTAATCGTTGCATTAGAAAAAACAGCAATACCTTCTTTTCTTCCAATAAACCCTATCCCCTCATTTGATTTACCTTTAATAGATAAAATATTTTTATTAATACCTGTAGTATTTGAAATTTTATTTTTTATTTCATCTACGTAATCTAAAATTTTTGGACTTTCAGTTATTATAACAGAGTCAATATGTACTAGTTCAGCATCTTTTTCTTTTAATTTACTTAACGCATGTTTTAAAAATACAAAGCTATTGCAATTTTTCCATTTATTGTCAGTAGGAGGAAAATGGTACCCAATATCATTTTCATTTAGTGCTCCATATATACTGTCAGTTATAGCATGAAGTAAAACATCTGCATCAGAATGTCCTTTCAAGAAATAGCCATTATTAATTTCTAATCCACCTAAAATAAATTTCTTGTCTTTTGTTTGTGAATTAATCTTTATAAGTTTATGAATATCGTATCCTATTCCAGTTTTAGTTATATAATTCTTCATAAGTTGATCTTCTAAAATTGATTTAATTAAATATAAATCTTCTTTATAGGTAATTTTTAATGATTTTGGATCACCCTCTATATATTTAACTTTGAACCCGTTTTCCTTTAATAAAGATGAATCGTCATCATAATTTTGTTTTTTAAAAACATTTTTATGTGCTTTCAGTATTTTTTCATAATTACATATTTGTGGTGTTTGAATTAAAAGATAATTATTTTTGTTTAAATATTTAATTCTGGTCTTTAATTTACATTTGATAATCGCATCAGATAATCTTAAAGTTGGAACCACACATGATATGTCTTTTTGCATATTTGAGATTAAGTTTATTATTATATCTTTATTAAGATATGGTCTAGCTACATCATGAATTATTACATTTTTGGGTTTATCACTTTTTATTTTTTTAAGCGCTTTAAAAACACTTTCTTGTCTTGTTCGACCACCAATAATTGGAAATGGTAGTTTATACTTGTTGCAAATTTTAGTTACTTTATTGTAATGATTTTTTGATACAACAATATACAATTTAGTATCTAAATTTAATTTAATAAAATTCTCTATACATATTTCTAATATTGTTTTTTTATTAATTAAATAAAATTGTTTTTGGATTATATTATCATTTGATTTAAATCTTTTGCTTGAGCCAGCGGCTAATATTATAGATACTAAAGTCATTCTTGCCTATAATTTATACTATTTTTCTTAACTAATAAAAATTAATTAAATTATGTTCATTTTTTAAGCACAATCATTGTAATATATCTATATGTTCAATGATATACTTAATAGTTTTATAGATCCAATTCTTGTAATCACCAAAGAAAAAATAATAAAATATGTAAATGCATCATTCGAAGAAATTTTTTATGTAAATTCTAACATTATTTTAAATGAAAATTTAAATTTTATATTAGATGAAGACTCACCACTTATCTTATTAATAAATAAAAGTATCAAAAACGGCATAAATTTAAAAGAAGATAAATTAGTTTTTTCATTAAGAAATCAGAATAAAAAACAATTAAAAGTGAGTATTTTTAATACTTTTGAAAAAAAGGATTTAATAGTAATTCATTTTGAACAGAATTTAAAAAATCAATCTTTTATTTATCATAAAATTAATTCAAAAATTTCCCAATCTTTTAGCTCTTTAGTTGAAATGTTAATGCATGAACTGAAGAATCCACTTTCAGGAATTGTTGGTGCAACTCAACTATTACAAAAAGATTTACAATCTTCAAATTATGTTGAAATGTTGAATTTAATAAAACTTGAAGCTGATAGAATCAAAAATTTGCTATCAAATATGGAAAATTTATCTGCAGGTGAGGGTAATGTAATTTTAGAGCCACTTAATATACATAAAGTATTAAATTACTGTAAAAATTCTGCAAAAAATAGCTACGGGAGTCATATATTCTTTGAAGAAATTTATGACCCATCATTACCAGACTTCTTTGCAAATGAAGAATTATTAATACAAATTTTTAGCAATCTAATTAAAAACGGATGTGAAGCACAAAGTGATAAAGGAAAAATACTCTTAAAAACTTCATACAATGCTGACAAAAAGTTCTTATTAAACGAAAATGATTTACCGGAAAGTAAACCTTTACAAGTTGAAATCATCGATTTCGGAGTAGGGATTTCAAATATTGACATGCAAAATATATTTGACCCATTTATAACTAAAAAACAAAATGGAAAAGGATTGGGATTGTCTATTGTATCAAATTCTATCAGATCTTTAGGTGGTTCTATTGAAGTTATTTCAGAAAATGGTTCTACCAATTTTTGTTTGAATTTTCCATTAAAAAAAACTAAGGAAGCATTATGAAAAAAATCTTAGTAGTAGATGATGATAATAGTATTAGATTAGTTTTATCAACTGCACTCACTAGAAGTGGTTTTTTAGTTAAAACTAGTGCTACAACCGCTGGTTTTTGGGGATTGTTAAATTCAGATAAGTTTGATGTTATGATAACAGATGTTGGCCTTCCTGACGGTGATACGTTAGATATTTTACCAAAAATTCAAAACTTAAATCCAAAAATGAAAATAATTGTAATTTCAGCTAAATCAACTTTACTTACAGCAGTAAGAGCTGAAAAAAAGGGTGCTTTTTACTATTTTCCTAAACCTTTTGATTTGGATGAATTAATAGCCTTAGTAAATAAAATATTTGAAACTTCTGAATTGTTAACAAAAAATAAACTGGTTGAAGGTGAAAATATAATATCAGATAAACCAAGTCTGTATGATTCAGGCCCAATAATTGGTAAGTCTAAAATTATGCAAGATACATATAAAATAATTGCACGATTAATAAAATCCAACATTACAGTTTTAATAAATGGTGAAATTGGAACTGGAAAAAAATTATTAGCTAAGTCTATTCACGATTTAACTTTTTCTGGTAAAAGTAAATTTGTAAAACTAAATATCAAAAATTTTAGAATTATAAATGAAGAACTATCTAATTTTAAGAATAATAAAAATTATAATTCTCTTTACATTAATGACCTTAAAAACTTAGAAAGTGGCACAATATTCATTGATCAGGTGTGTGAAGGATCATTAATTGAACAAAATGAATTATTGAATTTCATAGAAAACTTTGATTCAAATAAAAGATTATTATCTCAGGAAATTATTCAAACTAGAATCATTGTAACTTCAAAAAGAGACTTAATGAAACTTGTCGAAAAGGGAGATTTTAGAGAAGACTTATATTATAAGTTAAATGTAATGCCAATTTTTTTGCCTCCTTTAAGAAAAAGACTGGAAGATATACCGAATTTAATTAATCATTTTATTAATAATTATAATAATAAAAATATGAATGAATTATCTATTGACGATTTAGCACTAAATTATCTCAAATCTTATCACTGGCCAGGAAATATACAGGAATTAAAAAATTTAATTGAAAGATTATCACTTTCATTAACTAACAATAAAATAACTATATCTGATGTTAAGGATCAATTGAATAATTCTTTTGACGTGATAGACAATGAAGAAAGTATAACATTAGAAAATTTATTAGATAAACGTATAAATAAAGTAATTTCATCCATTAGTGAGGATGCATTAGAAATGAATGTATATGATGAATTTATCAAGACAATTGAAAAACCCTTAATCGAAAATGTATTAACTTACACTAGAGGCAATCAAATTAAAGCTTCTTCTATACTAGGATTAAATAGAAATACTTTAAGAAAAAAAATATCTGAATTAGGTGTAACTGTTAGAAAAGTTCGAAAAAATAGTTTATAATTATCTTATTAAAATTATTTACAAAACAATGAAAAAGCTTTTACCTTTAAAAAACTTTTTAAAACTAAATAACATATTTTTAATCCCACTGTTTTTTTTGATTTTAGGAGTTTTGTCTACAAATAACATTAATTTAAATATTAAGAATCTATCAGAAACTTATTTTTACATAATTTTTGCTATTATATTTTTTCCAATAATATTTCTTATTTATAAAGTTGTTAAACAAATTAACAGACTTTTTTTTCAGGCAAAATTAAAGATCGCAGGTTATGAGTTACATAAAAAATTAGCTGTATTATTTTCAATTGTTTGTTTAATGCCATCAATAATTATTTCAGCTTTTTCAATTTTTACTATCAATACTGCATTAGAAGGATGGTTTAGTGAAAAAATATCAACAGCTGTTTCTCAATCTGTTGAAGTAGCTAATAAATATCTTATTGAACATCAAAATGCCATGAAAGGAGAGGTTTTAGAGTTTGCAAAACAATTAAACGTTAATGCTATTTCATTTTCATCAAATCAAGAAAAAATATCTAAATTTCTAAATTTTTATATTAGCAAAAATAATCTTACTGATGCTGTATTAATTGATACTTCAAGAAATGTCTTAGCAAGATCACAATATGCATTTGAAATTAATTACCTAGATTTGCCAAATAGATATTATGATTTAGCAAATAATGGAAAAATAATTATTTCAAATGATAAAGATTCAAATAAAGTAAATGCGTTTATAAAGTTAGATCAATTTGTTGACGCATATTTGTTGACATCTAGATTTGTTGATCAAAAAGTTCTAGAGGCTATTAAAAAATCTAATATAGCTTCTGATGATTATAAGTCTATAGAATTAAATTTATTTGACACAAAAATTTCAATTTTGGCTTTGTTTCTTTTAATATCATTATTTTTATTGCTAATATCCTTGTATGTAGGTTTAAGTTTATCTAACAGATTAATTTCACCTATTGCTGAGTTAATTTACGCATCGCAAGAGGTTGGAAGAGGAAACTTAAACTACAAAATAAAAAATAAAACTCTTTTGCAAAATAAAATCACTGAATTGAAAAAACTTGGTAATGCTTTTAATAAGATGATCCTTGATATTAAGAATAATAGATCTGAATTGATTGAAGCTAATGATCAATTAGATCAAAGAAGACAATTTTCAGAAGCTGTTTTGTCTGGTGTCTACTCTGGAGTTATAGGGTTAGATAATAGTTTTAAGATTAATTTACCAAACAAAACTGCTGAAAATCTCTTAGATATTAATATTTCAAAACATTATAATAAAAAATTTGAAAAACTTTTTCCTGAATTTCAAATTTTAATTGATGAAATTAAATTTAAAAAAAATAATTTTGTTGAAAAAAAAATTGAATTTTTAAAAAATGATAAGGTACATATTCTGATTTCCAGAATTGTTAAACAAGTTAACGAAAATCAGATAATAGGATATGTACTTACATTTGAAGATATTACTGATCTTATTCAAGCACAGAAATTAGCTGCCTGGTCTGATGTAGCTAGAAAAATAGCACATGAAATTAAAAACCCTCTTACACCAATTAGGTTAGGTGCTGAAAGAATAGCTAATTCGTCATTAATTAAATCAGATAATAAATTAGTTAATACATCCAAAATGATATTAAAAAATGTAGATGACATTAGGTATTTAATTGATGAGTTTTCTTCTTTTTCTCGTTTACCTAGTCCAATTTTAGAAAAAGTTAACTATATCAAATTTATAGAAGATACCTTCAAATTTTTTAAAATATCTTACCCTGATATTAAGTTTGATAAAAAAAATTTAAATAATTATAAAGAAATTATTTATATTAAGGCTGACGAAAAACAATTAAGACAAGTTATAGGTAATTTAATAAAAAATTCATCTGAAAATTTTCAAGAAAATAACATACTTAATAAAACTATATCTTTTTCATTGATTAAAAATCAAAGTCATATTTTATTAAGCATTCAAGATAATGGTTTTGGTATAAAAGAAGTTAATAAAATTAGGGTATTAGAACCATATTTTACGACAAAGAAAAATGGTACTGGTTTAGGTTTGGCTATTTCCAGAAAAATCATTGAAGATCATAAAGGTGAGATTAGTATTGAATCTTCAGATATGGGAACCAAGGTAATAATAAAATTTCCTATTAATAATTATTGATAAATCAACATATGGTAAATAACAAAATTTTAATTGTAGATGATGAACCTGATATTTGTAACTTAGTATCAGACGTTTTAAGTGATAATGGTTACATAGTTAAGAGTGCATTTTCAAAACAAGAAGCAATAAAAATTATGGAAAATTCAGGCATGTCACTCGTTATAACTGACATATGGATGAATGATAATGAAAAAGAAGGCTTTGAATTGTTGGAATGGTGTAAGGCTTTCAATGCTCTAACTCCTGTTCTGATTATGTCAGGCCATGGCACTATCGAATATGCTATGAATGCTGCTAAGAATGGTGCTTATGATTTTTTAGAAAAACCATTTAACTCTGACAGATTACTATTTTTAGTAAAAAAAGCTCTTCAAGAAAGAGACCTAAAAATTAAATTAATGGATTCAAATAATGAATGGCTTAAAAGTAATCACCTAATAGGAAAATCTTCCAAGATAAAAAATATAAAAAATATATGTTTAAAAGTATCAAAAAGTAACAGTAGAATACTTATAACTGGTCCATCTGGATCAGGTAAAGAAACTTGTGCTCGTTTCATTCACTCAATTTCAAATAGATCAAATCATCCATTTGTAGTTGCAGCTTGTGCAAGCTTATCCAATCAAATGGTTGATCAATTGCTTTTTGGATTCAATGATAGTAAAAATAAACGGGATACCAAAAGTTTATTTGAACAAGCAAATAATGGTACAATTTATTTTAATGAAATTTGTGATCTTCCCAACGATACTCAAGCTAAATTAATTAATGTAATACAAGATCAAAGCTTTTATAAATATGGTTCGAATAAAAAAATTAAAATTGATATTAGAGTAATTGCAGGTACAACTTATGACCCAATCAAAGCAGTAAAAAATGGTATTTTGAGGGAGGATTTGTATTATAGATTATCTGTTGTGCCTATAAGTATCCCCTCTTTGAATTCTCGAATTGAAGATATTAATTTTTTAATTCATTCATTTATGGAATTGGCTTCAAAGATATTTAATAAAAATAAATTGATTCTTACTGATGAAACATATATTTTGCTGCAAAGTTTTGATTGGAAAGGTAATGTTAGACAATTAAAAAATTTAATTGAATGGCTATTAATCATGTACGGAAATGAAAAAAATTTCCAAGTTGATATATCTCATTTGCCACCTGAATTTAAAAGTGATAATAATAATGAAAACAAGTATAACTTTGACTTTAATTTGCCAATTAAGGATGCAAGAAAAATATTTGAAAAAAAATATTTAGAAACTCAATTAAATAGATTTAAAGGTAATATAGCTAAAACTTCAACTTTTGTTGGTATGGACCGTTCAGCTTTACATAGAAAAATAAAAGAGTTAAATATAAAATCTAACAAATAAATTTATGGTAATATATTGAAAATTATAATTTGTGGAGCTGGAAGAGTAGGAATGTCAATATCAGAACATCTTTCTACTGAAAATAATGATATAACTGTTATTGATTCAAATTCTGAGGCTCTTAAAAAAATTACAGAGCTATATGATGTTCAAGGGGTGTTGGGGTTAGCTTCTCATCCAGCAGTTTTGAAAAATGCTGGAATTGAAGACGCTGAAATGTTAATTGCCGTTACAGAATCTGATGAGATAAATATTATGGCTTGTCATTTATCTAATTTGTTATATAGCATACCTACAAAAATTGCTAGAATTAGATCAAGAGAATATCTCAATGAAGATTTAATAGATTTATTTCAAGAAGGTAAAATTCCAATAGATCATATTATCTCTCCTGAAGAAGAAGTTGCTTCAGCAATAGTAAAACAATGGAGAACTCCTGGCGCATTTGATGTGGCTGAATTCTGTAACTCACGCATAACAATGCTAGGAATTTTATGCAATGCAAATTGTCCAATATTGGATACTCCATTAAGAGAACTAGTAGATTTATTTCCTGGTTTAAATGCTACTATTATGGCTATTATAAGAGATAATAATTTAATTATACCAAGATCTGGAGATGATGTACTAAATATTAATGATAGAATCTATTTATCTTGTCAAACTGATCAAATTGAAAGAACTTTAGCTGCATTTGGGCATTCAGAAATAACCTCTCATAATGTAATAATTTCAGGAGCAGGAAATTTAGGTGTCATGATTGGAAACATGATAAATAAAATTTCACCTGATACAAATCTCACTTTTATAGAATTAGAAAAAAATGTTGCGAGACATGCAGCAGAGCAGTTAGAATTTGCTTCTATAATCTCTGGAGATACATTAGACCCAGAAATAATTAAAGAAGCTAGAGTAAGTAATGAAACATCATTTATATCTGCTACAAATCATGACGAGGTTAATATTTTATCATCTCTGTTAGCAAAGAGATCAGGAACAAAACATTGTATTGTTTTATTAAATCAGCCAGCATTTATTCCTCTAGTTAACACATTAGATTTAGAAGCAGTAATAAGTCCGCCTGTTATAACTGTATCATCAATTTTAAAATATATTAGAAAAGGTCAAATTGAAGCAGTCCACTCAATAATTGAAGAGTTTGGAGAGGTGATATCAGTTGAAGCTCTGGAAACTTCTTCAATTATTGGGATGCCATTAAAAGAGATAAAATTACCAAAAAATGTATCCATAGGATCAATTATGAAGAAAAATAATGAAATAATTCCAGCTAGAGGTAGTTCAGTGATTGACCCAGGAGATAAATTAGTTATGTTTGTACCTGTTAAATCAATAAAAAAAGTTCAAGAGCTTTTATCTGTAAGATTGGATTATTTTTAGTGTTATCATATATAAATAATAAATTTTGTCCTTTGGATAAAGCGTATATCTCAGTTAATGATAGAGGTTATCAATTTGGAGATGCAGTATACGAAGTAATTTTATATAAAAATGGTAAATTTCTAGATTTAGAAGGCCATTTAAATCGACTAAGAAAATCAATGTCTAGAATTGATTTTGAATTAAATATATCTGATTCTGCTATTAAAACTATTATGAAAAGATTAGTTTATGAAAACGATTTACAGTTTGGCTCAATTTATATTCAAGTATCAAGAGGAGAATATTCTAGAGATCACAGTTATTTTAATATGCCTTTAAAACCTATCTTAGTAATACTAACAAAAAAAATTAAAGAAAATTTTAAAACTAGTGTTCCTGGCATAAAAGTTTTCACAACTTCCGATATGAGATGGAAAAATCCTGATATAAAAACAACTCAACTTTTACCCAATGTACTAGCTAAAACTAAAGGTATGAAAAATGGTTATGGTGAAGCTTTATTTTTAGACGATAAATCTTATGTAACGGAGGGATCAAGTTCAAACTTTTGGATCTTAAATAAAGATAACGTTCTAATTACCAGGTCACTAGATGGAAAAATATTAGCTGGAATAACTAGAGAATCTATTTTAAATTGTGCCAAAGAAAAAAACATTAAAGTAATAGAAAAAAATATTTCCTTGAGGGATATTCAGAGTTGTAATGAAGCTTTTATTACAAGTGCATCATCTTTTGTTACCCCAGTTGTACAGGTTGATGGAATGATTATTAATAATGGAAAAGTAGGAAGTTTTTCCAAACTACTTAGAAAAACTTATTTAGAACTGAATGAATAAATTATTAGTAAATTGAATAATTTAAGTAATTTAAATGATAGAGTTTTGATCGTTATTCCTGTAATAAATAGCTATAAGATATTTAAAGATCCTTTTTATTATAAAGATAATATTGATAACAGAAAATCTGAAATAATTTCATTAGTTGATGCATTAAGTGTAAAAGTGTTAGATGTTTTTACAATAAAAATAAATAATTTTTCATCAGCAAATTTATTTAATAAAAATGTATTAGACAATATTTCTAGCTTAATTAAACAATTTAAAATAAGCTTACTAATTATAGATTTTCAATTAAATCCAATACAGCAAAGAAACTTAGAAGTATTATTTAAAGTTAAAGTAATAGATAGGACTCAAGTAATTTTAGAAATATTTTCTTCTAGGGCAATTTCAAGGGAAGGTAAGATACAAGTAGAATTAGCTTCATTAAATTTTCAAAAAACAAGACTTGTTAGATCATGGACTCATTTAGAAAGACAACGAGGTGGAGCAGGTTTTTTAGGAGGCCCTGGAGAAAGGCAATTAGAATTAGATAGAAGAATTATCAACAAAAACATTAAAAATTTAAAAAAAGATCTTCAAAAAGTAGTTAAAACTAGAGCAATACAAAATTCAAAAAGAAAGAACTCATCATCTATAATAGTCTCTTTAGTTGGTTATACTAATACGGGCAAATCTTCATTATTCAACAATCTAACAAACTCTTCAGTAATTTCTAAAAATATGCTATTTGCAACATTAGATCCAACACTGAGATTAATGAAACATGAGATGTCTTATAAAAAAAAAATAATTTTATCTGATACTGTTGGTTTTATTTCTTCTCTTCCAACGGAATTGATAGAATCTTTTAAATCAACTTTGGAATTTATTAAGGACTCAGATTTTTTATTAATCGTTAGTGATATTTCTGATAAAAACATGAAAGTTAAATATAAGATAATTTTAAAAACATTAGAAAGTATAGGCATAAAGCAGAGTTTTTTAAATGAAAAAGTTGTTAATGTCTTTAATAAAATAGATTTAGCTAAAAATGTAAAAGAAAATTTACAGTTAACAAAGTTTAAAAATAGTATATGTACATCTTCATTTAATACCGATGACATAAAGAAATTAAAAAAGAAAATTTATCAATTTTCTTTAACTTTAAATTATAGTTTAGTAAATAATGATAAATATTGAAAAAAAAGAAGATAGAAAAGATATAAATGATTTTTTTTTTAATTTATTGAGAAAAGTCAATAACAAAATAATTTTAAAACATTTTCAAAATCTAAATTCTGAGGAAATATTTACTAAATCTAATGAAAATGACTATGTAACTACTTATGACAAAAGTGCAGAGAAATATATTATTAAAGAAATTAATAAAAAATTTACTTCTATAAAAGTTATTGGAGAAGAAACAACATTCATTGAAAATATTGATTTGATGAGCTTCAATGATGATTATTACTTTGCTATAGATCCAATTGATGGAACAAAAAATTATATTAAAAAAAATGAAAATTTTTGTACTATGGTTTCATTAATTTTTAAAAAAAAACCAATTGCATGTTTTATATATTATCCATTAATTAAAAAATATTTGAGTTCATTTGAAAATTTTGAAACTAAATTACTGGATTTAAAAACGAATAAAAATATTTTTGTTAACATTAATAAAGATTTAATTAATCTTGCTACAGGAGGAACAAAGGGGATCGTCGAGACAAAAAGAAAAATTATATTAAAAAATTTTAATTCAAAATTTAAAAGATGTTTTATTGGTAGTGCAGGAGTTGAAACTCTAATGCTAGCAAGTAACAAAGTTGATTTTATTTTTCATGGAAGAGTAACACCTTGGGATCATTCACCCATGAGTTTAATTATAAAAGAGGCAGGCGGTGAAGTGTTAATGTTTGAAGATCAAACACCATTTAATATTTTTGCAAAAGGCCCAATTTTAGCTTCTAGAAACTTAAATCATTGGAAATATGTGAAAAACAAATTAAAAAGCTAATTATTATTTTTTACAATATTAAATGGATTGAACGCTTGTAAACCTGCCATTATTTCAATTTTATTTATATTAATATTTTTTGGTCTAGTTGCAATCCAGTAAATTGTTTCACCTATGTCCTCAGGCTTAATGAAATTTGTATTTTTATAAACCTTACTTGCTTTTTCATTATCACCTTTGAACCTTACTAAGGAAAATTCTGTTTCAGCTAACCCAGGCTCTAATGACGTGACATGGATGCCTTTACTAACAAGATCTGCTCTAAGATTAAGAGAAAATTGACTTACAAAAGCTTTAGTACCACCATATACATTACCTCCCGGATATGGATATGAGCCAGCAACCGAGCCAATATTAATGATATGACCAGTCTTATTTTCAACCATTTTTGGCAAAACTTGCCTCGTACAATAGATTAAACCTTTTATATTTGTATCAACCATTTTATCCCAGTCATCTAAATTTGCTTCATCTGCGCCTTCCAACCCAAGAGCTAGTCCAGCATTATTACATAATACATTTACATTTGAAAAATCTGGAGGAATATTCTCTATTTCTTTTTTTACAGCAACTCTATCTGTTATATCAAAACAAAGAGGAAGGCAATTTTCGCCTAATTCTTTTGTAAGATCTTCTAATCTATTACCTCTTCTTCCAGTGATTATAACTTTCCATCCGTTTTTAATAAAAATTTTAGCTGTTTCTTTTCCAAATCCTGAAGTGGCTCCAGTTATTAGAATAGTTTTTGGTAAATTATTCATTCTTCAGTTCCTCTTTATTTTTTGCATCATTCCATAATTGGTATATATTTTTTGAATTAATCTTAATATTATTTTTTTGAAGTGTCTTTTCAATATTTAAAAATCTATTTTTAAATTTTTTTATTGATTTTTCTACAACTATATCTGGATTTAAATTTAAATGCCTTATAAGATTTACAACTGAGAACAATAAATCTCCAATCTCTTCTTCAATCTTGTTTAAATTATTTTTAATTTGTAAAGATTTTTTGACTTCAATCAACTCTTCTTCAATTTTTTTTAAGGGGCCTAAATAATCTTTCCAATCAAAATTGATTGAACTCACTTTCTGTTGAACTTTAAAGCTTTTTAAAAGAGGAGGTAAATTATTGGGGATGTCATCTAAGATGCTATTAAATTCACTTCTTTTATTTTCTTTTTCTCTTAATTTAATTTTTTCCCAGGTATCTTTTGGAGTATTATCTTGATTATAATTGATATCAAATATTTGTGGATGTCTTTTAATAATTTTTTTTGTAATTTCATTACAAACCTCATCAAACGTAAACATATTATTATCTTTACTAACTTGGCTGAAAAGTACTACTTGTAGTAATAGATCTCCTAATTCTTCTTTTATATTATTAATATCTTTATTATTTACTGCATTTTGAAGTTCATAAGCTTCTTCAATTGGAAAATTACTTAATGTTTCAAAAGTTTGCGCAATATCCCATGGACAGCCATTTTTAGGATGTCTTAAAAGTTCAATTACTTTTAATAACTTATTAAGTGAATTAAGTTTATTTAGTTCGTTTAATTCTTTTAATGTTAACTTTTTCATACTTATTGTATATATATTAAATAGTAAAATAGTATGACTAATTTAAATAATCAACCGAATACAAATATATCAATTTTAGCTAAGTTCAGACGTTTCTTTCTAACAGGTCTATTAGTTACTGCTCCAATAATAATTACAATTTATGTTACTTGGCTAGTAATTACTTTTATTGATGTTAAGGTTGCCAATCTTTTGCCTGAATATTTAGATTTTAGAAAAGCATTACCATTTCAGATCCCTGGACTAGGTTTGCTAATTGTAATTTTTGTAATAACTTTAATTGGTGCAATTACTCCAGGGTTGATAGGAAGAAATTTATTAAAACTTGGTGAAATGATTTTATTTAAAACACCCGTTATTAGAACTGTTTATTCATCAATAAAGCAAATTATGGAAACTGTTATGTCCACAAATTCTAAAAGTTTTAAAGAAGTGGTTTTAGTTGAATATCCAAGAAAAGACATATGGGTCATAGCGTTTGTTACAAGTTCTGTAAAAGGTGAAATAGATAATAAAATTAAAAAATCTAAATTAGTAAGTATTTTTGTTCCTACAACTCCCAATCCCACCAGTGGTTTTTTACTTTTTGTTGCTCAAAAGGATTTGATATATCTAGACATGCCAGTTGAACAAGCAGTTAAATTAGTTATTTCTGGTGGAATTGTTTCTCCAAAACAAAAAAAATTAACCACCCAATGAAATAAGTGTCTTTTTGTTCTGAAAAATTTCATTTAGTTTTTTTAATTTTTTTGAATTTGTTTCATAATTATTATATAGATATTCTGCTTCGCTCTTAGCGTTTTCAATTAAATCTTTATGAAGAATTAGATTTACAAATCTAAAATTAGCACCCCCAGATTGTCTGACACCCAAAACTTCACCCGGACCTCTTAAAATTAAGTCTTTTTCAGCAATGATAAACCCATCGTTTGTAGACTTTAATGTATTTAATCTTTTTTCAGCAATCTCGGATAATAGATTTTCATATAAAAGTATACAATAAGACTGTTTATCACTTCTACCAACACGACCTCTAAGTTGATGTAATTGTGCTAACCCATATCTATTTGCAGACTCTATGATAATTATATCTGCATTTGGAATATCTATTCCAACTTCTACAACGGTAGTGGCTAGAAGAATTTTAGATTTTCCATCTTTAAAATTATTAATTATGATATCTCTTTCTTCTGATTTTTGTTTTCCATGAACTATATTAAATTCTGCACTCTTAAAATATTTTGATAAATATTTCTCTCGTTCTTCAATAGATATTAAATTTGTTATATCTTCATTGAATTCAATTGCAGGGCATATCCAATAAATTTGTGATCCTTCAGAAATTCTTCTTTTTAAACCATCTACAAGTGAATCTAATTTTGTAATAGAAATAAGAGACGTATCAATATTTTTTCTTCCTTTTGGTTTCATTTTTATATTTGAAACACTCATGTCATTATAATATGTCAAGGCTAGTGACCTTGGGATTGGTGTTGCAGTCATGACAAGTAAATTTATATCTTTTCCTTTTTCAACTATTGAAATTCTTTGATTAACACCGAATCTATGTTGTTCATCTATAACTGCTAGTTTTAAATCTTTATATATGAGGCCTTTTGAGGTTAGAGCATGTGTCCCTATTATTATTTTAGATTTTCCATTTTTGACATTTTCATAATTTTCTTTTTTTAGTTTTACGGATTGTTTTCCAACTATTAAGGTAATTTCAATATCTAGATTTTTAATTAGCTGTTTTAAATTTTGATAATGTTGTTGAGCTAAAACTTCAGTTGGAGCCATTAAAGCCGCTTGAGACCCCGATCCTACAACTTGTATTATGGCAAATATTGCAACAATTGTTTTGCCACTTCCTACATCACCTTGTAACAATCTCAGCATTGGTTTACTAGACTTTAAATCATCTGAAATTTCATTTATGACTTTAATCTGATCTTCTGTAAGTTCAAAATTTAAATTTTTGAGTAATAAGGTATTTAAATCATTGTCTAGAATTCCAGAATTATTGGCTTGCATTTTATTTTTTAAAATCATAAGCGAAATAAAATTTGATAATAATTCATCATGAGCTAACCTTTTAATTAAGTTACTTTCTGGATTATAAAACTCTTGTTCTTTTGGCATGTGAAGTGTCTTTATAGTATTTGAAAAACTTAAAAAATTAAATTTCTCTAGAGTTTCATCTCTAGACCATTCTTCTAAATCGTTTAAGTTTTCTAAGCCATAATTTATAATATTATTAATTTGGTTCTTTTTAATACCATTTGGTATCCTGTAAATTGGATCATATCTAGGTATTTTATGATTTAGTCCTTTAGGGATAAAGTAATCAGGATGAGTGATTTGCGGAATTCCTTTAAATATTTCAACTTTACCACTAACAGTATATTCATTATTAATTTTATATAATTTTGAAAAGCTATTTGAGTATAAGTTGAAATATACAATGTCAAGTCTTTGATTTGATTCATCATTTAATCCAAATGTTATTATCCTCGAGGGGATTTTTCTTTTAAAAAAGCCCTTTTTGATATTCATTTCAACTATTACAACATCTACTGTAATATAATCTCCTTTTACAGAACTCCTAATCGAGGTTTTTTGATATCTATTTATATATTTTGTAGGTAAATTTAGTAAATGATCTATAACTCTTAAACCAATTTTATCTTTAATTAATTTAACTGTTTTAGGACCAATGCCTTTTATATTTTCAATAGAATTAAAAATTTTTTCTGATAAATTGTTTTTTTTAATGCTAGTAGACAATTATAAGTTCCTAATATTTTGTAAACCAAGGTAATTTTATGAAAGAAAATTTAAACAATAAAGATTTAATTATAAAAAAGCTAATTTATAGATCAAAATATACTGGCACAAAAGAAACTGATATTCTTTTATCAAATTTTGTTGATGCTTATATATACGATTTAACATTTGAACAATTAAAAACATATCAAAGTATTTTAGAATCTGGTGATCCACGTATTTGGAGATTAGCAATAGATAATGAAATTTCCAATGAAGAAAAAGAACTTTATCTTATTAATATGATAAAAAAAAGTGGTAATATTAATGATTGATTTAAAAATCAATCGAAAACTAAATAATTTTTCATCTTTTAATGGTATTGATGAAGCATTTTTACCAATTTTTATTAGTAAATATTTAAAACTAAATAATAAACTATTTATAGTTTTAAAAGACGATAAACAATTGAGTGAAATTGAAAGTTTGATTTCGATTTCTAATCCTAATTGCAAAGTTTTCTCTATACCAGCTTGGGATATTTTACCTTATGATAATTCGTCACCTAACAAAGTATTAAATGGACAAAGAATAAATACATTATCAAGTCTAGTAAATAATGATTTTTTAGTTGATGAACTTGTTATCTTAACTACATTTAATAGTATTTTTACAAAAACAGCTCCATTCCATTTTTATACAAAATTCTTTTTAGATATTTTTGTTTCACAAACTATTTCGATTTTAAGCCTTAGAGACAAATTAATTAAAATGGGTTACACAAAAGTAAATACTGTTAGAGAAAATAATGAGTTTGCAGTTAGAGGAGATATAATTGATATTTTTAATACTGGAACTGAAAATCCAATACGCATTTATTTAAACAATGATAAAATAGAAAAAATTTCATTTTTTGACGCACTAACTCAAAGAAACAAATCCAAATTGAAAATGGATTATAAATTTGTCATATTTCCAGCATCAGAAATGCTTTTGTCAAAAGATAATATAGAGATTTTTAAAAAAAAATACTCTAGCAATTTTGATATTGATCTAAAAAATGATGATCAATATACGAAGATTTTATCTGGATATAGAATTTCTGGCATAGAAAATTATTTTAGTTTATTCTTTGATACACCTCTTTCAAATATTTTTGATTTAGTTTCAAAAAAAAAATGTTTTAGTGATATCAAATACTTTATCTTTAATAAGAATATTAATCATGTCTTAAAGAAACTTGAAGAGATTGAATTATTATATAAAAGAAGAAGAGATGAATTTTCAAGAATTCTTGAACCTCATGAAAATTATTTAACTTTAAATGAATTCAAAAATTATCAAAAAATATTAAAATTTAATTTTATTAATGATTTGCAACTAAGTAATTCTCATGATTACCTTTCAAAAAAAATTATTTTGCCATCAAGCAATTCAATAGATAAAAGTGCCTTAGAATATTTATCAGAATTTATAAATAAACAATTAAATAATAGAAAAACTATTATTTTCTGTTGTGAAGAAAAAGAAAAATTATTTAACTATAAAAAATATTTTGAAGGAATAATAAAAGATAGAAAATAAAAATTATATATTTGAATTATTATGATTTATTAAATTCTACAAAATTAAGTAATTTCATTTTTTGTAATATTAATATTACAAATAGTTTTGAATTTAATAATAATATCTTTGTTAATGAAAGTGATTACTCTCATAAAAATTATAAACCAAAAAAATCAAAAATTCGAAAGGCAGAAAATTTTTTAAAAGATTTAAACTCACTCAAAGCTAATGACTTCGTTGCTCATGTGGATCATGGAGTTGGCATTTATAGATCTTTAGAAATTATTAATATTTCTAATAATGATCATGATTGTTTGAAAATTGAATATTCTGGTGGAGATAAACTTTTTGTGCCAGTCGAAAATATTAACTTATTATCTAAAATTGCTGATGGTTTAGAAAATAGAATTTTAGACAAACTAGGGTCATCAAATTGGCTAATTAAAAAAAATAAAATTAAAAATAAAATTGATGATTTAGCAAATAAATTGATAACTACAGCTGCAAATCGAAGAGTTCAAAATAAAGTACAAATTTATGAACCAAAAAATTATAACGAGTTTGTAAATAATTTCCCTTTTGATCTTACTGATGATCAAGAAACAGCAATTGAAGATACTTTGAATGATATCTATTCAAATAAATTTATGGATAGATTAATTTGTGGAGATGTTGGGTTTGGCAAAACAGAAATCGCTATAAGAGCGTCCTTTGTCGTGGCATCTTCTGGCAAACAAGTAGCTATTGTTGCACCAACAACAATATTAGTAGAACAACATTTCAAAACCTTTGAAGATAGATTTAAAGATTTTGATATAAGTATCAAAAGCCTATCTAGGATGACTAAAAAGAATGACAGGTTAAAAATTAAAAATGATCTTAATAATGGAAAGTTATCTATTGTGATTGGTACTCATGCTCTTTTATCTAAGGATATATCATTTTTAAATTTAGGATTGATAGTTATTGATGAAGAACAACATTTTGGAGTTGTTCAAAAAGAAAGGCTTAAAGAACTGCAATTTGATATACATGTATTAACTTTATCTGCAACCCCAATCCCAAGAACTCTTCAGTTATCTTTGACTGGTTTAAAAGATTTAAGTCTTATAACAACCCCTCCAACTAACAGATTAGCTGTAAGAACTTTTGTTAATGAATGGGATAAGGTTACTTTAACAGATGCTTTAAAAAGAGAGATAGAAAGAGATGGGCAGATTTTTGTTGTTTGTCCAAGAATTAAAGATATTGAAATAGTATTAAATTTAATTAAAATAATGTCTCCAGAATCAAAAATTTCTATTGCTCATGGTAGATTAACACCGACCGAACTAGAAGATAGCATAATAAGTTTTTATCAAAAGGAATCTAATATTTTAATTTCTACAAATATCATTGAATCTGGAATTGATATTCCTAATGCTAATACACTAATTATTTATAATGCTGATTTATTTGGATTGTCTCAACTTTATCAACTCAGAGGAAGAGTTGGAAGGAGTGATAAAAGAGCTTATGCTTATCTTACAACAAAAAAAGGTAAAGTTTTAAATGATAATGCGATTGAGAGGTTAAAAGTTTTAAAAACTTTAGACAATTTAGGTGCAGGATTTTCTTTAGCTAATTATGACTTAGATATTAGAGGTGCAGGTAATTTGTTAGGTGATGAACAATCTGGTCAAATTAGAGATATTGGATATGAACTTTACCAAAAAATGCTTATGGAAACAATTAATAGCCTTAAAAAAAATAAAAAAACTCAATATGTAAATTGGTCACCCACGATTACGATTGGTAAAGCAGTACTAATACCTGAAGATTACGTTGAAGATTTATCAACGAGAATGACATTATATAGAAAGATTGGTGATTTAACCTCTAATGATGAAATTAAAAATTTTATAGAGGAATTAAATGAAAGATTTGGACCACCACCTAATGAAGTATCAAATTTGATATATACAATATCTTTAAAAGTAATTTGTTTAAAATTAAATATTAATTTTATAGATATTGGTCCGAAAGCATTAATCATTGGTTTTAGAAAACAAGGAGAAAAGGAAATTTCTAAAATTCTAGAGTGGGTTAATAAAAATAACAATTTTATTAAACTTAGGAATGATGAAAAAGTCGTTATAACCTTAACAGGTAAAAATGTTAATAGATTTAAATTGCTAAAAGATTATTTGAAAGAGATTAATAACTTATTAAAGCCTTAATTACATCTAAAAGTTCCCTTGGTTTTTTCAAAATCAACTGTACTCACTTTTACTAAAATAAATTTATCAGAATTACAGGATTCTGTTAATTTTTCTTTTGCAGTTTGAGGTACATCAGTTATGAATTTAGGATTTAACCTCCATTCAATTGTAACATACCTAGTCATTTCTTTTTGAATTATATTTTTATCTACTTGCTTTTTTGCAATATGTGTAGAGCAATTAGCAATAAATAAAATCAGAAATACATTAAAAATAAAATATAATTTTTTCATAAAATCTCCTTTACCAATTTCCTGTATTATCCATTGATTTCCAGGGATTTTTAATTTCTAAGGCATCCCCTTGTTGAAGAAGTTCAATTGAAATATTATTTGGAGATTTAATGAAAGCCATTCTTCCATCCCTAGGTGGTCTATTGATAACCACACCTTTATCCATTAATTTTTGACAAGTCTCATATATATTTGGAACTGAAAATGCCAAATGACCAAAATTTCTTCCTTTATCAAGGTCCTCATAGTCCCAATTATGAGTAAGTTCTATTTCTGGTGATCTAGTATTTATTGCAGAACTTTCATCTTCAGTAGCAGTCAAAAATATTAATGTAAACTTTCCTTCAGGAACATCTTTTCGTCTTGTTTCAATTAAGCCTAATTTATTACAAAAGAAATCTAATGATTCTTCTAAATTGTTAACTCTAATCATTGTATGCAAAAATTTCATTAATAAACTCCAAGTAATATTAAAAATTATATCTATTTGTTAGAAGATTCAATAAATTTATTTTATATTAGTTATATGTCCAAATTAGATTATGGTTATAACATACCTGCCTTAAAAGGAATGAAGTTAGAAGAAATTCAAACCCCATGTTTGCTAATTGATTATGAGATATTTAAATTAAATGTTGAAAAAATGAGATCTTTTACCCATGAAAATAATATAAAACTCAGACCTCACGCAAAAATGCATAAATCTGTAGATGTAGCAAAATATCAACTTCAATTTGGAAATGCTTCTGGTATATGTTGTCAAAAATTAAGTGAAGCTGAAGTTTTTGTTAGGTCAGGTATAAAAGATATTTTAATAACGAACCAAATAACAGATTTAAAGAAAATTGATAGATTATGTAAAATTAACAGGTCAGGTTCTAAGGTTAGTTGCTGTGTAGATAATATAGATAATTTAAATGATATAAATAATATTGCCTCTGATAATAACGTCAAAATTGAAATTTTTATAGAATTAGAGTGTGGTGCTCAAAGATGTGGAACAGATAACATTAATGATATTAAAATAATGATTCAATTTATTAACAAATCTTCAAATATAAAACTGTCTGGGTTTCAAGCATATAATGGCTCTAATCAACATGTGTTAGATACAAAAGAAAGAGAAACAACAGTTAACAATACTAATAAAAGAATTTCTAATTTACTCAAATATTTTGATATGTCCAATTTGATAGTAACTGGAGGAGGTACTGGTTGTTTCGAAGAAGAAACAAAAAGTAAAATTTATAATGAAATTCAAGTTGGCTCATATGCATTTATGGATGCACATTATTCAAGTTTAAAGAAGAATAAATCTAATATTCTTTTTGAAAACTCACTATTTATTTATACAAGTGTCATTTCAGTTGCCAAACAAAAATTTGCAGTTGTTGATGCTGGTTTAAAATCTATGTCTGTAGACAGTGGACTACCAAAAATATTCAACAAAAATGATCTAAAATATACAAAATGTTCTGATGAGCACGGAATTATTGAAGATTATAATAACTCTCTTAAATTAAATGATAAGTTAAGATTGATACCAGGTCATTGTGACCCAACATGTAATTTACATGATTGGTATGTTGTTATTGATAAAAATGGAAAAGTAAAAGATTTATGGGAAGTTTCGGCTCGTGGATTTAGTTTTTAATGATCAAAAATAATAAAAATAATTTACTTGTAATTTTAGGTAATCAGCTTTTTCCATTGGAATACATTTCTCAGTTAAATATTAATAAAGTTTATATGAAAGAAGATATTGAACTTTGTACTTATTTTAAACATCACAAAATGAAATTAACTCTTTTTTTAACTGCTATGAGAGATTATAGTGACCTATTAAAAAAAAATGATTTTGAAGTTCATTATAAACCATTAAAAATAGACCAAGAGGCAAGTGGCAACTATATAGATGACCTTAGAATTTTCATAGAAAAAAATAAAATTAATAGATTATATATATATGATATTATTGACAAATTTTTTGAAAAAAAATTCTTAACTCTTTCTAATGATGTAGATTTAACTTTTATTCCATCTCCAATGTTTTTTTTAAGTCAAGAGGATCTTAAAGAGTATGGAGATAATAATAAAAATTTAAGAATGGTTTCTTTTTATCAAATGATGAGAAAGAAATTAAACCTTCTTATAGACGAAAATGAAAAGCCTACAGGGGGGGAAATGGTCATTCGATGAATTAAATAGAAAACGACTTCCAAAAGAAATTAAAATACCAGCTACTACATTTTTTAAAAAGTCTAAAAATATTGATGACGTAAAATTAATTGTGGATGAATATTTCTCTGGTCATCCAGGAGATAATAAAAATTTTTGGGTACCAACAAACAGAAAGCAAGCTCTTAATTTATTAAAAGAATTTATTGAGCTAAAATTTAAAAACTTTGGGGATTTTGAAGATGCAGTTGATATAGATGAAAACTTTTTATTTCACTCATGTCTAAGTTCGTCTTTAAATTTAGGTTTAATAACTCCAAAAGATGTAATTGAAGAAGTAAATAAATCAAAAGACATACCATTAAATTCTCTCGAAGGGTTTATAAGACAAATAATTGGATGGAGAGAGTTTATAAGACTAACTTATTTTTTAAAAGGTGATTTTCAAGAAAATTCAAATTATTGGAAGCATGACAGAAAATTAAAAGATTGTTGGTACGATGGAACTACAAACATTAAACCTTTAGATGACACAATAAAAAAGTGTTTAAAATATGGATATGTACATCACATACCACGTTTAATGATTTTAAGTAACATAATGAATTTATGTAAAATTTCTCCTAAAGAAATATACAGATGGTTTATGGAAATGTTCGTTGATAGTAGTGACTGGGTAATGGTGCCTAATGTTTATGGAATGGGAACTTATGCAGACGGTGGAATTTTTTCAACTAAGCCATATATCTGTGGATCTAATTATATTTTAAAAATGAGCAATTACAAAAAAGATAAATGGTGTGATGTTATAGATGGATTATATTGGTCTTTTATTGACGATAACAAATCTTTTTTTTCAAAAAATCCTCGACTAAATATGATGGTTAGAACATTGGAAAGAATGAATGTTGAAAGAAAAAAAATAATTTTTGAAAAAGCCGATGAATTTATTGAAAACGTTACATATATATAACACATGAAAAAAATATCTTATATATTAATTAAAATTAAAATCATTTTCTTTTTATCAATTTTTCAGGCTAAATCAGATGCTTTTTACTATTCAGGGGGTTGTTTTTGGTGTACTGAAGAAGACTTTGAAGAATTTAAAGGTGTTAAGGAGGTCATTAGTGGGTTTACCGGAGGAACAACTCCAAACCCTAAATATTATCCTAATCAATGGGGAGACCACAGAGAAGCAGCTAAGGTGATTTATGACCCAAACAAAGTTTCATTTGCTGAATTAGTAAAACATGTTTTCAATACAGTTGATTACGAAGATTCAGACGGTCAATTTTGTGATAGAGGTCATTCATATAGCCCAGCTATTTATTACAAAAACAATGAACAAAAAAATATTATAAATGATATTGCTCCCAAAACTTCAAAAGTTGCTGTAGAAAAAGAAACAAAATTTTATCCTGTAAGGAATGAACATCAAAATTTTTATAAAAAAAATTCTTTAAAGTATTATCTCTATAAAACTGCATGTGGTAGAGAAAAAAGATTAAAACAATTAAAAAAAGTTAAATAACAAAAATGTCTATTTGGGGAACACTAATCGGTGGCATGTTAGGTTTTACTATTGGTGGACCGATAGGAGCATTATTAGGATCTTTTCTAGGAAGTAAATTTTCAGGTGGAAAAGTTAAAAGTATAAACTTTAGTAATGAAAACTCTCAACAGATTTTTGCATTAGCTTTGATTATCTTATCTGCAAAAATTAGTAAAGCAGATGGAGTTATCACAAAGGATGAATTACTTGCAATTAAAGAAAAGTTAAATATACCTGATAGTGAAATTGATAATGTTTCAAAAGTGTTTAATGTAGCAAAACAAGATGATTTAGGTTTTGAACCATATGCACAACAAATAAGCCAAATTTATTCAAAAAATAAAACAGCTTTAGTAGAAGTTTTAAATATTCTTTTATATATTGCTGAAGCAGATGGGCAAGTTAGTAAACCTGAAATTAAGATGATAAGAGAAATTGGTTTTATCTTTAATCTTTCTAATATTGAAATAAATAGTCTTTTTGAAAGCAGAAAATCATCAGAAAAATTAAATCCATATATAGTTTTAGGAGTTAAGCCATCTGATGATATTAAAGAAATTAGAAAAAAATATATCAATTTATCAAAAACTTATCATCCAGATTTATTAATTAATAAAGGTGTTCCGGAAGAAGTTCTTGAAAAAAGTAAAGAAAAAATGAGAATAATTAATAATGCTTGGGATCAAATCCAAAAACTAAAAAAAACTAGTTAATTCAATTTTTTAAAATGGTAATCAATTTTTTAGAAATAGTGTTAGAAATTATTTTAACTCCCTTTTCATTTGGATGAATGCCATCACTTAAATTTAATTCTGGATTTAAAGCCACGTCTTGAAGCAAAAATGGAATAAATAACAGATTAAATTTTTTTGCTAAATCAGGATAAATAATGTCAAAGCTATCTTTATATTTTTTTCCATAGGAAGAAGGTGCAATCATTCCAGCTAAAATAATTTTAACATCTTTAGCATTAATTATTTTAATAATTTTTTCTAGATTTTTATATGTTTCAATTGGTTTAATGCCTCTTAGCATATCATTTGCACCTAAACACAATACAACGTGTGTTATATTCTTTTCAGCAAGTGTCCAATTAAGTCTATTTAAACCTCCAAAACTAGTTTCACCAGGGATGCTAGCATTAATTATTTTATAGTTATATCCTAACAGAAAAAGTTTTTGTTCAAGTATATTATTTAAGGAATTTTTTTTATCCAATTTGTATCCAGACATTAAACTATCACCGTATAGCAATATTTTATCTAATGCATAGGAGTTAAACGAAACTAGACAACTTAAGATTAATGTAATAATAAAATGTTTGAGCATGAACAAACTTCTCGAAATAAAAAATTTAAGTTTATCTTATAAGATAAATAATAAGTCATTACAAATACTTAAAAATGTAAATATTAATCTAAATTATAAAGAATCAATTTCAGTCATTGGAGAAAGTGGCTCAGGTAAAACTAGTTTGATTATGTTAATAGCTGGTTTAGAAAAATTTAATTCAGGAGAATTAATTTTTGACGGCAATAATTTTAAAAATTTAAATGAAGATGAACTTTCAGATATTAGAAGAAAAAATATTGGTATTATTTTTCAATCATTTTTTCTTTTGCCAAATTTTACGGCATTAGAAAATGTAAATTTAACTTTAGAAATTAACAATATAAATAATGGTTTAAATAAATCTAAAGAAATTTTAGATAAAGTAGGTTTGAAACATCGATTTAATCATTATCCAAGTCAACTCTCTGGAGGTGAGCAACAAAGAGTTGCTATAGCTAGATCATTAGTTATGAAACCAAAGTTAATATTAGCTGACGAGCCTACAGGTAATCTTGATAAAATAAATTCATCATTAATTTCAGGTATCTTATTTGATATTGTAAAAGATTCAGGATCAAGTCTTATACTAGTAACTCATGACACCAAAATTGCCAATAAAGCTAATAAAAAAATTGAAATAAATGATGGAAAAATTATTTAATTATACTGATATAAAACTTATATTTTTATTTTCAATTAAAGACTTATTCAGAAGTAAGGCTAAGTTATTGAGTATTTCAATAACTCTTTTTTTAAGTTTGTTTATATACAGTACAATTTTAACAATTAATTTAAGTCTTAATGAAGAGTTATCAAAAAATCAAAAAACTCTTCTGGGTGGTGATTTAGAAATTGATTACAACAGAGGGAAATCTGATTATAATTTGATATCAAAAATAAAAAAAATTGCACAAGTAACTGAAATAATTGAATTTAATTCAATGATTAATAAGGATAACAAATCAATTTTTGTAAGAATTAAATCTATTGACATTAATTATCCACTATATGGAAAAGTTGAAACACATCCAAAAAATGCATTTCAAATAATGAAAAAAAAATCCAATACAATTTTATTAAATAAAAATACATTTGAAAATTTGAAACTTAAAATTGGCGAAAAAGTTAATATACAAAATAAAAATTTAACTGTTATTGGTTATTTAAAAAATATTCCTGATATAGGTGGAGCTTTTGTATTTGGTGATTATGCGATGATAAATAATATCACACTTGAACAATTGAAATTACAAGCATTAGGAAATTTAATAAATAAAGAGTTTAAATTAAAATTTAATAAAAATATTGAAACTAAAAATGGCATTAAATTAGTAAAAAATATTCTAAATAAAGATAAAAATCATAAGATTAAAATGCCTGAAAATTCTGGAAGAGGTCTAAAATTAGCAATTAACAACTTTATTCAATTTTTGTCATTACTATCAATTAGTGCTTTATTAATAGCTTCAGTTGGATTGGCTAATTCACTTTTATCATATTTAAATGATAAATATATCTCTATTGCTATTAAAAAAGCTATTGGTATGAAAAATTCTAAAATTAAATTGATATATTATTGTGAATTATTTTTTCTATTAATTATATCATCGTTATTTTCTTATATTTTAAGTTTGTTTATAATACCAATTCTAAATTCATTTTTAATTAATTTTTATAATATTCAACTTTCATATCACTTTTCCTTATTTACTTACTTAAATGTTTTTTTTGCAGGTTTTGTGGTATTTGTAATTTTTTCTATCCCAACATTAAATGCAATTGATAGTATTAAAGGTAATGATTTATTAAAAAATGTTAAAAGAGACATCACATTTATTTTTAAAACTAAAACAAATTCTTTACTTTTTTTAACATCTTTAATTTTTGTTTTATTTATATCTTTAAGTTCATTTAGACCAATTTATAGTTTAATTTATTTTATAAACTTTTTTATTTGCATTTTAATTTTTTATTTAATTTTTATATTTTTTTTACGTCAGTTTAAAAAAATTTATATAGAGAATTTTATATCATTTAAGTTTGCTTTGAAAGATATTATAAAATTTAAAAATATATCTTTGGTTGTTTTAGTAACATTAGGTTTAGGAACAACACTTCTTTTATCTTTGGGATTAATTGGTTTTAATTTAAAGAAAGAAATTTCTAAATCAATTCCAAATCTTGCTCCAGATTATTTTTTTATTGGGCTTCAAAATAATCAAAAATTAGAATTCATAAACTTTATTAAAAATAAAGATCCTTTAGCTATAATTAATGCTATGCCAATGGTTTCTGTCAAGTTAATAAAAATTAACAATATAGATCCATTAAATTATATTGATCGTTTTAATGAAAGCTTTTGGTTTATAAATAATGACCGAAGAATATCTTGGTCAGATGATCCACCTCTTAATAACCCAATTACAAAAGGAAAATGGTGGGATAATAATCAAAATGAAGAAGAATTGTTAATTTCATTAGATAGTAAAATTGCAAAAGATTTAAATGTTAAACTTGATGATAAATTTACATTATTAATCTCTGGTAGAGAAGTAATTGGTAAAGTTGTTAATTTTAGGAAAGTAAATTATCGAGATCTTAATATAAATTTTGCTATGTTAATTAATCCTTCATTTGCAAAAAAATTACCAAGTGAAATTCTTGCAACTGTAAAATTTGATAAAGAAGTAAAATATATTAATTTATTAAATGAATTTCCAAATGTTTCTTTTATCGAGGTTAGAAGTTATTTACAAAAAATTTCAAATTTACTTAACAAAATCTATTTATCAATTTCATTGGTATCGTTGGTTGTTATATTTATAGGCTTTTTTGTTATAGTGAGTGCTATTATTGTTCAAGGTAAAAGTAAAATATATCAAAATTTAGTTTTTAAAATAATTGGCCTAAGTAAACTACAAATAATTAAATCCTCAATTATTGAATTTTTAATTCTTTATGGGGTTACAATTTTTTTCTCTACAATTTTTTCAATAATAATATCTAATTTTGCTATTCAAACATTTTTTAATTTATCATGGGAATTTGATTTTAATACATTTTTTATAATTATAAGTTTTATTATTGTTTTAAGTTTACTATTAATATTTTTTACAAATTTTAAATATTTAACCCCTAAAATTTATCCTTTAATTAGAAATGAATAAAGTGTAGATTCTTTTTGTAAAGAGGTGTGTATGTTAAGAATTTTTATTTTAATTATTTTGTTTTTTACCTTTTCATCAATATCACATGGTAAAGTATTTGATAAAAAGAAATGTGAAGAAATTTTAAAAAAATATGACGTAAGTTATCAATCATGGAATAATATTCTTAATAGATATCTTAAAGAAAGAGAAAATTTAAAAGATAAAGATAAAGAAGAAATTAATAGAATGCAGAATATCTTTGGAAATGCAATGAGAGTTCATGAAGTAAGAATGAATACTTTTGCCAACTCATATGAGGCATTTTGTAAATAAAACCTTTTTCTATAAGTCTAATTTAAAACTTTTATGTGTACTTAAAAAGCCAAGTTTTTTATAAAAATTGATTGCTTTAAGTCTTTCTTTATTACTCGTTAACTGTATCAATCCACATTTATTTAATTTTGCGATTTCAATACCTTTTTTCATCAATTCTGATCCATAACCCTTATTTCTGTAATCTTTCTTAATTCTAACTGATTCAATTTGGCATCTTGTCATACCTTCCATAGATAGGCCTGGAATGAAAGTTAATTGCATCATACCGATTATTTGATCATTTAAAATCATTGTAAAAATTTCATTGTTTGAATCATTTAGAATTTTCATAAATGATTTCTTGTAATTATTAAACGATGTTTCACTTATGTTCTCTCTATCTTTTCCAAGATCATCGTCAAATAGAAGATGTATTAAATCTTTAAGGTTTTTTAATTTTGCTTTTTCAATTATTAAAGTTGACATATTTATTAATCATTTCTAATTAGTACAATAATTTGTAATTTCTATAACATTTAAAAAATGATCATTAAACTTCTTTTTTATGCACTTTTATTGATATGGCCATCAGTATTATTATCTAGTTCAAAAATAGATAAATATAATTTTTCAATTCAATTTTCTAATTTATCAATTGCAAAAATTTCTGCTACGGTAAACAAAAATGAAAATAAAATTTTTTATTCAATAATATCTTCTTCTGATGGTTCTCTCAAAAGTTTTTATAAGTTTTCTTCAACTATAAAAGGACAGTCTAAAAGAATTAGAGATAAATTATTTCCTTCGATTTATGAAACTTTTTCAAGTTATAAAGGCAAAACTAGAAAATCTTATGTTGAATGGGACAATTCCAATAATGTTTTAAAATTTCAAAATACACCAAAGTTGGATTTAAAAAAAGTAAATAAAATTCCTCAAAATACTATTTTTAATGTAATAGATCCATTTACAGCATTGATTAATACAATTAACAATCTCCAACTAAATAATTCATGTATCAATAAATTTAGCGTTTTTGACGGTAGAAGAAGGTATGATTTAGAAATGATAGAGTTAAGCAGGTCATTTTTAAAGAAAGATAGACCTAAAACTTATGAAGGTAATGTAATAGTATGTGGTTTAAGATTTTATCCTATTGGAGGTCATTATTTAGATTCAAAATGGAAACCTGAAAATGATAAATTTTCTGATATAAAGTTATATTTTGGTTTTTTAAATAAAAAGGTTTTTCCTGTTAGAATGGAAATTAACAGATGGTTTGGTTCAATAATTACGCGAATTATTTTTACGTAAATATTAATGAAATTTCTTTACAAAACATCTAAAGATTCAAATTTTTTATCTCTTACATCTTTATTAATTGGTATTTTAATTTTATCTTACCAAGATGCACTAATAAAATTTATTGCTAATGATACAACATTTTGGCAGTTACAATTTATAAGATCATTTTTTAATATTATGTTTTTATACATAATTGTAATTTTGTTTCAAAATAAGAGTTTGTTAATTCCTGAAAATTGGTTGCCAGTAACAATAAGAGGTACAATGATGGTTCTTTGCATGTTTTGTTTTTTTTCAGCATCACCAATATTATCCCTATCTCAAATGGCAGCAGGTTTATATACATTTCCAATATTTGTAACAATTTTATCTATAGTTATTACAAAAGAAATGGTTGGGAAATACAGGCTTATGGCACTTGTAATGGGTTTTATAGGAAGTGTATTTATATTACAACTTTGGAAAGAAAACTTTAATCTATATCAATTATTACCAATGCTTGCAGGCTTTTTTTATGCTTGTAATATTATAATGATACGAAAATACTGTAGGAATGAAAGTCCAGTTGCCCTTACTTTTGTTGTAGGAATATTATTTTTTATATCAGGAATTATAGGCATCATTTTCTTTGAATTTATATTTGAATACGATCAAAATTTTACCATAGATTTTATAACTAATGGTTGGGTTGATTTAACTATGATAATCTTTTTATTTATTGTTACATGCTCTTTGTTAAACATAATAGGAAATTTAGCACTCGCTAAAGCATATCAGAATGCAGAAAGCAGTTGGCTTGCGCCTTTAGATTATTTTTACTTAGTTTTTGCTTGTTTATGGAGCAAGTTAATTTTTGATGTTTGGCCAGAAAATATAGAATTTGCTGGTATATTTTTAATAGTTACATCAGGGTTAATTATTACATATAGAGAGAAAGTAAATAATAAAAATCTTCAATAGTTAAATGACAAATATATCAAACAATAAATTAAAAAAAAACAACATATTATTTGAAAATAATGATACATTATTCAAAAAATATTTAATGAAATCAAACGTTTTTGCGGAATATGGTTGTGGACAATCAACTTATTGGGTGTTAAAAAATACAACCGCTCAAATCTTATCTGTTGATACATCAATTGACTGGATAAAAACAATTAAACAATCAAAAGTTTATGACGAACAAAAAATAAAATTAAAATATATTGATGTAGGTAAAGTTGAGAACTGGGGGTTTCCAATAGATTATTCAAAAAGAGATTCTTTTATTGACTATACAAATTGGGCTTGGAAACAAAATTTAATTCCTGATACTGTTTTGATTGATGGAAGGTTCAGGGTTTGTTGTTTTTTTACGTGTTTAAAATTTGCAAAAGAAGGAACGATTATTATATTCGATGATTATTTTGATAGACCATATTATCATATTGTTGAGAAGTATTTAAGAGTTCATCAAAAGTGTGGAAGGCAAGCAATCTTTAAAATTTTTAATAAAGAGAAATTTGATTCAAAAAAAATTGATACAGAAATAAAAAATTTTCGTCATGTTTTAAATTAAATTTTATTGTGTTTCAAAGCTATTCAATTAAGTTAATTTTATGAAAAAAAATTTTTTCTATTTTTGTTTATTTCTATTTTGTTTTATTCAAAATTCTTGGTCAGATGATTTTATAATTAATAATATAGTTATAAATAAACCATGGATTAAATCCATACACTCTGGTCAAAAAGTGACTTCTGGATATTTAGAAATTATAAATAATAGTAAATCAGATGATGTTCTATTATCTATTGAATCAAATTTTGCTAAAAATAATCAAATACACTCTATGAATATACAAAATGATGTTATGAAAATGAAACATTTGAAATCTGGATTAATTATTAAAAAAAAATCTAAGATTGTATTAAAGCCCGGTGGTTTCCATTTAATGTTTTCTGAAATTAATGAGGAGTTAAAAAATAAAAAATATTTATATATAAAATTAAACTTTAAAAAAAATGTATCTATAGAAATACCATTCCAAATTAAAAAAAATAATACTAAAGGTCATGTTAATCATAAACATTGAATTTGTTTAAAATAAAATTTTTAAATAAAAAATTGTTAATAACCCAACTGATATACAGGCTATGAAACCTACAATGAGTGGTTTATAACCAAGAGCGAAGATTTGATTGAGATTTGTTTGCAGTCCCAATGAAAGCATTCCATATAAAATTAAAATTTTAGAAATGGATTTTATGATACTTATAATTTCAATCCACATTATCTCGTATTGCGTATTTAAAAAGTTTAAGTCTCCTAAAGTTCTGAAAATACTAAACACGATAAATCCAACCACAAACATAGGTAGGAATTTTATGAAATTAGTTTTGAAATCTATTTTTGTTTCTTTTATAAATTTTAATGTAAGTAACGGTATCAATAATATTAAAAAAGAATTTCTTAATAATTTTGTAGCCATTGCAGAATTTAAAGCATTTTCTGAATCAAATGTTTCATCATAAATCATTCCAGCAGCACTGACTTGAGCAGTATCATGAATAGAAGCACCCAAAAATATGCCAGCTAAAATTTCATCATTTTTAAACAGTAATTCAGAAATATAAGGGTAAGTAAGTACCGTAATAAGTCCAAATATAGTAACAATTGATACGGCGTAACTAATTTCATTTTTTTTAGGGTTGATAATACTAGATGTAGCAATTATAGCTGTTACACCACATATTGCTGTACCCATACCAATTAAATAAGAAAGATTTTTAGATAAATTAAAATAATTTCCAAATATATATATAATTAAAAATATTAAAATAATATTTAAAATAATTAAAAAAAATGACATGTATCCAAACATCATAAGTTGATTTAGACTTAAAGAGATTCCTAAAAGTGCTATACCTAATCTAAGAAGTTTCTTTAAAGAAAATTCAGTAAACTTTTTTAATGTTGCATGTCTCAAGTAAAACTTGTTAAGAGTTATTCCAAAAATTAAACTAATAAAAGCTAATGAAAGTAAAATATTTTGTGACTTTAGATAACTATCAATTAAAGAACAAATAAATAGAATAAATGTACAAAATACTAGGCCAGGAGAGTAATCTTTAATGACTTGCATATTTCTTAATTTCTAATATTAAATTTGAAAAAATCAGAGGACTTTCTTGTGGTACATTATGACCAACATTTTTTAATAATTTATGTTTAATAAGATTGGTAAACTTTTTTATATTTTTTTCATGTTTTGGTTCGCGAACTCCATTCATTAAGCCATCAAGTGTAATTGTCGGAACTTTAATTTTTGGTGTTAATGACAATTTATTTTCTATTGCAGAATAACTTTTATCACCATCAACAAGACCATATCTGTGTTTGTAGCTATGAATAACAACATCTACAAAATCAGGGTTTTGAAAACTTTCTTGAGATAACTCAAAATCTTTTTTAGAAAATTTCCAAGTTGGCGACCAAGTTTTCCAAAGAAATTTTATTATGTCATTACGATTTTTTGTTAGTGAGTTAAAACCTCTTTTTGTATGAAAGAAATATTGGTACCAGTAGTTTTTTTCATTTTCTGGTTTATCTGGGGTGATGCTATCAATTTTAATATTTTGAATATTATAACCATTACATGAGATAAGCCCTATACATCTTTGGGGATTTAAAGCAGCTACAATACATGCTGCTCTTCCACCCCAATCATAACCAGCAAGTATTGCTTTTTTGATATTTAAGCCATCCATAAGGTCAAGAAGATCTTTTCCTAGTGCAGCTTGCTCTCCAGATCTAAGTGAACTTTTATTTAAAAAACTAGTATGTCCAAAACCTCTTAAATATGGAACTATAATTCTTAAATCATGTTTTTTTAAAATTTCAACTACATCTTTATAAGCATTTATGTCATATGGAAAACCATGCATAAGAAAAACAGGAATACTATTTTTATGTCCAATCTCAAAATATGAAATATTTAATTTGTCAGTTTTTAGAGATTTTAAATTATTTTTCATTTTTATAATTTCCAATTAATCTTATCAATTTTTTTACTTTCCAAGAAGAAATTTGTTTTTGAAAAAGGCTGTGATCCAAAAAATCCATTATTAGCTGAATATGGAGATGGATGAGGACTTTTTAAAATTTTATGTTTACTTTCATCAATGAGTGAAATTTTTTCTTGTGCTTTTTTTCCCCACAAAATAAATACTAAATTCTCTTTTAGGGAGCTAAGTGAATGAAGTATTTTATCTGTGAATATTTCCCAGCCCTTATTAGAGTGTGAAGAAGGTTTAGAAGATTCAACTGTTAATATTGTATTAAGTAACAAAACTCCTTGTTTGGCCCAATTCGAAAGATCACCATGTTGAGATGGTAAAATATTTAGATCTGAATTAAGTTCTTTAAAAATATTTTGTAATGATGGTGGAATTTTATTTCCAATTTCCACTGAAAAACTAAGTCCATTTGCTTGATTTTGGCCATGATATGGGTCTTGACCTAAAATTATAACTTTTACTGAAGTGAAAGGAGTTAAATTTAAGGCATTAAAAATTTTTGACCCAGGTGGATAAATTATTTTATTATTTTTTTTTTCATTATTTAAAAAAATAGATAAATTCTTCATATATGGTTTTTCAAATTCATCTTTTAAAATTTTTAACCAACTACTTTCTAAATTTATCTTACCCATATAATCTAAATAACTTATATATTGATAAAATTTCAATAATTTTTATATTTAATGAATGAACAAATCTTTTTTTCGAAAAGTTGGTTTTGGTCTAGGGGTAGACGAATCTATTCCGTCTAATCCACTTGAGTGGTCTATTTCACAAATTGAAAAATTACCAAAACTTAATTGGTCAGGGCCTATTTATTCATTAAAAGAAATGATGGAGTTTCACGGCAAGTATAATTATCAAGATAGAAGAATTCTAAGAAAAAAATTCAAAAATTCTAGAAAAGATTATAAGAGAGCTAGAAAGTTACTTCAATATCAAACTGGTCATTATTACTTTGAGCCTTTATGGCTATATATTAGACATAATGAGGCAGTAAATGGTAATTCACCAGTATTTCACAGATTTTTACATTTTTGGGGAAATCATTTCGCAATTCAAAAGAAAAATGCAATGTATTCTTATGATGTAGGTCCATATCATAGAGAAGTGATCGCACCTGCAATGTTAAAAAATATAGAAGATTTAGTCTATGAAGTAACAATTTCCTGGGCAATGATACATAACTTAGATAATTCAAAATCTATAGGGCCTAATTCACCAAAAGCATTTAAGTATGCTGAAAGAGGAAAGTCAGCTAATTTAAATGAGAATCATGGCAGAGAGTTACTTGAGTTACATACAGTTTCACCAAATGCTGGTTATACACAAAATGATGTAATAGACATGTCAAAAGTAATGTCCGGTTGGATGCATAGAATTCCTAAAATGAGTTCTAAGATCCACAAAAGAGAGGAAAATGTCCCTGTACATTTTATAGAAGCATATCATGATAGCGGTCCATTTAATGTATTAGGGAAAAAATATGTTGAGAGTTTTGGTACTAAGGCAGCCAGAGATATGTTAAGAAAAGTGATTAAAGATTTAGTAAAAAATCCATCATGTATAGAATTTATTTCAAAAAAATTATGTAATCATTTTATTACTCAAGATCCGTCGGATGAAATTGTTAATTCAGTAATAAGTGCATGGAAAAAATCAAAAGGTGATCTAAAAATAATACATTCTGAAGTTTTAAAACAAGCTTACAAATTTTCTTATTTAAAAAAATTTCAACAACCGGAAACTTGGTTATTACAATTCATAAAAATGTCTGGTTTAGATTATTTTCCAAAAGATATGACTTATGATTTTGAGACTATGATTCCACGGGATAAAGACCGTGTAAGAAGAATTTGTAGAAACTTGGGTCAATTACCATTTAGACCACTTCAGCCTAATGGTTGGTCAGATTTTGAAGAAGACTGGCTTTCTCCAGAATTTTTATTTAGAAGAATTGGCATTTTGAATGCATTAAAACAAAAAGGTAAACTAATACATTTAGATAAAAGCTATTTAGATAGAATAATTGAATTAAATTTTGATAATGTTTCGGAGATAAAAACTTTTCTTGAAATGGTTAATAATAATGAAGAAAGTGTCGCGCTTTTTAGTAGTAAATGGATGTTAAAGACATGAAAATTAATAGAAGACAATTTACATTAGGGTCAACAACACTCTTATTATCAGGGATGTTACCTCTTAAAGTTAATTCATCTATGTTAGATAATAAAAAGAACCTTGTTGTAATTATGTTAAGAGGTGCGATGGATGGTTTGACATCAGTTCCTTACATTCATGATAATACATTAGAAAAAGTAAGACCTGACATAGTTGTAAAAAAATTATTAGATTTAAATAGCGATTTTAGCCTACATCCTAAACTTTCAGGTTTCCACAAATTGTGGAAATCAAATGTAGCTTCAATTGTTCATGCAACAAATATTCCATATACTGGCAGGTCACATTTTGACGGTCAAAATTTAATGGAAAGTGGTGGTACAATACCTTATAAGTTGAAAACAGGATGGCTTGGAAGGGGAATTGATGTTGCTGGATTAGAGGGCTTATCCATGTCCTTGCCTATGCCTTTATTATTAAGGGGTAAAGCAAATCAAGATAATTTTTTTCCTTCGAAGTTGAGTATGCCAACTAGAAATTTAGTTGATATTTTAAAACATCATTATGACGACGAACCTCTATTAAAAAAATCTTTTGATAAACTAATTAGTAGGCCAATCTCTATGACTAAATCTCCAAATAATAAAAATTTAAAAACACTTGCAAGGATTGCAGGTTCAGAGCTTAAAAAAATTGATGGTCCTCGAGTTGCTGTGTTTGAAGTGTTTGGTTTTGATACTCATGCTGCACAAGGGGGTGCAGATGGTGAGCATGGACAAAAACTTAAACAAGTAGATTATACATTTGATGTTTTGAAAAAAACATTAGGTAACTCTTTTAAAAATACTTTAATAATTACACTTACTGAATTTGGAAGAACATTAGTTCAAAATAATGGTTATGGAACAGAACATGGTTATGGTACTTCGATTCTTTTAGGTGGTGGTTTAGTTAAAAAATCTCAAGTCTATGCAGATTGGCCTGGTATTAAAAATAAAAATTTATTTGAAGGAAGAGATTTAAACTCTACCTTAGATGCTCGTTCTGTCTATTGTTCAGCAATGTCAGTGTGTTTTGATACAGACTTTCAATTGTTAAATACAGAAGTTTTTCCTGACGAAAAATTAAATGATCTCACAGAAATTTTATTTAAAGTATAGTTATGATATTTTATTGTTTTATCAATATTGATTAACTTTCTCTTAATGAAATGAGTCCGACACCGGATGCTTCAAAACCACCATCAACTGACAAATTTTGTCCAGTTATATAACTTGCTTTTTCAGAAGATAAGAAAAAAATTGCTTCAGCAATTTCATTTTCCATACCATATCTGTTAAGTGGTATTGAATCATGGTAAGCTTTCACAATGTCAGGAGTGTGCACTGCTTGAGCTAATTTAGTCTTTACAGGCCCTGGTGAGACACAATTTACTCTGATCCCAAATTCGCCTAATTCTATAGCTTGTTGTTGAGTTAATTGTATAATTGCTGCTTTTGAAGTCCCATATGCAATCCTTAAAGTTGATGCTCTTAATCCAGATATTGATGCGATATTAATAATATTTCCTTTAGTTTTTTTTAAATATTTAATTACATTTTGTGTAGTTAAAAAGGTACCATCTAAATTTGTATCCATGATTTTACGCCAATTTTTAAATTTTACAGTTTCAATTTTTCCAAAATCAGCTACACCGGCATTATTTACTAAAATATCTATTCGTTTCCCCCATTTATAAATATCCTCAATCATACTTTTGTTTTTTTTGGGATCTGATATATCACAAATATATTTTAATAATTTGTCATTTTTTAATTTAAGTTTATTAACTTCATTTTTGTCTCTATCAACTATTACAACTTTATAATTTTGTTGTAAGAATATTTTAGCTGTAGCGAGACCAATGCCTCTTGCAGCACCTGTTATTATTGCTACTTTATCCATAAAGTTTTACCATGTTTCACCGAATGGTCTTAACTCTACTCGAAAAGACCACGTTGATTTATCCTGAAGCACTGTTTTATACATTTCTTCTGCTATTGCAGTTGGTTTTGAGAAATAATCGTCTGGTTTGTCCGGTTGCATGTAAGGACGTGTTCTTGGCGTATCGATAGCTGCGTCAATAATGAAATAAGCAACGTGTATACCTTTTGGACCAAATTCTCTTGCAATTGATTCAGCCAAAATTCTTTGAGCTGCTTTTGTAGACGCAAAAAACCCCCAATGTGATTTACCTCTAGTTGCTGCAGTATTACCAGTTATTAAAATACTTCCTTTTTTTTTGGACAACATACTTGGCAAAGTTTCTCTTACAAGATGTAATAGGGCTGTTGTATTTACTCTAAAATTAAGTTCTAAATCATCAGGATTTAATTTTAATATACTTCCTCTTGATGCACTTGGTGCATTATGTATTACAACATCTGCAGGACCTAAATTATTTTTTATTTTCTTTAGGGTTTTTTTAAACTTTTCCAAATCACCTACATCACAAGGATAGGAAAAAATGTTTTTATATTTTTTTTCTAAATTATTTAAATTTTTTTTATTCCTTGCAATCATTGCAACTTTATATTTTTTTTTACCAAAAAGTTTTGCTATTTCAGCGCCAGTTCCTTTGTCAGGACCAACTCCAGTAACGATACAAACTTTTTCTTTTTCAGACATCGAAACAATCTTGTTTGTATAGAGTATCTCGCCATCTTATTGTATTTGACAATGTTTTTGGTATTTCAAATTTTAATAATTCACATGATTTAAAAATTGAATATCCCGTTATATCAGCAATTGTAAATTGTTCGCCACAAATGAATTTGTTTTTTTCAAGATGGTGATCAATTCTTTGAAAAAGCAATTCGATCATTTGAACGCCTCTTTCTACAATTTCCGGCATTTGTTTAATATCATTTCTCGTGCCTGCTAATACTCTATTAACAAAAAATGATGATTTGTTTCTTATTGCATTCCCTAAAGGAGAATAGCCGTCTAATTCTAACCTTCTGTTCCACATATCAATATATGCTCTCATCTTAGCTGTAGATCCAAATAAAGTAGGTTCTGGAAAATGTTCCTCTTCTAAATATCTACAAATACTAATACTTTCAGAGATTATTGTATTATCATCGAGTTGAAGAAAGGGGACGCAATTAAATGGGTTCATAGATTTGAAAGGCTCTTTGAATTGTTCGCCTTCTCTAACATTTATTTCTTGTTCTGGTATTTCTTTATTTTTAAACTTTAAAAAAATTTTCACTCTTCTTCCATTTGGAGCAAGTGTAAAATTATATAATTTCATTTTTAATCCTATGTTTTGATTTTGTAACCTTTTTTAAAAATTCTCCATATAATTAGTATACATAGTAAAATAAACAAAGAAATTGAAAATATACTTATTATAATATTAACTTCACCTGTACCAAAAAAAGAATATCTAAAACCAGACACAAGATAAAATATAGGGTTAAATAATGTAATTGTTTGCCAAAAATCTGGAAGCACATCAATAGTATAAAAACTACCTCCTAAAAAAACTAATGGTGTGATAATTATCATTGGCACAAAATTTATTTGTTCAAAATTATCTGAAACAATTCCAATAATAAAACCTAATAAACTAAATGATACACAGGATAATAGCAGCATACACAACATCAAAATTGGAAATTTGATATCTAGATCAACAAAAAAAGTTGAGGTCATTAAAATCAATAATCCAAGACAAAATGATTTAGTCGCAGAAGCACCTACATAACCAATAACAATCTCAACATATGAAATTGGGGCAGATAAAATTTCATAAGTAGTACCAAGAAATTTGGGGAAAAATATTCCAAATGATGCGTTGTTTACACTTTGCATAGAAATAGTTAAAATAACTAAACCAGGTACTATAAATGCACCGTAAGGTATCTCATTTGTAAAGTTTATGTTATTTCCAATTGCTGTTCCAAAGACAATGAAATATAAAACTGTTGATAATATTGGAGAAATAAGACTTTGGATAAGAGTTCTAAATGTGCGTGACATTTCAAAAATATAAATTGCTTTAATAGATCTAAAATTAATCATTCTTTAAAATCTCAACAAATATTTGTTCAAGATTAGATTGTTTAGTCTGAACATCTATTAACTCTATTCCAGTTTTCTTTATCTCATTTAGTAAAGTAGTTATCCCTGTTTTTTTCTTATTGGGGCTATAATCATATTCTAAATTTTTTTTATCTTTACTAATACGTAGTTTAAATTTTTCTAAAGCTTTATCTATTTTGTTAATTTTACTATTTGTATGAATTATTAAAGTTTTTTTACTCATTCTATCTATTAAATTGTCCTTCTTATCAATTAATAAAATTTTCCCATTATTAATAACAGCAATTCTGTTTGCCATTAATTCTGCTTCTTCAATATAATGAGTAGTCAAAATAATTGTAACGCCACTGTTTTGTAGGTTTTTAATAGTATTCCACATATCTTTTCTAAGCTCGACATCTACGCCAGCTGTTGGTTCATCCAAAAAAAGGACATCTGGTTCATGACTTAATGCCTTGGCAATTAAAACTCTTCTTTTCATTCCGCCTGAAAGAGATCTAATGATTTGATCTTTTTTGTCCCACAAACTTAATTTTTTTAATAAATTTTCAATATATTTTTCGTCAGGTTTTTTGCCAAATAATTGTCTTGAAAAATTTACTGTATTAATAACTTTTTCAAAAGGTTCAAAAGATAATTCTTGAGGTACTATACCAATGCATTTTCTAGCTTCTCTATAATTATCTACTACATCAAAACCATTAACTTTTATATCCCCAGATGTAATCGAAGATATCCCGCATATGTTGGATATTAATGTAGTTTTGCCAGCACCATTTGGTCCTAATAATGCAATTATCTCGCCTTTGAAAATATTAAGATTTACATCATCTAAAGCAACTTTATTATCTTGATATATCTTTCTAAGATTTTTGATTTCTATAATAGTTTGCATATAAAATTATAATTAATATTATTTAATCATAACATATACACAAAATATTTATTTAGAAGTAAAAAATTGCAAGAATTATATATAACTGGTGCTGGTGTTAGTTCCGCAAGTGGTATACCAACATTTAGAGGTAGTGATGGATTTTGGACAGTTGGTAGTGTTAATTATACACCACAAGAAATGGCAACTAGATATATGTATGAAAATCATCCAGACCAATTTTTACTATGGTATTTTAAAAGATTTATCGCATATAAGGATGCACAACCAAATTCTGTACATAAGTGGTTATCTAATAAAAACCTTATAACTCAAAATATTGATGGTTTAGACGCTAAGGCCGGAAATAAAAATTATATAAGTATTCATGGAAGATTAGATCAATTAATAACCTATAAAGATGAAATGGAATTTCAAAAACCTATTGATGCAAAGTGGAACGAAATTGATTCATCACTTGAAGATAGTAAATTAATTTTATCTTTGTTTGATAAATTTAAAATTTTAGAAACTAACAACTTTAAACCTAAAATAAAATTTTCCTTGAAACCTTTTGTATTATTATTTGATGAAATGTATACAGAAATTTATAGATTTTCTGAAGCTGAAGAATGGATGAATGCAGCAAAAAAAATGATATTTATTGGCACGTCCTTTAGTGTGAATATTACATCAATTGCATTAAGAATAGGTATGTCAAATAATATACCAATTGAAATTGTTGACCCTAAACCAATGAAATTAAACTATCCAAATATAAAATATTTTGAAATGTCGGGAGAAGAATATTGCAAGTTAAGAGAAGACTTATAAAATTTTCCACGTTGACGTAGCGTATGCAGCTAATTTTCCATCTTCTCTAAATAATTGAGAATCTAGTGTACTTATTGTTCGTCCTTTTTTTAAAAAAGATCCAATACATTTAATTTTTTCATGTTTAATAGCTGACATAAAATTCACTTTTAATTCTAAAGTAGTTCCTGCGCTTTGTTCATTTTTTATCAGATGTCCCATTGATATATCCATAATAGTTGTAATTATTCCTCCATGTAGAGTACCTTGGGGGTTAAACATTGGTGGAACAGATTCTAATGAAACTATGCATTTGTTTGGCTCAAAATTTATTTCAGCACCTAAAAACCTTAATAAATAAAATGATCCAAATTCTTGTTTATCTGAACTTAAACCACGTTCATGCATCTTGTTACTGATTGATCTTATCTCATTATTCATGGATAGTTAATCGATCTTAAGTTTTGAGAGTTTTTCAAAATCAAACACAACCCCATGACCAGGTTTGTCTGGGGCAGGAGAGTATCCATTATTTATTGAAAGTTTTTCTTCTATATAATCATCAATTTTCCAAGCGTGAAATTCCATATATGATGCATTTGGACAAGCTGCTAGTAAATGAACATGAAGTTCATGGACACCATGTGAAACCACAGGTAAGTTATTTATTTCAGCAAGTTTAGCAACTTTCATATAAGTTGTAATACCACCACAAGTAGTTAGGTCTGGCTCAACATAATCAACACCATTATTTTTTATTAATAAATTCATTTCGGCTAGTGTGTGTAAATTTTCCCCTGCTGCAATTGGAACTTTTCCCAGTGACCTTAGATATTTATAACCTTCAAAATCGTCAGGTTGGATTGGTTCCTCTAGCCAAACTAAATTAAACTTTCCAATTTCGTTGAATGCTTTCATGGCTTGATTAACAGTCCATGCTTCATTGGCATCAGCCATTAATGATATATCACTTGATAAGTGACTTCTCATTGCGTCTAGTCTTTCCAAATCTTCTTTTAATGTTTCTCTACCAAGTCTCATTTTAATTGCTCTAAACCCCTGATCAAGAGATTTTGTAGCTTCTGCTAATAATTTGTCTTTTGAAAAATTTAAATCTATATTACCTGCGTAACATAATACATTTTTTTGAAATCCACCTAATAAACTCCACAATGGTTCATTTAGATATTTACCTTTTAGATCCCACAATGCTACATCTACAGCTGCTATTGCAAAGCTGACAGGACCACCTCTTCCCGCGTAGTGAACCTTTTTCCACATAAGGTTCCATAAATACTCAATATATCTTGGATCCTTATTTTTAAGCAAATCTATAAAACTATCCTTTATTATTTGAGCAATGGCTTTTCCTTGATTTTCGTGAACTGTAATATAACCAACTCCTTCAATACCATTATCATTTGTTACTCTACATATAACTAAGTCAAAAGATTTCATAACTCCCGCTGCATATGCTTCCACTGGTTCAGGTAAAGGGATATTATAAGTGTCAATTTTGACTTCTGAAATAAACATAGAAAAAATATACAATATACTATTGAAATTTCAAATTAATTAACCATATCTAATTTAGACATTGCATTTAATGGATGTCTATTAAATCAGAAAATCGCCATTATGGGATTTTCGTAAACTTGCTTTTAAAGGAGTATATTATGACAATATTACCAACACTAGCTCTACGTTCTTTTGTAGGATTTGATAACCTCTTCAACGAATTAGAGAACTTTAATAATCAGAAACATAATTCTTTCCCTGCTTATGATATTATTAGACATTCTGATGACGAATATGAAATAACTTTAGCAGTATCTGGTTTTAATAAAAAAGATATCAATATTGATATACATGATGGTGTTTTGACTGTTAAAGGTCAAATCATGAGTGATGTTCAAGACAAAAATATACAATATCTATACAATGGTATTGCTAAAAGATCATTTGAACAAAAGTTTAGATTAGAGCAATATGTTGATGTTAAGGAAGCTAATCTATCTAATGGACTTTTAAACATTGTCCTTAAAAGAGAGATTCCAGAAGAAAGAAAACCTAAAAAGATACCATTGAAAGTTATCTAATATAATTAACATAGTATTGTCTTACAAAGTGACTTGAAATGTCGCTTTGTAAGATTACATCAATAAAATGGAATTTATATTACTATGGTTTTTTAACCAAGATGTTTTTGTAAGCGGATTGAGATATAAATCTGCCGCTGAATGTTTTACTAACGCTCAAAACGCGGGTTTGGAGCTAAGAGATGTTGGTTTAAACCCGCCAACTTTTACTTGTATCCCAGTCTCAAAAGATAAAGAACTAAAAATATATAGACAAGGTTCTATATCAAAATTTCCTTTTTAATTTCATTTTAATTTAATTTTATTATATTTATTGTACAAAAAGTAACTTGGGGAGGATTTATGAAGTTATTTTATATTTTTACAACACTTTTAGGTTATTTATTATCTAGTAGTTTAATTTTTGCAGATACTAAAATAACATACAAATCAGCTAAATCAACATCATCATATTATCAAATGGGTGTTCAAATAGCTGAAGCAATGAAAAAAAACTCAAATGGTTCAATTATTGTCACTGTAGAGGAGAGCCAAGGTTCTGTACAAAATGTTAAAGAAGTTAAGGCTAGAAAAGGTAATTATGTATTTACTACACCACCAGTTTTAATAAAACTAGCTATTGCTGAAAAAGCCATGTTTAAAGGAAAGGGTGACCCTAGATACTCAGATATAAGAGCTTTATTTCCAATTCCATCGTTAACAATGCATTTTGTTATGTCCAAAATATCAGGAGTTACTAAATTTTCAGAAATGTCTGGAAAATCAATATTAATTGGTAAAGGTTCTTTTGGTGCTAGAGAGGGTGCAAAATACCTGAAGATATTTGGTTTGGAAGGCAAAGTTAATTTGGCAAATGTAGAATTGTCAAATGCTGTCCCCGCACTAAAGAATGGTCAAATTGATGGTTTTGTTACAGCTGGATCTTATCCAGCTCCAAATGTTATTGAAGCTGCTTCTTCACTCGGAGTAAATGTAATTTCACTATCAGATGATCAAATTAAAAAAACAAAAAGAACTAAGTTAATTATACCTAGTGGAACTTATAAAGGTCAGAGTTCTGATATTCAAACAACTTCATTGCCAGTAGTTACTTATACTACAACAGATATGAGTTCTGATGTTGCTTATAACTTAACTAAAACTTTTTGGGAAAGTAAAAAAACATTAGGTCAAGCTGCTAAATGGTGGAATGGTGTTGAATTTAGTATGATTAATAATATTTCAACTAAAATTCACCCTGGTGCATTAAAATATTACAAAGAAAAAGGCGTAAAGATATCTTCTCATCATAATTAATGAGAATTGATAAAAATATATGGATAATGATTGGCCTAGGGTCAATCATTTTTCATATGTACTTAATCTTTTCTGGATTGATACCAAATTTAGTTTCAAGACCCATTCATATGGCTTTTGCTATTCCGTGGATTTTTTTATATTCAGAAAATGATATAAAAGTTTCTTTTATAAATATAGTTTTAGCTGTTCTCGGTGTTTTATCTTGTTTATGGATTGCTTTAAATCATAATTTAATAACTGATCAATATGGTTTTATCGAAAATGAATTTCAATTCATACTAAGTATATTTTTATTATTTTTAGTTTTAGAAATGGCTAGAAGATCAGTCGGTTGGCCTTTACCATTAGTCACGCTTATTGCTTTATTATATGGGATGTTTGGCTATTTGATACCTGGAGAATTTGGTCATCCTGGAATACCTATTAATAGTTTTTTAGGTAACTTAACTATCGCTGAAACTGGACTTTGGGGGGCTTTAACAAATGTTTCGGTTACCATTGTTTCAATTTTTGTGATATTTGGATGTTTTTTAAATGCTGGAGAGGCAGGAGAAGGTTTCATGAATATTGCAAAATTTTTTGCTGGAAAGCTAAAAGGGGGTGCAGCAAAAGTTTCAATAATTTCATCAGCATTATTTGGATCCATATCTGGCTCTGCTTCTGCTAATGTTGCATCTACTGGTTCAATCACATTGCCAACAATGAAAAAACTTGGGTACCCAAAAAAGTTAGCAGCATCTGTAGAAGCAGTTGCTTCTTCTGGAGGACAAATTATGCCTCCACTTATGGGTGCTGGTGCATTTGTAATGGTGGAGTTAACAGGCATACCTTATGATGAAATTATTGTTGCTGCTTTTCTTCCTTCATTATTATTTTTTTTTACAGTTTGGATTGGTATTAATTTTTATTCAAGTATTTATAATTTAAAGCCTTTGCCACATAAAGATACACCTAATAAAAAGTTAGTTTTTTTTACATTTATATTTTTTCTTGTTCCATTTTTGATCTTGTTATTTTTTATGTTTAGTGGCTATACTCCACAATTTTCTGCTTCAATTGCAATTTTATTATCGTTTGTACTATTATTTTTTAATCTAAATACAAAATTTGATATTAAGATAGGATTTGATAGATTTAAAAAAGCTTGTAATTTATGTGGCAAGCAAATTTCTTTAATTGCTTCGATAATTTTATGTGCTTCCTTGATTATTGGTGTTTTGGCAATGACAGGACTGGGCATAAAGTTAACATCTTTAATAATGTCATTTTCAAACAACAATGTATGGCTGGCATTATTATTCACTGCTTTAGCATGTTTGATTCTAGGAATGGAAGTTCCAACTACTGCCGCTTATATAATTTGTGTAACTGTAGCTGGGCCAGCATTGATTGATATGGGATTAGACATACTTCTTGTACATTTATTTGTATTTTGGTTTGCGCTTTTATCTACAATAACTCCTCCAGTATGTGGAACAGTTTTTATTGCAGCTGGAATGGTAAATGAAAACTGGGTAAAAGTATCTATAACTTCTATGATTTTAGGTTTGGGGTTATATTTTATTCCTTTAGGCATGGTTTCAAATCCAAGTTTAATAAAATTAGGATCAACTCCTATAGAATCATTAATTGCAATGTTTAAAATTTCAATTTGTTTGTTAATGTTTTCATTTTCTATAATTAAAGCTAAAAATTTTTTATTAAAAATTTTAGGTTTATTTATTGGTTGTTTAATTTTGTTTTATTAATTTTGGTTCCAAAATAAACCACTTTCCAATGAAGGATCTTCCTTCTGAAGTTAGAAGATTTCTATCTATATCATTTAAATTATGTAATTCTTGTAAGTCTCTGAAATTGTTTGAATTACTGAATATTTCCCTTGTATTGAAATAACAATTTATGTTTTTTTCAAATTTCATTTGATTTGATTTAAAAGTTGGATGTGTCTCAATAATCAAAAATTCATTTTTTATTAATTCTAAATTTTTTAATGAAAAAAGTTTATATTCATATCCTTCTATATCACATAAAATTAAAGAAGGAGATTTTTGTAATTTTGAAACTAATTCATTTTTAAAATTGTTTGAACTAATTTCTCCATAGACTTTAATTTTATCAAGAACTTTGTTAGTTATTGCATTTTGGATGATTGACTTTTGGCCAATTTTATTTTGTTCAAAACAAATTGCATTTTTAAATAATTTTAATTTTAAAAAACCTATTGGGAAAAAGCCATCTGCTGATCCAATATTTATAAATTGTTTTATCTTGTATTTTTTTACTATTTTATAAATTATCTCTTGAATATCTTTTTCATAAAAGCCATAAATTTTTGCTCCTAAATCTCCAGAATTCCAATATTGTTCTTTATTTAATTTTAAACCTTTAAAAAGTCCATGTTGAACTGTGAATTTATTTATTATACCGTGCTTTTGGTTTATTAATTTCCAATATTTTTTTGTAAATTTATAAAAAAGTTTTTCTTTAAAACTACTCATCATAATTAATGTACTTCTTTAAATGCTTTACCAAAACCTTTTACGTAAAGAGAATTTTTAATATTGAATTCATAAAAATTAAAATCTAAAAATTTACCCCACATTTTAGCGCTTTTTTCAATGAGAATATAATTTTTTAATAATTTTCTAAACAATTCATCATTTTTATTTAACTTTAACTTTTCAATTGAACCCAACAAAGTAAGTCTAGGATTGTTTAATTTCTCTTTATGAATTTCTTCTTGAGCAAAATATATACTAACCTTTTTATTAATTTTTAAATTTTCTGTATGATCGCTTAAATCACTAAGTAAAAGATATATTTTTTTTTCGTAATAAAGAGGCAGTGTTTTTGATAAGTATGGGTATCCATTTTGATCTAAAGTACCTAACACACATTGTTGGTATTTACCTTTTAGTATGTCGTCCACTTCTTTTTTTATGACATCATTTGTCAGATTGTATTTATTTGTATTAGTTTGGTTCTTCATCTAATTTATGATACTTAATAAACTAAATTACATTAATAAATTATTTTTTCAATTATGACTTTAAAAGATATAGATTTTAATAAATCAATTGTCCCAATATTTATATTATTTTTTTGTTTATTTATGATTTCTTTTAGTAGAGGAATGGGGGAGAGTTTTGGTGTTTTCCTACTTCCATTAAGTGATACATTTGATTGGGACAGAGCTTCTGTAACTTCAATTTATTCGGTTTACATGTTTAGTTTAGGTATAGGATCTCTTATATCGGGAATAATTTTTGATAAATTTGGAGGTAAGTTTAACTACGTTTTAGGTATTTTGCTCCTATCATGTGGTTACTATATTTCAGGATATTTAAATGAATTATGGCAATTTTATATTTTCTTAGGAGTTTCTAGTGGACTAGGTGCTTCAATGGTTGGGATCATACCAAGTCAGAGTATTATTTCAAAATGGTTTGATAAAAAATTATCATCAGCATTATCAATTGCTTATTCTGGCCAAGGGCTAGGTGTTTTAATTTTAGCTCCACTTTGTCAAATATTGATAAGTAAGTATGGTTGGGAAACTTCATATAATTTAATAGGTTTATTCTTTTTTGGGATTTTGATTTTATTATTTTTTCTACCTTGGAAAAAAATTAATATTGGTATTTATAATTCAGTAAATGTTTCTGCAAATAAATTAAATGATTCATCATTATCTGAAGCTTTAAGAGAAAATACATTTTGGAAATTTTTTCTAATTTATTTTTTTACAGCAATGGGAATTTTCGGAATTAGTTTACAAGTAGTTGTTTATTTAATTTATTGCGGGTTTTCCGATTTAGAAGCTGCTTTATATTTTGGTCTGATGGGGATGCTAACTTTTCCAGGAATGGCATTAACTGGTTTTGCTGCTGATATCTGGCCAAAACATTATGTTTCAACTTTCAGTTATATATTAAGCTTATTAGGGATTTTAGCATTATATAGCTTACAATATTTTGATTTTAAATATTTAATTATATTTTTATTTATTATACCTTTTGGTTTATCAGCTGGGGCTAGAGGTCCAATAATAACTACACTTATTGCAAAAATTTTTGCAGGAAAAGGCCTTGCTTCTATCTATGGAGCATCTAATTTAGGTCAAGGACTTGGTGCTGCATTAGGTGCATTTATATCAGGTTTTTTATTTGATCAATTTTCAAATTACAATGTTGGATTTTTCTTTTGTACTTTATTTACAATAATTGGTGCTTTACTATTTTGGTTAATACCAAATATAAAAAAAATTTAGAGTTTGATTATGGAAAAAAGATTTAATCTCGAAACTTCAATTTTAACTGAAAATTTACTTTTTCCAGAAGGTCCAATTTATTTAAATGATGCAAGTATTTTATTAGTTGAAATAGCCAGAGGTACTTTAACAAAAATATATCAAAACGGTAAAAAAGAAATTGTATCATATTTAGGTGAAGGGCCAAATGGAGCTGCGATTGGTCCAGATGGTTTTTGTTATATTTGTAACAATGGTGGGTTTGATTGGGAAGTCTCTAGTGATCAAAAAAAAAGGAGACCTATTGCTCAAGCAAAAAATTATAAGTCTGGTAAAATTCAAAAAGTTAATTTAAACACGGGTGAATTTGAAACACTTTACTCTGAATGTAATGGATTACCGTTAAACGGTCCTAATGATATTGTATTTGATAAAAAAGGAAATTTTTGGTTTACAGATCTTGGAAAAGTTAGGGAAAGAACAATGGACCGAGGTTCCGTTTATTGGGCAAAGCCTGATGGTTCAGAGATTAAAGAAGTTATTCATCCTATTATGACACCTAATGGAATAGGTTTATCTCCTGATGAAAAATTTTTGTATATTGCTGATACAGAAGGAGGTAAATTATATAGCTTTGAAATTCTAGGTGATGGAGAGGTAAATAAAATTCAGTTTCCAAATTCTGTATATGGTGGACAATTACTCAATCAAAATAGAGGGCTTTTTAGATTTGATTCATTAGCAATTGAATTGAATGGAAATGTTTGTGTTGGCACATTGTATGATGGGGGGATAACTGTAATATCTCCATCAGATGGGTTTAAAGAATTCTATTCAATAAGCGACCCTTATATTACAAATTTATGTTTTGGGGGATTAAACAATAAAACTGCTTATATTACCGCATCTTATGAAGGGTTGTTATTAAAAGCAAACTGGCCTAGGCAAGGTTTAAGTTGTAATTTTAATATTTAAATTTTTAAAAAACATTTATCTAGTTTTTTTTAAATAATACTTATTATATTATATAAACTTAACAAAGAATTTAAAATGAAGATTGATTATTTAATTAAAAATGGAACTATTATTGATGGTTCAGGAGATGCTAGATATGAAGCAGATCTTTTGGTAAATGGTGACCGAATTATTTCAATTTTTAAGAAAGATCAAAAATCTGTTAAAATACATGATAAAAATTATAACTTAAATGATTTATCATTTAAAAATGTAATCGATGCTACATCACACATAATTGCACCAGGTTTTATAGATGTTCACACTCATGACGATCAAAATATTTTTATTGATAGAAGTATGTCATGTAAAATTAGTCAAGGAGTAACTACCTGCATTGCAGGAAATTGTGGTATAAGTTTAGCTCCTTTTGATTTTTCTGGAGATGTTCCAGCGCCAATTCCATTACTTGGTGATAAAGATGCATATAGATTTTCATCTGTGTCATCATATAAAAATGCATTTAATGAAAGCCCAAGTTCAATCAATATTTCACTGTTGACAGGTCACTCAATGCTAAGAGTTCAGGTGATGAATGGAGAAATAAATAGAAGTGCAACTAAAGACGAAATAATTAAAATGCAAAATATTTTAGAAAATGCATTGATTGATGGTTCGATTGGATTGTCAACTGGTCTTGCGTATCCTGCTGCTAATCATGCACCAACTGAAGAAATTATCGAGTTAGCAAAAGTATTAAAAAAACATGATGGAATTTTTACAACTCATATGAGGAATGAGGGAGATAATTTAGTAGAGTCTGTAAATGAAACAATTAAGATTGGGGAATTAGCTGATGTAAGAACTGTGATATCACATCATAAATGTGCAGGAAGATCTAATTGGGGTAAAAGTAAAGAAACTTTAAAATTAATTAAAGAGGCTAAAAAGAAACAACATCTTGATTTAGATTGTTATCCATATACAGCCAGTTCAACAATGTTGTTAAAACATTTTGTAGAAAGGGCCGACAAAGTATTAGTTACATGGTCAGATAAAGTACAAGACTTAAAAGTTAATGATATCAATAAGATAGCAAAAGAATTTAATTGTACAATTGATGAGTTGGTAGATAAACTTTATCCTGCTGGAGCAATTTATTTTCAGATGGATGATGAAGATTTAAATCGTATAATTAGTTTTGACGGCACTATGATAGGTTCAGATGGCTTGCCTGGGGATAAGCATCCTCATCCAAGATTATGGGGAACTTTTCCAAGAGTTTTAGGAAAATATTCCAGAGAGATGAAACTTTTTTCTTTAGAAGAAGCAATATACAAAATGACTTTTAAAAGTGCTAAGACTTTTGGTTTAGAAAAAAGAGGATTGATAAAAAAAGATTTTTTTGCAGATTTAGTTATATTTGATCCTGAAGTTGTAATTGACAAAGCAACTTATGAAAAGCCACTTATGCCAGCTTTAGGAATAGATACTGTTATCAACAATGGTCAAATTGTATGGCAATCTATGAAATCTTTAAATATTTATAGCGGTAAATTTTTAGAAGGAAAGTCATTTAATTAAAAAAAGTTTTCATCTTTTTTTTATCTTCAAAACTCACTGGTTCAAATCCAAGTTTTTGATAAAGAGGAAGTGCAGCCTTATGGTCTAATGTACACGTATTAACAGTTAATTTATTTATATAATTTGTATCCCAACCCATTAAGAATGCTGTTTTAAAGAGATATTTACCTAGACCTTTCCCTAAATTGCCCTTAGTCAATCCAATATAACTTATATCGCAGATTTCTTCTTTTCTATAATCTAAGATAAAAAATCCAATTGGAACACCTGATGATATAAGTGAGTAAAAATATACATTTTTGTTATTTAAAAAGTTTTCTGTAATTTCTTTTTTTTGCTTTAACATATCAGTCCATTCATATTCTTCTCCAACGGATTTATATAATGAAATAAAATACCAATATGGAACATTATTTGATTTTATAATATTAGTGAATTTTATTGGACAATTTGGGTATGAATAACTAGGATGTTTTATCATTTCTAAATAAGTAACCCTATATTTTAAAATTTTATTTTTGTCTTTTTTCATGTTTATATATAGATATATAATATAAATTTAAAAAAAAATGGAATAAAATGAAAAAAATCGAACATCTTATTAATGGTAAACTTAATTCTAATTTTGTTAATAATACATCATCAGTTTTTAATCCAGCAACCGGTGAAGAAGCTTCACAAGTTGTTTTAGGTACAGAAAAGTGTGTACAAAATGCAGTAAATTCTGCGAAAAATGTATACTCATCTTGGTCAGCAGAAACACCACTTATGAGATCAAGAAAAATGTTTAAATTAAAAGAAATTATTGAATCTAGAAAAAATGAGTTGGCTGAACTAATTACATTAGAACATGGTAAAACATTTGATGATGCATTAGGAGAAGTTGGAAGGGGATTAGAAGTAGTTGAATTTGCTTGTGGAATTCCAAATTTATTAGCCGGCAATTATACTAGTGAAGTTGGAAGATCAATTGATAGTTGGTCAGATAATCAATCTTTGGGAATTGTAGCTGGAATAACTCCATTTAATTTTCCTGTTATGGTACCTTTATGGATGTTTCCCATTGCAATTGCATGTGGAAATTGTTTTATTTTAAAGCCTTCAGAAAGAGATCCAAGTTCTACGTTGTTGTTAGCGCAAATGGTATTGGATGCCGGGTTCCCTCCAGGTGTCTTAAATGTTGTAAATGGTGGTAAAGAGGCTGTTGATGCAATCTTAAAAAATAAAGATATTAGTGCTGTGAGTTTTGTTGGATCAACACCAATAGCACATTACATATATCAAGAAGCCGCAAAATATGGAAAAAAAGTACAAGCCATGGGTGGCGCCAAAAATCACATGGTTGTTATGCCTGATGCTGATATAAACTTAGTCTGTGATTCTATTATGGGATCTGTTTTTGGATCTGCTGGTGAAAGATGTATGGCAGTTTCAGTTGTTGTTCCTGTTGGAAAAGAGACTGGAGATGCTATTAGAACAAAAATAACTCCAATGATTGAAAATTTAAAAATAGGTCCGGGTTTAGAAAAATCGTCTGAAATGGGTCCTTTGGTAACTAAACAACACTTAGACAAAGTTAAAAATTATATTGATATTGGTATTAAAGAGGGTGCTGATTTAGTAGTTGATGGAAGAAATTTTAAACTTCAAGGCTATGAAAATGGTTATTATATTGGGGGAACATTCTTTGATCACGTTTCAACTGACATGAAAATCTACCAAGAAGAAATATTTGGGCCTGTTATGTCAATGGTAAGGTCTGAAAGTATGGTAGAAGCATTAGAAATGGTAAATAACCATGAATATGGAAATGGCACTGCTATTTTTACTTCTGATGGTGGTGTTGCAAGAAAATTTGCAAACGAATGTCAAATAGGAATGGTAGGCATTAATGTACCAATTCCAGTTCCAATGGCTTATCATTCTTTTGGTGGTTGGAAAAAATCTATATTTGGAGGACATGCCGTATATGGAATGGAGGGTGTCAGGTTTTATACTAGACTTAAGACGGTTACAGGAAGATGGCCAGTTGGAAAATCTTTAGGCGCTCAATACACTTTTCCAAATAATAGTTGAAATTAACTCATCATTAAATCAGGAAGCCAAGTTATTACTTGAGGGAACAATACTAATCCTAAAATTGTTAATATGTCTGCAATAAAGAATAAAGTTACTCCTTTAAATACATCAGTAACAGGTATATCTTTCCTTACACCCGCAACCACAAAACAATTCAAACCAATAGGAGGAGTTATAAGACAAACTTCGGCCATTTTAACAACAATAATACCAAACCAAACACTGACTTGATTGAATGTCATTCCAAATGGACTTTCTGCGGCTGTAACGTCTGGCCCACCATTTAATAACATTACAGCTGGATATACAACTGGCAGCGTAAGTAATAACAATCCTATTGCATCTATAAACATTCCTAAAATAACATATCCAAGAAGTATTAATAAAAGTGTTACATATGGGTCTAAAGGAAGTGATATAATCCAATTAGCAAAATCTTCAGGGAGTCCAGAAAATCCTAAAAATCTTACAAAAATCAAAACACCCCATATTATAGAAAATATCATAGCTACTAATTTAGCTGTTTCTATCAGTGCAGCTTTTAGAGCAGTAATCTTAACTTTATTATAAATTGCCATAACAAGAACTACAAATGCACCTAAAGATCCAGCTTCAGTTGGTGTCGCCCAACCTGCATATATAGCACTTATAATTGTCGCAATAACAACCGCGATAGGTAAGATTCCTGGTAAAGTTTTTAATTTTTCATTTAATGTATATTTTCTTGATGGAGGGCCTAATTTAGGGTTCTTTTTAGCCCATAAAATAATTATTAATGCATAGACAATTGCAGAAAATATACCAGGTAAAAAACCAGCTAATAATAGTGCTCCAACAGATTCTTCAACTATAATTGCATAGATAATCAAAATTGCAGATGGTGGGATTAAAGATGCTAAAGTTCCACCAGCGGCCACTACTCCAGCAGCTAACTTCTTATCATAACCTTCTTTAAGCATTTCAGGTATAGCTATTCTTGAAAAAACAGCTGCCGTAGCAGTAGAAGCTCCTGAAACTGCCGCAAATCCAGCAGTTGCAAAAACTGTTGCTACAGCTAGTCCACCGGGGACAAAACCAACCCATGCTTTAGCTGCCTCAAACAATTGTCTTGTTATCCCAGCCTGATAGGCTAAAAAACCAATTAATATAAAAATTGGCAATAAACCAAGAACAAATGTAACAGATTTTGAATATGGTATTGCTCCAATGTTTCCTAAAGCTGGACCAATTCCAATTAATTCTACAAGTCCAATTATTCCAGCAATACTTGCTGCAATTACAACTCTAACACCACAAATAACTAAAACTAAAAGAATACAGGTACATATAATTCCAACTAATGATGGGTCATTATACCCAATGCCAAATATACCTTCTGGTTGTCCTTGAAGTAGTTTTTCAAAAATCATGTTATTCTCTTATTGATTTGATTTCTTCGTTTGCTAATTCTTCAGCTGTTTTAATAATTGGAACATACATAGGTTCAGCATTAACATTTATAGCTAATCTTAAATATCCAATTAACTCTAAAAACAGTCTTAAAAACCAAATTGTAAAACCTATTGGGACCAAAATTTTTGCTGGCCACGTTGGAAATAAGTAATCCATTGTACTATCACCAATTACAAAAGCGTCTATAGCAAATAAACTACTATAATATATTAGGATACCTATAACTATGAATGCACATAATGTTGAAATAAACTCAATTGTCCATTTAATTCTACCTTTTAAATTTGCAACAAGAAGTTCCATACGAATATGAGCATCCATTCTTTGAGCAAAAGCAACACCTAGAAATGCAAAAATCGAAATTGCTAATTCTGATAATTCTAAAAATGCAGGCCAAGGATAGCCAACAACTCTAGATATAATTTGGATAGAAGTTAAAATCATCACAATGAAAATCGAAATTCCAACAAATAAAACAAGAAAGTCTTCGATTTTGCTTAGTTTTTTATTAAATAAATCTAACAATTTAAAGCCTATAATAAAACATGTGTGCAAAAAATTGCACACATGCTTTAATTTGTATTTTATTTTATATTTGAATATTTATAGTTCAGAATGACATCTAATACTGCTTGAGCATCAAATTGATCCTTGTTAGCAGCAACCCATTCATCCCAAATCGGCTTACCAACTTTAGCTTTAAATTCAGCAAGAGTTTTATCATCGTATCTGATCTCTTTGAATTTTTTCTTCCAAACAGGCAAATTTTTATCATCAGCTTTCTTGTATGCAGCTTTAAGAGAATCTAAAGCTTCACCACGAAGACTGTTTAATAAATTTTGATATTGTTTTGGAAGTTTATTATAAGCTTGTAAATTCATCACATAAGGACAATCTGATGTCCCAGGTGATAAATTAGCTGTATACCAATCAGCTACTTCTGGTATTTTGTAAGCAGCATGAGCATATGTGAAAGGAAAAGAAACTGCGTCTACAGCTCCTCTTGCAATAAGTGTATATGTCTCTGGAGCAGGAACTGACATTTTTGTAGCTCCTAATTTTACCATTGCTGTTCCAACACCACCACCAGCTCTAACTCTCATTCCTTTAAAGTCAGAAAGTTTTAATGGTGGCTTTCCTTTACCCATAAATTCATATTGTGGTAAGTTCGAAGTCATAAAATAAACGCCATTAAATTTTGATGCTTCTTTTTTTAAGATTGGATGATCGTAGACTGCTTGTCTTACTTTTGCATCTCTGTCAAAGCTTTGTCCAAGTGGTAAAAATGGAAGTGTTAAAACCATTAATCCTGGGTTTTTCTTTGGATGATAAAAGTTACAAACAGTTGCCATTTCAAAAGAATTAGCTTTTAAACCATCCCAATTTTCTCTTGATTTTGCTAATTGGCCACCATAGAAAATTTTTAATTGAAATTTTCCGTTTGTTTCTTCTGCTAATCTTTTAGATAATGTTTCTGCTCCTTCAGTAAAAGCACGTCTTTTACCCCATAGACTATATTTCCAAAAAACACTTGGGCCATCTACTTTAGCAAGCACAATTGTTGCAAATATATTGGAGATTAAAAACATTAATGAAACTGTTATTAATCTTTTGATTTTTAACATTAATTTTCCTCCTAGTTAATTATAATGCTTTAGATTTATCGGATAATAAACTAATAACCCTATACTCATCAAATTGTTAAAAATGTCAAATTAGAAAAACATAACATATTAACAATATAAATAATTAATATCCTACAAATTTTCTTTTGATGTTTTATTTTCTTTGAATAATTGCAGTATTGTAAATCCTCAATACACTTTTATTTACTTAACATATTTGAGAAATCATTTATTTCAGGTAATGGCCAGTCTAGTGTATCATTTGGTACTTTAAAAACATTTAAAGTCATAGATATCAAACTGTAATATCCACATATTCCTACTATATCAATAACTCTTGTTTGCCCCAATTTTTCAAGTGCAATAGCAAAAGTATCATCTTTAACATTTTTTAAAATATTGCTTTCAGCAGCAAAATCAAAAACAATTTGTTCAATTTGATTATCAAAAACTGGTCTTTTTGCCTGAGCAATTATGTCTACATATTCCTCATTAATTCCTGCCTTTATAGCTAACGGTGCATGGTGTTCCCATTCAAATTTAGATGACCATACACGTCCAGTTGTAATTATAGCTAACTCTGATAAAGATTTGTCCAAGCTTGTGCCATAACGTGCATAAGCACCAACCTGTTGAGCAACTTTAGCAAGCTTTGGATTATTCAACCATATCCTTAAAGGTCCAACTACTTTTCCCCTTGGGCCATTTACTATTTCATTGTGAACTTTTTTTTGTTCATCATTTAAATCTTCAACTGTCCAATCTTTTAATCTTTGCATGTTTCCTCCTAAAAAAAGTTTAAATTATTTAATATAATCTCATCTGCATATTTATTTCCTAGAACAGATAATCCAATCGGACCAGTGCTGCCTTTAAACATTGGAATACTTATTTGAGGTCTTGATGATAAACCTCCTATGCAGGTGAATTCCATAACTTTCTTTCTCAATTCAGATAAATCATCGTCCGACTTCCCTTTGATGGGAGCTGAGAATGGTGTTGTTGGAAAAATTAAAATTGTTTCAACTGGTAAATTTTTTTCCAACTCTGAGATAAATTTTTTTCTTAGATTTAAAGCATCTTCATACATATTTTTTGTAATATTTTTTGCCATTTTAAATCTAGAATTAATTTCATCAGAAATTTTTGGATTATATTTTTCTATCCATGGTAAGATATTTAATTTTATTTCATATCCTTGTATTACTCTAAAACAATCTGCCAATTCAGATTTTTTATATTTAGACAGTTGTACTTTTTTTAAATTTTTAAATTTATATTCACAATAATTATAAAATTGAGATTTAATATTGTGATCTAAATCATCTACAATATCAGTTGGAATTAAAATATTTTTTTGTTCGATTAGAATTTCTTTAAAATTATCAAAAAATATTTTCCCTAATTTTAGCATGTTTGATTTATCGTTAGAAAACCATCCTAATGTATCGAAACTCTCTGACATCGGATAAACTTTTTGAAGATTAATTCTGCCATGAGTTGGTCTAAATCCAAAAACTCCACAAAAAGATGCGGGGACTCTTACTGACCCGCCAGTATCAGTTCCTATTGTAAAATCATAATCCATTTGAGTTAGAGCTGCAGCTGAGCCAGAGCTGGATCCACCTGGCACACAATTGAGTGCATTTTTATTAATAGGTGTCCCATAATGAATATTCTCTCCAATAATAGAGTAAAAAAATTCATCACAAATCGTTATACCTTCTAGAATTGCACCTTCATTTAATATTTTTTGTAAAAAAGGTGCGTTTTCAATTGCCTCTTTGGAATGTTTATAAAAATCAGGATTTCCACATGATGTTTTAAAACCTTTTATGTGGCACATGTCTTTGCATAAAAATTTCATGTTTAGAAGGTTGCCTTTATGTGAGTTTTGTATTTTGTCTTTAGGTGTATGTGGAGCAAGAAAATTCATGAATTATTTAAATATAATGTTATACATATATCATGAGCAATATAAATCTTTATGACTTTATTGATGAAATTCAAGATTTTCCCAAAAAAGGAATTTTATTTAGAGATATAAGTCCTCTTTTAGAGGATAGGGATGCTTTTAAATTACTTATATTAAAAATGATCCATCAAATTAATAATTATAAAATTGATTTGATAGCTGGAATAGAATCAAGAGGTTTTTTGTTTTCAACGATATTAGCGCACCAATTGAATATCGGGTCAATAATGATAAGAAAACCCAACAAATTGCCGGGTAATGTTATTAAAAAGAAATATGAATTAGAATATGGAAGTTCCACATTAAGCTTACAAAAAAAAAGAAATCTCAATGGAAAAAATTTATTAATTGTTGATGATCTTCTTGCTACTGGAGGTACATTAAAATGTGCGGAAGAGCTTATTTCTGAAGTAGGAGGTAAAGTTGTTTTAACTGGAGTTGCAATTGAGTTGAATGCTTTAAAAGGAAGAGAAAAAATCAAATCTAATTGTTTTTCTGTATTAAATTATGATTGATAAAAAAAATACAGTTATACTTGTTGCATTAGAACAAGAATTGCCAAAAAGTTATCTTCCGGGATGGAAAATAATTTATACTGGAGTAGGTAAGGTTAATGCTAGTTTTGCTATCTCAAGGTCTTATTTAGATTATAAACCTGAATATGTTGTTAATTACGGTACAGCAGGTTCATTAAATAAAAATATTTCAGGCTTAATTGAGGTTTCCAAATTTTACCAAAGAGATATGGATGTAAGAGGTTTAGGATTTCAATTAGGTCAAACTCCTTTTGAAAATGATCTTTTTGTTCAATTAGATAAAAATGGATATAGTTGTGGTACTGGAGATAGTTTTGTAATGACTTCTCCGGATTTACTTACTGACATTGTTGATATGGAGGCATATAGCTATGCTAAATTTTGTAAAATTAATAAATTAAATTTTATTTGTTTTAAATTTATTTCAGATAATGCAGATGATGACGCAGGTAAAGATTGGTCTAAAGCTTTTAAAAAAGGCGCAAAAGAATTTTCACTATTTTTTCAAAAAGAATATGAAGGTATTAAAATTTAATACCTTCATAATAATATTTAAGCAAATCCATTCTGAGCTACAGTCATTCCAACTAACATTGGTATAGATAATAATGTATTAGTTCTTGAAAATAACATTGCTTTTTTTGCAGCTTTAGCCTTTGTATCTGCATCTACTTCAATTATACCTAGTGCTCTTTTTTGGTTTGGCCAAATAACACCCCATACATTAATGAGCATAATTATTCCTAACCACATTCCAACACCAATAGGCCAAAAACCCTCTGAAAAGGTCATTGCTTGATGTAAATATCCATTTAAATAAGCTAATATCAATCCCGTTATTACTGTAACAAGCGCACCCCATCTAAACCAAAAAAGAGCGGCTGGAGCAATTACTTTACTTATTGCAGGTTTTTGCTCATCTGGAATTTTAGTCATGTTTGGAATTTGAACAAAGTTAAAATAGTATAATATTCCAACCCACATGATACCTGAAATGACATGAAACCATCTGAATAACCACATGTTGAATGCTGCTTGGTCGAATTGGCCACTTTTGGCTAGAAATAAAATAAATATGAACGCTATTAAAAAAGATAATGATATTGTGATTTTTAATTCTGTTAATATTTTCAACATTTTATATCCTTATTTAAATATTTACATTCTAGATGCTACATTCTCCCAATTAACAAGTTTATTTAAAAAATTCTCTAAATAAGCAGGTCTTTTATTTCTAAAATCAATATAATAAGAGTGTTCCCAAACATCACAACCTAATAATGCTGTTTGATTGAAACATACTGGATTTACCCCATTTTCTGTTTTAGTAATTTTAAGTGATCCGTCATTCTCTCTCACAAGCCAGCACCAACCTGAGCCAAACTGTGTAGCGCCAGCATCGCAAAAGGCGCTTTTAAAATTATCTATACTTCCAAATTGATCTGTTAGTGTTTTTTCCAACTCACTTGGCATGTTATTGTTTGATGGTCCCATCATTTCCCAAAATTGTGTATGATTCCAATGTTGAGAAACATTGTTAAATATACCATTTTGAGCAACTTTTGAACTATCATAATTTCCTTTAATGATATCTTCTAATGATTTATTTTCCCATTCAGTACCAGATAGTAATTTGTTCCCATTATCTACATATGCTTTGTGGTGAATATCATGATGAAATTCAAGTGTTTCTTTACTCATTCCATTTGACTCAAGTGCGTCATGTGAATAAGGAAGGTCTTTCAATTCTAAAGGCATTTATATCTCCATAAATTTAAATAGTTATGATTATTAATAAATTATTGTGACTAATGTTTCAATTTATATAATTTACAAATTTAATAAATACTAAAATTGTCTAATTTTAAAATCTATGAAATATAATTACTTTTTCTTTTGATTTATGTGTATTATAAGGGTTATCGGTTCATTTATTATATGAATTTCAAATTTTTAATTCTTGAGAGGTTTTATGAAACAAAGAGTAGTGAGTTTATCTGATTTTGGTCCAGCAGAAAATATGTCTTTAATTGAAGCTGATATTCCAACACCTGGAAATGGGCAAATTGTTGTAAAGAACTATGCTATAGGTCTTAATTACTTAGACACATATTTCAGATCTGGTTTATATCCATGGCCTAATAACAATGATATTAAAATTCCTGGTTCTGAGGGAGTTGGCTATATTCATGCGGTTGGTTCAGATGTATTAGATTTTAAAGAAGGTGATAGAGTTTCATACGTAACTCCAGTTGGGGCATATGCAGAATATGCGATTATTAATGCGGCACACGCTGCTAAGATTAATGTTGAAGTAGAAGATCATGATGTAGTTGCATGTACTTTGAAGGGATTGACTACCCATTATCTATTACATTTAACAACTAAAGTAACACCTGGCATGACAACTCTTGTTCATGCAGCTGCAGGTGGCGTTGGGCAATTGATGGGGCAGTGGGGAAAAGAAATTGGCGCTACAATGATAGGAACCGCTGGAGGCCCTGACAAAGTTGCTACTGCTCTCGAAGCAGGTTATGATCATGTTATCGACTACAAAAAAGATGACTTTGTCGATGAAGTTATGAAAATAACAAATAATAAAAAATGTGATGTTGTGTATGATAGTGTAGCTAAGGATGTGTTTCCAGGATCTATGGATTGTCTAAAACCGAGGGGTTTATGGGTTTTGTTTGGTCAGGCATCAGGGTCTATCACGGATTTCAATTTAGCCATGTTATCTGCTAAGGGTTCTTTGTTTGTTACAAGACCAACATTGTTTAGTTATATTGCAAATAGGGATGAATATAATAATGCATCGCATCAGCTCTATAGTCGTGTGTCCGATGGTAGGTTAAAAGTTTACATTCATGACAAAATGCCATTAGAAAAAATAGTTGAAGCTCATAACGAACTTGAAGGCCGCAAAACAAAAGGTGGATTAGTTATCACACTATAATTAAAGGGATTTAAAATGATAGATTTATATACATGGCATACACCAAATGGAAGAAAAGTTTCAATTATGTTAGAAGAAATTGGAATACCTTATGAAGTTCATTCAATAAATATTGCAAAAGATGAACAGTTTCAGCCTCATTTTTTAAATATTTGTCCTAATAATAAAATTCCTGCAATTGTTGACAGAAGTAATAATAATTATGCATTATTTGAGTCTGGAGCTATTTTAATTTATTTAGCTGAAAAAACTGGAAAACTTCTAAACTCAAATAATAAAGAGGAATATTACAGAACTTTAGAATGGTTAATGTTTCAGATGGCAAATATTGGTCCTATGTTTGGTCAGGTTCATCATTTTGTAAAATATAATAAAGGTAAATCAGAATATTCTGAGACAAGATATTCTAAAGAAGCCAAGCGTCTATATGGTGTCATGGATAAAAAATTATCTTCTAGTCAATTTATAGCTGGCGATAATTATTCAATTGCTGATATTTCTATTTGGCCATGGACTGCTAGATTTGATTGGCAAGAAATAAACTTAAATGAATTTCCAAATGTAACTAGGTGGTACAAGGAGATGGCAGAAAGACCAGCAGTTCAAAAAGGTTGGTTAGTTCCACAAAATGATCAAGTAATACCTCATCCTTAAATTATGTTTAAACTTATAATTGCAGGTTTAGGTTGGTGGGGTAAGGTGATGATACAAAGGTTATCTTCATCTAAAAAAGTTAAAATTGTGAATTTAATTGAACCTTATCCTGATAAAGAAGCCTTGCAATTAGCAAAAAATTTTAACTTTGATATTTCAAATGACTTTGAACAGGCTGTTAAATCAATTGATTTTGATGGCATTGTATTATGCACTCCTAATTCATTTCATAAAGATCAAACTATTTTATGCGCTAATTTAAAAAAAAATGTTTTTTGTGAAAAACCACTTTCATTGATTCCTTCAGACGTAAAAGAAATGATTAAAGTTTGTAAAGATAATAATGTTCTTTTAGGTGTTGGGCATGAACGTAGATTTGAAAATGGATGGCAAAAATTAAAACAAGTTGTTGAAAATAATTTTTTAGGTAACATTATGTATGCTGAAGCACATTTTAGTCATGACAAATTAGCAAATTTGCCTTTAGATAACTGGAGGACTGATCCTGAAGTTGCACCTGCTGCAGGGATGACGGGCATGGGTATACATTTAACTGATCTCATGATTTGGTTATTTGGTTCTGTAAAGAAAGTTTTTGCTACAACAGCAAAAAGAGCATTAAAGTACGAAACTGGAGATGTTGTTAGTGCAACACTTGTTCATGAAACAGGTTTAAGTACACAAATAACGGCAATTTTAAAAACACCTCATTATCAAAGAGTTACAATTTTTGGAGAAAATGGATGGGTAGAACTAGTTGATAGTTCACATCCTGATACACCTGGAGACTCAGAAATGACAATAAGAATGAGCAATGGAAGCATTGAAAAAATAAAATTTAATTGGACAGACACTGTTTCAAAAAATATTCATAATTTTGTTGATGCTTCAACTAATAATAAAGATTACTTGTTTACAGATAATGAGAAATATCAAAATATAGCTGTTTTAGATGCAATTAAACGATCTAGTTCTGATGATATAATTGTTAATATTTAATAAATGATTGTAACAAAAGTGTAATTTTTTTAAATTAAAGATAAATTAAATTTATTTATGAATCTAAAAAAAAGTAATTTGAAAAAAAAGAAAACTTCTAAATATTTAGTGGATGTTGGAAATATCTTAGAAGATGGATTTGTCCTAATTAATAATTCTGGACAAGTTTTAGTTTCAAATAAAGTCTCTCAAGAATTAATAGGAAAAAATTTATTAAATAAAAATATTTTAAATATTATTAAAAACCCAGATTTTAATTCATTAAATTTTCAAAAATCTAATAAGAAATATGATCATTCATTTGTGCATGAATTAGATGATTATCTAAATAGACAATTAAGAATAAAATTAAAAAAAATTAGTAAAAACAAAATTTTATGCATAATTACTGATTTAACTTTGCAAAGAAATCTTGAAAAAATAAGAAGGGATTTTGTTGCAAATGTAAGTCATGAACTTAGATCTCCATTAACAATTTTGTCTGGTTTTGTAGAAACAATGTTAAATGATGATAAAATTGACAAAACAACACTCAAAAAATTTTTAAATATTATGAACGAAGAATCTAAAAGAATGAATACATTAATTGATGATATTCTTTCTCTTTCAAAAGTAGAATCCGAGGAGCATATTTTACCATCAACAACTATTTCAATTTTTGAACCTATCAATTCCGTGATATCAACTATCAAAAAGTCTGGTTTATTAAAAAACAATAATCTTATTTTAATTGACGATAGAGTTGATAAAAACCAATCACTTATAGTAGAAGCAGATTTTTTAGAACTAACACAAGTATTTTATAATTTAATTGAAAATGGTATCAAATATGGGAATTCAAATTCAGACATTTTAATTAAAATTGATCAAATGAAAACTAATGAATTAACGGTATCTGTAATTAATGAAGGCGAAGGAATTCCTGAAAAATATATTGATAGAGTTACAGAAAGATTTTTTAGAGTAGATAAAGCTAGATCAAGAAAAATTGGTGGTACCGGCTTAGGATTAGCAATTGTAAAGCATATTTTAATTAAGCATAGGGCAGAACTTTCAATTAGAAGTGATCAAAACAAACAAACAATATTTTCTATAACTTTTCCAATTTTAAAAATTTGAAAATCATAATTTATTGAATATTGTAATATAAATGTAATATTTATTTAATATTAAAATACTATGAATGATATTTTAATCGCAGATGATGAACCAAACCAAATTGAATTAATGAAATTCAATTTAGAGAAGAATGGGTTTTTAGTTAAATCAGCATATAATGGCGAACAAGCTCTTGATATGATTTATGAAAAAAAACCAACTGTTCTTATAGCAGATTGGATGATGCCAAAGATGTCTGGTATAGAGTTGTGTAGGATACTTAGATCTAACAAAGATACAAAGTTACTTCCAATAATAATGCTAAGTGCTAGAAGTGAGGAAGCTGATAAATCAATTGGATTAGATACAGGTGCCGATGATTATATATCAAAACCATTTTCTCCAATGGAACTTGTTTCTAGAGTTAAAGCGCTTATTAGACGAACAAATACATCTATGTCTATAGACGAATTGATTGTTGGAGAACTAAAAATATCTTTATCAGAGATGCAAGTTTTTAGAAATGATCAATTGATTAAACTAGGTCCAAAAGAATTTAAATTGTTAACTCTTCTTGCGGAAAGGCCTGGTCATATATTTTCAAGACAAAAATTATTAGACACAGTTTGGGGTATTGGAATTTTTATTGAGGATAGAACTGTTGATGTTCATATGAGTAGATTAAGAAAAGCTCTTAGAATTAATGAAACTGACACAGATTTAATTCGAACAGTTAGAGATGGAGGTTACGGTTTACTAAAGCCATAAAGTCTTATATTTTATATTCTTAAGGTTATTGGCTTGAGAAAAATTTTTGTACATGGTTTATCAGCTTTAGATTTAATACATACTGTATCAGATTTGCCAAAATATGCTGAAAAATATAAATCTAACTCAGTATATGTAAGCATTGGTGGAAACGCAGCAAATGCTTCAGTAGCACTTTCAAGACTAGGTGTAAAAGCGTACCTGTCTACAGTAATAGGAAACGATGAAGTTGGTAAAATTTTAAAACAAAAGTTACTATCAGAAAACATAGATCTTAGTTACACACACTATGTTGATAATTTTAAAACTTCTATTTCGTCTATTATTATTGATAAAAATGGTGAAAGATTAGTTTTAAATAATCGTGAATTTAATCATGTAGCAATAAAAAATAATATAGATTTTGAAATTTTTGATGGATTTTTATTTGATAGTAGAGACATTAAAAATTCTATTAAGATTTTAGAGTGGATTAAAAACATCAAAAAACCAAAAGTACTAGATGCTGAAGAAAATACTACAAAAGAACTTTTAAATTATTTTTCTCATGTGGTATTTTCTTATCAAGGACTGAAATCTTTTACAGGAATCGATAATGTCGAGCGTGCACTAAAAACTTTTGCACAGAAAACTAAATTTCAAACATTAGTCACAAATGGTGAGCACGGTTGTTATTATATTCAAGATAAAATGATTAAAAACATTCCAGCAATAAAAATTAAGGCAGTTGATACTTTAGCCGCAGGGGATGTTTGGCATGGTGCTTTTTTATTTGAATTAATTAAAAAATCTTCTTTGGTAAATAGCATTAAGTTTGCAAATTATATTGCTTCATTGAAATGCAAAAAATTTGGTGGGTCATCAGGATCTCCATTTATATATGAAATAAATGAAAATGTTGTTTTATGATATATTTACATAAAATAATTCCTTTAATAACGTCTCCTTTATTTTTTGTACTAACTTTATTAGTCATTTTAATTATTTTAAGAAAACCCAAATTTATTAAGCTTAAAAATTCTCTTTTATTTTTATCATTTTTAACTTTATTTTTATTCTCTAGCCCATTGATTTCAAATAAATTAGTTAAATATATTGAGGCACCATATCTCCCTGTGAAATTATCTCAAGTTCCTAAAAGTGATTACATTGTTGTTTTAAGTGGAATGGTACATTTTGTTAAAGATAATGTTTATGAATGGTCTGATCCTGATAGATTTTTTGCAGGAATAAAACTTTTAAATGCCAATAAAGGAAGAAAAATTATTTATACTGGTGGATTATTACCTTGGGAGTTGAAGAAAAAAACTGAGGGTGAATTGTTAAAAAATAAATCTTTAGAATTTGGTATTGATGAAAATGATATCTTTATAACAAAAAAAGTACAAAATACTTATGAAGAAGCTAATGCAATATCTCATTTAATTGGTAAAAAATCAAAGATCATTTTAATAACGTCTGCATTTCACATGAAGCGAGCAGAATTACTTTTTAAAAAACATAATTTTAATGTTTTTCCATATCCTGTCGATTTTAAATTCATAGATAATAAAATTACAATTTTAGATTTTATTCCTTCAGCTCATTCATTAAACAGATCTTCATTTGTAATTCGTGAGGTTTTAGGCAGGGTGTATTATCATGTTAAATTTCTATTTAGATAGAAACTTCATTACAATACCAGTCATGAATTTCTTTTCCATTCATAAACACAGCATCATCAAATTTCATTATATAATCTAATAATTGATTTAAATAATTAATTCTATGAGGAACACCTGTTAAATATGGATGTATACTTATGCACATAATCTTAGTTGTTTTTTTTGCTTCTTTATATAATTGGTCAAACTGATCTTTGCCTCTGGTAAAAATAGCGTCTGATGGGTGATTATGAACAGCCGTAATAGAAACATCATTTATTTCAACTGTATAAGGCAAAGCTAACATCCTATTATTGCTTTTTACTTTAAGATCAACAGGTTGATCATCAATAACCCAGTTAGCAACATATTTAATTCCGTTTTCAGAAAGAACATCAATAGTGTCATTTGTTTCAGTTAATCCTGGACTTTCCCAACCTATGACATCTTGATTTGAAAACTTCCTTAGTTTTTCAACCGTACTTTTAATGTCAACATATTCATTATCTACCTTATGCATTGGTCTTTGTATAAAGCCATGCCCCATAAGTTCCCAGTCAAGCTTTAAAGCTTCCTCAACAGCTTTTGGATATACATCTACAACAACACCATTAAGAGCAAGAGTTGGCTTAATATTTCTATTTTTTAAGCTATCTACAAATCTCCAATATCCAGTTCTCATTCCATATTCATGCCAAGACCAATTTGGAAGATCTGGCAACATTGGAACACCCATTGGAGGAGGTAAAACATTTCTTGGTTGTGGTAAGTTTGGATCCCAAACTTCTATATTAACAACAACCCAAACTATTAATTTCTCTTTTCCATATAGCAACAGTTTCTTTCTAAATGGCGCAGGTTCGTAAAATAATCTATCTCGTCTATCCATAAGTTAGACTTTATTCCAATTTTCTGTGATTATTGTTCCTGAATTTGAAATTACTTTTGAAATAGGACAATACATTTTTAATTGTTGTTTTATTTTATTAAATTGATTTTCATTAGCATTACATTTGATATTTATATTTAATATAACTTCGGGAAAAGGAACTTCAATTTCTTTAATTATACTTGCTCCACTTTTATCAAATTTGGCATCTGCTCTAATTTCAAGGGTTTCAATTTCGACACCTTGCTTTTCTGCAATTCTATGAGTTATAACATTTGAGCACCCAATTAAGGAGGCTAATAATGTTTCAGTAGGTGTTAATCCTAAATTAGTTCCACCTCTTACTTCTGGTTCATCAATTACACTTTCTACATCTCTTGAAATAATGTCAGCTCTAGAATGGCTCTTCGAAGATCCTTCTACTTTCATTTTAACTAAATTGACGTTGTTCATTTAACTGCCTCATTACTTTAAATTTTATTTGAAATACTTAAACAATAATGTCTATAATTAAATAAATAAACTAGAGGTTTTTAAATGAAATCACCAGCATTTTCTTATTATCAAGCAAAAGATTTAGCTGACGCTATAAATATAAAAAAATCAGATGATGACGCTGTAATTTTGGCTGGTGGCCAGTCTCTTTTACCAACTTTAAATATGCGTTTATCTAGTCCAAGTGTTCTTATAGATATTGGAAGTATTAATGAATTAAAAAAAATAAAAGTTGAGGACTCATATTTAATTATGGGCGCAATGTGTAGTCATTCACAAATAATGAATAATAAAGAAGTTAATGAGAAATTCCCTATACTCAACAAACTTTTAGCACAAGTTGCACATCCTGCAATTAGAAATAAAGGCACTCATGGTGGAAGTATTGCATATGGGGATCCAGCAGCCGAATTACCTGCTTTTGCTGTTCTAGTAAATGCTGAAATAATTTTGTCAGGTCCTGATGGAGAACGAACTGTTTCAGCAAAAGAGTTTTATAAAGGATTGTTTGAAACTGCAATTAATTCAGATGAAATTTTAACCTCTGTTAAATATCCGATAAATCAAAATGGGATGAAATTATTTTTTGATGAAGTTACAAGACGTCATGGAGACTATGCAATGGCTGGCCTTGTAGGTTCAATTAAACAGAATAATAAAATTAATGAAGAGATTAATTTAGTTTTTTTTGGAACTGGTGATAGACCTAATGAAGCACCCAAAACTTGTGAGTATCTTCTAAAGAATGAATATAATTATTCTGACATTAAAGATACATTAAAAAATGATATAGATTTTGCTTCAGATATCTCTAGTTCGTCAGATATGAAAGCTCACTTATCAGCAATTTTGGTCGGAAGAATGATGAAGGAATTGAATTAATGTCTAATTTAAATAAAACAACAATATCAATGATTATTAATAATGAAGATTATAACGATTTAAATGTAGAAACACGTCAACATTTAGGTGATTTTTTAAGAGATCTTGGATTTAAAGGAACACATTTAGGTTGTGAACAAGGCGCTTGTGGAGCTTGTAATGTTCTTGTTGATGGTGAATCAGTTAGATCTTGTCTTATGCTAGCGGTTCAAGCAAATGGAAAAAATATAACAACCGTTGAAGGTCTCAATTCTTCAGAGATGGAAATTGTCAAAGATTGTTTTGTAAAGAATAATGCCATGCAATGTGGCTTTTGTAGTTCAGGAATGTTAATGACTACCTATGAAATCGTAAAATCTAATAGAAAATATTCTCGTGAAGAAATAAGAGAAATGATATCGGGTAATTACTGTCGGTGTACAGGTTATCAAGCAATTGTTGATGCCGTCGAAGATTCACTTAATAAAATTAATGTAGGCGTATAATATGGATGATTTAAATCAAAATCCTAAATTAGGGGCAGCAGATAGACCAAATTCTTATATTGGACGAAGTGTACCTCGGGAAAGAGCAAAAAAACTTTTAGAAGGTAAAGGTAAATATGTAGATGATATACTTTTACCTAGAATGGCTCATTTAAGTTATGTTAGATCACCATTTGCACATGCGAAAATAAAATCTATTAATACAGAAAATGCAAAAAAATATCCTGGTGTATTGAACGTTTTTACAATTGATGATATCGAAAAAGTTTGTTCTCCTTGGCAAGGGGTACTTGGTCATTTAGGTGAAATGCGTTCTCCAACTCAATATCCTCTCGCAAAAGATATTGTTAGATGGCAAGGCGAACCTGTTGCGGTCGTAGTTGCAAATAAAAGAGCAGTTGCAGAAGATGCGTCAGAACTAGTTGAGATAGATTATGAAGATCTTGACGCTCAATTAGACATGGAAACAGCGATGGATAAATCAACAAGAGTCATCCATGATGATCTAGGAAATAATCTGTTTTGGACCAGAACTGTTAACCAAGGTGATGTAGGCGAAGCTTTCAAACAATCACATATTGTAGAGGAAGTTACTCTTGATTTTGCAAGACATACGGGAGTTACATTAGAAACAAGAGCTATTGTTGCAGATTGGGACTCCTCAGAAGAAAAAATGACTGTTTATCATAACGGCCAAGCACCTCATATGATGCAGTCAATAATAGCGAAGCATTTAAATTTATCTGAAGGTTTAGTAAGAATAATTAGTTGTGACGTGGGTGGTTCATTTGGTATAAAGGTTCATGTTTACCCAGATGAAATGGTTACAGTTGCAGTTTCTAAGCTCATGAAGAGGCCAGTGAAATTTGTTGCTGATCGATTAGAGAGTTATTCAACTGATATTCATTCAAGATGTCACAAAATTTTAGGTAAAATAGGAGTTAATGACAAAGGTAAAATACTTGCATTTGAAATTGATGATTTATCTGGAATTGGTCCTTTTAGTGTATATCCAAGAACTTCAGCTATTGAAACAAATCAAGTTTTAAATCTTTCTGCAGCATCTTATATTATTCCAAATTATAAGGCAAAAGGTACAGTAGTATTTCAAAACAAAACACCAATGTGCCAATATAGAGCGGTAGGTCATCCTATCGCAGTTGCTATAACTGAAGCATTAGTCGATAAAGCTGCAAATGCACTAGGTATGGATCGTTACGAATTTAGAAAGATAAATTTAATTCCTGATAACTCTTACCCAACAAAAACTCCGTCAGGAGTGCCTTTAGAAGATTTATCACATGAGGCGTGTATTGAAAAACTTGAAAAAATGATGAATATTTCTCAATTAGAGAAATATAAAAAAGAATCTCTTGCAAAAGGAAAATATAAAGGTTTTTCAATAATTAATATGGTTGAAGTAACAAATCCTAGTCCTGCATTTTATGGTGTGGGTGGGGCACCAATCTCATCTCAGGATGGAGCATCAATTAGACTAGAGGGATCTGGAGCTGTTCATATATCAACTTCTATAACTGAACAGGGGCAGGGCACAGAAGCAGTAATGCAACAGATAGCCGCAGACCAACTTGGTGTAAAGATAGACACTGTAAGGGTTACGCATGGAGATACTGATGCTACTCCGTATGGTGGTGGAACATGGGCTTCTCGAGGTGCTGGAATAGGAGGTGAAGCTGTTTTAAAAGCTTCAAGAAAGTTAAAAGAAAATATTTTGAATATTGCTGCAGTAATTATGCAAAGTGAAGTTAATAATCTTGATGTTCAAAATGATCAAGTTATCAGAAAAGATGGTGGTGAGGGTATATCACTAAAAGATTTAGCACAAATTGTGTACTACAGGGGTCATGAATTGCCACCCGGGACTAATGCTGAACTGATAGCGACGGCCTCATTTTCTATTGAAGGAATACCATTTGTTTTTACAAATAGTGCAATGGGGTGTTTAGTTGATGTTGATGTTGATACCGGATTAACAAAGATTGAAAAGTTCTGGGCCGTTGAAGATTGTGGAACACAAATCAATCCTAAATTAGTTGAAGAACAAATTAGGGGTGGTGTCGTTCAAGGTATTGGTGGTGCTCTTTATGAAGAGTGTATTTATGATGAAATGGGCAATTTAACGAATGGAAATATGGCAGATTACCTTGTGCCAATGGCTTATGAAATGCCAGACATTATTGTAGATCATGTGACAACAAATTCTGGTAGAAGTATTCTTGGCGCAAAAGGGGCTGGTGAAGCTGGAACAGGAGGTGCTCCAGGAGCTATAATGAATGCTATTAATGACGCATTAATTCCTTTAAATACAGAGGTGACATCTCAACCAATCACTCCGGAAAAAGTTTTAAAGGCATTGGGAAAAATATAATTATTTCAATATGTTATAAGTTTAGTTAAATAAACTGCTTTTATTTGGATAATTCTTTATATTTTTAATGCTTACAGCAGTTTCATCTAAAACTATTTCATTTTTTGGCATTATGATTGTCTCATCTTTTTTAATGTAAAAACCCATTTCTCTACTTCTTTCTACGAGAAATATACCCTCTTTCATTCTTTTTTGTTCCCATGATATTAGAGCATAATTTAAATTTTCTAATTCGATATTATCTAAACATTTCATTAAATCATAACAATCAAAACCCGCTTTTGTAACGCCCATTCCGGCATGTGGTCGGGCTGTGAAAGCACAATCCCCAATAATAATTATATTTTCATTGACCATTTTTTTACATTTTAAATCATATATTGGCTGCACAAGTATTTGATCTGTTTTATTTATTAATTCATTTATTGAACTAGGTAATTTTGTTTGACCTTCATCTTTAAGATTTTTAATTAATTCATCTTTTATTTCATGGGGTGGTATACCGTGCTCATACTTTTTTTTAGATTTTCCAGTTAATATATCATTATATTCTTGAATGGTTACTGGTTTGTACCACAACCAATTAATTCTTCTTTTACCTTTTTCTAAACCTTTATTACCAACCCCGGCAACTGGATAAGTTAAAAATTGTTGGTTTTTTGGAAGGACGAAACAAAAATAATCTGAAATTAAGTCAAATGTTTTTTCTGACAAATCGGCCTCATTGACAAGCCCTCTCCAACCAACATATCCTGCAAATTCTGGTTTATTTTCATCTACAATTTTTTTTAAATTGGATCTTATTCCATTAGCAATAATAATTAAATCAGCTTGAATTTCTTTACCACTTTTAAAAATTAAAGTATTAATTTTTTCTTTTTTAAGAATTTCAATACATTCATCTCCAAGAAAATATTTTTTTTTATCTATGTTTGACAGCAAAACATCATATAAATATTGCCAACTAGTGAAGACTTGAGGGTATTTTATTTTTGATATTACTTCGTTTTGTTTATTTAAAACAATTCTTTCATTACAGCGTGTTCCGAGTGATTTATTGTAACCTGTGGTTAACTTAACTAATTTTGCTAACTCATCATATGTGGCAATGCCAGCACCTCTTCCTGACAAAGGTTCTGGAACCATTTCATGTATTGAATAATCCCAGTTTATCTTTTTAAGAAAATTGGCTGCAAAAAGACCTGACATTGAGCCACCAATGATGGCAGCTTTTTTCATCTATTTTATTGCCATAGGATTAATTGGTGAGCCAACTGCTTTAGTTATAGGTAAGGGTGGTGCACAAAAGAAAAAATCATAAATTTTATCTTCTTCACAATCCTTTGCCAAATCTCTTAAGTAAAAAATTTCTCCCATTGTTATACCAATCATCGGTATTACAACCCAATGCCAAGGTTGTTGAGCATCTTTAGTTTCGTTTGGTCTTACTTCACAACCCCATGTATCAGTACATATGGCGGCAATTTCGTTATCATAAATCCATTGGGCAGTTTCAAAAGCTAAACCTGGTGCATCTCCTCCAGCATAACCACCCCATTCTCCATCATCTAGTCTTTGTTCCATTTGACCAGTTCTTACAATAACAAAATCTCCACGTTTAATTTCAACATTTTGAGATTTTGCACATTCATTTAAATCATCATTGGTGATTGCTACACCATCTTCAAAATAATTAACCCCTGCCCAACGAGCAACATCAAGCAACACTCCTCTACCAGCCATTTCAGCGCGTACTTTTTCGATTCCGTTTTTTTGAGCACCGTCGCTGTCGACAAGTGCCGCAGAATAACCATTCCACATTTTGTTATCATAAAAAATATGTCCTAAAGCATCCCATTGAGTAGCGCACTGTAATGGTAATGATATCATATCATCTGCATATTGAAGTCCAAAATCATCAAACCTTCCAGCTATAGAGTCTGTTCCAGTAGCTAGCATTAAATGAATTGGATTAAACCTATTACCCCAAGAGCCTTTTTGTGGTCCATGTCTATCAAAATTTAAACCTAAGCTAAATCTTTTCCCTTTTTTAATTAGTTTGCTAGCGTCAACAACTATTTCAGGAGTTATAAAATTCAATGTACCTTTTTCATCATCTGGGCCCCATCTTCCCCAGTTTTTTAGTTTTTCTGCAGTTTCTCTAAGATGTTTTATATCAAACATTTTTTGATCATATTTTCTTGGCATGATAAACTCCTATTTAACCTTTTGTTGGAAAATTTAATTCTACTTTTACACCATCTGGATCATCAACGAATAGTTGTTCTAGTGGGAAACCAGGAACTTTTCTGTGAGTGTATTCGATAGATTTATTATCAAACATTTCTTTCATACTATCTATATCCTCACAATTAAAGGCAACATGATCTATAGCACCAGATCCCGATTTAACATTATTTTTTTTCCCGATGTAGTAATCTTGGCCATCCCCTTGCTTTCTCATCGCCAAGTGAATACAAGCAGCTTTGTCGTCTTCATTTAAATATAACCAATGGCCTGGGAAAGGGAAGTCTGGTCTATATCCGTCTTTCAAACCTAATAAATCAACATAAAATTCTTTAGTTTTTTTTAAGTCATCAGCTAATATAAGTACATGTTCAAATGTTTTTAAAGACATTTCTTACTCCTAAAACTTAAGCTTATTTAATTTTTAATTTAAAATCAAACTTATAAACTAGTTTAAAAAATCACTTAAAATTTTATTGGTTTCATTAGGTTTTTCAAGGTTAAATACATGTGCAACTCCCGGAATGCAAACATATTTACTATTAACTGTTAAATGATGCATTTCTTCCATAGCTAGAGCTGGTGCACCTACATCGTTTTCACCTGAAATATAAAGAATGTCTTTTTTAATTTTTCCTAATTCTCTCAAATAATCAAGACCTTTAATCGCATTGCAACTCCCAATATATCCATTAGTGGAGGTTGATTTAATCATCTCTTCAGCTTTTTCTAAAATATGATTATTCACAACATCATTTCTAAATTTGTCACTAAACCACCTCTCTAGGGAACCTTGAACGACACCTTGTGTGCCTTTGTCCTCAACTACTGCCATTCTTTGATCCCACGCCTCAATTGCTGGGGGTGGCATGTCAGCTCTTGCTGCACAACACACAAGTTTATCAAATCTATTAGAATGTTTTAATGCCAATCCTAACGATGTCATTCCTCCCATCGATAAACCTACAAAATGAGCTTTATCTATGCCAATTTCATCCATTATTGAAATTACATCATTTTCAAGCATATCGAATGTATAAGGGCCTTGGATTGGAGAGCTTTTACCATGACCTCTTTTATCATAACAAATTATTTGATAATTATCTTTAAAGTATTCAACTTGTGGATCCCACATTGACAAATCTGAGCCTAAGGAGTTTGAAAAAACAATTGTATTTCCCTTCGGATTTTCATGGAATTCATAATTTATAAACTCATTATTTCCTAAATCCAATTTATTCATAAGAGTTCCTACTCTGCAGCTATATTAATGCTACTATTAATCTGAGGCATAACTTTTTCTGTCATCAGCTTCATAGAATTTTTTGCTAAATTTACATCTTTCCAATCATGTCCAGCATATAAAAGTGTACCAAACTCACCTACTTCTTCTCTGAAGGCTAAAATCTTGTCAGCAACCTCATCTGGAGTTCCAAATAAAATTAGTTTTTTACATATATCTTCTAATTTAAGAGCGTCATCAGACATATTTTGATCTTCTTTAAATAAATTTGCACGACCATGCTTCAACATTTTTGTTAAGAGTTGACTGTAGTAAAATACATATGGACTACCATTGCCAAGTGCATATTCTTCTGCTTTTTTTCTATCTTCACATACAAAAATAGACTTAGCAATTCTCCATTCCATTGGATTGGCTTCTGTGTTAGCTTGTTTACATCCCTCAACATAACCTGGCCAGTGAGTTTTAACCCATTTAGGCAATAAAAAATTAGCTGATATTGGTTTCCATCCTCTTGCGGCAGCAGCTGTTATACCTTTTGAATAAGGTGCGACAACGGTACAAATTATAGGAGGATATGGTTTTTGAAGTGGTTTAGGCATTATGCCTTGACCTATATCAGTCATTTGAGTTTTTTCTGTTGTAACTTCCCAGTATTTTCCTTTTATAGAATATGGTGCATCTCGTTTCCATATTTCTAAAACCATATCAATGCATTCAACAAACATTTCGTTCCGGTTTTTTTCTAAATTTCCAAAGACCTCTGCATCTGAAGCTAAACCTCCTGGACTGATACCAAAATTAAGACGACCGTCTAGCATATGATCTAACATGGCAATTTGGCCAGCTACAGCTGCTGGGTGGGAGTTTGGCAAATTTACTGTACCGGTTCCTAATCTTATATTCTTTGTGGCAGCTGCTAATGATGCAATGAATACTGTGCTAGATGTAATGTTTTCAGCTGCGTCTGTATAATGTTCTCCACAATATGCTTCTGAAAAACCTATTTCATCTGCTAATAAAAATGCTTCTCTATCTTCAGCTAAAGTCTTCCTATAATCCTTATCTAAAGGATGAATAGGCATTGTAAAAAATCCTACTTCCATATTTAACTCCTATTATTAGATATATATAACATTCAAGTTAAAAGAAAAAATAATAATATTTTATAGATTCTATCAAAAAGGTTGATTTAGAATAAATATATAAATTCTAAATTAAAATTCTATGAGGTTTTTTATGAATATTGGGTTAATAGGTTTAGGGACTATGGGTAGAGCTTACGCCAAACACCTTATAACAAACAACTTTAATTGTTATGGTATAGATATAGATAAAAAAAATATTTCAAGATTTTTAAATTTAGGAGGATATGAGATTACTTATCCAAATTTATTTAATAAGGTTGATGTTGTACTTTTAAGTTTACCTTCTCTTGAAGCATATAAAAATGTTTTAGAGAATCTAAAGATACTTGAAAAACATACTTCCAATAAAATTATATTGGATATGAATACAATTTCGATTGAAGATAAAATTAATTTTAAAAATGAAATTAAAAAATTTAATATAGATATGTTAGATACCCCAGTAAGTGGAACTGGAGCACAAGCTTGGGAAGGAGATATAACAGTTTTTGCTAGTGGTGATGAGACCATAACAAAAAAATATAATAATATTTTTGAAAGTTTTTCTAAAGAAGTTATTTATGTAGGTCCTTTTGGGAATGGAATGAAATTTAAAATTCTTGCAAATTTGTTAGTAACCATTCACAACACAGCAGCTGCAGAGGCTCTTAGACTAGGTGAATGTTCTGGTTTAGACAAAGATATGATTTATAAAGTTTTAGGAAACAGCGCAGCAACTTCGGTGATGTTACAAAAAAGAATGCCTTTAATGATTAATCAAAATTACGAACCTCCAACAGCATCATTTAATATTTTTTTAAAAGATGTTGATATTATTAGAAATTTTATAAAAAATAATAATGTTATTTTACCCACCTTTGAGGGTTCGGCAAAGATATATGACAAGGCAGAAAAAACTTTATCTAAAAATTGGGATACAGCTTCAGTATATGAAGTTTTAAAAATGGAGAATGTGAATGAGTGATAATGCAAAAGAATTACCTAAAATCAGAGTTTGGAAAAAAGATGAAATGAGTAAAAGAATTGCCTTTTTTAAAGATTTAAAAGGTTCAAAAAAAGGGTTACCAGATAGCCTTCTTCCTGAATGTACAAGAGAATTAATAAATGTTATTGGTTTTGAGCCACCAAAAGGAAAATCAAAACATGTGTCTCCATTAGGTGATGATAATTCTCAAATGCCAGCAATAAATATTTCTGAAGGTTTTAATCTAGGTTTTTGTAGATGTAAACCTGGAAAAGGTCCTTTGATGCATAATCATGACACAAATGAAACTTTTATGCCAATTACTGGAAAATGGAGATGTGAATGGAACGAAGGAAATGATTTTCAGTCAGTAGACGTTGGTCCTTGTGATGTTGTATCTTTTCCTCCAGGCTGTGCAAGACGGTTCATGAATATTACAGAAGACGAACCTAATATAGAGCATGTTTTGCTTGTTGTGATAGCAGGTAATGCTCCAAAAGCAGAGTTTACTGAAAAGGCTTATAATAGAATATCTGAATTTGAAGCAAATCAAGCATAGAATAATAAATGATTTGGATAATTGTATGTAAAGATAAAGCCGACGCATTAAAAAGAAGAATGGCTGTTATTGACGAACACAGAAAGTATTTATCAACAAATCCAATAAAAACACTTGTATCAGGACCCTTAACGGATTTGGATGGTAAAACTATGAATGGTTCATTTTTTATGGTTGAAGCTGACGAAATTTCAGAAATTCATACATTTCAAGCAAATGATCCACTATATCATGCAGATGTTTGGGAAGATATTATTATTTCCCCTTTTAATAAAAGGGTAGATAATTTGTCAAATAAATAAGAGGTTTATATGAAAAAGTTTATTGATTTATCTGTTTCATTAGAAGAAGGAATTACTTCCGATCCAGATTTTATGCTTCCCAAGATTAATTACCATCATCACCAAGATACCGCTGAAGAAATTATGAGCTTTTTCCCGGGGTTAAAAAAAGAAGATTTGCCAGGTGGTGAGGGCTGGGCTATGGAAACCATCACTGTAAGTACGCATAATGGGACACATATGGACGCTCCTTATCACTACCATTCAACCATGGATAATGGAAATAGAGCTATTACAATAGATGAGGTGCCATTAGAATGGTGTTATGGTAAAGGAGTTAAATTTGATTTTAGGTCTTTTTCAGATGGTTATGTTGTTAATGTAGATGATATTAAAAAAGAATTAGATAGAATTGAACATACTCTTTCTCCTTTGGATATAATATTTGTCAATACATCTGCATCTGGGCATTATGGTAAACCTGATTTTTTGTTAAAAGGTTGTGGTATTGGGAAAGATGCAACAATTTATCTACTTGACCAAGGTATTCGATTAACCGGAACAGATGCTTGGAGTTGGGATGCTCCATTTACACATACTGCTAAAAAATTTAAAAAGACTAAAGATCCTTGCTTAATTTGGGAAGGTCATAGAGCAGGCATGCATAAAGGATATTCTCATATAGAAAAATTGTGTAACTTAGAAAAATTACCTGATAAAGGTTTTTTAGTTTCTGCTTTTCCATTTAAAATTAAAAATGGTTCAGCGGGATTTGTAAGGGTTGTTGCTATTTTAGATTATTAATTTTTTAATAAAAAGCTAATTATTTTTTCACTAGCTTTTTGACATATGGGTCTAAATATAATTATTGCAGGGAAAGCAATAAGTATCGCATAAAACCAATTAATTGGCCAAACTTGCCAAAATAAACTCAAATTATCTAGAGATTTGAACGTTACAACAGAACTAATGAACATTGTTATAACAATGGACATGAATATTGATGCTAAATAAATTATGTATTTTTGTTTGTTCATAATAAAAAAGGCACACAATTTCTTGTATGCCTTAAATGTTTATCAATATTGGTTAACCACCAATTTTATATCTTACAGGGAATTTATGTCCTGTTTTTTCAACTTCTTCCATGTAAACGTTCATCAAAGCAGCACCATCAATTCCAGGATAGCCTTTAGTGATGTCAGCAGCTCTTGAATTAGGCCAATCTTTAATTGTTTCAGCCCAAATCTTTTGCTGTGCTACAGGTAGATAAGTAACAGAATCATTAATACCTTTTTTCTGACCTAGTTTCATTAAATCAGTTAAACCTTTTTGGTATCTTCTTTGTCCATCTTTAACAGCTGATCTTTCGTAATTAGCGGCTTCTTCCATAACAATCTTTGCTACTTCAGGTGGAAGTTTAGCTAATGTTTTTAGATTAATTGTTGTGATAGTTTGTGCCATTGCACCAAAACCTATAACTTTCCAGTATGGAGCTTGTTCATAAAACTTAAATCCTCCAGCGTGGGCAGAAGGGAAGATAATTACACCTTTGGCGACACCAGTTGCTAAGTCATTATACATAGTAGGCAATGTCGATGTTACTGGTATTGATCCAAATAATGATACCCATGGTAAGTTTGGACCAGCAGCAATTACTTTAACGCCTTTAAGTTCTTGTGCTTTATTCCATTGTTTAACAGTTCCAATTCCATAATCATCAAAACCCTGCATAGCTATAAATTTTTGATTATATTTATCTTCAAGCATTTTTGCTAATTGTGGAAATTTTTTAAGAACTCTATGCTTAACTTCCCAGTTTGTCTCAAGATTTGTTAATGTAAATGGAACAAAATAATCAAAGTTCCATGGTAATAATTTTGCAGTCTCAAAACATACACAATATGAACCAATGTCAAGCAATCCTTTTTCAACTGCCTCTAATGTTTCATGTACTTTTGCTATTTTACCAGCATAAGCTTCTATTATTTTAATTTTGTGTTTTGTTTCCGCTGCCACTCTTTTTTTAATGTTCGGCACAAAAACTTTTTCCATTCCAGTCACATATGCAGTAGGAGCTGAAGGATGTCCTGATCCAACTCTTAAGGTATATGAGCCTGCAATGGCAGAAGTTGCAATAGCACCAGAGATCAAAAGCCCAAGTGGAAGTGCTTTTTTTAAATTTTTTAACATAAATATTCCTCCGTTAATGTTAAAAGTTTAGCATCTTTTATTTATTTTTAAAGTTTAAACAAACTTTGTTGGCCAGCTTGCTAATTCTGGAATTAAATAAACCATAATCATTACGAATAACATCATTATCCAATATGGAATAGAACCCATAAAAATTGTGCCTAATGGAACATTATCATTGCTACCCGTGAGAACTCCCTTGACAGTATAAACAATAAGACCAAAAGGAGGAGTAAGAAGCCCAGCTTCAATTGCTAAAATACCAAATATAGCAAATGCGTATGGGTTCATTTCAGGAACTAAATGAATAAATAAAGGTACTGTAAGAAGAATAATTGAAATTGAGTCTAAAAGCATACCTAAAACTAGCCATATAACAACCATCATAATTAGAATGGCAAACTGATTTAATCCAACTGATGTAATAGCTTCAAGTATTATTGAATTTATATCAGATAAGGAAAGAAATCTTGAATACATCCCAGCTGTTATTAGTAAAATCATTATTGGAGCAGATGTTTTTCCTGCATCGATCACGGAATCAACAACACCTTTAAAATTCATGCCTTTACATAATGCTATTATAAAGCTAGCAATAGCGCCCATTCCTGCTGCTTCGGTAGCTGTAAAAATTCCTCCCCAAATCCCACCAAGTACTAAAAAAATTAATGCTATAATAGAAAAACCTGAATAAATTTCTGTTTTCGTTAATTTTGTCGTTAAGCCAACTTTATCTGGTTCAGGAGCAAGTTCTGGTTTCATAATCGCTCTGACAAGGTTGTAGGTTACATATAATAAAGCAAGAAGAATTCCAGGAATCAAACCAGCAACAAATAATTTTCCAATTGAGTCTTCTGTTATAATTCCCCAAACAATCAGCAAAACGCTAGGTGGAATCAACATTCCTAAACATGCACTCCCCGAAATAGCTCCAAGTGCAAAGCTATGATTATAACCAGCTTTTTTCATTTCTGGCCATGCTATTCTGGTAAATGCTGCTGCTGAAGCAATAGATGTTCCTGTTACTGCTGCAAATGCTGTATTACCAGTTACTGTTGCGACACCTAATCTTCCTGGCACTCCTTTAAGACCTTTATTAATAAGATTATAAAGGTCTGCTGCCGCTCCACTTCTCGATAAAAAATCTCCCATTAAAACAAAAAGGGGTATTGTCATAAAAACATGATCTCTAATCAATTCATATGCTGCACCTCCAACTTGGCTTGCAGCCATATATGCGTCTTCAAATATGAAATATGTTCCAATCATTGCTGTAGCACCTAATGCTAAAGCTATGTGAACACCTGCGAATATTGCTAGTAACATGCCAAGCAATGTAATTAACATTAATACATTTAAATCCATTTCCATACTTATTCTCTAAGGCTAATTATTTTTTTTTTTGAATTGATCGATAATAAGGCTTGCATATATATAAACAATTATAATAGCAGCAAATATTATTACTGTTCTTACAATATACACTGGAAATTCAATTGCACCAATTCCTTGGTACTCTCTAATTTCCCATCCTTTAATCATATCTGTCCACCCACCCACAGCTATGCCAATAAAAAGCATCATTCCAATTAAGAAGGATAAGACATTAATTATTATTTTAGAATTTTTGCTACAAAACTCGTATATTAAAGTTGTTCTTAACATTGTTCCTGAGACAATTGCAAAAGGGACTTGAAGAAAAACAATTGCTGGAACAGAGTTTTGAACTATCTGATCAGCTCCCAAAAAAAGTCCAAAATTTCTAAAAGTTACTTCAGCAAAAATTGTAAAAGCTACAAAAACAAGCCAAATTGCAGCAATACCTTGTAAAATTTCAGAGACTTTTTTTACCATTATAGAATCCTCTCAATTTGATAAAGAATAGACATATTAAATATGCAATCAAGGATAAATTAAACTAATCAATGTTTTTGAACTCTTTGATTTAGCTTTTCACTGATATTTTTTATTTCTTCACAAATTTTTTCACTGAAAAACTTTGTAACTGGACTTAGTTCTCTGCTAGCTGAGGTAATTAAAACATAATCTGTTATTAAAGGGGGAGAATCTAATGGAGATAAGGTTCTTGATTTTCCATCTATATCTAAGTCACATAATGCAGCTGGAAGTATGGAGCACCAATCGCTGTAAGCAACCATTTCTAATGTCCCAATCATGCCATCCATTTCAAGAATTGATTTAGGTTTTATACCATGAGTAGATAAATATTGGTTTATAGCAATCCGTCTAGAATTTTCAGGACTTGGTAAAATGATTTTTAAGTCATGAGATTTTAAATTTTCAATTTTAAGAGGTTTTAAATGTTCAAATGGAGATTTTTTGGAACTTACTAATAAGTTTAAGTCTTTTGATACAAATTGAACATTTAATCCTAATGAACTTTTTACAGATGGAACTATAGCAAATTCAATTTTGTTTGACCGGACCATCTCTTCAAGAACACCTGAGTAAGCTTCTGTTATTTTGAATTCAACCTTGGGATGATCTTCTAAAAATTTAGATAATGTTATTGGCAATGCTGATCTTGTAAAAGTTGGCATTAATCCACAATCAATATTACCTGAAAAACTATCTGATGACGATTTAGTATCGATTAAAGCTTTTTCCATAAGCCTTAAAATGTCTAATGAATATTTATAGAAATCTTTTCCGCTTTCAGTTAAACGCATATTTCCTGGAATTCTATCTAATAATTTTTTTCCTATACTAATTTCAAGATTTTGAACTAGCATAGACATACCAGATTGAGTTGCATTTAACCTTTCGGCTGCTTGACTAAAAGATTTTTCTTCAACTACTGCTACAAATGCTTTAAGTTGTTTTATAGATACAGACATAATTATCAGTTAAGTTGATACAATTCATATAAATAAATAATTACTTATAATACACAAATAATGATAAAACAAAACATCTAATTAGATGCATTAAATATGAACAACAAGAATTTAAGAAATGTTTTATCAAAATTTGCCACTGGTGTGACAATAGTTTCTACCATTGATGATGATGGAAAACCTATTGGAATGACTGTAAATAGTTTTACTTCTGTTTCACTTGATCCACCGTTAGTGTTATGGAACATTGGTATTAATCAACCAAGTTATGATATCTTTTTAAATGCTAAGGGTTATTCAGTTAGTATTTTATCAAAAAATCAAAGAGATATCTGTAATTTATTTTCAAGTTCAGTTGATAATAAATTTAACAATATTGATTTTATTTTAAGTGACAATGGGTTTCCTATTATCCAAAAATCACTAGCATGGTTTGATTGTTTAAAATGGAAAAACTATCCCGGTGGTGATCATCAAATTTTAGTGGGTGAAGTTATAAATTTTCATGCTAATGAAAATGATCCTTTGATTTTTTGGAATGGTTCTTTAGCTTAAAAAATACTTGATAGTTTAAAGTATTTTTGCATTTATTAAAATGTGTATAAATTAAGTAAAAAGGAATTTTTATATGGCTATATGGTTAAAAGAAGGTAAATCAGAAAGTGAAATTATTGAGGCTGATGAAAAAGTTAAAAGAAAAGTTGAGAACATTTTAAACGATGTTTCTAAAAGAGGTGATGAAGCTGTTAGAGAATTATCACTTAAGTTTGACAATTATTCACCTGATAATTTTATTCTTAATAAAAACGAAATTGAAAATATTATTGATAGAGTAAACAAAAGAGATTTAGAAGATATCAAGTTTGCACAAGATCAAGTGAGAAACTTCGCAAAAAAGCAATTAGAATGTCTAAAAGATTTAGAAGTAGAAACTATGCCTGGTGTGGTTTTGGGTCATAAAAATATTCCAGTGAATTCTGTGGGTTGTTATGTGCCTGGAGGAAAATATCCTATGGTTGCCTCAGCTCATATGTCAGTTATTACTGCAAGTGTGGCTGGTGTAAAAAATATCACTGCCTCTGCTCCACCGCAAGATGGGAAGCCCCATCCTGCAATAGTATCTGCAATGTTTTATGGGGGTGCACATAAAATACTTTGCCTTGGTGGTATTCAAGCTGTTGCATCAATGGCTTTAGGGACTGAAAGCATCACCAAATCAGATATGATAGTAGGCCCAGGAAATATGTTTGTAGCAGAAGCAAAAAGACAACTTTATGGAAGAGTTGGTATAGATTTATTTGCAGGCCCAACTGAAACTTTAGTTATAGCAGATAAAACTTCAGATGCGGAGATATGTGCAGTTGATTTACTTGGGCAAGCTGAACATGGCCCAACGAGTCCTGCAATTTTACTTACCAATTCAAGAAAACTTGCTGAGGACACTTTAGCGGAAGTTGATAGACAGTTAAATATTATACCAACTGCAGATATCGCAAAAAATTCATGGAAAGAATATGGGCAAGTAATTGTATGTGAGTCCCTAGAAGAAATGATTCAAGTTGCAGATGAATTGGCATTTGAACACGTTCAAATCATGACAGAAGATGTTGATTATTTTCTTAAAAATATGACAAATTATGGAGCTTTATTTTTAGGATCTCGAACTAATGTAGCTTATGGTGACAAAGTAATAGGTACAAATCATACTTTACCTACAAAAACAGCTGCAAGATATACAGGTGGTTTATGGGTTGGTAAATTTATCAAAACTTGTACTTATCAAAAGGTTTTAACAGATGAAGCATCATCAAAAATTGGTGAATATTGTTCTAGGCTTTGCGCATTAGAAGGGTTTTCTGGCCATGGTGAACAAGCTAACATAAGAGTAAGACGATATGGTGGTAGAAATATAAAACCCTATGCTGTTGCAGAATAGGAGAAAATCATGAATTTTCCAGAAACACCAAGTTTTAGTTTAAAAAACAAGAGAGCTTTAGTTACTGGAGCTGGTAGAGGCATTGGTCTTGGTGCATCTATAGCATTAGCTTCCGCAGGAGCAGATGTAATGATGGTTTCACGAACAGCAAAAGAGTTAGAAGAAATATACAATCATTTAAAAAAATTAGGTCATAAATCTAGTTATAAATCTTTAGACGTAACAAACCAAAACGATGTGTCTAAACTCATTGATGATGAAGATTGTTTTGATATTTTAGTAAATAATGCAGGTACGAATATACCATCTAGTTTAGTTGATACCAATATTAATGATTTTGATTATGTTATGTCATTAAATGTAAAATCAGTTATTAGTTTAACGCAAACTGTTGTTAAGAAGATGATTTCAAATAATATAAAAGGATCAATTATTAACGTTTCATCTCAAATGGGTCATGTTGGAGGTCCTAATAGAACAACGTATTGTTCAACAAAATTTGCTATTGAGGGTTTTACTAAATCACTTGCGATTGAGCTTGCTCCAATTGGTATAAGAGTTAATTCAATTTGTCCAACTTTCATAAAAACTCCTATGACGGAACCTTTTTTAAAAGATGATGAATTTAAAAAACAAGTTCTTTCAATGATCCCTCTTGGAAGACTTGGCGAGATTTCTGATTTAATGGGTCCATTTGTTTTTCTTGCATCTGATGCATCTTCTTTAATGACTGGTTCAAGTGTTCTTGTTGATGGTGGTTGGACCTCGAGATAGAGTTTATGAAAGCTGTTACATTACAAAAAGAAGGAATTAAAGTGGTAGATACTTCTGTTCCGACTCCAAATGATTTTCAAGTACTTGTTAAAGTATATGCGTGTGGTTTAAACAGATCAGATTTACTAGAAACTCAAGGTCAATCCTTTGGACATATGGGATCTAACTTAAAAATATTAGGAGGAGAGTTTGCTGGTGAAGTAATTGAATTGGGCTCAAAAGTGTCTAATTTGTCAAAAGGTGATAAAGTGATGTGTAGGGGTGGCTCTGGCTGGGCTGAGTTTGCATTGGCACATCATTTAAGGTGTGTAAAGTTTCAAAATGATCAAATTAACTGGGAAAAAGCTTCATCTATTCAAGGAAGTCTTCAAACTATGCATGATGCCATTATTACAAATGGTAAATTTAAAAAAGGTCATTCTATATTTATTCAAGGAGCAAGTAGTGGAGTAGGTTTGATCGGGCTTCAAATTGGAAAATGTTTAGGTGCAAGTTTAATTTTTGGTTCATCATCTGATCAAACTAGATTAAAAAAACTTAGCGAATTTGGCGCAGATTATCTTATTGATATTAGCAAAAGTAATTGGAAAAATATTATACTAGATAAAACTGATGGTAAGGGTGTAGATTTAGTTATTGATATGCTATCTGGCAATTTTTCTAATTTAAATATGGAAGTTACTAAGATTAACGGACATCTTATTAACATCGGTAGATTAGCGGGAATAAATTCAAATTTTGATCATGATTTGCATGCAAAAAGAAGAATTCACTATATTGGAACAACTGGAAGAACAAGGTCAATTGAAGAAAACTATTTAGTTTCTAAATTAGCTAATGATGAATTATGGAAATTTGTACTAAATGATCAGATTAAACATCCCATTGATAGTGTTTTTGAATTAACTGATGCAGAACTTGCACTAAATAGAATGAATGATAATAAACATTTTGGAAAGATTATATTAAAAACTTAATTTTATTGATAGTAATTATAAATGAGTAAAACTGAATATATTTTAAATGTTAACGGAAAATCTAAAAATATAGTTTCTTCTGAAGACAAACCATTACTCTATATATTAAGAGATGACTTTAAATTGACTGGAACTAAGTTAGGTTGTGGTCTTGAGCAATGTGGTTCATGCGCTGTCTTAGTAGATGGAAGTAAAATCTTAAGCTGTAATAGACCAGCTATAGAATTTGTTGATAAAGAAATAACCACTATCGAAGGTATTTCAAAAAATGACGTTTTAAATGAAATTCAGCAATCTTTTAAAGAATTTAATGCTGCTCAATGTGGTTATTGTACAAGTGGTATTATTGTCTCTTTAACAGAATTATTTAATAAGAAAGAAACACCTGGTAAAAAAGAAATAATAGAATCTTTATCTGGTCAATTATGTAGATGTGGTTCTCATGCTTCTGTCTTAAAAGCAATAAATAATATAATTAAACTTAGAAATAAAAATGATTAATAAATATAAAATTAATACTGGTGCAAGTGTAAAAGATTATAATAAAGTCTCTGATTGGTTGTCATTTGAAATTCCTAATAAAATTAAAATCTCATCAGGCAAAGTTGATATAGGACAACACATAAGTACAACTTTAGCTCTAATTTGTTCCAGAGAGTTAGGAATTGATATTAATTCAATTTTTGTCAATAAACTAAATACAGATATAACGCCAAATGAAGGAATTACAGCAAGTAGTTTATCAGTTCCAAATTCTGGTACAGCAATAAGGTCAGCGTCAATTATATTTAAGAAAAATTTTTTAGATTTTGCTGCTAAATCTTTAAATTTAAATATAAACAATATTAATTTAGAAGATGGTGTTGCCAAAGACCCAAATTCAAATGCTAGCATAAGTTTTTGGGACTTTTCAAAAGCAGAAGAATTTTTAAAGTTATCTATTCCAGAGATTATAGAAATTGAAGATCAAAAAAATTTTGATCACAGCTCTCATGTGGAAACTAAATTTATTAACTCTATTGTTAAAGGCGAATATAAATTTTTACATGATTTAAGATTTGATGACATGTTGCACGCTAGAATAGTAAGGCCTCCTAGTTACTTTCATAAATTTTTATCAATTAATAACGCTATTCATAAATATTTAAAAGATCATAACCTTAAATTATATATAAAAAACTCTTTTATTGCTGTTCTTGGTAATGATGAATTCGAAGTTATAAAGTCACTTAACCGCATTAAAAACTCTATTGAATGGGAACAAGTTAATAAATTAGCAAATGATAAAATTTTTAACCTAATAGATCAAAATAGCAAAGACTCTCTTATTGTAAAAAGAGGAGGTGAGGCATTTCGTGAAAATATACCAGAAATTAAATCTTATAATAATGTTGATCATAAAACTTTGACATCAGAATTCAATAAACCCTATTTAATGCATGGCTCTATTGGACCATCTGCTTCATGTTCATTTTATAAAAATGGGAAGTTTATAATTTACTCACACAGTCAGGCAATTTACGCTTTGAAATCTATTCTATCAAATGCGTTTAATCTTAACGAAAAAAATATAACACTTCATTTTATGCCTGGAGCTGGGTGTTATGGTCATAACGGCGCTGACGATGTAACATATGAGGCGGCTTTGCTCTCTAAAGAATTTGAAAATAAATATATTTTATTAAAATGGACAAGAGAGGATGAAAATTGTTGGGAGCCTTATGGAAGTGCGTCTAAGAATAAATTAACTGCTACTTTGGATAAAAATAATAAGATTATATATTGGTCTAGTGAAGCTTATTCAGATACTTATTTAACCAGACCAATGGTTGGTAAATTAGAATATTTTGTATCACAAAGATTTATAAATAACGATTTTAAAAAATATAAAGTGGAGCCTCGTACGGGCGCTCATATGGGAATACACAGAAATTTAGATCCTATATATAATTTTAAAGAAACAAGGTTAGTTAAAAACCTAGTTCATGATTTACCATTGAGAACGTCAGCGCTTAGAACATTGGGTGCTTTTGCAAATACAACTGCAACTGAGACATTTATGGATGATCTTTGTATTGAAGCAAATATCGATCCATTTGAATTTCGGATTAATCATCTTGATGATAATAGAGCAATAGATTTACTAAACGATTTAAAAATCCAAATGGAAAAGAACAAACCTTCAGAAAACGGTTTTAGAGGAATAGCTTTTTCTCGATATAAAAACTCAGCATCTTATTGTGCTGTAGGTGTAGAATTAACTGTTTCTGACAATGTAGAAGTTGAATTAAAACAAGCATGGATAAGTGTAGATGCTGGTGAAGTGGCTTTTAAAGAGGGAATAGAGGCTCAAGTGGAAGGTGGATTTATTCAAGCTGCAAGTTGGTCTCTTTATGAACAAGTTAATTTTGATAATAATGAAATTTTGTCAAAAGATTGGGATGGGTACAAAATAATTGAATTTGACAATATACCGCTAATAAATACATCAGTAATTAACAGAGTGGGTTTTCCTTATCTTGGTGTTGGAGAGGCGGTAGCTGGCCCAACAGGTGCATCAATTTCTAATGCGCTTAACAGAGCTTTAGGTGAAAGAATAAAAAGTATGCCTTTTTCTCAAGAAAATATAACAAAACAACTTCTAGGTTAAATATTTATAATTAGGGAGATCTATAAATGTCTAATAAAAAACTAATAGGTTTAGCGATAGTTGGTTGTGGAACTATTGGTAGAATAAGAGCAATGATGGCAAAAGATTATCCTGGAATTAGCTGGATTGGTTTATGTGATATTAATGAAGAATTAGGTAAAAAATTGTTAAACGATTGTAATGCTGATTTTTTTACAACTAATTACAATGAGCTTGTAAAAAGATCAGAAGTTAATGCAGTTATTATTGCTACTGATGAAAATCATCATTTTGGTCCTATAATGTCCTCACTTGAAAATGAAAGTTCTTTATTTATAGAAAAACCTCTTGCAACTGATTTAGTTGAAAGTAGAGATGTTCTAAATAAAATAAAGTCAACTAATGTTGATGCAGTTCTAGGATATACTCAAAGATTTAGAAGAAGGTTTTTGGCAGTTAAGCAAAAATTAATGGATCACAAGATCGGTCATGTTACATCTGTTGTAACTAGAGCGTTTATGAATAGTATGGTTCCAATAGCAACTGTACGAAGAACAAATGAAAGAAAAAATCTTACACCTATGGTTGTGTCTGGCACTCATAGTCTAGATATGTCATTTTGGTTAATGGAAGGTAAGTATCCAAGATCTGTATTCGCACAATCAGTAGATAAAAAATTACAAAGTCATGGAACTAAAGATTCTACGTTTGGTATTTTTACAATGGATGATGATACTATTTTTAGTATGAATATAAGCTGGGCTCTCCCAACAGTATGGCCAGGATCTGTATACGGTCTAGAAATTGGAATTGTAGGTACAGAAGGGGTTATAGATATTGAAGATACACATAGAGATTTAGTTCTTGCTAGTGAAAAGCCTCAAGGACATGGCTACAACCCTTCAGGATTTACACCTTCAGACACAAGACATGTTGATTTTTTAACATCATATCCGCCTGGAGATATTTATAATAACCAACTTTGGGGACCTATGAGAGAAGAAACTAACTCTTGGTTTCAAAGATTATATGTTGGCACAGATACTCCACATGCATCTGCAGAGGATGGACATAAAAATCTTTTAATGACAATGGCAATGGATGCTTCAAGTAAAATAAACAATAAAATCGATATTTCTGATGATATAGAAACAGAAATTCTCAAAATACAAAGTTCATAATATGAAAGCATTACTTTTAAATGGACCAGGCAAACCTTTTTCAATAGAGACTATAAAAGACCCCACTCCAGAAAAAGGTTATGCAGTTGCAAAAGTATTAGCATGTGGGTCTGGCTTGACAATTCAGCATGTTAAGGCAGGTAGGATTACAGTTAATTATCCAAGAATTATTGGTCATGAGATTATTGGAGAGATAGTTGAAATCAATGGACAAGGAGGTGATTTAGTAATTGGAACCCCAGTTACTGCATTTTTTTATTTAACTTGTGGTCATTGCCGATGGTGTAACATAGATCGTGAAACTTTATGTGATAATTTTAGAGGTTATATAGGAAGGGAAATTGATGGCGGTTATGCAGAGTATATTAAATTACCAATTGAAAACTTCATCAAAATACCTGAAGAAATTGATTATAAAAATAACCTCCTAGAAACTGCTGTAGTTTGTGATGCTGTAGCAACACCATTAAAAATCATAAAAAAAGCAAGAATATCATCTTTTGATAAAGTAGGAGTTATTGGTGCAGGTGGCGGGTTAGGTATTCATATGCTTAAAATGCTAAAGTTAAACAATATATCTGCAATTGGAATTGATACAAAAACTGAAAAGTTTAATATTTGTAATGAAAATGGTGCGGAATTCTCTGTTTCTCCAATGGAGAATGATTTAAAAAATAAAATTGCTGATTTTTCTAAGAGTAATGATTTAGATGTTGTTATAGATTTTGTTTCAAGTAAATCATCTCTTGAGTTAGGTTGTTCAATTTTAGGTAAAGGTGGCAGATTACTTACACTTGGAGGTAGTGGAGAACAATTTTTAGCAAATTCAGCTGACATGCTTGTAAAAGAGCTAGAACTAATTGGATCTCGTTATTGTACTAAGCAGGAATTAAAAGAGAGTTTAGATTTGTACGCAAGAGGTCTTATAGAACCACTAGTGTCTGTTAAGACAGATTTTGATGGAGCTGAAGGTCTTCATGATAAAATCGAAAAAGGGGAAATTACTGGAAGGGCTGGTATACTAATTTAATTTATTTAATATTTCTTCTTTTTTCATTACCCAAGCTATCGATTGAGACATGATTTTAAGAGCCGTTTTATGTTGGTCTTCACCACGCATTGAGCCTGTACAACATTCTATGACAATAGGGTTGTAACCTCTATTACTTGCACCAAATGTTGTTCCATAAACACAGGTATCAGTATTTACGCCACAAATTATTATATTTTTAACATCTAAAGTTCTTTTTAAGAGCATGTCTAATTCAGTATCTTGAAAGCAATCAAAGTTACGTTTGCTCGTAACATGAATATCATTTTTTTTAACAAGTATTTTTGGTAATTCACAAGATAATGTCCCTTCAACTCTCTCTGGTTTTTTTCTTGCTACAGCTTGTTTGTTTTGTGAAAGTTTATTTTTTTGACTTACGTCAATATAAGGACTTATCGAAAAGTTATACTTCAACTCCTCTTTTTTTCTTACAACATAACAATGTACGATAGGAATGCTTAATTTTCTTAACTTGTTTAATAGAAAATTTGAATTTTTTAAAATTCTATTTACGTCTGATTTAGCTAAAGGTGATGTGCCTACTTTTGGATCTAGATATTCATTTTGCATATCAACAGTTAGTAAACAAGTTTCTTTTTGCTTAATTTTAAGCAATTTATTCATTGAAGATTTATAATTTGTAAAGTCTGCTTTCATATTATACTCTTCATATTAATGAAAATAGATGATGTTTTAAACTATAAAATTGGGATAATTGGGCTTGGTATTCTTGGCTCTGCAATAGCAGAATGTTTTATAAATAAAAAAATTAGACTTATAGGTTACGATTTATCTGATAAATTTTACAAAAAACTTAATAAATCATATTTTTCTCCTATTGATACATTAGAGGAACTTTATAGTAAATGTGATATAATTATTACTTGTTTACCTTCTGAACAGAGTCTTTTAGATGTCACAGAAAATATAAAATCAAAAGTTTTAATCATTGAAACCTCTACATTGCCACATGAATGCAAGAAAACAGTACTAAATCAATTAAAAAACTCTAAATGTAAAATTGTTGATGCACCATTATCTGGAAACAGATTAGCAGCTCTGGAAGGAAAACTATCAGCTTATTTAAGTGGTAATAAATCTGATAAAATAGTTGCTAAAAAAATTCTCGATATATTTTGTCAAAAAATAACCGATGTAGGTATCTTTGGAAATGGTATTGTTATGAAGCTGATAGGAAATATCCTAAATTTAGTCCACAATGCAGTCTCAGCAGAGGTTTTAACATTAGGTACAAAAGCAGGTTTAAACCCTAAAGTCATTCATAAGGCAATTAGTGGTACTTTTTCTTCATCTGGAGTTTTTGAAAACAGGGGGAAATTGATGGTTGATAAAGACTTTGAAAAAGAAGGTATGAATTTTTCTACACCTATGAAAGATTCCAAATTTATTACTGAATTATCTAGAGAAAACTTAGTTGCATTACCAATTTATCAAGTCGCTTTACAATATTATTATTCAGCAGTTGCGAATGGTCTTGGAGATAAAGATGCTTCATCTGTAATAAAAATTGTTGAACAAAATGCTAATTTATCTCGTTAATTTGATAAATTATTTAAAATAATGTAAAATTTTTGCATAATTATATATTTTTTAAGAAGTAGAGGTTATCTTTTGTTTAACAATTCAAGATTTATGCTCGCATTAATTGGTATTATAATGATGTTTGAAAGCATAGGTTTCATATTTTTTGCTGTAGAAATTACACAAGTTATGTTTCCTTTTTCAAAAAACAATCCTGAGGCACTTTCTCTTGGCGTTAGTCTAAGGTATGCAATGGCTTCTGGTGTATTTTTCTTAGGTATGTTACTTTTTTTAAGTAGAGGTGTACCTAAATCAGCAGCCCAAAAACTTTTATTTTGTTGTGGGCTAGGATTTTCAATAGTTTTGTTAAATCTGATTTATTTAAATTTCTTTAGAGATGTGAACGTTTCTATAATAATCTATGTATTACATGTTACATTAGTAATCTTATCCTTTTATGTATCTTCAAGAAAGTTTCAAGAATAATTAAATAACTTATATCAAACCAAGTTTAATTAATTTTTTCAACTTTATAGACTTCATGTGATAATCCAAGATTAGTTTCCATTTCTTTAAAGTCATCTGAATTCATAAATTCTTGAACCATTTCAGGATTGAATACTTCGGTTAATACCATTGCAGTTTTGTCATTCACTTTTCCAACAGTAGTATTTCTCATCATTTTTGATTGTACTTCTGCGTCTTCATCAAATTTAATTTTCCAATCATCATAAGTAACTTTAGTCATTTTTGCTATAATAAGTGTATTCATAATAATTCTTTCTTAGTCAGATACATTCATAATATTAGGCATTTCTTTAATGTCATTTTCAAACATGTTTGCCATTTCACCAAGAGTTTCTATTATTGCATCAGGTGAATTAGCTTTCCACCAGCAATACATAACCATATCATTTTTTTCGTTATTCCAATTCATTTGAAAACTCGCATTTTCATTTTTCATGTTGGATCTGATATCGTTTTCAGTCATTGATGCCGACATTTCAAAATATTGATCTCTTAATTCTTCTGATTTAAATGTATGTGCAACCATATAATCTTTCATAATATAACCTTTCTATTAATTCTATTATTCCAATAATTAGACGAGAACTCAAATTAAATTTAGATTATTTTGCAAATATGAATTAAATTTAAGCAAAATTATTTTTTAAAATAAATTTACAAAAATCCAATATATACCGTAAAATATTGCAAATATTATATGTAAATTTATCGAGACATATATAGCTTTTAAGGGTTTATATTTTCCATTATTCCACCAGTTATTAAACAGGTAAGTAATTTTTTTAAATTTACTTTCGCCATCGTTCCACCAATTCCAAAAATTTGTATTAGAGTCGTTGATAATGTCTCCTGTAAAATTTAATTATATAAAAATATTAAACAGATTATACTATTTATAAATGTATTCAATTGATAAATAACTGATTTTATATTATGTAAAATTTATGAATGATTTCTTAGATAGTCCAAAAAAATGGAGTGCAAATAATGCAAACCTTATTATAGGATTTTTGTTTGGCCTTGCAGTTCCTTTTACAGCTTGGATACTTTTTTTAGGTTTTTTTAAAATTAAATCTTTTAACAAAACATTATCTTTAGGAGCTGCAATTGGTCTTCCATTTGGTATTTTAAGTTATTCACTTTTGTTAATTTAATGGATCCTAAATTAGTTAAATTATTTTTAGTTTGCAGTTTTCATGTTGTTTTGATTTATTTATTACTTCATTTTAAATTCAGTCGGAAATTCGTGTATTTAAAAAATTTTTTTGTTAAAGTCACTTTTTCAATAATATTTTTTATAATTTTTTTCATATTAAATGAAATTTTGTATGATAACTATAAATATACTCTTTACATTATTCATGCAGCACTTCTTACAATTTGGTATACAGAGCTGGCCTTTTACTTAGAAAAGTATTTTTGGAGAGATTTTCTCCAAAATCAACTTCCATTTTCTATTAATCTTTTGTTAAGCTTTGTTTTAATGATAAATGCAGGTTATTTTACACTTATGTTTATAATAAGAATACTTGAGACAAGTAGGCTTTATTAGACATTTATAGAATAATTTCAAACCACTTGTTGTCAAAATAAAACCTTGTTAAATTATAGTATGAATTTAACAAACACAAGAATTGTCTTAAAAAGAAGACCAAATCCGGAAGTTTCAGAAGATTTATTCGATATAATTACTGATACTGTAAGAGAGTTAAATAAAGAAGAGTTTCTCGTTGAAGTTTCGTATGTTTCAATTGACCCTGCGATGAGAGGTTGGATCAGTACAGTTGGCAACTATTCAGAACCCGTTGCTTTTGATGAGCCAATGCGAAGTTTTGGCGTTGGTAAAATCATTTCTACTAAAAACATTAAGTTTGAAGTAGGTGATTTTGTTGTTGGATGGCTTGGTTGGCAAAAGTACTCAATTGTAAAAGCTGACAATATTCAAATGAAAATTCCAGAAAATGATGTGCCTCTTTCTGCAAATTTAGGAGTGCTTGGGTTAAATGGAATCACTGCATATGCAGGATTAGTAGATATTTGTAAGCCAAATAAGGGAGATACCGTTGTCGTTACAACTGCTGCTGGAAGTGTAGGTTCGGCAGTTGGCCAAATTGCTAAAATTTTCGAATGTAAAACTATTGGAATTACCAGCTCAAATGAAAAAAAATCTATTTGTTTAAATGAATTTAAATATGACCATGTTATAAATTATAATGAAATAAAAGACATTTCATCAGAGTTAAAAAAAATAGCTCCACAGGGGATAGACTGTTTCTTTGATAATGTTGGTGGTGAACAATTTGATGCAATAATGGAAAATATTAATATCAACGCTAGAATTGTTATCTGTGGAACAATAGGCATGCCATCGTACCCAACACCAAATGGTCCTAGAATTAATAGAACACTTTTAGTAAAAAGAGCAAGGATACAAGGTCTATTAATCTTAGATTATTTTAATAAATATTCTGAAATATATAATGAATTACTAGATTGGTATATAAAAGGAAAATTAAATAATCAAGAAGATATAAGTCATGGACTAGAAACTGCACCAAAAAGTTTAGTGAAATTATTAAATGGCTCAAACTTAGGAAAGCAACTAGTAAAGGTTATTTAATAATTTGTTTAGTTTATTGAATAATATGTTACAACTAATTTATTAATATGTTTTAATCCAGTCGATGTCTACAAATCTATTAAATAATAAAAAATTAGCCGTTATTGGTTGTAGCGGTTTAGTAGGTTCAAGTATTGTTAGATGTGCTCTTGAAAAAGGTTATGAAGTTAATGGTACTATGAGAAATACCGAAGATAGTACAAGGATAAAGTATTTAAAAAAGCTTAAAAATTTTAAAAAACTCAATTTATTTAAGGCAGAAATGTCAAATGAAAATGATTTTAATTTTTGCTTACAAGATATATCTACTTTATTTATTGCTTGTTTAGTTCCAACTTACAAAGGTTTTGATGGTACTCTTGCAAAAGAACTAAATGATAAAAGGGGTTATGACGAAATTATTAACCCAACTGTTACTGGTTGTTTAAATATATTGAAAAGTGCAAAAAAATTAGACGTTAAAAATGTTGTAATTTGTTCATCTACATCCAGTACTAATCCAATACCACCTGTACCCATTAAAAATGAAATTGATCATTGGTCAGATGAGATCGAGCAATGCAAATCAAAAAAGTATACATCAGCAACAAAAACTATCATGGAAAAAGCTGCAATAAAATTTTGTAATGATAACAATATTAGATTATCCATTATCTTACCAACAGGTTTGTATGGAGATGCCATACTTCCAGATCATATGAAGCATAATCCTTTTGTTTGGTTAAAAAGAGTGTTAGATGGCGGAGAACCTAGGCATCTTAAAGTTCCAAATGATTCTGCATCAATGATCCATTTAAGAGATTTAGCAGAATTATTTTTAGCTTGTCACGAAAATAAAAATGCATCTGGTCGTTATTATGGTGTTTATAAAAGTTTACATTGGCAAGATATTTATAATGAATGTCAAAAATTAATTCCTGATATGAAAATGCCTGAATCATTTAACGGAAATGCTGTTGAGCCAACAGGATTTGATTTTTCAAGAAGAGATTCACTTGGAGTAAAAATTAGAGGTTTCTCAACTATTTTAAAAGATACAATTGAATGGATAAAATCTAATCCTTTTAATGATTTATAATTTTGAAAATAAAACTACATATAATTCATCATTAGATTTTATCAAATAATGCAATTTATACAATTTATTAAAATGTATAGCTAAATTAAAACCTCACCATTTTTTAAAAAGAAATATATATCTTTTGATAACATTTTGAGACCAACAATCTTTTTTAGTGGTATTTTATAATCTGGGTTTGTTTTAACAACTACAAGTTTTTCATCAATTCCACAATCAATATAAATAAATTGTTCTGAACCTAAATATTCAATAAATTTAATCTCACCATTTAATAAACCTTTTTCTTTTTCACAAATACTAACTTTATTTGGTCTAAATCCAATTTTATTTATTTTATCATCTGTTTTTTTTATGTTTGTTTTAATATCCTTTCTACTATTTAAGTAAATAAAACCTCTTTTTGTAATACAATTTAAGACATTCATTTTAGGAGTTCCGATAAATTCAGCTACAAATAAATTTTTAGGATTGTTAAATAATTCACGTGGAGAACCTACTTGAATAATTTCTCCTTGATTAATTACAACTATTTTATCTGCTAGTGTCATAGCTTCAACTTGATCATGAGTTACGTAAATTGTGGTAATTCCAAGTTGTTTATGTAGTCTTGAAATTTCTAGTCTCATTTCAACACGTAGAGAAGCATCTAAATTTGATAAAGGTTCATCAAATAAAAATGCTTTAGGTTGACGAATTATTGCTCTACCAATTGCTACTCTTTGCCTTTGTCCACCCGAAAGTTGTTTTGGAAGTCTATTTAATAAATTATCAAGTTTTAGAATTTTTGCCACTTCAGCTATTTTTTTCTTTAACAATACTTTGTTCATTCCTGATGTTTTAAGAGAAAAACCAATATTTTCGGAGACATTCATGTGAGGGTATAGAGCATAAGATTGAAAAACCATTGACAATTCTCTTTCTGAAGGAATCTTACTTGTAACATCTTCAGAGTTAATCAGAATTTCACCCTCGTCCAGATCTTCTAAACCTGATATAATTCTTAATAATGTAGATTTGCCACATCCAGACGGACCAACTAGTACAACAAATTCTCCATTTTTAATTTCTAGATTAATATTTTTTATAACTTGATTGTTTCCAAACCATTTAGAAATATTTTTAAGTTTAATTGATGACATTTTTATTATTTATAAAATCATATTTTAAATTCGTATCAATTTTGTCTTTTAACAATTCTAAATGAATTGCAGCAGTCCAAGAGAAATCTCTTCCACCTAAACCAACACCAGTAATTGGATCAAAGTATTCCGCCATTCCATTTTTTTTAACTAATTGAATAGTATCATTTTTAATTTTGTCTGCTAGACACAATTCATTTATATTTTCAAGACCAATTGCAATCATGTAATTCATTATGCTCCATATAGGTCCTCTCCAATATCTTTTACTTTCAAAACATTTGTGCATTGGGTCCAAACTTGGCATGCCATAATTACAATCATTTAATATCCTATTGCAATGATCAATCATGTATGATTTCTGTTGATTTGAGCCTACACCTGCATAAAAACAAAGAAATGATGCATTAGTTATAGCATCACAATATGTATTGGTTCTTTTGTCATATGAAGTAAATGCATTAACATTTTTATTCCACATTTTTTGACAACCTTGTTCAAGAACACTTATCCAGTTTTCTATTTCATCTAAAGTTTCTATATAGCCAAGATAGTTCGCAAGTTTATAAAGATCCTTATTTGCTCGAAGTAAAATAAAATTTACACCAGGATCAATAGCAAGGAATGGCCCTTCATTATGCATTTTGACATTATCCCAATTACAATCTCTACCAAATTTCAGAATTGTCATAAATCTGTCATAATGGTCATCTGTTGGCCTTTCTAGTTTATCAACATAGGATATGTCTTTTCTAAAATACTTTTCTAAATTTTTAGGAATTTTTATATTATTTAATCCATTGTCCCAATCAGGACAATTATCTCTACCAGATTCCCATGGGTGAATTATGCTTACATAGCCTTTTTTATCAGGATCTCTAGCTAAAAAAAACCATCTATGGTAAGCCATTACTGATTTAAAAAGAGTACCTGCCTTCATTTTATCATATTCTGTTCCTCTACTGACCATTTGCCATATAATACTAGCTAGAACAGGCGGTTGCGAGTGACAACTAGTTTGGGACTCCGCATTTTTTTGCCACTGGTCGGGCCCAGGAAAATAATTAGGATTATTTTCATGAAATATTATGTGAGGAACCATTCCATTAGTCCATTGTGCGTTGATAAGCATAACTAATTCTTGCCATGCTCGTGATTTGTCTAAAGAAGATATACCTAATGCTGTGAATCCCGAGTCCCAATTCCATTGATGAGGGTAAAGTCGATTAGTTGGTATTGTAAAGCCACCACGATCATTTTTTTTTATTACATCTATAGCTTCTTTAATCATTGTAATCATATTTAACCTTTTACGCTTCCTGTAGTTAAGCCAGAAATTAAGAATCTTTCTAAATATATAAAAATAAACATTATTGGGATTGTTGCTATTACAGCACCAGCCATTAAATGTTGTTGTGGAACTTCAGATGAATTTAATGAAATTATACCTCTAGATAAAGTGAATAAGTTTGGATCATCTAAAAACATAAAGGCAAATAAAAACTCATTCCAAGCAATCATAAAGACATACAAAGCAACGCTAACTATAGCGGGTTTAGATAAAGGCATGGCAATTTTAAAAATTATTTGTAATCGAGATAGACCATCCATAATAGCAGCATCATCAATTTCGCTAGAGAGTGTGCTGAAATAACCTCTTAACATATATAGTGCAACTGGAATTGTCGTTGCAGGATACACTATAATTAAACCAAAGAGAGAATTTCTTAGTCCTAATTGTGAAAAAACTGCATATAAAGGTATAACTAATACGATTGATGGTATCAGATAAATAAGTATAACAGAGCTTGAAAACCATTCTTTATGAGGAAATCTCAATCTTGCTAAAGCATATGCTCCTGGAATTGAAAACAATAAAGTTATTAAAACTGTAACTATTGATACGAAAAATGAATTTATCAAGAAAATATGAAAATTATAATTTTTAAAAAGTTCAATGTACGAAATGAATAAATTACTAAAACCGTTGCTCAAATCTAACGACAAATCTAAAGGGTTTAAAATTAAACTTTGTTGATTTTTTAAACTAGTCATTATCATTATATAAAAAGGAATTAAAGTAATCAATATTAATGTAATTAAGCCTAAACCCCATAATAAACGAATATAAAATTTTTCAGATTGATATCTTGATAATTTTCCAATTGATATATTTTTTAATGTTAAGTAAATACTTATCCATATAAAAATTGATGTGACTAAAACTAAAATTAACTCAATAAAAACATTTTCTTTTTCACTATAATATGGATCACCTAAAGTGAACCCGTATATTAATAAGGTAGTGGTAATAACAAATATAATATGTTGTTTTATTTGAATATTTTTTTGATAAAAAAGGTATGCAAAACCAATTGAAGCACCAGAAATAAAACTAGGAGCTATTTCTAGAGATAATTGCAGGCCAGTAGTTAATATCCCTAATATAGTTAAAATAATTTGCCAGAAAACTCCCCAAGCTGAGCCGGATAAAATTGCACAAAAAATACCATAGTTCCAAAACATTTTAAATAGCTTCCTTTTTAGAAAATTTTATGAAAATTACAGAAAAAACCAATAAGAAGATAAAAATTACTACTGCAACCGCAGCACCAGCACCAAGGTTAGAAATTGCAAAGGCTTGTTCATAAACATTTACAGTTAGAGTTCGTGTGCCAGCATTTCCTCCTGTTAAAAGAAAAATATCGTCAAATTTGTTAAACGTCCAAATAAATCTGAGTAAAAATAAAATAGCTATTATTCCTATTAGAAATGGAATTGATAAATAATAAAATTGTTGTAAAGGAGTAGCGCCATCAATTTCAGCAGCTTCATATATATCTTGTGGTATAGATTGTATTCTTGCCAGAATAAACAAAAAAGATAATGGAAAATATCTCCAAATCTCAAATATTATAACCATTGTCAAAGCTAAAGGAAAATTAAATTTATATCCAAATACGCTTATAGCAGTATATTTTTGACCAAAAAAATTAATTGGTTTTTCTATAACTTCCATTTGTATAAAAAGGGAGTTTACTATCCCAGAATATGGATCAAATAAAATTACCCATGAAAATGCAACTGCAATGACGGGAGATACATATGGAAAAAGAAGTAATCCTCTTATAAAAGAACGACCTTTAAAAGATTTATTTACAATTTGTGCTGTAAACAAGCCAATTAATAATGCACCAGCTGTACCAAAAAAAGTATAGTAGATTGAAACTTTTAACACATTCCAAAATTCACTTGCAGAAAAGATTTTTTTAAAATTCTCAAAAGTAAATTGTAATGAAGTTAAAATGTTAGTACTCTTATATGTTGCTTCAGGTTTCTGAGATTTAGGGTTGTCATTATCATTCCAGAACTCATTTTTTGTAATTGTCAATATTATTTTGCCAAAAGCTTTAGGTTTAATTTTTCCAAGTTTGCAAACTAATTTATTCTTTTCTATTTTACAGTCATGTTGAGATTTAATTTTGGTAACAATTATCCCTTTGGGTATTAAATCACTAAAAGCTACTTCATTTAATTCATATTTTGATGAACTATTTCTATATCTGTATTGAATTTTTGCAAAATCATTTGTAGGTGATAATTTACTTCTTACACTCTCTTTTAAAATAAGATTGGGTGGTCTTAAATCACCTAGTGAAATTGGTTTAAAAGATATCCAAAAATTTGCTAAAAGTGGAATAATCACTATAGATAAAACCAATATCATTGTTGGTAAAATCAAAGAATAAGCAAGTTTTTTTTCTCTTATTGATAAGATGCTCTCTTTTCTTTTAACATTTTTTTTCATTATGAAATATTTAAAGCATCAAAATTAAAATTACAGACGATACATTTGTACCGTCTGTAATAATCTAATGGTTACTTAATTGATGAAAGTTCTTTATTCATTTTTGCAACAGCTGCTTTTACATCAATTTGATCATCAATATATTCACGAACAATACGATTAATAACTTGAGAGTTAATAATTTTTGATGCTAAAGACAGTTGACCTTCTGAAACTCCCCAACGATCAGCAGTTTCAAGTCCAGCAACTATTTTATCAATAGTTAAAGGTGAATACAATTCTGAAAGTGGTGCTTTTCTATCAACTCCAACAGGTAATTTTGACCAAGCTTTTACATATTTTGATGTGTTTAGTGGTTCACCTCTTCTTACTGGAAATTTACCTTCAGGTGCTATTGAAAGTGTAGCTGTATAACCATCTTTCATTGAGTATTTTACAAATTCTGAAGCTACATCAGTATTAGCATCCGAAGTCACTCCAAAATATCTTATATCAGCCCAAGCAGCTCCTGACGGATTAGAAGGGCCACCAAAAGTTGTTACAATGCCAGTTTTTTGAGCTAGTTCTTTTGATGTAGGATCATCATTTATTGTTGGAGGAGCTGAATTTCTTAAACCAGCTAGCTCATCTAAAATAAACGGAGACCATATAATCATTGCCGCTTTTCCAGCAAAATAAATTGCACGAGATTGTTTCCAGTAAAGTTCACCAGCTGGTGATGCTTTAGCTATTTTTTTATAAAAATTCAAAACCTCTGAAGTTGCTTTCTCATCTAATTTTGAAAAACCATTTTTGTTAACTGGAGAAACTCCATTTGCAAGAAATACATGCTCTAAAACCTGACTCATAAAGTTTTCGTCAACTTTTGTGGCAGCAACAAAACCATACATATTTGGTGGATTATGTAATTTTTCAATTGCGGCTTCTATATTTGCATAACTTGTTGGGGCAGCTAAGCCAGCTTGATCAAAAAGGTCTTTTCTGTAGACGACCATTTGTGTCCATCCATCAACTGGTACTGCTGCTGTTTTACCATTAAATTGAGCCATTGAAATTGCTCCTGGAGCAAACGTGCTTTTTTGAAGCGAGTTTACAATGTCATCATTAGTTTCTACATCTAAAATACCAGCTTCTGACCAAGGTAAAACATATTGTAAGGTATGATAGATAACATCAGGTAAATCACCAGCCGCAAATGCTGCCGTAGCTCTTTTACCTAAGTCTTTTTCAGATACTGGAATTACCTCAACAGAGTGTCCAGTTCTCTTTTTGAAATCAGCAGCCATAGCTTGTTGTTTGGCTAATCGGGCTGGCTGTTCTTCAGTAGTCCAAAATCTAATCGTCTCAGCAGACGCATTACTTATAAAAAAAGTAAATATCAAACTGTAGATTAGATAATTTAATAATTTTTTCATATTATACTCCTCCTTTTAATTTAAGATGTAGTCATTGGTGAATTATCAGTTGCTCTTCTTAAAATATTAGCACGAACAAGCTTCTGAAGATCTGATGGTTTTTTCTTACCATCTACAAGATTAACAAGCATTTCTGCAAGGTTCTTTCCAACAGTTTGTATTGGTTGTGTCATTGTAGAAAGAGGAGGATCAATCCAAGCACCTAATTCTAATCCGTCATAACCCATTAAAGATATTTCTTTACCAGGAGACAAATTATGGTTTCTCATTGATTGCATAGCTCCCATAGCCACTGTATCGGAAACACAACTAACAGCTGTAGGTAAGTCCTTTAACTTTAAAAGCTTATCCATAGCTATTTTACCACCATCAAAGCTTAAATCTGCAACTTGTAAAAATTCACTTTTAATCTGAATACCAGATTTCATAAGTGCTTTTTTCCATCCTTCAATTCTTTGTATAGAAAAATTATAAACATTTGGGCCACATATATGAGCAATTTTTCTATGACCTAATGAAATGAAATGTTTTGTCATATCGAAAAATGCACTTTCGTTATCCACATCTAACCATGATGAAGTACTACAATTAATAGATCTTCCATGAGCAACAAAAGGAATTTTCAAATCTTTTAATATTTTAAATCTCTCATCATTTCTAAGTGTTCGAGATATAATTAAACCACTTAAATTTTTAGACATGGATAATTTTTTAAAAAGCTCAACTTCATTTTCAAAACTTTTTGCAACAAGCACGGTAAGATCCCATCCAATTTTTGTTAAAGCAGTTGACATGCCTGTCATAAGTTCACCTAAAAATGGATCATTTAATTGACCATCACGCCACGGTATAACAAAACCCAAACACTCAGGATTTCCAGATGCAAGTCTTCGAGCAAAAATATTTGGCTGATATCCTAACTCAACGACAGTTTCATTTACTAATTTCTTAGTGCTTAGTGAAATATCCTTATAATCATTAAGCGCACGAGAGACAGTTGACTCAGACAAACTAAGTTTTTTTGCGATTGATTTAAGCGATGAATTTGACATCAATATAAATTTTTGACGAAAACGCTTTCGGAGTCAAACAAAAGAATCATCAAAAGAAAATAAATTAGTAAATTCAGTATGTTATTTTATTAAATTGAGATATCTTTTTTAATTAAAAATTTATAGTATTTTCATGATGACAAGCTAACTTAACATTGTTTAAATATCTTTTCATTGATGTATTGAATTAAAAAAAAATAGATTTAGATATTATTTATGAAATATATCTTGATGTTTATATTAATTCTAACTCCAAAATTGGCTATGAGTGATTTTTTCAAAAATATAACTAATTTAATTGAAAATAACACTGATAGATTAAGTTACGGAGTTTCAGTTGCTGACATAAATAATGATAATAAGTTTGAATTTATAGTTGCAGGTTTTAGATACCCAAATCTAGCATTAGGGTTTAAAGATGGAGTATTAAAAAATTTAATCAATGATTCAATTTTTTCTGATCAAAAAAGATCTACTATTGGAGTTGCCTCTTGTGACATAGATCAAGATGGAATCGAAGAAATATATTTCTTAAATACAGACACGTATAGTGGAGAAAAAAAATATTCTGATCGTTTGTTAAACTTTAATAAAGATATAACTGATTTATTTGAATTACCAAAAAACCAAAATAATTTGAATTTAACTGCAGGGCGTTCGGTCGTCTGTGTCGATAGAAAAGGCGATGGCAAATATGGATTATATGTTGCTAATTATGGTGGCCCAACACGATTTTACGAATTAAATAATGATTTAATTCGCGACATAGCTCCAGATTTAAAAATTGATAAAATCACTGGAGGAAGGGCTGTGGTAGCAGGTCATATTTTAGGTAATAAAATGGATATATTTGCTGCAAATGAGAGAGGGCCAAATTTTTTATACTTAAATGATGAAGATAAATTTTATAATGTATCAACAGAATATAATACAGATGATGTTTTGCAAAATGGTAGAGGAACCACTTTATCAGATTTTTTATATAGGGGTAGTTTAGATATAATAAATGGTAATTGGGAAGGTTTTCATAGAATTTTTGTCAATAATGAAACTACTTTCAATGATATGGCCAGTAAAGAGTTTAGAATACCATCACGAATTAGAACAATAATATCAGCTGATTTTGATAATGATGGTTATGATGAAATTTTTATGAATAATATAGGTGAACCTAATAAGCTTTTTAAAATTTTAGAAAATGGTAAGATTACTCAAATCAAAATTTCAAATGCTTTGGAAAAAAATGGTTTAGGTACCGGGGCGGCTGTAGCTGACATTGATAATGATGGTATATTAGAATTATTAATTTCACATGGAGAATCTGGGCCACAGCCTCTGTCATTATTTAAATCAAATATTAAGAGTGAAAAATTTCTTAGGATAGCTCCTAAAACTACATATGGAGCACCTGCTAGAGGAGCAACTGTAATTCTTGTAACGAACAAAAGAAAACATGCAAAAACTATTGATGCTGGCTCTGGATATTTATGCCAAATGGAACCTGTGGCTCATTATGGCTTTAGGAAAAATGAGATTATAAAGAATGTTATAATTAAATGGACTGACGGGTCTATAAATGAATATAAAATAAATGATTTAAATAAAACTTATGTGTTCAGAAAAGGTCTTTAGTAAATTTTATGATTAAGCTGAACTTAAATTTATTATTTCTTTTTCTATTATCTATTTTTATTATCTCAACCAATTCTTCATATTCTGAAAGCGAGAAATTTTATAATGAATTAGTTAAGGATTGGCCAAAAATTTTTCCTGACTCTAATAGGAATGCTGCTGGACCTAAGTTTTATAATCATATTTTAAAAAAATATACAAACTATGAAGATTTTAAAGAGGTTAACAAACTTTATTGTGCAGTTTCTGGATCTTTAATTCGACCAAATTCAACACCTCATTTTGTATATTTAAATGAAGAAGGTTCAGATAAAAAAGTTTGTGGATATTATTATAAATGTTGTTGGCCTTGTGTTTGTGATTTAATGAAATATGCTTCAGTTAAAAAGGTTAAAAAAACCTTTAAGAATGGGGTAAAAGAATATTTTGTATTGTTAATAAAAGACCCATGTAATAAATTAGATTTTCCTAAAAAAGTGAATAAAAACTATTTTTGTGAAAATAACAAACTTGATAAAAAACAAGTTTCTGTAACAGATGATAAATTAATTATAGGTGTTTTACATGATGCAAAATATTGTTCCTCATCAGATTTAAGGAAGATATATGCTAATAGAATAACTGGAAGACAATGCAGTATTAGAAATAGAACGCCACTTGATCAAATTCAGTCTGGAATGGGTGATGTTTTCATAAATTTAGCAAAGTAATAGATTGAAAATTAAATTTATATATTAAAAGTTTTTTAATAAAATTATAACATCTTCATAGTATTTTAATATAAACTGAGATATTTAATTATTTTTAGAGGACTATAATGATAAGCACTGAAGAAGAAAATAGGGCAGTTCAATGCTTGCACGATTTTATATACTATTTTAATAAAAAAGATAAATCCAAAATATTGAATTGTCTTCACTATCCACATATGGCGCAATCAGATAATAATGACCCAACAATATATAATAATGAAGAAGAGATGTGGGGATATATAGGGTTTCTTTTAAATAAATTAGAAAAGGAAGAGAACTGGAATAAATCAACTTTAGATAAAGTTAAAGTCATTAACAAGTCAGAGAATGCTGTTCAATGTCTAGTAGAATTTAACAGAAGATTAAAAAATAAGGAAAGTTATGCAACTGCAAGTGGTATATGGGTTGCAACAAAAAAGAACGGCCATTGGGGTTTGCAAATCAGAACAATGATACCTATAGCTGGAAAAATCAGTATTTTAGCAGGTGCAAAATTAAAAGATTGATTAAGGACTTAAATTAAATTTTGTCCCACATCTTATAAATATTTGTGAAATCTTCCATATTTAACTTATCATCTATTTTACTTAAAATTTCATCACTTAATTCGGTATATTTTTTTTTACTTTTTGAATTTTTTAAAATTGAATTCATCATTTTTAAATCTTTTTTAAGATTTTTAATTGTTGATTTTCCATTAAATTTTCCATTTAAAATATTATTTGGAAATCTATTCTCACTAATATAACTTCTAGCATTAGATTTATTAAATACATCAATTACTTCAGTGTCAGTAATTCCATATGATTTAGCTATATTTAGAATTTCACAATTTATTAAAAAAATACTATGACATACTGAATTATGCAATAATTTCAAAAGATGACCATTTCCCGATTTACCAAGATAAAATATATTTTTTGCGAATGTATTTAATATAAAATCGATTTTTTTACATATAGTTTTATCGCCACCAAGCATTAAAGTAAGTGTACCATTTGTTGCCCCTGAAGCACCTCCTGACATACCAGCGTCAATGTAATGTGATTCAAATATTTTTAAGTAAGATGAAATTTGCTTTGTTAACTCTGGATGTGAACTTGTTAAATCAATAATAATTGTATTTTTCTTTATTGCGTTTTCTTTAATGATATCAATAATTTGTTCATTTGATTCAATACAAAAAATTATAATTTTACATTTTTCAAAAATTTCATTTAGAGAAGAGGAGAATTTATTTACTTTTAATTTGGATGTATCTTTATCAAAACAAAAAACGTTAGAAAATTCTTTATTTAGATTATCAAATATTGGCTTTCCCATATTCCCAAGACCAACAAATCCAATATTTGAATTCTTATTCATAAATTTATAATTTTAACTTTGGATCCAACCAATCTCTTAAACTATCACCAAATAAGTTGAATGAAAATACTGCTATACTCACAGCTAATCCTGGATAAATAATCATCCATGCTGCTGTTCTATAATAATCACTGTTCACACCTGACAGCATTAAACCCCACGAAGGTGTTGGTTCGACAACTCCTAAACCAAGATAAGATAAACTGGCCTCAAGTAATATAGCTTGCCCTATAAATGCAGTAAGCATTATAAGATATGGTGCTGTAACGTTAGGTAATATATGTCTAAATATCGTTCTAGTTGCAGAGAAACCGGCAGATTTTGCTGCATCTACATATGGTAAAGTTACTATTGTTAAAGCTTGTGATCTTATAACTCTAGCAACTTTTGGTGTAAATGGTATTGCAATCGCAATGATAACGTTTATATCAATTCCGGCAACGACAGTCTTTGGGAAAACTGCGATTACAACAATTGCTAAAACAACGATAGGAAATGATAACATTAGATCTATTAGTCTTTGAATTATCAAGTCAATTTTACCTCCAAAATATGCAGATGTAGTTCCTATTATTGCTCCAACTGTACAGCCTATAAATGCTGATAGAAAACCAATAGATAAAGCTGTCCTAGCGCCATATATCAATCTTGATAATATATCTCTGCCAAACGCATCAGCACCTAGTAGATGATCCCAAGATGGTTGCCCACCTCCAAGTGCAGGAGAGGCTTCAAAATCAACATCTTCTGGATGGTATGGAGCAACTTCCGGTGAAAAAATAGCAGCAATAGACATTATTAAAATTAAAATTAATCCTATAAAACCAAGTGGTTGTTGTTTTATAAAATCCCAAACTGTTCTTCTTTTTGGTTTTGCGATATTCATTGTACTCATGACTGGTATCTTATCCTAGGATCTAATGCTGCATAAAAAAGATCTATCAATAAATTAACCACTACAAATGCTGTTGCAACTGTTAGAACTAATCCTTGTAAAAGATTTAAATCATTTCTTACAACACTATCTACAAATAGTTTTCCAATTCCATTTAAATTAAATACTGACTCAGTAACAACTAATCCACCTAACAAAAAAGCAAATTCAAGACCTATTACTGTTACAGTAGGTAATAGGGCGTTTCTCATACCATGTTTTACTATAACTATTTTTTCATACAAACCTTTAGCCCTAGCCGTTCTTATATAATCTTCTGATAAAACCTCTAATATTGATGAACGAAGCATCCTTGCTACAACTGAACTATATCTATAACCAACTGAAATTGCAGGCCAAATCATCTGTTGTAAGTTTACTAATGGATCTGCAAAAAGACTTACTGTTCCTAATGGTGGTAACGTTCCTATGGTAGCAAGAACTAACATAATTAATAACATTCCTAGCCAAAAAGAGGGGACAGCAATTCCACCAATAGTTAAAATCCTTATTATATAATCTAATATCGTTCCTCTAAATAGGGCAGATAGAGTGCCTAAAGGAAATGCAATTATAACAGCTAATATAGTTGATAATAAAGCTAGCTCGAAAGATAGACCAATACGTGCAGCAATTTCTGCAGAAACAGGTTCTTCAGTCCACAATGATATGCCTAAATCACCACGAGGCAGACCGCTCATATATTTTATGAATTGAACGTGAAGTGGATCATTCAAGCCTAATCTTGTTTTTTCAGCCTCTATTTGTTCTAGAGATACTTCACCACCTTCAGCAGTTAACTTTAATTCAACAATATCTCCAGGAACAACTCTTAAAACTAAAAAGACTATAACAGCTACCGCCAAAAGGGTAGGGATCATTAACAAAATTCTTTTAATAGCGTATTTTAACATTAATTTATTCTTAAAAAAAATAAAAGGGAAGGCAATCTAAATTATTATTAGATTGCCTTTATTTCATAAAGTTTAGTCTAAATAGACACCTCTCCAGGTGTTATTTAATATATGTGAGTTTGCAATCACATATCCTTTTACCTTACTGTTTAGTGCTATCACACGATCTGTATAGGTAATTGGTAATACCCATGCATTTTCAAGTGCAGTTTTTTCAAAATCATGAACAAGAGCTTTTCTTTTATTCTTGTCAACTTCACCTTTTTGAGCATCAAAAATCTTATCTAATCCTCTATCTGTATTTTTAGAGTAGTTAGATGCTGTTCTATCAGCTGATATATATTTAAAATGCATTAATGTTGGATCTGGTAAAAATGATGGAGCCCAATCGATTGTAGCATCGAAACCACCTTCTCTTCTAATTTTTACAAATTTTGAAGTTGGGTTAGTAATCATTTTTGGTTTTAATCCACATTTTTTCCACTCAGACATTAGCCAAATAGCTATATGATCATATGGATGAGATACAGCTCTATTGCTGTATGTAAATTCTAAGCCTTCAGCACCAGCTTCTTTAAGCATTTGCATCGCTTTTTTTCTACTAGCAGCAATATCTTTTTGAAAACCAGGAATTTTATATAATTCTTCATCTGGTAATGCATAGAATGTATCATATAGTAGATAACCAGAAGGTCTTGGAGCTGTAAAAGTAATCTTAGCTAACTTTTTTAATCCTGTGTGTCTATCAATACACATATTGATCGCTTGTCTTACTTTCTTGTTCTGGAAAGCTTTAGTTTTACTGTTTAAACTTACTACCCATAGTGTCATCAATGTTTTAGCTTGAAATGAAACATTATCACCCATTTCTTTTTTCAATAACACTCTTTCAGGTGGTGCAGTTCCTCTCCACTCAGCCATTATTTGACCACCAATTAATGGTTCAGCAACTTTTTTAATTCTAAAAGATTCTGTTCCATCTAAGCAGTTATCTCCATGATGAAAGTCTGCAAACTTCTCAGCTTTCCAGCTTTCACCTTTTTTGTGAGCAACAAACTTATATGGTCCAGTACCATTTATATTTTTTAAGTGCCATTTTGGATCTTTTGCAATGTCTTTTGCTGAGTAAATCGCATTAAATGGTGATGCAAACCCATCAAGCATAAATGCATCTGGAGAACTCAATTTAAAGACAACTGTGTTATCGTCAGGCGTTGTAATTCCAGAAATCGATGAGAAGAGTGCTTTTCTTACTGAAATAACACCTTCAGGTGGGTTTCTTAACCTGTCATAGGTTGCTTTAACATCTTTTGATGTTAATGGAGTGCCATCATGGAATTTTATACCTTTTTTTATTTTAAAAGTATAAGTCAATCCATCGGATGAGACGTTCCAACTATCTGCAACATCACCTTCAAGTTTTGGAAATTTATTCCAATCAAATGTTAATAATGTTGAGTAATGCTGTGCAACGAAGTGCATAACTGCGTATGAATTCGTTCCATGCATGTCGTAAGTTGGCGGTTCAGCTTTAACACCATATTTTAAAATTCCACCTGATTTGGGGCAAGATGCACTATTCGCAATACCACCAATAACGGTGAAGGAAATCAGAGCTAATCCTCCAACTAAGTTTTTTATGAAACCAAGCATATTTATTCCTCCTAAAAACTTAGTTAATTTATTTAACTTTATATTAATTATAGGTTAGGTTATACATCAAAAAACATTAAATTATTATATCTAATAGTAAAAATCATCTTTTCTGATATACTCAATAAGGCATTACGAAGTGACCTTCATCCACTTTTGTAAGATGTATTTTCTCAGGTTCATAATCTACTGGTTTTACTAGACTAGGTATTTCATCAGTCATTAGATTAAGTTCAGTTTTTCTTTTTCTTGGGTCAGCAACTGGTACTGCAGACATTAACTTTTTAGTATAAGGATGTTGAGGGTTTTCGAAAATTTGACTTCTTAGTCCAAGTTCAACAATTTCTCCTAGATACATTACACCAACTCTGTGGCTTACTCTTTCTATAACAGCCATATCGTGACTTATAAATAAATATGACAACCCAAGATCTTCTTGTAATTCCATCATAAGATTAACAACTTGAGCTTGAATTGACACATCTAACGCAGAAACAGCTTCATCAGCAATGATGAGTTTTGGTTCTAATGCTAAAGCTCTTGCAATACCTATTCTTTGTCTTTGTCCACCAGATAATTCATGAGGGTATCTCACAGCATAATCTGGCGTAAGCCCAACTCTATCTAATAGTTTTTCAACTCGATCTGTAACTTCTTTTCCCTTAGCTAATCCATGAACGTAAATAGGTTCCGCAATTGTTTCTCCTACCATCATTCTTGGATTGAGTGAAGCAAATGGGTCTTGAAATATCATTTGCATTTGTTTTCTATAAGTTCTTAATTCTTTTATAGTCAAAGATGACAGATCTACGCCATCAAAAATTACATTTCCTCTTGTGGGTTCAGTAAGTCTGAGAATACTTCTTCCAGTTGTTGATTTTCCGCAACCACTTTCACCCACTAAACCGAATGTTTCCCCTGGTTGCATTGAAAAGTCTATATTTTGAACAGCATGCACTATTCCCTTTTTTCCTCCCATCCCTTGTTTTATTTCAAAACGTGTTGTCAATCCTTCAACTTTTAATAGAGGAGGGGATTTATAGTTAACCTGATCTTTTATATCTTGAAGTTGATGTCCGTCTTTAATATCCTTAACTTCATCACCTTCAGCTCTTTTTACGTCTATATTGGCAAATTTAGCTGGTAATCTACGGCCTTTCATACTTCCTAATTTTGGTACAGCTGAAAGTAGAGCTTTTGTGTAAGGATGTTTTGGTTTTAAAAAAATTTCTTTTGCTGTTCCTTCTTCCACTTTTTTTCCATTAAGCATAACAACAACTCTATCAGCAACTTCTGCAACTACGCCCATATCATGTGTAATAAACATGACTGACATTCCAATATCTCTCTGTAACATTTTAATTAAATCGAGTATTTGAGCTTGTATGGTAACATCTAATGCGGTAGTTGGTTCATCAGCAATCAAAAGTGATGGTTTGCAACTTAATGCCATTGCAATCATTACGCGTTGCCTCATTCCACCAGACAATTGATGCGGGTATTGTTCAAGTTGTTTTTCAGGTTCTGGTATCCTAACTAGTTTAAGCATTTCCAATGAAATTTCACGGGCTTCTTCAGGAGTTTTGTTTTGATGCTTTATAATTGCTTCAGAAATTTGCATACCTATTGTAAATACTGGATTTAGAGAAGTCATTGGCTCTTGAAATATCATCGATATATCATTTCCTCTTATTTCTCTCATTGTATCTTGATTTTGTTGAGTGATATCTAATGTATCCCCATTTTTTCTATTGAAGTTTATTGAGCCTGAAATTATATCTCCACCAGAGTAATCTGTTAATCTCATAAGAGACATTGCTGTGACTGATTTACCTGATCCTGATTCTCCAACGACAGCTAAAGTTTCACCTTTTTTTATGTTCCAAGATACATCATCAACAGCTTTAACGGTATTATCTTTTAGAGGGAAGTATACTTTTAAATTGTTTACTTCAATTAGGTAATCATCTTTCATTCATAAACTCCAAATTATTAGTAGATATTAAGCATGTTTTTAAAAACTTTAAACTAAATAATTTTATAATCATTATAAGAATAAATGATATTATATTTATTCTTAAATAATGAATTTACTCCTTTACTTAATAATGATAATTATTATCATTATCAAATAAATATGATTAAAGAATTAAAAATATTAGAATTAAAGAAAGCAGATTATTTAATTGTAATGTATTAGAAGTTGGATTAAATCAGTTGTTTTTAAGCGAAACCCAATTCCACAATTAATAAATTACTTAATGAGTTATGGTCATGTAGAAACAGTAGTTCCTTTTGATGATTTAATGAAATCAATATCCTTATCATCAGTAAAAATTTATGATTTTAGAAAACACGACTGCTGTTTTGTTGGAGAAACTGAAAAAGAAATTTTAAAAATATTATATCTATTCCAATGTGATAATACTGACATGGAATTAAATTATATAAAAGATCTAGTTGACAACATTTATATTAAAAAAACTTTTGATAGTGCAAAATTAATTTCTGAAAGCTTTTGTGCAGGTAATATTTTTTTTCAAAATCCAATATTTTATCTGACTATGAATAATGATACTAATGTAATAAATTATGATTTTGTTAATAAAAAATATATTAATATAGGAGTTAATTAATTGTATATAGCAATGAATAGATTTAAAATAATTTCTGGTAAAGAAGAAACCTTTGAAGAAATATGGAAAAGTCGTGATACACATTTAGAAAATGTGCCTGGTTTTAAAAAATTTAATTTAATTAAGGGTAGTAAAAAAGAAAATTATAGACTTTATGCTTCTTATAGTTTGTGGGAATCCGAAAATGACTTTATCAACTGGACAAAATCAGAGGCTTTTAGAGAAGCACATAAAGGGGCTGGACAACATAGTGATATATATCTAGGTCATCCAGAGTTTGAAGGTTTTGAAATAATTTTATAATCAAATATATTAAGTATTTTAATTTTTTGTTATAGTAATAATATGATCAAAAATTTTGTATTAATAATATTATTTGTTTTATTTTCTTGTAAAGATTCCATATCCGAAAGTTTAAGCGATTATCAATTACAAATCCAAGGCAAGAAATTTTTTTCTTCTGAAGAAATTATAAAATTAAAGGATAAAAATATTCTTGAACAATATAAAGAAAGAGAGTTAACAACCCCATATCAAGGCCCGATTATAGATGTTCATGATCATCCAAATTATAAAGGAAGACATAAAACTAAAGTTGAAAAAATTGGACCCAATGGACCTGATATAGTCGAAATTAAAAATAAACTCAATGTCGTTCATACTATTGTTATGAACACTCCAGGCGATTACAAAGCTAAGAAAAAAAGAGCAAATTCAGTCAAATTTGCAAAACAATTTGATACTGTCTCTGCATTATGCAGGGCTGACATAATAGGATTGAAGTATAAAAGTTTAAAAAGTAATTTTAATACAAGTAAGAACAAAATTGAAAGAGAATTAAATAGAATTAATAAACATCTTAGAAAGGGAAATTGCATTGGCATTGGAGAGGTTGGTGCCGTGCATTACAATAAACATGCAAAAACCATATTGCCAGGTGGAAAGAAAAAATGGTCACAACAAGAACTTTTATTAGATTTAAATGATAAAATTATAACTAAATTATTAGAATTGGCTGATCAATATTATGTGCCGATAGTTTTTCACATAGAACCTTTTTATATATTAAAGAAAATTAATAGAGAAAATGAAGTTTTAAATTTTTATAAGACTAATTGTAAACAATATCCAAATGCTAAGTTTGTCTTGGCTCATCTTGGACATCTGTCCCCAGAATCTCTTGGCAATTTATTTGAATTTTGCGATAACATATATGCAGACTTTAAGCTCACTCATAGTTGGGGATTATATTGGGGTGGACATGATTTAAATCATCCAAGTGACTTAGACTTTAAATTACATGAAAGGTGGGCTATTTTCTTTGAAAAATATCCTGACAAAGTCATGTATGGTAGTGATTGGAAACTAGGTAGAAAATATAGTTTTGATGATTTTCCTTATCATCTTAAAAAAGTTCGTCTTATGATAGGAAGTTTAAAAAGCTCTGTTCAAAAAAAAATAATGCATGACAATGCAATAAGGATATATAGTTTATCTCTTTAAAAGAGATTTAACTTTCTATCATAAATTAATTTTTTTTCATTCAGTTGGTGGAATGTAATTAACTCGTTTAGCTTGTTGTCTAATGTCATTGATATCAACTGTTTCTAAAACGTCAGCTTTATCTATTGTATCTGCAGATTTAGCCTTAAGATTAATTGCAGCAATCTGTTCAAAATTGTCTGCTTCAACTAGTATCCAAAAATCATATATACCTCTAGTAATATGATAATCTAAAAATTTTGCACCAACACTATCTGTTAATGTTTTCATGGCCTCTCTACGATCAGAGTCTTTTTCGACTAACCCTTTAGCTCCTTTATTTGAATATGTTCCAAGTATCAAATATGTAGCCATTTTTTGTCCTTAAATAATATTTTATCATACTAAAAAATATTAATTTTTATATAATTTTATTCTCTTTGTGATTATTTAATTGTTTTATTTCCAAAATTTTATAGCTTTAATACATGAAACCTAAATTGCCAGAAGATAAAATTACAATGGAAAATATAGAAAAGATATATAATTATGTATTTGCTCCATACGTAAAACAGTTAATGTTATCATTCTTAAGTATTGAAGAAGGCAAAGTTGTAGCAAGACTAGAAAATTCTAAAGACTATCAATTTGTAACAGGAGCTTTGTCAGGTCAAATTTTAATGTCAGTTATAGATACGGTAATGTCTATAGCGATGAATACTTCAACTAAATCGCAAAGAGGGACACTTTCTCAAAATAATAATTTTATAAGACCTGCATTTGGAGACTATTTTATAATTGAAAGCGAGGTACAAAGATTTGGAAGTTCTATAGCCATTGGTGAAACAAAAGTTTATTCTGAAGATAATAGAGATGTTTTGTGTCATGCTACATCGACTTACCCATTAAAATAATTTAGTTGTGCTTATATATCATTATTTTTGAAAAAAGTTAAAGGAGACTAAAATATCAAATATACCTTTGATCTTAAATGGATCAATTCTTAAAATAATTTGGAAACTTGGTCTTCCAAATGCATTTGCTTGGATTGCTTGGACAATAGCAACATTTGCCGACGCTATTTTTCTTGGTATTGTAGGTACTGAAGCCTTAGCTATAATAGCCATAATTTTTCCTTTTCAAATGCTTATGTTAATGATGGCCGCAGGAGCTATTGGCGGTGGAGTCACCTCTTCAGTTGGAAGAGCTATCGGAAGCAAAGATATAAAAAGAGCTGAAATATCTTGTTATCATTCGATTTTAATAGCGTTTGGAATGGCATTAACTTATACAATAATTTTTTTATTATATTCAGAAAAAATTTTTATACTCATGGGCGCAACTGATGAAATTTTATTTGGGGCAATCAATTATGCAAAAGTGTTTTTTGCATTTTCGATTTTCTTTTGGTTAACTCACATACTGGCTTCAATAATTCGAGGTTTGGGAAATACTTTTATTCCCTCAAAAGCAATTGTAATTGGAAGTTTATGTCAAATAATATTATCATATGTTTTAACATTTGGTATTAATGGCAGTTTAAAATATGGTATTCTTGGTCCAGCTATTTCGATAGTCATTTGCCATGTAATTATGATGGCTTATTTGTTTCATTATTTAATTTTTAAGCAAAGTATTTTAAAAGTTAAATTTCATAAATTTTCAAATTTAATTTTCATTGACATTATGAAAGTTGGAGGTCTTGGTCTTTTAAATAGCATTACTATTGCACTAACAGTAGGTGTAATAACGGGTTATATAGGAAATTTTGGTCCAAATGCTTTAGCTGGTTATGGCATAGGTGCAAGATTAGAATTGATTTTGACACCTATAATATTTGGAATTGGTGCGGCTTTAACAGCATCTGTTAGTATAAATTTTGGCTCTAAACAGTTTGCTAGAGCAAGAAAGATAGCTTTCACTGGAGGAATTGTATGTTTTTTGATTATTGGTCTTATTGGACTTTTCATTAATCTTTTTCCTCATTTTTTATATCAATATTTTTCTTCAAACCCTGATGTAATTAAATATTGTTTAAAATATATTTTAATTGTAACACCGTTTTATTGTCTTTTTGGTTTTGGTCAGGCTATTTATTTTTCAAGTCAAGGAACAGGTAAAATGATAAAGCCAATTCTTATTGGAATTTTAAGATTTTCATGTGTTGTTTTGTTTGGTTATTTTGCGATATCTAAAAATTTACCTATAGATTATGTTTTATATTCAGTAAGTTTTGGTCTAATAATAACCGGTTTAGGAATGTTTTTGTGCTTATTAGGAAAAGAATGGAAAGGATTATGATTAAATAAAAAGTTAATTCAATTATTTGTAGGTAAATATTATGGAAACAACATATATTATAACATTTGTAGTAGATGGTAGAGATTGGTCGAGTAGACCAATTAAAGGATCACTGCAAGAAGCTACAGACGAAGCCAAAGACCAACTAAGAATATCTCGATTTTATGGAAAAAAACCAAAAAAAGTAGAATTCAAAAGTGCAAAACTAATTTCTGGAAATTTTAGTTAAATTAAATATTTTCAGTTAACATTAAATATGTATAGTTAAGATATCTATGTCTACTCAAGATACTGATCGTAAAATTGCTGTTATATTTGCCACGGATGTTGTTGGCTACAGTAAACATATGGAAAAAGACGAAGATGCTACTTTAGCAAGTCTTAATGAATGTAATAAAATAATTGAGCCTATCATAAAAAAGCAGAAGGGTAGAATATTTAATACAGGTGGAGATTCTGTCTTTGCAGAATTTCCAAGCGCTGTAGCAGCTATCAACATGGCTGTAGAGTTCCAAAAGAAAATCAAAGAGCGTAATGCTAAAGAAACAACACAGGTCAAATTAGAATACCGTATAGGTATAAACATGGGTGATGTTGTGAAGCAAGGTGATAAGAATCTTATGGGCGATGGTGTAAACATTTCCGCTCGTTTAGAGGCCTTGGCACAGCCAGGTGGGATAACAATAGCAAAGAATGTTTATGACTTAGTTGTTAAGAAAACAAAGTATGAATTTAATGATCTTGGTGAGCAGAAGGTTAAGGAAAATACATTCCATGCATATGATTTGTTACTAGATCCTTCACAAAAAAGAAAATTAAAAACTCAATCATCAAAGGCAAAACTTATTGGATTAGTAGGGGGTGCTGTAGCTGCAGTGTTTATAGGATTATTTTTAACTGGAATTTTTGAAACTGAGAAAAAACTTGATACTAGTAAAATAGTTGTACTTCCTTTTAAAAGTTTAAGTGACACAAAAAAAGAAAAACTTTTAGCTCTTGGTATATCCCAAGACTTAGGTTCGAAACTAACAAAGTCTTCTAAATCATTGAATATATTAAATTTAAAAAAAATTCCAAATGATTTGAGTGAAGTATCAAAAAAAACAAACGCTTCTTATTTGGTAGATGGTAACATCATGCAAATTGATAACATGCTTAGAGTTAAGGTTGATTTAATTGATGGTAAGAACATATCAAATATATGGTCTGAAACATATGACAGGGATTTGACAGGTAAAAATATTTTTGCCTTGCAAGATGAAATAATTAAAAAAATTATTAATGAATTAGTTGGAGCTGGAGCAGTACTCTCTAAAGATATTAATAAAAAAATAGCTTCAACGTCTACAAGTGATATTTCTATTTACGAATGTATTAATTTTGCTAGAGGCGCAGTTACTCCTTCTTTAAATCCAAAAGCAATAGAATGTCTTGAAAAGTCAATAAAAAAAGATCCTAATTATGCCAACGCTTGGATTTGGCTTGCTGACAGAAAAAGAGCACAACACTCTTCTTTTTCTATGACAAATGAATTCAAGTACATGTTAGAAGAAGCATCAAAAGAAATTAATAGAGGATTAATATTGGATCCTGAACATGCCTTTGGCTATTCGACAAAACTACAGATTGAATTTTATAAAAACAACTGGCAAGAAATGTTTAATGTTGCTGAAAAAGCATATTCTCTTGCAGGAGAAAGACCTCATTTGCTTGGTAAAATTGGATATAGTTTAGCCTATGGTGGACAATGCGAAAAAGAAGACATTTATAAAAGTACTGATGAATTAAAATCTGTAAAAAATAATAGGTGCCAGTTTCAAAGAGGCTGCTGGGAAATTGGAAAGAAAGCCTATTCCTTAGACACTGGTAATTATGCAACTTGGGACAATTACCTTCTTGCTCAATGTTATCAAACAAGTGAAGAAAGAGATAAAGTAATAGATGTTTTAGAACCTTTACAACATAAAAATTTTGTTTGGTGGAACTTGCATTTAGGTTTGGCTTATGATCATGTAAAAAAATTTGAAATAGCAAAAAACCATTTTGAATTTGTTAAAAAATTTTTGAAAGAAAATCATTTATCTAAAATTAAATTTGCATTAAAAAAACAAAATCAACACATAAATACATATCCATATATAGAAACAATTTTAAAAAAATATGACTTTGAATAAATAAAAATCTATTATTATTCCTTTATTTTTTCATTTTTGATCTTAAATCATTAAAATGAAACAAGAGTGTCAAATCGTCTGGTTTAAAAAAGATTTAAGAATTAACGATCATAGACCTTTATTAGAAGCTTCTAAAACAAATATTCCTACAATACCAGTTTACTTTTTTGAAACTGATTATTGGAAGCAACCTTTTGCTTCTAAAAGACATTGGTATTTTATTCACGATAGTCTTATGGATCTGAAAAAAGAAATCAAATCAATTAAATCTGAACTTTTACTTTTAAATAGTGATGTTATTAATTTTCTTGAACTTATTAAACACAAATTTGAATTGATTTCAATTTATTCACATGAAGAAACTTCAAACCACTGGACATATAAAAGAGATATTAATGTAACGAATTGGTGTACTAAGAATAACGTTAATTTTCTTCAATTCCCAACAAATGGTATTATTAGAAAATTAAATGGCAGAAATGAATGGTCTAGATTGAGGAATGAGAGAATGTCTAAAAACATTTTTCAAACTCCAAAAATATTAAAAAAATTAAATCATGATATTAAGTCTGATATCCTTACTAAGGAAAATAGTCTGTTTTCTAAAGATGACAATTTTATATTTCAAAAAGGTGGAAGAAAAGAAGGTTTAATATTATTAGATAAATTTTTAAATGATAAATTAGATAATTATTTACAAAATATTTCTGGACCTAATAATTCAGATAAGTATTGCTCAAGGCTCTCTCCACATCTTACCTATGGAACTCTTTCAGTTAAAGAGATTTACAAAAAACTTAAAGATTTTAAGTATAAATGTGAAAAGCAAGGCCTAAAATATAATAAAAGAGGATTATCAGCATTTAGTTCGAGATTATCTTGGAGATGTCACTTTATTCAAAAATTAGAAGATCAGCCATCAATTGAAAATAAATGCATGCACTCAAGTTATGAAGGGATGCGAGAAAAAAAATCAAATACAGATACACTTAAAGCATGGGAAACTGGATTTACTGGGTTTCCATTTGTAGATGCGTGCATGAGAAGTTTAACTTATAATGGATGGATAACTTTTCGTATGAGAGCAATGCTAACTAGCTTTGCAAGTTATGATTTATGGATTGATTGGAGGGAATCCGGCTATGTTTTGGCAAGACTATTTACTGACTATGAGCCTGGTATACACTATAGCCAATTACAGATGCAATCAGGAGTAACAGGCATAAATACTCTTAGAATTTATAATCCTATCAAGCAATCAATTGAACATGATAAAGAGGGTGAGTTTATTAAAAAATGGGTTCCCGAATTAAAAAATGTGCCATCAATGTTTATACACGAACCTTGGAAAATGAATCTAGAAGAACAAACAAAATATAGTTGTATATTAGGCAAGCATTACCCATTGCCTATTGTTGATCATAAAGAGGCAGTTAGAATGGCACGAGATAAAATTTCCAAAGTAAGAAAAGATGATAATTATAAATCAAAATCTAAAAATGTTTACAATAAACATGGTAGCAGAAAAAAAGTCAAAACCGTCAGGCCCGTCAGAACCAAAAAAACAACAGATCAATTAGTTTTAATATAATTAACTTGATTGTTGAATAAACTTTGAAGCTTTAGAAATATCTAGTTCAGTTCCTAATCCAACAGTATTTTCAAAATTAATTTGACCATTGGATATTTTTAAATTCGTTGTAACAGGGTCTTCAACTAAATATTGATTGGTAATGCTTAAATCCCAGTTAGCTTGAGTAATTGCTTGTGCAACATGTGAGATTGCAAAACTTGCAATACTTGTTTCAGCAACTTTGCCTGAGAGATTTATATTTAAGCCTAATTCATTAGCTTTCTCTCCGCATTTATAAGCTTCATAAGCTCCTCCAAGTTTAATTGTTTTTAAACTTAGTCCAGAAGTTATTAATTTCTCTCCAATTTCAATTACATCATTTATAGAATGCACGCCTTCATCAGAACAAGTAGGAACGCTGCTAAATGCTGTTATTTCAGTAATCTTGTTTTTTTCGGAAGCCTTTATAGGTTGTTCAAAAAAAGATATTCCTGCATCTTTTGCTTTTTTAGCAAATTCTGCTGCATCTTCATGGGAAAAACCTTCATTAGCGTCTGCAGAAAAAAAACATTTATCATGTCCAATTTTTGAAATTGAAGAACATCTATTTAAATCTGTTTTTGCGTCATTTGATCCAACTTTAATCTTAAACTTTGTAAATCCTGCATCTAATGCTTTTTTAAAATCATCTAATTCTTCTGAAATAGTTTTTCCTGCAACCATTTTAATAATTGGTATTGAATGTCTCTTTGATTGAGAGGCGAATAATTGAAATAATGGTATATTATTTTCTTTTGCCATTAAATCTAATAGAGCGATTTCGAATGCTGATTTAGTTCCTTTGTTTTCATAAAGAGGAGATTTTTTTAAAATATCTAGATCATTTAATGATGTTAAGTTTTTATTGATCAAAAAATTTTTTAAAAATAAAGCAGCTGAAAACATGCCATGTGAGAATTCTCCTGTCATTGTTGGAGCAGAAGAAGCTTCACCCCATCCATACGTATCATTTTGACTTATTATTTTTACAAAAAGATTTTCAGCACTATCAACAACTATTCCGGCCATTTTAATAGGTTTGTTTAAAGGAATTTTTAATATATAAATTTCTACTTCTTTTATTAGAATGCCTTTTGTTAACTTAAACATATATGTCTCCTTGTGTTATTTAATAACTTTCAGTGAGATTAATTTTTTTATTTCTTCATCATCTATATTAAGAATATTTTTTAATACTTTTTTAGTATCTTCTCCAAGAGAAGGAGGGTATTTAGGTTTGGATAATCCTCTTTGGTTATTAATCTGGATTGGTGTATTTAATGTCTCTAAACTTTTTGTGTTTTTCTTATCTAATTTCAAAGTCATGTCATTATCTTTTGTTTGAGAGTGATTTAATGCTTCTTTAACGCCTCTTACAATAGCTGATGGTATGTTATTTTTTAAAAATAGATTATACCAATAGCTTCTATTTTTTTTTGATAATTCTTTATTAATCATTTTTTCAATTAAAGTTCTGTTTTTAACTCTATCTGCATTTTTAGCAAATCTTTTGTCTAGAGCCCATTCTGGTTTTTTTAGTAGTTTTGTAAAAACTTTAAATTGATTATCATTTCCAACACTTATTGCTAACTCACCATTTTTACTTTTAAATAAATTATACGGAACGATGTTAGGATGACCATTTGCATATCTTTCGGCATCTTTATTAGAAACAAGTGTATTAGAGGCAACATTAGCAAGTAAAAAAATTCCAGAGTTGTATAAATTAACTTCAGTTAATATATTTTTATTTTTTAATTTTTTATTTAATAAAAGACCAGAAAGGACTGAAATTACTGCATTTAATCCTGTTACAATATCTACTATAGCTACTCCTAATTTCATGGGTTCACCATTAACTTCTCCAGTAATTTTCATTAAACCTGACTCGGCTTGCATTAAAAAATCATATCCTGGTAATCCTCCCTGAGGTCCCTTTACTCCGTATCCAGAAATAGAAGTTCTAACTACATTTTGAACATTTTTATTAAACCAGCTATCCGGTAGATCAATTTTGTCCCAAAAACCTGGTTTGAAATTATCTATAACTACATCTGATTTTTTAATAAGGTCTTTTAATATTTTAAAACCTTCTTTTGTTTTTATATCTAAACAGATACTTTTTTTGTTTCTATTTATGCCGAGGTAATAAGCTGACTCAGTTCCTAAAAAAGGTGGACCCCAAGCTCGGGTATCATCACCACCCTTGGGGTTTTCAATTTTAATTATTTCAGCACCTAAATCACCTAAATACTGAGTACACAAGGGTCCTGCAAGAATTCTAGTTAAATCTAAGACCCTTATGCCTGTTAGTGGATAAACTTTACTCATTATTATCCTTTAGGTTTAACATTCTCATCCTTTTCCAAACCATCTAAATATTCTTTAACAATATTTGCATTTTTTTCTCTAAATTTAAAAAAGTTTGGCTTTCTTTTTTCAATAAATGCATGCATTCCTTCAAGAGATTCTTCTGACCCCCACACATGTGCAAGCAATTCCATTCCGTGTTGCCATGAAGCGTACAATTCATCAGATTCAGCATTTAATGACTTTTTAGTCTGTCTTATAGTTTGACCACTGTAACTATTAATCTGTTTAACCCACTTCATAGTTTCATCATACAGTTGATCTTGAGGAACACATTTATTGATCAAACCAACATCAACTGCTTCTTGACCTTTAAAGGTTCTGCATAAAAATATCATTTCTCTAGCTATTCTTTCGCCCACAATTCTTGGCAGGTATTGTGTTGCACCAACTGTAGGGCAGGCACCAACTCTTGCTCCAGTTTGACCAAGTGTAGCATTTTCAGAAGCAATGACCATATCACACCACAATGCTAATTCATGGCCACCTCCCATACACCAACCATTTACCATTGCTATTACAGGAATAGAAACGCCTCTAATAGCCATTGCTAATCCTAACATTCTATCATTCCAATGAGAAGCATTAGACCAGTTTAATCTTTTCATTGCATAGAAATCTCCACCAGCTGAAAATGCTTCATCGCCAGCACCTGTGAAAACTATACAAGAAATGGTTACATCTTCTTTGGTTTGAAGCACTGCTTCTCTCATTTCATCAAGTGTTTGCTCTCGAAATGCATTTCTTACTTCAGGACGGTTTATTGTAATCCATGCTGCATTTTCTTTAATTTCAAATAATATTTCTTTAAAATCAGTTCTCATTTTTTTCTCCTTTAATTTTTAGATAAGATTTCAAATAATGTGTTCATCATTTTTTTTGGGTGTAAAAAAAATAAATCTCTACCATGATAGCCTTTCACTGGTTTTGATAAGGGTTCTAGATCATTGTTTTTAGCATCAGAATATGTATTGTTTAAATCATCTACTTCTAATCCAACATGATGCATACCTCCTAAAGGATTTTTTTTAAGAAAGTTAGATATAGGACTTTTTTTACTTATTGGTTCTATCAGTTCTAATTTGATATTTGAAAACTGTATAAATGATATTTTTACATTTTGTGTTTCTGATATTATAGGTTTACTTCCAATTTTATTAAAAACATTCTTATAATGTTCTAGTGCTTTTTCAATATTTGGCACAACAATTCCAATATGATCTATTTTATCTGTTTTAATAATTTCATTCATTTTAATTCCTAATTATATGCTTTAAAACATAATGATGAACCTAAAGATAAAAGGCAAATATATGTTATAGGTCTAAACACTTTCTCTGGTAAAAAGTTAAATAAATATTGACCAGTTTTTAAACCAATAGCGAGGGGAAGCGACATAATTAATCCCAATAATAAGTAGTCAGATCGAAAGCCTTCAATAAAATAAAAATAAGTAAAAAATGCAAAAACTGTTAAAATTACTATACATTGAATATTTGCTTGAATAATTTTTATATCCTCTTTTAAGGATAAGAAAAAAAGTCCTGTCAAAGGTCCAGTTGGCACCCCAAAAAAACCAGCAAAAAAACCAATTCCAGTTCCAAATGAACCTGAAGTATAATTATTTATCGGTCCTTTATATTTCCAACCAGAAATTAATATTAAAGTTGCTAATATTATAAATATACCCATAAAAAAGGTAATGTCAGGAATATCTCTTTTAAACAAAAAATATAATCCTAGATAGACGCCTAAAAAAATTCCACCGCCATAAGATAATACTACATTTTTTTGTGCCCTTTTGACTGCATTAGGAAGGATTATTAATTGTCCGACCATACCTGAAATGATCACGACATTTAATGCTGGTAATGGTCCCATGATAAGAACAAACCCAGGTAGCAGCAAAAGGGCACCGGCAAAACCTGTATAACCTCTTATCAATCCACCACCAAATGCAACCAAGCAAGTTAAAAAAAATTGCAGATGGGTAAAATCTGGCAATTGTAATAAATCATACATTTATATAAATTAATGCTTTTTATTATTTTTTTTAAATTATAAATTTAAATAACTAAAATTATTAAAATTGATAACTCAACATACATCAAATAGAATGATTTGATATCTAATTACTTTACTCTAAATAAAATGACAGCAAAGAGATTATCTTCGTCTGTCCATGTAGATAGTTTATCTAAACCGGATGATTTAGCCAATTCTATAAATTCATGAATATGATATTTATATGAATTTTCAGTATGGATAGTTTCTCCAGCTGTAAAGAAAAATTTTTCTTTACCAATATTAACAGACTGATCTATACAACTTTCAAGATGCATTTCAATTCTACCTTTGAAAGTGTTGAACCGAACAATATGACGAAATAAATTTGGATTGAAATCAGCGCCTAATTCATGGTTTATTCGAGATAAAAGATTTTTATTAAAAGCTTCTGTGATGCCATGATCGTCGTCATATGCTTTAAGAAGACGTTCATAATCCTTTTTTAAATCAACACCTATTAGTAATTTTCCGTTTTTACCAATTGTTTTACAAATATTTTGTAAAAATGCTCTAGCATCATCTGGTTCAAAATTACCAATAGTTGAACCAGGGAAAAACACAATTTTAGACTTTGTCTCGAGTTGTGATTTTGGTATTTTTACTGCTTTAGTAAAATCAGCAGCAACTGTTAAAACTTCAATATTGGGGTAGGCATTGCGTATAATACTAGCAGATTTTTTTAACTGTTCTTCAGAGATATCTATCGCACAAAGTGAACTTGGGTCAATCAATGTGTCTAAGAGTATGCGAACTTTCTGAAGAGCTCCAGAGCCATATTCAATAAGTGTTACGTTCGGACCAAGAGATTTTGCAATTTCAGCAGAATTATTTTTAAGAATACCTATTTCTGTTCTTGTAGGGTAATAAGCCTCAAGTTTACAAATTTTCTCGAATAGTTGTGCGCCTTTAGTATCATAAAGATATTTTGATGATATATGTTTTGGTATTGAACTTAATCCTAAAATGATATCATTTAAAAATATATCTTTGTTATTATTATCATTAGCGTGGAGGAAAGAAATAGAAGCGAATTTATCTTTAGCTAAACGAATTCCTGAAAATTGCCATCGTGCATATGGAGGAAAAAAGTTTCGGTAAGAAGGTCTAATATGGTTCATGGGTGTGGCACAAGAACCACCTCGTAAAACCATCTGTCCAGACATAAATTTACCATTATATTCTCCCACTGCACCTTCAGCTATTTCATATCCTGGATAAGCACTAAAAGAACTTTGTGTCCATTCCCATACATCTCCATAAATTTGTGTAACTCCATCTTTAGTTGAAGGTTGTGGATCAAATAGATTAGCATCAGCGAAATGACCTTCAACATCTAATGATTTAGCAATAACTTCCCATTCGGTTTCTCTGGGTAATCTAGCATTCGACCATCGAGCAAAGGCATCAGCTTCATAATAACTTACATGGCAAACTGGCGCATTTAGTTTAATTGGTATTAAACCACCCATTGTATAATAAGACCAACTACCATCGTTATTTTTATGCCAATACATGGGAGCTTCCCAATTTTCTTTTTGACATAATGCCCATCCGTCAGATAACCAAAATTCCGCCTTATTATAGCCACCATCTTCAATAAAATTTATGAATTCACGATTTGATACTGGATGTTTTGCTAAACTAAAAGGTTCTATCCAAACTTTATGTATTGGACCTTCAGCATCAAACATAAATTTTTTCCCAGAATATCCAATTTCAAGGAGACCTCCAGGATGATCTACCCAACTGTTTTTACTTACACTCAATCTTTTTACTGGTAACTGTTCGCTGTAAGCTGGATATAATGGATTCTTTGAAAGAGCGTGTTTAATGTCTGTTATTAAAAGTTCTTGATGTTGTTGCTCGTGATTTATTCCAAGCTCTATTAACTTTAGTACTTCAGATGTTGGCTTTGATTGAAAGTAATCCCTCATTTTATTATCAACATATTTTCTATATTCGTTTACCTCAGTCGATGAAGGACGTGTAATCATACCTCTTTCAGCTCTAGCATGACGATCACCTATCTTATTGTAGTAAGAATTAAATAAGAAATTAAAGTCAGCATGAAACTCTTTATAATTTTTTACAAATTGTTTTAGAATGAACGTTTCAAAAAACCACGTAGTGTGTGCTAAATGCCATTTAGTTGGACTTGCGTCAGGCATTGATTGAATACATTGGTCTGCTTCACTAAGAGGTTTTGACAAATGTAATGACTGATTACGTGTCCTGTCATATAAACTTGCTAAATGTTCATTTACATTTAAGTTCTCTAAATTTTTTGATGTTTTTAAAATAATAATCTCTGCTATTAAAGTTAAAATCATACTAATAATAAAAAAGTTTACAATTAGTTATTTAAAAAATTAATTTGTTAATCTCATGCTAGAGTTAAATTTAATTAATAATTAGAGGTTATTTTATTAAAAAACAAAAATTATTAAAATTCGTAACTCAATATATAAATCAAATAAAATGATTTAAATTATTTGAATTTATCATTTTAACTTTGATCTAAATTCTATTAGTCTTTTATGAAATTTGTTTGAGGAGGATCGCAAATGACAACTATTAGAGACTGTATAGCTCCAGATAGAAACCCAAAAGTTCCAAGTATTAAGTTGCCTGAAGGTTCAATTGATACACATGTGCATATATTTGAAAGCAAATACCCCCTTTTTGAAGGAAGAGGCTATAATCCTCCAGATTCAACACTCGATGATTTAAAACATTTACATTCTCAACTTGGAGTGAGTAGGGTGGTTTATACTCAACCTTCTCCTTATGGAGTGGATAACTCCGCAATATTGAAGGGAATGAAGGTTATGAATGACGAAACGCCAGGTAGAGCTAGAGGTGTTTGCGCAATTAAGATGGATGTGTCAGATAATTTTTTAGAGGATCTTGATAAACAAGGCATAAAAGGTGTTAGATTGAACATGGACAATATTGGTGGTATGCCTATAGGTTTAGATGAGATACCAACGCTTGAAGCGAGGATAAAAGATTTAGGTTGGCATGTAGAATATCTTTTCCCAGGAAAGGATGTTGTTGAGTTAGCTCCTATTTTTAAAAAATCATCTGTTCCAATTTCAATTGCACATTTTGCGTATCAACCCGCAACAAATGGAATTAATTCTGAAGGTTTCAAAACATTACTGGACTTAGTGCGTGATGGTAACACATGGATAAAAATCTCTGGAGCGAATAGAGTTAGTGAAACTGATCTTCCTCCATATGATGATGTTATGCCAATGGCACGAGCTCTGATAGAAGCAAATTCAGATAATATTATGTGGGGCACAGACTGGCCACATCCAAATAAGTATGAGGTTAATCCCAATGATGGGGATTTGGTTGATGCATTTGGTGAATGGGTAACAGACGATACTATGAGACAAAAAATCATGGTTACCAATCCTGAAAAATTTTATTCATTTTAAGTATTGAGTAATGAGAGTTGCTTTAGTAACAGGTGGTGGTACAGGTATAGGACGCTCCGCTGCATTAGAGTTAAACAAAATTGATTTTATTGTTTATGTCGTTGGGAGGCGTGAAGAAGAATTAATTAAAACGTCATCACTCTCAACAAATAATAATCATAAAATCATTCCTATTAAAACTGATATTACAATTGGCTCTCAAGTTATTGCTTTATTTGATAAAATCAAATCTGATCATGGACGAATAGATTTGCTTTTTAATAATGCAGGGATGGGGGCTCCTAGAGTTCCAATAGAAGAATTAAAAGAAGAAGATTGGAGAAAAACTGTTGATGTGAATTTAACTGGATCCTTTCTTTGTTCACAGCAAGCTATAAAATTAATGAAAACTCAATCTCCGCAAGGAGGTAGAATAATAAATAATGGTTCTGTATCAGCTCATTCTCCAAGACCTGATACTGTTGCCTACACTGCTACAAAGCATGCGGTAAATGGACTAACAAAATCAATTGCTTTAGATGGAAGAAATTTCAATATATCATGTTCTCAATTAGATATTGGAAACGCAGATACAGCTATTGGGTCGCGTTTTAAATCTGGTGTTCCTCAAGCAAATGGTCAGGTTATGGTAGAACCAGTTTTTGAAGCTGAAGATTGTGGTAAAGCAGTTGCTTATATAGCCAGTTTACCAGAAGGAACTAACATCTTAAATATGACAATAATGGCTACAAATATGCCATTTGTTGGGAGAGGATAAAGTGTCAAAAAATAAAACTGGCATGAAAAAAAACCTTACCAATTATGGTGATACAGGATTTTCCATTTTCTTAAGAAAAGCGTTCATAAAAGGGCTAGGGTACTCGGATGATATGCTGGATAAAAAAATTATTGGTATTACAAATACATTTAGTGATTACAATCCATGCCATGGTAATGTTCCAGATTTAATTAAAAGTGCTAAAGCAGGTATCCTTGCTAATGGTGGAATACCATTGGAATTTCCAACAATTACAATTCATGAATCATTTGCCAACCCAACATCAATGTATTTAAGAAACCTTATGTCTATGGATACTGAAGAAATGTTAAGATCTCAACCTATGGATGCATGCATACTTATAGGAGGATGTGATAAAACTGTACCTGCGCAAGTAATGGGTGGCATTAGTGCAGATATACCCATAATCCAGCTTGTTACAGGGCCAATGCTTACAGGATCATTCAGAGGCGAAAGAGTAGGGGGCATGTACTGATTGTAGAAGATTTTGGGCAAGTTATAGAGCGGAAGATCTTAACGATGATGATATTGAAGAAGTAAATAATCAGCTTGTACCTACAGTAGGCACATGCGGTGTCATGGGTACCGCAAGCACTATGGCAATTACAACTGAAGCCCTAGGGTTGATGGTACCGAATAGCGCATGTGCTCCAGCTGTATCTGCAGATAGAAAACGTATTGCGGAGAAAACTGGAGAGATATCTGTTAAAATTGCTAATGAAAATCTAAATCCTTCTAAATTCTTAAATGAAAAAAGTTTTATGAATGCACTGACGGTTTTGTCTGCAATCGGTGGATCAACAAATGGCGTTGTTCATCTTACAGCTATGGCTGGTCGTCTTGGGGTGAATATTGACTTGAAGAATTTTGATAAGCTTACTCAAAATCTCCCAATGATTGTTGATTTGAAACCTTCTGGAATAGGATATATGGAGGATTTATATAAAGCAGGCGGCTCGATTAGAATATTTAATGAATTAAAAGATTTTCTTCATTTAGATGCTAAATTAGTTAATGGGAATTCCATCGGTAAAGAAATTCAAAAAGCTTCTAACTGGAAACAAAATATAATCACTTCAAAAGATAATCCAGTTTTTAAAGGTGGTAGCATAGCTGTGCTTAATGGAACATTAGCTCCTGGTTGCGCCATTATTAAACAGTCTGCAGCATCGCCTCATCTACTTGTTCATGAAGGTAAGGCAGTAGTTTTTGAAAATTTAGAAGATTTAGCAAATAGAGTTGATACTGAAGAATTAGACGTATCAAAAGATGACATTCTTGTATTAAAAAGTATTGGTCCAAAGGGTGGGCCTGGCATGCCAGAAGCAGGACTAATACCAATTCCTAAAAAGTTAGCAAGGCAAGGTGTTAAAGACATGGTAAGGATATCAGATGGAAGAATGAGTGGCACAGCTTCAGGCACTATTGTTCTCCATGTTACGCCTGAATCTTACGAAAAAGGACCACTTGCTGTCGTTCAAAATGGTGATCAAATAAAATTAGATGTTCCTAATAGAAAGATAGACCTTCTTATATCGGAAGAGGAAATAAATAAAAGAATATCATCATTATCAGATGATAAGATTAAAAGAAGAGGGTATAATAAACTTTATATGGATGAAGTCACTCAAGCTGACGAAGGTGTAGACTTTCAATTTTTAAAATAAAAACAAGGAGTTATAATGAAATACGAAGATATAAGTAAAAATGGATACCCTTTAGGTTTTTTAATTAAAAAAGTGCAAGATAGTTCAAAAAATTTTAATAGAACATTTACATCACATACAAGGCAGATGGATATACTCCAAAAAGAAACAATTGGTTACGAAGGAGATTTGAACTCTTCATCATTTAGACTAACTTCTGACGAAGGTAAACATTTAAATGGTACTGACTTAGCACCATTCCCTTTAGGCTTTTTTAATGCATCCATTCATGGAGACATTGTTGGTACTGTGATGAAACAAGCCAGATTAAACGGATTGAAGATTGACAATATTGATTGTGAAGTTTTGAATTCATATTATTTGACAGGATCCTTTGTAAAAGGTGATGGTAAAGGTCATGCAGAACCAACAACTATAAATTTAGATGTAAGCACGTCTGAAAATCATGAGGACATTAAAAGCTTAATTCTAAAAGCATCAAAAATGTCACCTGTTCTTGCTGGATTAAGAACTCCATTAAAAAATACATTTGCATTATATGCAAATGGTAGAAGGAAAGATTTATCAAATTTAAATGAGAGTTCAAAAACAGATGCTGAAGATCCGTATCAACAATATAAAGTAGAGCCTTCACCATCTAAAAGTGATGAGTTTTCAGATAGAATGATTGTTAAAACGGGTGAGGTTTCAGCTGGTACTGTTCAACCTGTTGATGGATATAACGTACCAAAAGGTGATAGTGGTAATGTAGAGAATCCAACATTTAATAAAATAATTAGAACAATTGTAGGTAAAAGTTCAACTAATGCTGATAGTAAGATAATCGAAGTTGATACAGTTCTCGGACTACCTGGTATGACACATTTTGTGATAAGTAGTGATATAGACGGCATTATAGCGCCATCTCCAGTAAACGTAATGGGTGCAGCTATTTCATTTTGTTTTCTAACTCAAACACATAGATATATCCACCATCAAAAATTTTCAATTGAAGGATTGAGAATGTCTCAATATGCATCATTTAAAGAAAATTCTGATGGTACAGTTGAGATGTTACCATTAGACACGCATCTCTATATGAACGGAACAGCAAGTGATGAACATAATGAAAAGTTAATCGATATGTCAGAAAGAACTTGTTATTTGCACGCTACGTTATGCGAAGCTTTAGAACCAAAAATTAATATTAATTTCAAATAGGAGATCATTTAATGAGAACAAAAAGAGATAATCAACAATGGATGTTAGATCTAGCTCTCAATATGAGAGGAAGAGTACAGAACTTTGAAAGAGATGATCCTGAAACGCCTACAAGAGCACACAATTATAGAATGCTTCCTAAGATGTGGCGAAAAAAAGCTGAACATGATGAGGCATTAGCAAAAACAGCTGAAAAAAATGGTTTTAAAATGACTGCATTAGAGCACTATGATCATGCTGTTGAATCTTATAGAATGGCGCAACATCCTATTTACTTCGATGATAATCCAGTTAAATTATATTTAACTAATAAACTTAAGGAAATGGTAGATAGAAGAAGTGCATTAGCTCCATACCCAATAGAAAGAGTTGAAGTTCCATTTGATGATGGAAAAACGATATCATGTTTATTACACCTTCTACCAGATAGAAGAAAAGCACCATGTGTTATTTATGTTCCTGGGATGGATCAAACTAAAGAATATTTTCCAAGAGTTATGAATAGTTTAGGCGTTAATAGGGGAATGCATGTTATTTCTATGGATGGTCCTGGACAAGGAAACTCCAATATTCAAAAAATCAGAGCTGTTGCAGATAATTATGAGAGAGCAGGAGCTGCTGTAATTGATTATTTAGAAAAAAGAGAAGAAGTAGATTCTGACAAAATTGGTATCTATGGAGTAAGTATGGGAAGTTATTGGTCACTTAGACTTGCAAGTTATGATAATAGACCAGCTGCACTTGCAAGTGGTGTTGCAACATTTAATCCAAATAATACTATATTTTCTGTTTCTTCGCCTAGATTTAAACAAATGTTCATGTATATGGCAGGTATGGATAATGAAGATGAATTTGATGAAATGGCAGAGAAAATGACTGTGAAAGGATATGCTGACAAAGTAAAATGTCCAACTTTGTTAGCAACCGGTGAATTTGATCCACTTTGTCCATTAGAGGATGCTGTTGAAGTTTATGAGGACTTAACCTGTAAAAAAGAATTATGGGTTATAGAAGATCAGTTTCATCCTTTATGGGGAATTCCAAACTTAGGTAAGTTAGATTGTCACCATTATATTATGGATTGGCTGCAACGTGCACTTGTAGAAGGTAAAACTAATGATAAGAGAATAGCTTACGTTAGTAATAAAGGTGATGGACCTTTTGGCAATTGTGAGTGGAAGCCAACAATCAAACCGGGTGAAGCATATTTCTAAAATTTCATTTTGGGATATTTTTCAAAAAACTCATCATGAAAATGTTTAACTTTATCTAGAAGTTCTTCTTTTTCATGTTGGGTTAACTCATAGATTTGAACATTTTCCTTTTTAATCAAGTCTATTAATTTTTTATCATCTTCTTCCGCTAATTCATATTGATATGCTGTTGTATCTTCTGATGCTTTGGTAAGTAGTTTTTTTTCGTGATTGGAAAGTCCATTGAAAAAAGTATTATTCATGACAAACAAACAAAATCCAAACAAGTGAGATGAAAGAGTTAGATATTTTTGTTTATGTTGAACACCAAAATTCCAATAGTTTGTTAGTGGATTTTCTTGTGCATCAATATCATCATTTTTTAGGGCAATTTTAAAATCTCTAACATCTAGTGGTGTTGATATAAATCCTAATTTATTAAAGACATCTATATGAAGTGGACTTGGGGTGGTTCTTATTTTTAAATTTTCACAAGATTTTTGATTTTTAATAATGTTATTATTTGTGCTAATATGCCTTGATCCATTATCCCAAAAGCCAAGAAGTTTTAAATTATTTTTTTTAATTAATTCAATTGAAACATATGCTTGTAAGTTATTATTAATTAAACTTTTAACTTCATTTTTATTTTTAAAGTAGAAAGGTAAATCTAATAGTTTAATTTCAGGTATATACTTTTCATAATAGCTTGACCATAGATATGATATTTGAATTTCATTGTTCATAGTCATCTCAATCAAAGATGCTGCTTTTTTACCTTTCTCAGTTATGTCTTGGTCAAATGAGATATTAAAATAATTAGCCACTTTATTGATAAAAAATTTTACTGATCTAGTATGAACAGATCCATCACCTTGATAACCAGCAATTTTTAGCTTTTTCATAATTATTCCTTTGCTATTATAACTTTATAGCAATTTCATATGGAGAACAAATTGAATGAAACTTTAATTGATTTATCTGTAGACATTTATCAAAAATGTCCAACTCTTCCTAACCATCCACCTATGGTCTTATCAGATTATCAGACTCATAAGACAATCAGAGAAGCTGAAGGAGTGAAGTTTTCATGTGCATCTATGTATATGTCTATGGGAGAACATACAGGAACGCATGTAGATGCATTTAACCATTTTGATCCAGACCCTAATGCTCAATCAATAGATCAAATGCCACTTGAAAATTTTTATACAGATGGGATCTGTCTTGATTTATCTCATAAGCCCTTAAAGTCAAATATATCCATTGAAGATTTAGAAAACGCCCTAAGTCGAGATAATTTAGAAATAAGACCTAAGGATACTGTTTTATTATACATGGCTCATTATGAAAGAACTTATGGAACAAATAAATTTTTAACTGATTTTCCAGGCTTAACTAAAGAATCTGCAGAGTGGCTTGGAAAAAAAGGTATAACAAGTTTTGGTGTTGAGGCTGTCAGTCCTGGAACTCCTGGAAAAAATAATTTTGAAGTTCATAATGTTTGTAGAGATATGGGTTTTACACATATAGAAGGTTTAGCTAACCTTGATAAATTAATAGGAAAAGGAAGGTTTAAATTTATAGGTCTACCTTTAAGAATTAGAGGAGGGACTGGAAGCCCAATTAGAGCAGTTGCTGTTTTTAATAATAACTAAATAATGTTTTAGTTAATAGAAGTAGATCAACAATCTTATGTTTAATGAATACTTAAAAAAAATTAATATAAATCTATTAAAAAATAGTAATAAAGAATTAATTATTTCTACAAGCGGTACTACGGGAAAGAAAAAAAGCATTGTTCAGCCAAATGGAAAAATTAAAATCGCTAATAAAATAGCTAGAGAAGTTCAAATGATTACTCAAAATAGTAAAGTTTACACAGTATGTAATTTAGGTCATGCAGCAGGATTATTAGCACAAACCTTACCAGCTTTAGAGGTTAAGGCTACTGTTTTTATTGAGTCATTTAATCCATTTGTGTGGATTAAAAATATTAAAAATTTCACTCACAGTCATTTAACACCTAAAATGGCAAAAGCAATAATTAAGACTAAGAGTTGGAAAGATTTAAATTTAGAAGGAAAGATAATTACTTGTGGTAGTGAGGGTGTTCCGGCATTTTTGATAAATAAATTTGTAGAAAAAGGATGTACGTTTATAGTTAATTGGGGAATGACTGAAATTGGTCCTGTTGCCATTAACGAAACAATTAAACCATCAGATGCTAAAGTTGAAGATTTAAAAATAGGAAAAAAAACTTTGACTTTAATGGGAAATAAAGTTTTTTCTGAAACAAAGATTATTCAGGATGAATTGCATGTAAAAGGTGACATTTGTGTTTATGAAGAATGGTTTGCTACTGGAGATATTGTAAAGTTAGAGAATAAAAGGTTTTGGTTTCATTCTAGAAAAAAATGAAACTAGGAGCAAAACCTTCTTATTATTTTATGTTAATCATCTGATTTAATTACATTTTATAGACTAATAGTTTTGCAGTTTTCAATTTAGTCTACAACTAAAAATTCTTTAACTATTTAGTGTACAAATATTTTTCCAAATTTTATTTTTATTAATTTTAATTTAATTTAAAAGTGAATTAATTGGGCATCTTTCTTATTAAAATAAATTGCAACTTTACATAATCATGACTAAGTGAGATTATTATTGAGATGAAAAATAAGGTTGAATATTTTTTTGATTGTAGTAGCCCTTGGACTTATCTGGCTTTTAAAGGGATAACAGATTTATCAAAAAAAAAAGATTTTGAACTTATTTGGAAGCCTATTTTAGTTGGAGGTATTTTTAATACAACTAATCCAAGTGTTTATGAGGCAAGAAATAACCCAAACCCTGTCAAAGAAAAATTAAAATACTATTTTGAAGATTTAAAAGACTGGTGTTGCTTTAGAAATATTAGAATCAACCACGATGGTTTTGGGGAAGGCTTTTCTCCAAAAGTTTTTCCTGTAAACAGTGTTAAAGCGATGAGAGGCGCCTTTATGTTTATAGATGAGGGAGGTATTGAAAATTACGTTAATTCAATATTCTATGCATATTGGACTGATGGCATAGATATATCCTTAGAAGAAAATCTTATTAAGATTGTTGAAAATTTAGATATAAATCCCAACAAGTTTTTAAATTTTCTTCAGCAACAAGACACTAAGGATAGACTAAAAGATAACACTCAAGAACTCGTGGATCGTGGAGGGTTTGGGTCACCAACTTTCTTTCTAAATGAAAACAAAATGTACTTTGGTCAAGACAGAATTCTTCTAATAGAAAGTCAACTCTAAGAAGTTATCTTATTGGTGGATGCAACCTCCTCGTCATTTCATCTTAATTATCTGATTTACTTGTATTTTATAGATTTATTTCTATTCATTTTATAAACTAGTCTATAATTATATCTGATATAGCATACATTTTCCATCCATCATTAGTTTTAGTAAATGCATAAAAAACTGTATATTTTTCTATCACAGATTTATCTTTTCTTATTCTGGTGCCACTACTGATAACATGACCTTTAGTAGAATTCGTACCATGAGTGTAAGTATTTATGTCAATTGTAGTATCCCATTGTTTGCTATCCATCATTTCTTTTGGTTTGACTGGGAATGTATCTAACGATTTACATTCTCCATCAGCAATATATGTAATAGGGAATTTAACTATTGAATTGATGCCATCCATATCGTTGTTTAGAAAATATACTAAATATTTTTCATACGCTTTCAAAACTTCTTTTTCATTATTTTTACTCATTCAACAAACACTCCATTGAAACAAACGTCATTGATGTTCTTACAAAGGACATACTCCATACTAATATAATTTTATAAAAATGTTAATTATATGAAGGAGAGAACCTCCTCGTTATTCCATTTTAATCATCTGATTTAATTAGATTTTATAATCTATTATTTATTCGGTCCACAATTTAGTCTACAAATATATTATTAGTAAATTATATTTTTGAGGGATATATGACAAACTCTAAAATATTTGTAACAGGAGGAAGCGGTAAAGCTGGCAAATATTTAATTCCGTATTTATTAGAAAAAGGTTATTCAGTTGTAAATGCAGACCTTGTTCCACTTGTGATGGATGGAGTAGATAATATAAACTTAGATATTACTGACTCTGGTCAATTATTTAATGCTTTATCTGGTTATGCAAATATACCAGAATTAAAATCAGGTGAAGGTCTCAAAAGTTTTAAAGCGGTTGTTCATTTAGCAGCTATACCACGAATTTTAGTTAAGCCAGATAATGAAACATTTCGTATCAATACATTAGGCACTTATAATGTTATAGAAGCAGCTACAAAATTAGGAATTAAAAAAATTATCTTTGCATCTTCAGAAACAACATATGGTTTCTGTTTTGCTCAAGGAAATCCAATTCCTAAATGGCTTCCAATCGAAGAGGATTATGAAACAAGTCCTACTGATAGTTATGGTCTTTCAAAAGTCTTGAACGAACAAACTGGTAAAGCTTTTCAAAAAAGAACAGGTATAGATATTTATGCATTAAGAATTGGAAATATTATTGAACCTAATGAATATCATAGGTTTGAAGAATTTTGTAAAAATCCAGGTGTAAGATTAAGAAATCTCTTTAATTATATTGATGCCAGAGATTTAGCTCAAGCTATAGAGCTATGCATAAATAAAGACGGATTAGGTTATGAGGTTTTTAATGTCACTCATAATACTAACTCAGTTAATTTATCAACTGAGGAAATAGTTAAACAATTTTTTCCTAATGTAAAAATGAGAAGGAAAATGGACAAATATGAAGCAATATTATCTTCAAAGAAAATTAGAGATATTTTGGGGTTTAATCCTACACATGATTGGAAAAATTATTTTAAAGGAGATTTATAATGATAATTGCAATTGTTACTTTTAAGATAGATGATGAATTAACTGACCCAGTTTTAAAAGAGAAGTTTTTAGAAACATCAACCATATATAGGGATACTCCAGGTTTAATTAGAAAAAACTATATCTGTGATACTTCAAAGAATTTAGCAGGTGGAGTTTATTGTTTTAATAATATAGAGAATGCAAAAAATTGGTTTGATGAAGATAGAATTAAATGGATTACAGAAAGGTTCTCAGCACCTGATATAAAATTTTATAAAAATCCAGTAATAGTTGACAATAATACTGATGAAATAATTTCATAAACTATTCTATCTATTCTTAGACAACCTACTCGTTATTCAATCCTGATCATCTGGTAGTTTAATTTTATTTATGTTAGATTTTTTAAATTCGTGTAATAAATCCTCTGGCAACTCTATGTGAGTAATCTTCCAATCAATTCCTATTCGCTGAAATAATAAAGATATTTCTTGATCGTCTACTTTATGCTTTATTCTAAAAGAACTATGGTTTTTAAACTCCACAATCTTAATTCCACCTAAAAATGTATTGAAGCCAGGTTTGGGTAATTTTTCTGGTATCTGAGTTTCTTGTATTAACATACTCAAACCTTCAGAATTAATGTATGTGTCTAGAATACTATCTGCAATTTTTGATGCAAAACCTGTAATTAAAACACCTAAACCAACCAAACTTTTGAAATCTTCATCTTTTTGAATTTCCTTAAGTAAATTTACATTCAAATAATTTTTTAAATTTTCTCTTAACTGGTTCCATTCAATATATTCTTTGAGAAGTGCTTTATCATTATGATAAATACCCTTATGAATTTGATGAGTTGAATAAAGAGCTGAAAACAAATAAGAAATTATTGCTAAAATTGGAATTATTATAAGACTTATTAATAATTTCTTCATTTTTAAATAATACCAAAATTGAATTCTTTGTAATCTAAATATTTTTTAATTTTTACAGTATCTTTTTGTAAGTTAGGTATCTCATTGGCGGAGACAACCTCCTCATTATTTCATTTTAATCATCTGATTTACTTATATTTTATAGACTAATAATTTTTCAGTCTAAAATTTAGTCAAAAATATAGAGCCTATATTTCACATCCCCGCACTAAGTTGTAATTAAGAGAAAAGAAGCTGAAAAAAATTGTAAAAATTTTTATTAATTACTAAAAGCAATACTATTGGAATTGTTAAAATACTAATTATAGTAGTAACAATTATAGCAGATGAAGTTTTTAAAACATAAGCTTTATAATATTGTGAAACTGGAAACACAGTTGCAGCAACAGGCAAACAAGAGAATATTATAGCTACCTGTATCCACATTATATCAAGCATTTTAAGGCTATCTGTTGACCAAAAAACAAATAATAGAATTACTAATAAAGGGTGCATAATTAACTTAATAAAACTTATAAATATTAATTCTGAGTAAGCTTTTTCTACACTTTTACTAACAATTATAATTCCTATAGCAAATAATGCTGTTGGGACAGCTGCTCCAGACAAAATATTTAATATCTCTAAAGGAATTTTTTCTAAATTAAGTTCATAAAATGATAATAACAAACCTATTACACAAGAAATAATTACTGGATTTTTTATTATTGATTTTAATGCATTTATAAAATTTAAAAATCCTGAATTATTATTAAAATTAGTTGAGAAAACAGCAACCAAAGTTAAGACAAAAGCTATGTCAAAAACTAATATTATAGCAGCAGGTACTATTGCCTTTTGTCCAAAAAGTAATAACACTAAAGGAAGCCCAATATAACCATAATTTGAGTAAGTTGCGTTCAGAGCAAATACTGAATTTTCGTTACTTTTGAGATTAAATATAAATTTTGCAACCGTATAAGAAAATATAAATATTATCAATGTAGCAATTTCAAATCTAACAATATAATCAAAGTTTATAAGACCCTTAATTGGGTTCGCTATAATTGAAGTTATTATCATAGGAGGTAAAGCTACGTAGAATGCAAAATTAGAAAATATTTGACTACTTTTTTCATCAAATAAACCTAAGTATTTCGTAAAGGCTCCTAATGCAATTATAGCGAAAAAAGAAGCTGTAATACCTAAAATTTCAAACATTAAATTAATTTTTAAAGTTGATTAAAATATATTTTTGTTCAACTAGTATTTTTGATTAAATTGTTTCTACTCAGTAATAGAATAGTTTAGTAACTAATTACTTCAGGTTGCAATAATTAGTTACCAACTATAAGATACACTCGAGTTATTTAAAAAAGATTTAAATTATAATCTAGTTAAGTTTAAAACTTCCCTTAAATGTATTCTTACTTTGTGTAAAACCTTTTTTTGCTGCTTGAATTTGAATTCGTGTGACAGTTCCTGATCCAGATATTGACTTATATTTACCAGTTCCTCCAATGAACTCAAAAGTTCCTGAACCACTTTTACCTATTGCTCCTGAACCTTTATATTTTGTAAAAGCAGTATCTCCATTAGCAAAGAGAAATTTACATATACCACTTTCATCATTAAATTTACCTTTAGATGCAGTAAGTCCACCCACACATTGAACAGATGAATTATTTCCAAATTTAGTGCCGTTCATAGCTACACCACTATATAAACCGTCATATGTTACTGATAGGTTACCATTACCAGCATTCATAATATTTAAAGACCAAGCACCAAAACCCTCGAGATGTATTTTTCCAGAATGCCCATCTGCATAGGTACTAAAATTAACAAACAAAAAACTCAAAATAACTAATATTATTTTCATAAAAACCTCAAAATTTAAAATTATTAAAATAGACATCTTATATTAACAAAACATAAATGATTTAAAATAAAATATTTAAATAAATTATTTTTTTTGAAACTTAGTCTAAAATTTAGTCAACAAGTTTTTTTATAAATTTATATATATTTTATAGTCTAACATATTTTCAGTCTATAATTAGGTCTATGATTTTTATATAATTTAATTAATTTTGATAAATACAAAATCATATTGAATTTTTATTTATTATATTGAAGTATAAGTATATTTGACATTAAAAAGGTAGAATGAATTTAAATATGTTTATAAGAATAGTTACTATAAAATGCCCTAATGAAAGAGCCAAAAAAGCTTTTAAGTTATTAAATCAAGAAGTCACAGAAGAACAATTGAAAGTTGGTCTTATAAAACAAACTACTGTTGATGCATCTGAGACGAGTATTATTTATGTAAAGTATTGGATATCAAAAAAACATTTTGATAAAGGTAGAAAAGATTGGCATAAATCATCTAGAGAATTCAATGATATGGGAGCGGTCATGACTGCTGTAGGAGGAGAATCAGAGATTATTATGTCTGACGATTTTAAAAATAATTTAAAATAATAAGAGTAATTTATTGAATGTTAAAAATTATTATTTTTTTAGTTCTAATTTTTACAATTATATATTTTGTTACGAATTTCATAATGTCTAAAAGACAAAATGGTCTTGTAAAGTTTATTATTCCTATTGCATTAACATTGATAATTGTAGGTATTTTGTTTTTTATTTTACCAAGGTTTGGACTTAATCCTTTTATTCTATTTCAAACAATTATATCTAAAATAATTCCGTACTTTTCAATGTTAAGAGGTATTATTTAATTAAAACAAAATTTTAATAAACTAGTAATTTATTATTAAGTAGGTGGTAACAAAAATTTAAGAACTCTTTTATTAAATACTTTAATAGTAATTTATTCGTGTTCTCCACCTTTATCATTTGGATCTAATTCTATTCTTTTTCCATTTACATAAATTGCACGACTCCTACTGGGTGTGTAGTAGTTACCAAAAAATCTAGGGTTTCTTTTAGCAGTTTCAAAGGTTGTTACAGTAAATGCAACCGCACTCAATAAAATTATATGAGCAATTGTTGTTATTCCAAATAACCAAATGCTAGTAAAATACATAGAAAATGCTACACACCACATCAGAGCTAAGATTTGCATAACTATATGTCTTACGTGCGTATTTGTAATATTTCTAAGAGGATTTATGTTATGGTTCATAACAATGTTCCAAGTATTATATATAATTTTTTGCATATATTTGCCTAACTTATTTACAAAATTTTATATTTATTAAATTAATTTTCAGATAATGTCAAAATCATTATAATTTTTTATACAAGAACTTTAGAATTGATGAAAATCCCAAATAAAATACTAATTAAATCACTTAATAAATTTGGAGAAAATTTATTAAATTTCATTATTTATTCCTTGGCAAAGTTATAGGCTCTCCTCTTTCAGCAGATAAATCTGCTGCAATATACAATTCCATAACTGCTTTAGCTTCTTCTGGTTTAACAAGAACAGGTTTATCAGTTGCTACTGCGTTTATAAAATGCATTGTTTCTTCATGCATTGGACCAGCATGAGTATGTTCAACAGGTTCTCCAGGCATGGAAGACATAGGGTATCTAATTCCATCTTTAACAGTATTTAAATGTACATCCTTATGACTGTCATCAATAAATAATGATCCATCTGTACCAATAACTTCTATCCAAGTATGAGAATAATTTGGATAACCAAGTGGCAATATCCATCCTCCACCAACAGTTATAGTCATTCCATCATCTAAAGTAACTATAATCCACTGATGGTCAGGAGTATTACTTTTTTTAGAAAAAAGTTTTCCAGCCGTCTGGCTATAAACTTTTACTGGCTTTCTTGGTTGCAAACACCACAACAAAAAGTCTAAATCATGCGTAGATTCCATTGCCGCAGGAGATAGAGCTGTTCTTCCAGATATTTTTTCACCTAATTCTCGAGTTATATGTCTGCTTACTAAACATGTAACGGGTTCACCAATAATATTTTCTTGTAGAGATTTTTTAACATATGCATATTTTGCATTAAATCTCTGAGAATAACCAATTGTGAATTTTAAATTATTTTTTATAGACTCATTTATTAATTCTTCAGCTTCTTCTAAAGTAGTAGATATAGGCTTCTCTAAAAATACATTTTTTCCTGCCTCTAAAGCAGCTAATGCCATAGGGTAATGGGTAGTTTCAGGTGTCGCTGAAATAATAATGGTATCAATTTCATCATTATTTATTAATTCTTTCCAGTTTTCTGTTGCGACTTCTATGTCCAAGGAATTTCTTAATTCGTTGAGTCTTTTAGTGTTTGTTTCAGCTAAAAATAATTTATTCACTAAAGGATTGTCATGGCATGCGTTTGCCCGTATGCCACCACACCATCCAGTTCCAATAACACCAACATTAATTTGATTGATCATGATTAACCCAATTAGATTTAATTGTTACTTAATATTTTAAATATTAATTTTCAGTAATTTAGCTATATTTTCACCAGTAATTTTTCTTTTATCTTCATCTGTTAAACCAACAGTTTCTATAACATGTTGTACTGGATTATCTTCAGCCATATCATAAGGATAGTCTGTTCCCATGATTATGTTATCTGAGCTAAATGTATCTACTAAATATTTTAGTTGTTCATAACTAAAAACAACCGTATCAAAATACAATTTTTTTAGATATGAAGTAGGGGGGTTCTTAATCAATAAACGACAATCGGGCCTTGCTCCCCATGCATGATCAATTCTTCCAGAGTAAGCTGGTAAATAACCACCTCCATGAGCAACAAATATTTTTAGATTTGGAAATTTTTCCAATGTACCATCAAAAATCAAATGGTGAAGAGCTACGGTTGTATCCAATGGATTTCCAATAACATTATTAAAATAATGATCCTTAATCCTATCCCCCTGAGGATATCCATTAGGATGCAAAAAAATGAGTGTATCATATTTTTCAGCCATTTCCCAGACAGGATCATGAATTGGATCTGAAAGCTCATGCCCATCAACAGTACCTAAAACTTGAAATCCTTTTAAACCAAGTTCTTTAATACCTCTTTCCATTTCACGTGCAGCAGCATCCCCATCTTGCATAGGAAGTGTACCAAGAGCTAAAAATCTATCAGGTCTTTTTTCAGCTGTTTTGGATAAGGTATTATTAATAATTTGAATAGCTTTATGACCTCTGTCATTTCTAATTGCATAATAGGCTTGAAATGGAACTGGAATTAGTAATTGTATATCTATACCTTGCCTATCCATGTCTCTAAGTCTTTGATCTAAATCTGTTAAATGCAAAGATCTGTCTTTGGCTTGTTGTTGATTTTGTTTTGATGTTATTTCATTCGTTGTTTTAAAAGCAGGGACTTGCATTGGGTCAAACAAATCTGATACTAAGTCTGCCGCTTCTTGAACATGTAAATGGCAATGGGCATCAATTGTTTTGTTTGATGTATAATTAACTTTTTTATCTGAGTTTTTTCGACCAGCAGTAGGTCCGTAAGGCCTTAATTCCACAATTTCCTCCAAAGAATTTCTATTTAATTCTACCATAAATGATTTTATTCTATGAACTAAATTATTTTTTATTATACTAAATATTATGAAATTTGGTTTATTTGGCAGCGCTAAATCAGCACCTGTTAATTCAGATATAGATAGTGCAATTGGTTATAATGATTGGATAAAATTCAATCAAGAAGCTGAAAAATTAGGTTATTACAGTACTTTTACTGTAGAACATCATTTTACTGGATTTGGTCAAGTTTCAGCATCAATGAATTTATTAACCTTTTTAGCAGCAAAAACTTCTACTATTAGGCTTGGAACAGCTGTTATGGCTCTTCCTTGGCATAATCCTATATTATTAGCAGAGCAAGCCTCTACTTTAGACTTATTATCTGGAGGAAGATTAGATTTCGGAGTGGGGAAGGGATATAGATACAACGAATTTCACGGATTTGATATAAATATGGATGAAGCACATGAAAGATATCAAGATTGCCTTCAAATAATTTTAAAATGTTGGAATGAAAAGAAAAAATGGAACCATAAAAGTCAATATTGGACATTTAATGATGTTATTGTTGAGCCACCTTGTACTCAAAAACCTCATCCGCCAATTTGGATGGCAGCAGGGCATTCAGATTCTATTAAAACAGTTGCGCAGCAAAATTGTAATTTATTGCTAGATCAATTTTCTCCTGTTTCTACTGTTATTGATAGAGTAAAAATTTTTAATGATGAATTAAGTAGACTTGGAATTAAAAATAAACCTCAAATAGCATTAGCAAGAGCAATGTATATATCTAAAGATCAAAAGGAAAAAGAAGAGATAATACAAAAAAGACTAAAAGCAAGAGAAAATATCGATAAATTATCTCAAAGGCCTGATGGAAATAATGTGTCAAGCATAATGTTGCATAAGGGCACTGATGAAGCTTACAATGGAGCATTAATTGGTACAAAAGAAGAAATAATTGATAGACTTTATGAATTAAGAGAGGGTGGTATTGATTATATACTTTTAGTTGATAATGGTGGAGGTATCAAAGGATTAGATAGGTTTGCTAATGAAATAATGCCTACTCTACATTAGAGGAAACTTTAAATTGGAGCATAATATGAAATTTAAAATTACTAGAGCTAATGAAAATAAGTTTGAATCAGGGTTAAGAGGGTTTTTTGAATATAAAAATTTAGGTATTGAAGAAGCAACCTCAGGAAATTTTGGTGCAAACGTAATTAGAGCCGTAAAAGGTAAACATGCTAATGGTGAATGGCATTATCATAAAGTTGATTTTCAAATGGTTTATATACTTAAAGGAACAGTTAAATTTGAATACAAAGGGCACGGAGAGTTTACCTTTTATCCAGGTGATGTAATTTATCAGCCACCAGAAATTCACCATAGAGAAATAGAACATTCCGATGATTTAGAATTAATTGAAATAACTAGTCCATCAGAATTTAAAACAATAAAATTATAAAAGGAGATAATATGAAAAATATAAAATTATTATTAACAATTGGGTTTAGTTGTCTATTTTTATCTAGTTGTGCATCTTATAATGAAATGGTTCCAAGTTGGGCCGAAATATGTTCAGAGCCGGTTGATAAATCTAAAGCTGCTTGGTATAAGCCTTGTAATTTATCTGCGCCAAAGTTTGAAAAAGTTTTTAAAGATTAATATTAAGTTTATTGAGGTAAGGTATTGTTATCTTTTGATAATTTTACCTTATTCTTGTATTTATTAATTACTGTTTGTCGCATAATATATATTATGAAACTAAATCATATATTAAAATACAAATTATCGTACGCTGGCTCAACATTTTCAGGACAAATACTTAAAACAGTATCATGATCACTATCTGGACTTAAATGTGTTAAATAAGCTTTTTTTGGCTTAAGCTTATTTATCCAACTAAAAGTAAGATCAAAATGCGCATGAGCTATGTGTGGTGTAGATCTTAATCCTGTGATTACCAAAGTATCTAAATTTTTTAATTTATTAAAACTATCATCTGGAAAATCAACAACATCAGTACAATATGCAAACTTATCATTGATAATTAGACCAATTGTATCAATAACACCATGATGTTGTTTAATTGTTTTAATGTGAACATCGTTGATATTTATTTCATCGTAATAATTTATTATATTTAAATTCATTGGTGGTTTGAAATAAGATTGTGATTGTTCGTTTTTATTAAAAAGATAATCAAATCTATTTGATAAAAAATTGGCTGTCCTTTCAATAGTATAAATATTTATTTTTTCTTGATTTGGAAAATAAAAAGGTCTTAATTCATCTAACCCAGATATATGATCTGCATGTTCATGTGTTATAATTATAGCATCTAATGATGGTATATTATGACCAATTAGTTGATTTTTTATATCTGGGCCAGCATCAATTAAGATATTTGAATTATTAGATTGAATTAAAACTGCACATCTTTGCCGTTTATTTTTTTGGTTTTTTGGGTTACATTTACCCCATCCAAGTTGACCTAATGAAGGTATGCCAACTGATGTACCAGTTCCTAATAATGTTATTTTCATTTATTGTTCCAAAGTTTAATTTTATTATAAATAGTAAGTGAATTATTATATAAAGTTTCACTTAAATCAAAAAAGTTGACATTTCTTAGTTTAGATAAAAATTGGGATGTGTGAAGACAGTTTTTAGGCTCGTTTACTGTTCCTCTAACTGGTGAAGGTGCTAAATAAGGTGAATCAGTTTCAACTAAAATTTTGCTTAATGGAATGTTTTTAGCAATTTTTTGAATATTTTTAGCAGAACTAAATGTTAATATTCCTGAAAATGAAATAAAAAAATCTAAATCAAGTCCACAATAAGCCAAATCCTCTCCAGAGCTAAAACAATGAAGAATTGCTCTAAAAGGGCCATTTTTATATTCTGATTTTAGAATTTCTATCATATCATTATCTGCGTCTCTTGAATGAATTATCATTGGTAAATTGGTTGATCTAGCAACATTAATTTGAACTTCTAGTGACCTTTTTTGCAATTTCTTGTAATCCATGTTGTAGAAATAATCTAAACCACCCTCTCCTATTCCAACACATTTTTCATGATTAGAATAATTTTCCATAAAATAATAATCATCATATTGTTTATCTTTATGCGCTTCATTTGGGTGAACGCCAACTGTAAAAAAAACCTCTTTATATTGTTCTGAAATCTCTTTAATTGTATCAATGCGACTTAGGTTCGTAGATATAGTAACCATATCAGTAACATTATTAATTTTAGCATCTTTTATAACTTCATCTAATCTAGGTTTTAATTCGTTAAAATCTAAATGGCAATGCGTATCAATAATTCTTATATTACTCATTTGTTTCAATTCTTGGGAACATCACATCCTGTTTGATTAAGTCTGTTCCAACCAATAATTTTGATTCAAGGTTATTAAAAAATCTTTGATTAGAATCTAATCCAAAAATATCTAAAATTTTACTTGCAGAATTTGGCATTATAGGCTGTATTAATATGCCAATTTGACGAATACTTTCTAGCAAACAATACAGAACAACATTCATTCTATCAACATTATCATTTTTTAAATTCCATGGTGCTTGCTCATCAATATATTTGTTGGATTTGGAAATTTTAATCCAAATCTCTTTTAATGATTCATCTAACTTTTGATTGTCTATTAAATTTCTTAAGGAGGAAATTTCAGCTTCAAAAGAATCGATAATTACCAAATCCTCTTTTTTAAATTTATTTTTATGATCAGGAACTTTTCCCATAGTATTTTTTTGACAAAATGAAACAACTCTTTGAACTAAATTTCCAAGATTATTAGCTAATTCACTATTAATTCTCTGGACTAAATGTGTTCTAGAAAAATCACCATCATTTCCAAACGGAACCTCTCTTAATAAAAAATATCTTACTTGATCTAAGCCATAATGCTCAATCAATTTAAAAGGATCAATAACATTTCCAAGGGATTTTGAAATTTTCTCTCCTTCATTAGTCCACCAACCATGTGCAAAAACTCTTTTTGGTAAAGGTAAATCCGCTGCCATTAAAAAAGCTGGCCAATAAACTGCATGAAATCTTAAAATATCTTTTCCAACAACATGAAGATCAGCAGGCCAATTATTTTTAAATTCTTTTTCATTAGCTCCGTATCCCGAATAAGTGATATAGTTAGTCAGAGCATCTAGCCATACATACATTATGTGTTTTGGATCATTTGGAACTTTTATGCCCCAGCTAAAACTAGTTCTACTTACAGATAAGTCTTTTAACCCACTTTTAACAAAATTTAGGACTTCATTTTTTCTAGATTGTGGAAGTATAAAATCAGGATTAGTTTTAAAAAATGCTAATAATTTATCTTGCCACTTTGACAAATTAAAAAAATATGAAGGTTCTTCGACCCACTCAACTTTAGCACCTGTTGGAGCTTTTCCATTAATTAGCTCACTTTCTTGAAAATAAGCTTCATCTCTGACTGAATACCAACCAGAATATTTATCCAAATAAATATGACCTTCACTATAAAGTTTTTTCCATAAATACTCACAAGAGTTTAAATGTCTTAATTGGGTAGTCCTTATGAAATCTGAATTTGATAAATTTAAGATATCTGTTAATTTAAAAAAATTTTTTGAAACTTTATCTACAAAATCTTTTGGTTCTATTTGTTTAGCATTAGCTGCATTTTCAACTTTTTGACCATGTTCATCTGTTCCTGTTAAAAATCTAACGTTAAAGCCATCTAACTTTTTAAACCTTGCAATATAATCACAACATAAACTTGTATAAGCATGACCAATATGTGGAGAGTCATTTACATAATAAATTGGTGTAGTTATATAAAAGTTTTTCATAAATCAATTTTTTTTAAAAAAATTTCTATTAAATCATCTATGTTTGAATTATATACTAAAGCATCTCTCAGAAGTGACTGAAATAAGTTGTATTCATTATATATTTTATTAACTAAAACGCTATTTAAATTTAAATTTTTAATAATTTCTTTTTCAAAATTAATTGTAAAATTGCTAAATTTTTTTTCAACAAAGTAAGATAGTATGTTTTTTATAAAATTATTTAAAAATAATAATTTTAAATTAATTTCTAAATTGATAATATCTGACTTTTTTTCTGATGAAGAATTTGTAGTTACAAAATTTTCTATAAACTGAACATAGTCATTCATTAAAAAATTTTCTTTAGGATAAAATTGAAGAAATTTACCTGGACTAAAATTAAATAAATTATTAACTAGAATTAACTCTTCATTGTTGAAACTAAATTTTTTTTTATCACTTAATAATAAAATAAATTCTTCTTTTAGAATTGGGTTAAAATAAAATTTAAAAACTCTGGACTGAATGGTTTTAAGAACATTTTCTAGATTGTGCGAAATTAAAAATAAATATGTATTATGACTTGTTTCTTCTAAACTTTTTAGCAATGCGTTAGATGCGTTTATGGTCAGATCTTCAATTGGATCTATTATTATTATTTTATATTCTGAAACTGAAGGTGTCTGACTTAAAAATTGTTTTAATTCCCTCACATTATCTATTTTTATGGATTTATCATTTTCTTCTTCAAGAACAAAAACGTCTGGATGAGTATTATTAAGGAAAAGGGTTTCAATTTTTTGGTTAAATCGATCTGATTTTAATGATGAATCGATTTTGAAATCAATATTTTGACTCTTTGATTGTAATATTTTGACAGATAAAAAATTTGTAAAAGTTCTTTTTCCAATACCTTTTTGGCCATGAAAAATAAAAACACATGTGTCATGTTGATTTAAAATTTTTTCAACTGACATAATTGTCTTTTTTGAACAAAAAATTTTATTCATTATAAATTGCCAGAAAAAAAATGTTTTAGGTGATCAATAATTTCATTGAATATAAATTCTTTATTATTCTCTGCATTAATTATGCGATATCTATTATTATGCCTAAGTGCCAAATCTAAAAATTTTTTTTGAACTAGTTCATGAAATTTTCCTTTAAAGTTTTCAAATCTATTTTCATCCAGTGTAATTTTATTTTTTCTTGTCAATCCAATTTTAGGCCTTACATCGAGAAGCAAAGTTAAATCTGGATATTTTTTATAACAAAAATCGTCATGAACTTTTAAAATTATATCTTCATTTAAGCCCCCAACCATTCCTTGATAGACTATTGAAGAATCTACAAACCTGTCGCATAATACTATTTTGTTTTCAGATAATGCAGGTAAAATTATTTTTTTTAGATGTTCTCTTCTTGAAGCAGCAAAACAAAGGAATTCTGAATATGGATCAAGCTTATCGATTTTACCTTGGAGTAAGATTTTTCTAATTTGTTCCCCAGTTTCAGTTCCGCCTGGTTCTCTTGTTATAATGTGTGGTATATTTTGTTCAGTTAATAATTTTGATAAAAAACTTATTTGAGTAGATTTGCCAGACCCTTCTCCTCCTTCAAAAGTTATGAATATACCTTTTTCAATTACTTTCTTTGAAAGAAGGTTTTTAATATACATCTCCACCAAATATTAAATAATTAATTGCTGATTTTAATTTATCAATTGGACCTAATCCATTTACTTTATTTTTTGAAACTAAATTTAGTTTAATATCATTCCTTCCTGGAATTTTAATATTAATCAATCCTATCTTTTGACCAATTTTAATTGGCGCCTTAACTGGATCATTCCATATAATTGTTGTTTTAATCATTCTCAAAGATGATCTATTAACTAAAATCTTTAATGGTTTTTCAGCCTTCAAATCAATCTTTGATTTATTTCCAAGCCAAACATTTGCAGTACTTAAAAAATCATTATTTTGAAAAACTCTTAACACATATGTTTCTCGGAATGCTAGCTCTAATAATCTTTTACTTTCTTTTCCTCGTTGCCTCATACTATTAAGTCCATTTACTACTAGTGTAATTCTTCTGCCCTTCCTTAAAACAGAGCCAATTAAACCATAACCAGATTCATTAGTATGACCAGTTTTCAATCCATCTGCACCAGGAACTTTATAACGTCCTACTAATAAAGGGTTTCTATTAGGTTGACTGATTTCATTAAATGTAAACTCTCTCTCTATAAAAAGTTTATATAACTTTGGAAAATTATTAATAAGTGCTTCTGTTAATTTAACTAAGTCATAAGCGGTTGTTTTTAAGTCCTCATGAGGCCATCCTGTAGAGTTTGTAAAATAAGTATTATTCATTTCTAAAGAGTTTGCGTATTGGTTCATTTGGAGAGCAAAATCTTCTTCACTGCCAGCAATTCCCTCTGCGAGAGCTATAGCAGCGTCATTTCCCGATTGTACAATTAAACCCATTAGTAAATCACTGATTGTTACTTCTGAGTTAAGTTTAAGAAAAGTTCTAGAACCACCTTTCTTCCAAGCATTTTTACTGACAACTAATTTGTCTTCTAAATTTAAACTACCTTCTTGTAATCTATCAAAAACTATATAAGCAGTCATGATTTTAGCCATAGATGCTGGCTTCATAAATTCATTTGAGTTTTTTTCAAATAAAACTTTTTTAAGTTCATGGTCATATAAAATCACTTGTTTAGCTGGAGTGTGTAATTTTAAAAAGTTTCCATAAACCGTAACAGGTCTAATCATTAAAATTAAAATTAAAATAGTTATAAATTTCATAATTTTATTCAACAAAAATTTTTGTTCCTTCCATACCACTATTAATTAAAAAATTATAAATTTCTTTAGTATCATTAATTTCTTTGAAAGGGCCTACTCTTACTCTATAAAAAAATTTACCTTTTAAATTGGCTCTGTTTACATTGATATTCTTAATAGTATTAAATTTTGTCTTTAATATATATGCTGACTTTTTATTTGAGAAAGATGCTATTTGTATCCAAATCTTGTATGATTTACCATTTATTTTTAATGCTTGAACTTTTTTTTGAACATCTTCAATTTGTCCTATAGTTTTCTTTTCTTTAAATTCATTTTCACTATTAACAACTAAGTTAGTCTCTCCTATTTTTTTTATTGATACTTTAGAATGACTTACTTGATTAATTGGAGGAGTAGTTCTTTTTGTAATTTCATCAATTTCAGGAAATTGTCCTTTTTTTGCTAGTTTTTCTAGCATAAGACTTTCTGATCTGAGTAATTGAACTCTTACAAAGCCTTTCCCAGATTTTAATAGATTAAGTCTTTTTGCTGACTGGTAAGATAAATCTATTATTCTATCATTAACAAAAGGTCCTCTATCATTAATTCTAACTATTAATGATTTATTATTTTTTAAATTAGTTACTTTTACTGCTGAAGGAATTGGTAGAGTTTTGTGTGCAGCAGTTAATTTATATTGATTAAAAATTTCACCATTTGCTGTAAGTTTTCCGTGAAATTTTGGTCCATACCATGAAGCTATACCTTTTTCATCATAATTCAAATTTTTTTTTGGATAATATCTTTTCCCATCCACAACATATGGATTTCCAATTTTATATTTACCGTTAAATCTATTAATTTGATTATTTTGAAAAAGAGCTTTTTTACCTAAGTTTGCAGCCAACTCAACTGATGTGCATGAAGAAAGAAAAGAAAAGAAAATAATTAGTAAAATCTTGATCATTTAATTACTTACCATACAAAATGTGATCAGAAAGACTTCCAACTGCAATAGCAAAAAAATTTGAACGATTCCATTTCAAAATATTATCAAAATTTTGATATGCCAGGTAACCAAAATCTTTTTCATTATTTAAAAATATAATTCTTCCAGATATGTCAGAATTTGGAAGTTGTTTTTTATCAAAATTTAATAAGTTTATTTGTTTTAAGTAACTTAATTTATATTTCTTTTTTTCATCAATTTTTTTAGTTAAATTTTTAATATAAACTTTTCTTCCCCATGTTTGATTATAATTCCAACCAGTGTTTTTAAGGTAATTTGCTGCGGATGCAAAAACATCAGATTTAGTTTTCCAAATATCTTTCTTTCCATCCTTATTCCAATCTTGTGCATATTTAATAAAACTCGATGGCATAAATTGACATTGTCCCATAGCACCTGCCCAAGACCCATACATGCTATTCATTTTGACATGACCACTTTTTAAAATATCGAGAGCATAAAAAAACTCCTTTTCAAAATATTTTGCCCTCCGACCATCATAAATTAATGTTAATAAAGATGGTATAACCTTAAAAGAACCTGTGTAACGTCCAAAATCCGTTTCAATGCCCCATAAAGCTACAATAAAGCGGGGTTGAACTTTATAATGTGTTTCAATTTTTTTTAAAAGTGAGTAATTATCTTGATAAAGTTTTTTTGCTTTTTTAATACGAGTTGGTGAGACTGCTTTATTGAGATATTGATTTAAAGAAAGAGTAAATTCTGGTTGTGATCTATCTAACTCAACTACCCTTTTAATGTAATAAGAATTTTTCTTAAGATCATTTATAATATTTTTATTATATTTCTTTGATACCTTTTCTTGTAAAAAATTTTTTAGAAATAATTTAAATTTATCATCAGCAAATGATTTATTAGAAAAAATATTAAAAAAAATAATAAAAATAAAAAAATATTTAAAATATATATTATTATGCAAAATTAATACCCTTCTTCAATTAATGGAAATGAACTTATTAATGATGGTTTAGATATAGAAATATCCTTTTTAATATAATTTTCATTTAGATCATTTAGATTATTTACACCTAATAACCTCATACACACTAATATTTCGTGTGTTAAAATATCGATCATTTTATTTAATCCTTTTCTTCCATTCGTTGCGGCGGCATAACATTGTAAACGCCCTATTCCAACACTATCAGCGCCAAGAGAAAGGGCTTTAACAACATCTGTTCCTCTACAAATGCCACCATCAAAGAAAATTTTTGATTTTTTTTGAACAACTTTAGATATTATTTGAATTAAATCTGCACCTCCAATCCCATAATCTAATTGTCTTCCTCCATGATTAGATATATAAATTACATCAATTCCCTCATCAACTGAGATTTTAGCATCTTCTTCTGTAGCAATTCCTTTTAAAATAATTGGTAAATCAAACTTGTTTTTAATTCTTCTGACATCTCTCCAAGAAAACTTCATTTGATATTCTGGACTTGTTGCGGTTTTTCTAGAAGTTGTTTTATATCTTTTTAAAAGGTCTCTCTCTCGTCTTCCATATGCATCTAAATCAACAGTAAGACAAAGTGCAATAAATCCATTATCGATGGCTCTTGAAATTTTTTCGTCTACCCAATTTTCATCTCCACGAATATATAATTGATAAATCTTTGGATAATTTACAGATTTTCCAATTATATCGACACCGCCAGACCAAGTTGAACTAAGCATATGGAATATCTTTTTATCATATGCAGATAATGTAGAATTTAATGCTCCATTTTCAACAAAATCTTGCATAGAACCTATAGGTGCATAAAAGATAGGAAGTGAAAAATTATATCCAAATAATTCAATGCTTGTGTCTATATATTCAACATCTCTTAAAATCCTTGGTTTAAAAGCATAACTATCTAAGGAGTATCGATTTTTTTTAAAGGTTGTTTCAGTATCAGCGGCACCAATTATATAGTCCCATGTTTCAACTGGAGTATTTTCTTTAGCAAATTGATAAAATTCTTGAAGTGAGACAATTTCATTAGGATTAATATTTTGAGACATTTTAAAAATGTAATATAAATATTTAAAATATTAAACAATTAAAATGATAAATTTATAGCTTGCTTTAAATTATCGTTGTTGTTATTCCTAATAATTGCTGGATGGGTGGCTGAGCGGTTGAAAGCACCGGTCTTGAAAACCGGCAAGGGTGAAAGCCCTTCGTGGGTTCGAATCCCACCCCATCCGCCATTTCAATAAAATCCCCATATCTTTTAAATTAAAAATTGTAATAAATTATCTAATAATTACAATTATTTACAGCTAATACTTAATTAAATTGTCTATTGCTGTCCGATTCAACCTGCGGTAAAATTGTGGGACAAATTGTGGGACAGAAATTGAGAATTAAAAATAAATTAACTTCTTTAGCTTTAAAAAAGATAACTCAGCCAGGAAGATACAGTGATGGAAATAATTTATATCTAAAAGTTGAAGAAACTGGTTCTCGCCGTTGGATACTTAGATTATCCATTAATGGCAAAAGAAGAGACATGGGGCTTGGCAGTTTTTCTTTTATAAATCTTAATGATGCAAGAGAGTTAGCTCATAAATATAATAAGTTAGCTAAATCAGGTATTGATCCAATTCAAGAAAGATTAAAAGAAAAAGGATTATCTATTACATTAAAAGAATGCGTATATAAAGTGTACGCACTTAATAAACCCACATGGAAGACAGAATTACTTGGTAGGCAGTGGATAAACTCCTTCGAGCACCATGTATTTCCTATCATAGGTCATTTATCAATATCACAAATTAGTTCAGCAGATATTATGAATGTACTAACACCTTTATGGAATAGTAAGCATGACACTGCTAAAAAATTAAAGCAGCGATTAAGAGTCGTTTTTAAGTGGTGTAGAGCACAAGGTTACTTTACTGGTGATAATCCAGTAGAACTTGCTGAAATGGCCCTGCCTCGCTTAAAACTAAATAAAAATCACCATAAATACCTTCCGTATGATCAATTGCCAGATTTTATTAGAAGACTTAAAACATCAACTATTAGCTGTAGTAATAAACTTGCTATTGAGTTTGCTATTTTAACAGCTGGTAGAACGAGTGAGATATTAAAAGCACGATGGGATGAAATAGATTTTAATAATAGATTATGGACAATTCCTAAAAACCGTATGAAAGCAAATAAAGAACATATAGTCCCTTTATCTGACAGATCTATAGCTATACTAAAAGAAAGCCAAAAGTATTATCCTAATGCTAAGTATATTTTTCCAAGTGATATTAACTTAGATCAACCTTTATCAAAAAACACAATGTTGTTCGCTATACAAAAACGTATGAATGCTAATGCAACAACGCATGGTATGAGAACCTCATTTAAGGTTTGGGCATCTGAAGTAACAAATTTTCAAAACGAGGTGTCTGAAATGGCCCTATCACACTCTATACATAATAAAGTAGAAGCAGCTTATCGAAGAGGTAATTTATTAGAAAAAAGAAGACTGCTTATGCAGTGTTGGTCAGATTACCTCAATAAGGCGAATGTAGAGGTCATAAAGTTATATCAAAATATGGACAGATGAATGGAACATGAAATATCACCAAGGTTTTTAAGACTTAAACACATTCTAGGAGATTATAAAGCTAATCCCCCTATTCTACCCATAATACCTATTGCTAAATCGACTTGGTGGGATGGGGTAAAAAAAGGTAAGTATCCTAAACCTTATAAGATTGGAAGTAACACCACTGTTTGGAGATCTGATGAAATACAAAAGTTAGTTGATGAACTATGTAGAAAAGATCGCAACTAATTTCAATTATATTTACTATATAGTCTTTTTCACAACGAAAATAATTTTAAAAATATTTTTGAGAAAATAGGTGTAAAAGTGTGAAAGTGTGAAAACTGTCTTCTATCCCCTATCCACTCTCAAATAATTTTCACAGTTTATTCACGTTTTCACACTTCAAATAACACAAGCACACATACGAGATTTTGTTTTTTCAAATTTGATTTGGTTGTGAAAATCCCTTATATTATTTACCAATAATTAAATTTAATGATTTTTTATGGACTTTATCCCACCACCAAATCGAGATGATTTTAAAGATCAAAAAGAATATGAAGCCGCTTTAAAGGAATGGGAGAAAGAATTTAAAAAGTTCTCAAAAAAGTATCTAAATGATGATTAGTCGTTGTGGTTTTTAATAAAACACAACTCTTAATGAAATTATAATCTATCAAGAGACGCTATAACCTAGAAAATTCAATAGTTACAAGTGGTTATGATGTTATTTTATAATTCAAAAATGGTTGTGTTTTGTTGTGTTTAATCGTCAATGGTTAATGATTATAAAAAAGTTAAAAAAAATTAAATAATTAATGAAATTATAACAATATATAGTATATTATATTATTATTCATAATATATAATGTGTTTTTATGCTGACTTATATTTCTTTATTTTCAGGTGCTGGGGGTTTCTCTATTGGATTTAATGCTTTAGGGTATAGATGTCTCTTTGCAAATGATATTGATGAAGACGCTGAAAAAACTCACAACTTAAATTTTCCTAAAACACCATTCATTCGTAGAAATATAGCTAAATTATTACCATCTGAAATACTTAAAGCCACAAAAGGAGTTAAACCAGATGTAATTATTGGAGGTCCACCATGTCAGGGATTTTCAATGATGGGTGATAAACATGGCTCTGACCCAAGAAATCAGTTATTTAAACACTATGTTAATTTAGTTAGAGATTTAAACCCTAAATGCTTTGTCTTTGAAAATGTAAAAGGGTTAGCTCAATTACATAAAGGTGAGTTTTTAAAAAATTTAACAAAAGATTTTAGTGCTTGTGGCTATGATATATATTTTAAAATATTAAATTCATCCGATTATGGCGTTCCTCAAAATAGAGAAAGAGTTATTTTATTTGGTACAAGATTAAATAAAAAATTTAATTTTCCAACTAAAAGTAAAAGTAATTTTAAAAAACATTAAGTCTTTTCAAAATGTTGGAGAAGCTATTAATGATCTGATTGATAAAGATATAAACGTTCCAAATCACATAGCCTTAAATCATAAAGAGCTAGTATTAGAAAGATATAAATTAATACCAGAGGGCGGAAAGTTGCCTCCTCCAGAAAAATTACCAGCTAGAATCAGAAGAAAGAATTTTGGTAGCACTTATATTAGACTACACAGAAAAAAATCATCTGTAACATTAGTTCCTGGCAATAATGCCTTTCCTGTACATCCAGTTCTAAATAGAAGTTTAACTCCTAGAGAAGCTGCAAGAATACAATCATTTCCTGATCAGCATATTTTTACAGGCACTAGAAGAAAACAATGTATTCTGGTTGGAAATGCCGTCCCACCGCTGTTAGCTGCAAATATTGCTAAAGTAGTTAAAAAACATTTACTAAATGAAAAAAATATTTCTGATGAAAAAGATATGTTTGTTAAAAGAAATTTTGTTTCTTCATCATATATCCCGGTAATCCCTAAACTTAATGATAAAAAAGACTATACATTTATAGATCTATTTTCTGGAGCTGGAGGTATAACGGTAGGCTTGCAAAAAGCTGGTTTTGACCCCTTGCTATCTTGCGATCATGATCAAAATGTCAAAGCCACCCATGAACATAATTTTCCTGGTGTAAATTATTTTGATGGTGACCTTAGTGAAAAGAATAACTTTAATGAAATTGTAAATTCATTAAAAAATAAAAAAATAACATTACTTGCTGGTGGACCACCATGCCAAGGATTTTCTATTTTTGGAAAAAGACGTTTTATAAATACAAAAAATTATGATCCATCAACTGATCCACGAAATAAATTAGTCTTTACATTTATTGACTATGTAAAAGTACTAAAACCAGATTGGATTATGATGGAAAATGTTGCTGGATTTGCCAATCTAGACAATGGTTTTTTTCTAAGAGAACTTGTTAAAATAATTAATAATATTGGTTACAAAAATTGTGAGTGGAGAATACTAAATACTGCTGAATATGGCATACCACAAAAAAGAAAAAGATTTATTTTATTAGCAAATAAAACTGGGAACATTATTCCTTGGCCAAAACCAAAATATTTTCAAAACCCAGAGACATGGCAATTACCTTTCAGGACTGTTGGAGAGGTAATTACGGATTTATCAGAATCTAACTCTCATAAATATTTTAAAAATCATGATCCTATGAACCATTCAGAGATGATTACTAGAAGATACTCATATGTTGAAGAAGGTAAAAAAATGGATGTTGAAAAGCTTCCAGAAGATTTAAAATATGCGAAAATGACTGGACAAAAAATTAAAAATTTTAGTCATGTCTATAGAAGATTACATAGAAATGAACCAAGTATCACTCTAGTTCCTGGACATAATGCTTTTCCTATTCACCCATGGTTGAATAGACTTTTAACAGTTAGAGAAGCAGCTAGAATCCAAACTTTTCCAGACAATCTAGAATTTTTTGGTCCATCAAAAGATCAATGTATTCAAGTTGGTAACGCTTTTCCATGCATGATGGCAGAAAGATTAGGTGAAAGTATTATTAAGGCAATAGAAAATAATTGGACTAAGAATAATATTAGTAAGCTAGCTAATTATAGTATTTTAGATAAATGGTACATTAAAAATAATGAAGAACAATTGTCATTGGATAACATTTGAAAAAAGATCTGATTGTAATATTTCTAATTTTCCATAACTATCATAGTAACTCTTTTCAATTTTTTTAATTTTTTCTATATTGAATATAAAACCTTCATTAGGAAAAAAATGTTTGCCGTTATTTTTTTTCTTTATTCCAAAGTGTGTCCAAAGTTGAAGTTCTGCAGTCAAAAATTTCCTTGAATCATTTTTTGCTCTGTTAGGATTTTTTTTTATAAATCCTTTTTTTGTTAAATTGTTTTCTAAACTTTCTCTATAAATTGAATCATTTAATTTTTTATCACTAGGTAAATACATAGTAATATCAATTATATCATTAATAATTTCTAAATGCCTACCCTTAACTAAAGTTATTTTGGCCATTTCTTCAATAGGATCATTTCCTTTTTCTATATTAGAAATGTACATCTCACCTATAGCAGATATATTAAAATTTTCTGAATCCCATAAATTGCAATGATTCATGAAATTAAAATGATTTTTTTTATAATTTTGAAATAGATTTTCTTTAACACCTTTTGTGCTAATTGATAATTTTAATTTATTTATACCTTGTGCATGAGAAATAATCTTATTAATAATTTGTTTTTTAAATATTTCTTTTTTACCCTTAACGGGGATCATGAGTTTGTTATCAAATCCTTTTATTTTATTTGGTATTAAATCAAGTGAATTTTTAATTTTTTCTGACTTATTTTTGTCATCACTACTTAAGTAATAATCATTCCAATATTTTAACCAAATTTTATCTTTTCTATTTGTATTGTTTGTTATTGATTGAGAACATTTTAACAGATAATAATAACTCAAAGGTGGCCAGTCTCTGAAAGCTGCCCAATAACTTTCTTCTTTTGTTGGAGCTTTCTGTTGTGCATTTTTAAATAAAGTTTTGTCTATGTTGCAGCGAAGTTTTATTTTTCTAGGGTCATGTGGATCAAATGTTATTAAACCTACTGGCAAACGACCTTTTATATTGTCATTAAAAAAAGTTTCTAAATAGTTGCCCATCTCAAAACTGTCACTAGTAATATCAGGACAAACTAAAAAAGATGCTGAATTATTATTTTTATTCAAATAGATTAATGACTGCCCTAAACCCTTAACAACTTCTTCTTTTCTGTTTCTATAAGGCTTATATTCTATTGCAACTCTTGTTAAATTTCTTGGAGACCAAAAACTTCTATCTACACTTGGAAAATTAGTATTGCAACCAACATACGAAGTATCACTACATACAAAGTTATTTGTCCAACCTTTTTTCTCATTACGCCAATTTTCTAGAATTACATCGCAAGTTAATCTAGATAATTGATCATGACTTTTTTTTGATAAATCTATTAACATTATCTTATTTTATCTTAATATATTTTTTTAACTTTTCTTTAAATTCTTCAATTAATATATCATGTTGATATGATATGTTCTCAATAATATTGTAAAAATTTGGATCAAGCATTGAATTAACTTCCATGATTTTTCCTTTTTCTTCTAAAACCTTTGAAAGTTCTTCTTCCTTATCAATGATGTCCCCTTTTATTAGATTTTTGATTTGAAGAATTGTTTCTATTCCACCACTCGCAAGTTTCTCATGTGAATTAGATATTGTAGAAAGTTTAACACGTTTAAAACTTACTTTTGGTTCATTTTGATCCCACTTATTTTGTCTATACAACATTCTTACAGAACTTGTTGGGGTAACGTGCGAGTGATCAGACAACATATCATAAATTAATTGCACTCCCCCACCATATCTTTTGTCAAAGTATCTCAACGCTTCAGAGACGTGCTCAGACCGAGTCGAAAATTTTTTTTTTTGAATGCTTTGATCTTTTACGTTAACAAACATTATTCTTGATCCCATACAAAATGTATGAAGTAAAACTAACAAATCATTAAAATTATTATCTTTTAAATAAGTAGATAACTTGTTTTCAAAATAAGATAGCATCACAATATGCTCTAAGCATAATCGTAAAAGAGCAATTGAAGATATGTATTGTTTTTCATTTGTATGAATTATAGAATTTTTTATAAAATAATAAATTTTTACAAGTAATCCATTAATTACAATTTTTGCTTGAGTGGTACTTATAAATTCGTCTTCAGGTCCAAAGTCCTTATTTTCAATAAAATTAATTTTATTATCCAAGTCATTAATTAATTCAATTGGATCAAGACTATGATAAGTTTTCCAATATCTATTTTTAAGTTTGTTAAAATGTTTAAAATTAATTTCGTTCATTTTTATACTTAAGATATAAATAAATAATACATTTTCACTTAAATAAATGAATTATTTTTGCAGATTTTCTTTTACGTCCTCTTTTTTTTTGCGAAAATTTATTTAATTCATTTTCGAACTGTATTGATTTTCTTATATTTTTAAACAGTTTGATTAATTTGTTTTCTATGGTTTTCCTCCTTTAAATTAAAATTAAAATGTTAATCCTATTAAATTAATATTACTAGAATGAGTGATTTCCCGTGTCATTTTGTCATCTACAATACTTAAAAAAACATAGCTAATTTCAATTTCTTTAAATTTTCTAATATAAAGATTAAGGAACTCAAATGATATGGTTACAGTAGTAGGAGAATTTTCCGATTGTTTATAACTTTTTAGATTAAATTCTTTTTCTAAAAAAATTGCATCCTCATCAATTGCCTTATATCCGACATTTGTACCAATTAATACTACTTCAATATTATTTTTAGCTTTAATTTCGTCTTTTAAATTTCTTAATATATATTTTTTCTTCATCTAAAACTTTCCATCAAAATATTTTCTTATTATTTTACCCCTTAGTTCACTTACAATAATTTCAAGGGACTTCATGTCTAAAGCACAATATACTTCTGCGTTAGGTCTTTTTTCAAAAAGCTCTGTGTGAAGTTGCCTTGCTTTTTCAATTAATTCTTGTCTGTCAAAAAAACTATATCCTTGTCTATAATTCATTTTATCTCCTTTAAATAAAGGCGATACCAAAATTGTACATCTCAATATCGCCTTGTCAATTTCAGTGAACTACAAGTTCTTTTTCCTCTTCTGTTAATATCCAATAGGCATACACAGAAGGGTCTAAAAATGGATTTCTGTAAAATATCCATTCGTCGGGTTTATCTTCTTTTTCTTCTTCATAGAATTCAGTCCAGAATTCTAATTGCTCTCTTGCAGATTGGAGAGTGGTTTCACTCTCCTGTTCATCTGCTTCTTCGTAATCATAATCGTATTCACTCATTTGATTACCTTTAGAAAAGAGCTAGTGCTTGATTTAGGTGTCCATTTCCTGAACTTACTTCTATCAAGACCCATTGGTATGTACCATTTACGTACATCAGGGTCCCAACGGGCTCCTAGAAGCTTTGCTTCGTCTTTATCTTTGTAAGTACAGTTAATATAATATTTATCTTCAGCCATTAGTGTGTCTCCTTTAAGTTATCAATTATGTTTTGGGTAAGTGTGCCAAGTTTCTTGGCAGGGAATATTTCATCAAACTCTTCAAGATATTGAATTGAGTTAATGTAATCTTCATACAGATGGATATCTGATTGTATTTTGTTTATATCTTCGTTCATGTAAACCTCCGTTGAGAACGTTGAGTTGAACAAAGAGAACAGTGTTGTGTAGGGTCACACATATTTATTCTCTTTTCTTTTACCCATTACTGGAGAAAAGAGAATAAATATGTGTGCCTACCCAGATAGGTGAAAAGTAGGGTTTTAGAGAATCACTTCATAACCTCTCTTTAACCCCCTTTATTTAATAAAGGGTTAAAGGAGAGGTTAAACTATGGAATTTTATTTTATTATAATTGTGGAAATCACAATCTATTTGAGAAATGTTTTGAGAGGTTAAATCATCTAGCACATATAATAGATGATATTGTGGAATTAGTAGAAATGGATAATACTACGCATAAATGGTGCAAGGATTATCTTATTAAGGAATGTAATAATGAACTACATAAAGGTTATGTAGTAGAACTTAAATATAATATACGGAAATTTAACACAAACTCTAACATAGATTTGTAATTTTGCAATAAAAAAATAATTTTAAGTTCTTAAATACAATATGATTAAAGGTTTTGTTACATTTATTATAAAACAGCTATAGAAATGTTTATTACTAAAATTATACGATTCGTAAAATTATATGAGAAGAAATTTAGGAAAATATAGAAAATATGAAATTGAAGAACTAATCAAATTATTTGATGAAGGATATTCTATATATAAAATTTGTAAAAAATTAAATCGAAGTCAAAAATCTATTAGAAATAATCTTATAAGACTTGGGAAGATAGAAGGTGAAATTACTCCTAAAAAAAATCATCCAAAAAATTTAATTGATAAAAAAAATAATTTTAGTTCATTGCTATGTATTATTTTAATATATATCTGTTTGATATTTATTATGGTTGTAAATCCAAAATTAAATCCAATTGATATAGTAATAGATTATTTAAAAATGATAATTAATTTATTTTAGATTAAAGTGAACATTAGTATATGAAAATATTTAAATTGGGGCTTGTTATTAAGTAGTATGAATACTAATACCTACAAGATATTAAATGGTATTAATTTAGGTGATCAAATTGGAGGACCATTTGATCTAGCATCTGTCTTAATTGATTGTATAAAAAATAATAAAAATTTTAATAAAGAAGATCTTAGAAAAATGTATCAAGATTGGTGGGATAATGGAGCCTTTGATACAGGGCCAACATTTGCAAGTGTATTCACTAAAATTAAAAATGGAATGGAATATGATGAAGCTGTTTTAGTAACTCATAAACAATTTGATGGAAACACAGCAGGTTGTGGACCTGCCCACCGTGCATCCCCACTTGCTGGATTTGACAATATAAAAACAGATAAGTTAATAGAAGTAGCAAGGGATGAAGCAAAAATAACACATTACCACGAAGATGCGGGTAATGGATCAGCTATTGTGGTAATGTTGTGCAGATATTTGTTGGAAGACAAAAGTTTTAATGAGGCACAGGAACTCATTTCTAAAAACAATGAATTAAAAATTAGTTGGAAAAAAGTACAGAATGCTAAATTAAAACCTGATGGTTATATTTTTAATGTAATACACTCTGCACTTTATTTTATTACAGAAAACAAAACACTCAATGATGCAATTAAATTTTCTGGTAAAGCCAATTACTGCTCCGTTCTTGTTGGAGCTATAATGGCATGCTTAAAGAAATAATCATTTCCTTTTAAAAGGTATTATTTTAGCATTTTGATTTAATTTACCATTCCATCCAAACTTTCTTAAATCATCAAGTTTAATATGTTCGCCTACAAAGTATTGTTTGAGTAAATCTGGAACATCATTCTCATCACAGAAATCTAACTCAATTGAGTAGTTACGTGTATCAAACTCATCATATTTACCATAAGTAATTAAGGACCAGCGCCTTACCCCATTTTTCTTACCATGTCTCTTTAAATAAAGAGTAGTTACCTCTTGACACAACTCTGGCCCTGTATAGATGACACCTAAATAAAAGACTCGTTGTCTTGGTAAAGGATCTTTATATTTAACTGGAACACAAACATTTCTTCGTAGATAAAAAACAGTCATTTTTTACCTCCTGTATATTTCCATCCCAATTTAATAAGAGATTTAATTAGATGTGTAACCCTCTCTTTACGAGACATTTTCTTTGGTATTTTTACCAAATCTATGTTTTGGATTTTAGGTTGAGAGATAATAAAACCTTGTTTGAAGATACGATCATCTTCTTTAGGTTCTTTTAGTATATATTTCATTGAAGCCTCCGCTTTAGTACTTTAGGCCCATGCCAAGGTGTACAAGTTGGTTATTAAATACCTATAAGAAACTATATAATACTTTTGATTGTGATTTCAAGGAGTCTACTTTTTAAAATAGTTAAATATATAAAACAAACAGATTACAGATAGAGCTATAAACGGTAATGTTCTAATAAATGAACCATCACTATGCCATAATTTATTTTTTTGTATTTCTTGAAAAAGTTCATCATAAATTCCTACATACAAAATAAATCCAGTAAAAATTACAATTATAAAACTTATTATTAATAAAATGATTTTCATATATTAATCTCTTATTAAATAATGAGGCTATTTATTGTTACAAATATGATTATATAAACATATTTTCTTTACCAATTTATATAAAAATGGAAAATATAGATATGGAATACAAAAAGATTACAGCTGGTTTCTTTGATAAGGAAATAAACTTTTGTATTTACAATTTACCAAAAAAACAAATAGATAATATTCCCTACTCTCTATTATTAACTGAAAATATAATAAAGAGAGGTATCCCAACTAAACTTTCTTATTATTTAAGACATGCGTTAGGAGAGCATTATACTGAAGATGAATTAAATAAAACTTATTCTCCATGCTTTATCTCTGAACATAAACAAACATGGACAAGAAAAACTATCTTAGGAAATAGTAGTGATCCTTCTGATAATCCAGCAGAAACATTTTTTCAAAATATTGATAAAGATTTAGCAGATTATGGCTTTATTTCAAAAATTACAATCCCAGAATTTGAAATAGTAGAATATTGTCCAGACCTTAAATATAAAAAAGAATTAAACCCAAAAACTAGAGTTGACTTTTTTATACCTGCAGCTGACCTAATCATAGAAATTGACGGAAAACAACATAATGAAAATTTAGACAAAATCAGAGATGATCTTTTTGATAAATATAATATAAAAACCATTAGAATATCTACTGAATCAATAAGAAAAAGAAATTCAGATTATTATAATAAAATCAATGAGATAAAAGAATATTTGAAAAACTCTCATGAAATTAAAAAATATCAAATTAGTTTAAAAAACAAAATTTTTGAAACCAATCATTTAGTCTATGTATCAACTGCAATTATTAGATTTCAAGTGTTATTAATTGAATTGCTTAAATCTGGAGAAATCAGTTTTAAAAATAAAAATTGGAAGTTTAATATTAATGTTGATTTTAGATGTGATTTTGATTGGGCTAAAATTGCGTTAAAAGATCTCTTTGAATGGTTAACTCCAATAAGTAATATTTTTGAAGATAGTATAACTCAACCCACATTTGATATCACTTATAATTCAAAAATACAATCAAACGAGATGATTGAAATTGATGTTAAATTATTTGAAAAACCTGATGAAAAACAAATTAAGAAACTTACAATTAAGAGTTACTATTTAGATACTTTTAAAGTTAATAAAAATAATAATCATTTTATCGACTTTAATCTCCACCCCCCTCTCCAAACTAACAACAAGAAAATTAATGAAATATTTGATACAAAAAAAAGTGAAAGTTTACATAAAGTACTTTTTCAAATGTTTGGATATAAAACATTTAATGAAGGTCAAATACCCATAATTAATAATATTCTTTTTCAAGAAAATACCCTTGGAATTCTTCCAACTGGAGCGGGTAAATCTTTATGTTTCCAAATACCATCAATGTTTCAGCTTGGATGCAGTATTGTAATTTGTCCAATTAAAGCACTAATGAATGATCATGTAGATGAATTAAATAAATATGGTTTTAAAAATAGATCTGAATACATACATGGAGATCTCGACCGTATAGAAAAAGACATAGTTTTTGAAAAAATTAAAAATGGACAAACAAAATTTTTATTTATATCTCCTGAAAGATTTCAAACTGAAAACTTTAGATCTGTCATTAAGCAATTATTAAATAATAATCTTATTTCCTATATAGTTATTGATGAAGTTCATTGCTTATCTGAATGGGGTCATGATTTTAGAACTTCATATTTAGCATTAGCAAATACAATAGTTTCTATTTTAAAAATTAAAGTTCCAATAATAGCACTTACTGCAACTGCATCAAACTTCGTAATTGAAAATATTAAATCAGAATTAAATATAAATAATGTATTGTTTAGAATGCATAATAGTAGGCCAGAGTTAAATTATAAAATAATTAAAACAAATGACAAAATCACTCACTTAGAGCAAATAATTGATGAAATGAAAGAAAAGAATATTCTAACTGATGGTGATGCAGGGATTGTTTTTACAATGCATGTTAACTCACCTATTGGCTGCATGAGTGTTGAGCAATCATTAAACAGACTATATCCTGATATAAAAACAGGAATTTTTTGTGGAGATGAGCCTGCTAAATGGAAAGAAAAAAGAAATGATGAGAAATTTGATCAATATAAAGCAAGAGTACAAAAGGAATATAAAGCTAACGAAATAGAATTAATGTGTGCAACAAAATCATTTGGAATGGGAGTTAATAAGCCAAATATTCGTTTTTCTGTTCATTATGGAATGCCACAGTCTATGGAATCTTTATATCAAGAGGCAGGCAGGACAGGAAGAGATAAGCGTGATGCAAAGAATATAATTTTATTTAAAGATGAAAAAGAAAAAATACCGGATATAATATTTGATCAGAATACAGAAGTTGAGATTTTAAAAGAATATTGTAATGATCAGCATTTATCAAAAAGAGGAGATTTTAAAAATCAACTTTGGTTATTTACAAATAAAAAACAAACTATTGAAGATGAATTAAAAAGTATTCTTTTTTTATTAAACCAATTTGCAAAAGAAAACATTTCACCTATCGAGATTAAAGTTAATAAACAAATATATTTATATCGTTTATATCAACTTGGGGTCGTAAGTGATTGGATGGTTACTGATTTTTTTCAAAATAAATGTCTTGTGTATTATCAGCTGATCTCGGACGAAGAATTTGCCACTAATGTTTTAAACCAAATAAAAAAATATGAGAAATCTTCATCTGAAATTGAGTTTCATAAAAATGAAATGAAAATGATATTCAAGTTAAACCCAGCTGAAAGAAAAAAAAATATCATTAGTTATTTGCTTCAATGGAATAATGATAATTTTTTATATAATAGAAGACAATCACTGAAGACCTTGTACGATTACACAAAAGATTTTGAAAAAACTGGAGCAGAAGAGTTTAAAAGAAAAATAGAGGCTTATTTTAAAGTAAATGATCAAACAAATAAGGTTGAACAATTCATTGAGTCAGATTTCAAGTTTGCACCAACATATCTGAATGAAGTTTTAAAAGAAGATGGAAAGATGATTTCAACTGAAAAAGTTAAAGAATATAGATTTATTTTAGCTAGATTTTTAGAAAGTTATCAAAGCAATCCATGGTTAAATCTTTTGAGTTCAGTTTGTAGATTAATAACAAATTCATTTGATGATCCAGATGGAAAAGCTAGGTTATATATTTTTTTAAAAGATGCTAAAAAGAAAACACTTGATTGGAAAACTACTCTCGAAAATCTTTTGGATTTTGCAAAAATTCTTAAAAATGAAGAAAAACTATTGTTTTCTCAAACCATTGAACCTCATTTAGATACAATAGATGAATTAGTTTTATTACATAATTATTTGCAAGATGATTATTCTGCAATAAAATACCTAGAAAAATTTAATAAAAGATTAAAGAATGTCTTTTAGGAGTTATCATGGATTTATCTAACGCTGAAAAAACATTATCTGAGTTAGAAGAAAATAGTAAAAAAATATCAGAAATTACTAAATCTATTGAAAAATTTAAGAAAATTTCACAAGAATTATCTTCATTGCCAGATGATATTGAAAAAAATAATTCTGCAACAGGGTTAAGAATAGTTGATGAGAGTGAAAAATTAAAAAAACTTATTGATAAATCATCAAAAGAATTAACCTCAATTTTTAATGAAGCTCAAAATAATAACAGAGATGAAATACACGAATTAAGAACTAAATTAGAAAAGATAGAAACAAATATTAATAAACAATTTTCATCTGTTAAACGAAATAATATAGTGATTATTGTGGTTGCTTTAATAATTATAGTTGTTTTTAATTTATGAATAAGTCATAAGAATTGTGGGACAAATTGTGGGACAAGATTATCAGCCCTCTATTTTATTGATTCAAATCAATAACTTACGTATTACTTTGGCTGACACCCCATCCGCCATTTCAATAAAATCCCTATATATTATAAATTAAAAACTGTAATAAATTATCTAATAATTACAATTATTTACAACTAATATCTAATTAAATTGTCTATTGCTGTCCGATTCAACCTGCGGTAAAATTGTGGGACAAATTGTGGGGTAGAAATTGAGAATTAAAAATAAATTAACTTCTTTAGCTTTAAAAAAGATAACCCATCCAGGAAGATACAGTGATGGGAATAATTTATATCTAAAAACGGTAATGTTCTAATAAATGAACCATCACTATGCCATTCATTTTGTGTTTGCACCTGCTAGAGTAACATTTCCTGAAGAAGGTATCATTGTCCTTAATTGCAAACCCCACTTGCCATCTTTTTTAGTTGAAGTAAATATACCGACAGCAGAAGCGTAACTTTGCTTATTTTTGTATCTTCTATTGAATTCAACACTACATTGAACTGCATTTTTTGAGGAATTAATAATTTCTGCTTTATCTAAAGTTGAGTGATCCCAATCTTCTTCATTTTCTAACCTATTGTAAAGGAAGCTTAAATATTCCCAAAGTTCGTCTTTATTTTTATAAATAATAGGATCATTATTTTCAGAATGAGCCATGTGAGGGAAATGAAGACAATTTAATATTTTATCTTTATCTTTTTCATTAAAGAACTGAACATAATTATAGAGACTTTGAACTGCTAATTCTTCATCATTTGTTTTTTTCATACTAATCTCACCTTTTAAAAATGTATATGATAGGAAAACCTAATCCATATAAAAATTATTATTAAAAAAATGATAAAATAACAGATATATCTAATATATTTTTGAATCTTTTGGAGCAGGGGAAAGTTCATAAAATGGTAATTCTAATTTGTTTGGCTTTAATGAACATTTAATTATAGATTTAACATTTTGAAATCGAGATTTAAATTTTCTGCCATTAAGATATTTGAAATAACGAATACAATTATAATAAAGATATACCCATTCTTTATCATTAATATGTTTCTTACAATTCCAAACTATCTTGTAAGGGTCAAAACATTCTTTACAAAAACTATTTAATTTAAACACCTATATCCCTTTTTTTAATTAGTTAATCATAATCTATAAATGCAATAAGTATCAATTCAAAAACATCCCTTCAAAGCTGATAAGAAATAATTTGAAGTTCCCTTATTGATTACTAAAATGAGTTTATGAAATACCATTATTGTTCAAGATGTAATCTTCCTTCAAAAAAATTGTTTAATTGTAAATATGAAGATCATGAGAAGGATTGGTTTTTACTTTGCTCCAGATGTGTATTGGAGTGTAGAAACATCTATAAAAAAGCATTTAAGAAGAAATCTGGAGAATTTGTCTCGATAGGAATGATCAAGTCAAGAAAAGAAAGAAGCTTAATTTAAATAATAAAAATTTAGATCAAATTATTTAATGTAAATTTTTTATATTTTTGCAAACAATTTAAGCAATTTAAAAAATATCAAACAAGACCATTTGATTTTCTTTGTTTTTTTTTACTTTTTCTAGGCAAAATTAGGATTGTATCGATCAAATTATAAATACTTTCAGATGTTCAAAAAACAAATAGCATAAATTCTTTACCAAATGGACAACATTTCCAATCTAAGTACATGATATATAGCCAAACAATTAAAAATGCTTTCTTTGTAAACTTTAAAATTCAGGTATCTTACATCAGAGCTTCGCTTGATTTGTTTATCATTTATAAAATTGGAAGGACTTTCTGGTGATCTTAGTTGGAATTGACGTGGGTGGTACTTTCACCGACTTTATATATTTGAACCATGAAACTGGGAAGACTGATATTCACAAAGTGTCGACTACTCCAGATGATCCCTCCATCGGTGTAATAACTGGACTTTTGGAGCTTGTCGATAAGGGTAAGTTAAAACCCAAAAGCATCACTCAGATTTTCCATGGGACAACGACGGCAACTAACTCAGTTCTTGAAGGTAAAGGTGCTTGTACAGGAATGATAACAAATCAAGGCTTTCGGGATATTATTCATATTGGTCGTCACCAAAGGCCTGATCATTATTCGATTATGCAAGAGATACCATGGCAGAATAGGCCCCTTGTACAAAGACAACATCGAAAAACTGTTAAAGGTCGCCTAACCCCTCCTACTGGACATGAACTGGAGCCACTTGATGAAAATGAAGTATTAAGAATTGCTCGGGAGCTCAAAGAAAGTGGTGTAGAAGCGCTAGCTATTTGTTTTTTATTTTCCTACCTGAATCCTGAACACGAGCGACGCACCAAGGAATTAGTTCGCGGAATAATGCCAGACGCTTTTATTACCACTTCCTCAGAGATTTCCCCCCAGTTTCGGGAATTTGAGCGGTTCACAACTGCCGCACTTGCTTCGTTTGTTGGTCCAAAAGTTGCTAAATATGTAAAAAACCTAGAAAATTCACTTTCACAAAATGATATAACTGGCGACTTACGAATTATGGCGTCCAATGGTGGTGTAATTACACCTCGTATGGTTTTACAAAACCCTGCGCTTACAATGATGTCTGGCCTTGCCGCGGGGGTTTTGGGTGGCGCTTGGGTAGGTGAAAAATGTGAACGAAGTAAAGTTATTACCTTTGATATTGGAGGCACTTCGGCTGACATTGGTATTGCAATTGATGGAAAATGTTCTGAAACTGATTCTCGATCGACATCCATTGCTGGATTTCCACTTTTAATGCCTATGCTCGATATTCATACAATCGGCGCTGGGGGAGGTTCTATTGCTTATTTAGATAAAGGCGGTGCTTTTAAAGTAGGACCACAAAGTGCCGGTGCAATGCCCGGCCCAGCAGCATATGGACTTGGAGGTAAAAAACCTACTGTCACTGATGCCAACCTAGTACTAGGACGTCTCGAACCCAATGATTTTTTAGGTGGCGAGATGTCGTTAGATATCAACGCATCAAGAAATGTTGTTGGCGAGTTGGCTAACAAACTCAAGATTGATCTTTTAGAGGCTGCTGAGGGTATTTTGACGATACTTAATGCTAACATGGCAAATGCAATCAGGTCACGCACAGTACAGCGTGGCATAGATCCTAGAGAATTCTCACTTGTAGCAATGGGTGGTGCAGGTCCACTCCAAGGAGCTGAGGTAGCGCAGATGCTGGGAGTGCCTGAAGTTATCGTACCGATTAGTCCTGGCATAACCTCTGCCCTAGGACTTTTAATTGCTGATCTCAAATACGATGTAATACGCACTCAATTTCAATCTTCAACAAAACCAAACCTGGACAGATTTAACTCTGAATTTGCAGAGATGGAAGCTGAGATCCATGAACGGCTAGCCGAGGACGGCTTATCATCGAATGAAGTTCATTTTGAGCGGGCTGCCGATCTGCGTTATCTTGGGCAAGGTTATGAATTAAGGGTGGGTTTAGGTGATGGTAAAATTTCTGAAAAAAGTTTGCAAACTCTCTGGCAAAAATTTCATAAGACCCATTCAGTTGAATACGGCAAAGCTTTTCCAGAAAGCCCCATAGAAGTAGTAAACCTAAGGGTCAGTGCAATAGGGCAACCAAAAGAGATGATATTTTCTCCTTTCAAAACAGATGGGGATTTAAAGGATGCCCTTGTTCAAACTCGTGATGCTGTTTTTCGATTAAATGGTTCCTTACAAAATTTCAAGACACAGATTTATCGTCGTAACATGTTGCCAACAAACGTTGAAATTTTGGGACCTGCAATCTTGTTGCAAAAAGATAGCACAACCGTTGTGCCGCCAAATGCAACCGCAAAGGTACATAACACTGGCAATATAATAATTTCATTGGAGCTAAACTCATGACCAGAATTGATCCTGTAACCGGTGCCGTGATTCAAGGTGCGCTCGAAAGTATTGCACTCGAAATGGGGCATAAGTTAATGCGCATGTCTTACTCATCAATTATCCGTGAATCTGAAGATTTTGGTGCAGCGTTGACAGATGCAAACGGACTACAGATGTGCGAATGTAAGATGTCTACACCACTGCAGTCAGGTCCAATTCCAGGCTATGTGAAGAATGTTATCAAAGTTCTTGCTGAGCGCGGAGATCCCGTCAGGCCTGGTGATGTGATAATGCATAATGATCCTTATGGTGGAGCATCTCATGGACCGGATGTAGCCTTTTGTGTTCCGGTATTTTTGGACAAACTACTCATAGGTTGGTCGGTAACTACTGCGCATCACTTAGATATTGGAGCGCTTTCTCCAGGAAGCTGCGGAATAGTGGACGCTGTGGATACATATGCAGAGGGATTACAATTTAAGGCAATAAAAGTATTTGATGAGGGTAAGCGCAACGACGCCGTTTGGCACATTCTGAGAGCTAACATTCGAGCAACAGAATTAGTGGTTGGTGATATGGAAGCTCAAATCGAAGCCGCTAAAATTGGGTCTAGAAGATTATTAGAGTTAGTGAAAAAATATAGTTTAGAAAAAATTGTCAATGCTTTTCATGACCTTATGGACTATTCTGAAAGAATGATGCGGGATGCTATTAGTGCTCTTCCTGATGGTGAGTATAGCGCAACGACTAAAATTGATGGTTATTTAGATGACCCAGATCCAGCACGTCGCGAGTTACCAATTAAAGTTACCCTAAAAATTAATGGTGATACTATTATAGTGGATTTGTCAGGCACTGCTAGGCAGGTAGATGATAAACCTATTAATATGCCTCTGGTAGGTACTGTAGATTGTTCGATTTGGCTTACTATTCGTTCAATTCTATTAGATAGCGTTATTTATGGGTCAATACCGCAAAATTCTGGCCTTACACGCCCGATCGAGATTATGGCTCCCGAAGGTTGTTTGGTAAATCCGATTTTTCCAGCACCCGTCATTGCGCGCTTCTGCCCGGGAAACCAACTCGCTGATACTGTTATGAAAGCGTTCTCACAAATTGTTCCTGATAAAGTCTCTGCAGGTATAGGTAATTTGAGAGTTGTTGCTCTCTCAGGACTGCGTGATGGTAATCATTGGGTGCATATGGAAATTATGGAAGGTAGCTACGGCGGACGCTCTGGCTTAGATGGAATGGATGCGGTAGATACCCTGTATGCAAATACTCGCAATAATCCAATTGAAGATATAGAAACACATATACCTGTAAGAGTAGATCGCTATGAACTTAGAGAAGACGCTATGGCGGCAGGACAATGGCGGGGCGGGATAGGCGCAATTAGAGAGTTTACGTTTTTGGATGACGCCGGCTTTTCATTAGAAGGAGAAGGTCATGCCTTTGAGCCATGGGGTTTTGATGGTGGCCAAAGTGGCCACAAAGCACATCTAAAATTATTACATACTGATGGTACATCTACATCTTTGCCTTCAAAGGTTCCATATTTCACTGTCAAGGCAGGCGAAACACTGGTATCTACTGGTCCAAGCGGTGGTGGTTATGGAAATCCTAAGTTGCGTAAAAGGGCAGCAATAGATCGTGATATTGCTGATGGGTTGATTTCACTTAAAACAGCTAAAAAATTGTTTCCAAGCCAGTTCTGATATAACTTCAATTATTAAATAATTTTTTTAGATCTGACGGTTTAAGAGTTTTCACCTTCAGTTAATTAAAAATTTTTATTTTTAACTTAAGACAAAAAAGTTGTTTAAATAAAAGAATAAAATTTAAATAAAACTAACAAATACCAATCTTAGCAACCCATCATTGAACTCAAGTCAGTGATCCATAGACTACAGTCAATGGGTAGACCACTCCCTAACCATTGACCATTATTGATAAGGAAAAGAGTGCAGTAACCCCCTACTTTAGAAATTTTTTGTGGGACAATTTGTGGGACAAGATTAACCCTCCCCTAATAGGTTCTAAAAGAACATGTTAAGCGTTAAAGTCACGGCATCATCATCTGATAGTTGTCCATATGCAGAAGTGGCTGTGCGGGCATTATAAAACTGGCTGGTCAGTTTTACACTGGTTACATCATTGATCCGTTGCGAAGCTTCTAGAGATACAATGGACTGATCCATCTTACTATCGGCTGATAACAAAAATAGGATATTGCTGTCTGCAATATCATTAAATACAAGCCTAACACCCGCAACACCAAATTGATTGGCGGCAGCTTGTGGGCGGTCGTCATGTTGAACTTCACCAATCAAGCCAATATCCAACTTTGTTTCAAATGATCTGTAATAAGTATATTCAATTCCCGCAACAGCCGCTGAAAAATTGTGTGTGCCAATTAAACTACTTTGAGTACCATGAAGGCTTTCCCATTTGAGTAATGTCGCATCACCTGTGTATTGAGCTTCCAACCCAATTGATTTTTGCAAAGCATAATAAGGGTTTAATGCCTTACCACCAAAAGCGACAGTCAAAATGGGATCACGAGCGGTACCGTAAAAAACACTTCCTGCGAGATCCCAATCACCAGCAAAGCTTGACAGGCGAACGGCAAAGTCATCTGCATCCTTACCATCTTTACGCGCATATTGTGCAGAATTGACTGTCAGACCACTGCTAGGATGAGCGTCACTATCATTAAATGTTTTTTCGCGAAAACCAGAAATATACCAAAGCTGCAGATCACCAATATCTACATAGCGCTCAGCGGATATGGATAGAGCTCCAAGTTTACCTGATTTACCCTCATTTGCTGCGGCATCAGACTGATTAATAAGATCAACAACATTTTTACTTTCAGCCTTGCCCCAAAACTCCTGTCGATTTCCAAGAAAAACATCAAATCCTGCAAAGGGGGTACGAAAATAGGCCTGCCTAGCTTCAGTAATCCGACGGCCACTATCTTTTTCATCTTCACGGACAATGAATTCGCCCACAATTCGACTTTCGTCAAAGTCATGAAAGGCATCAATCTTGACTTCAACAGAGCGGCCTTCTGATGCCGTGCCATCAGCATTTTCTGGATAAAAATCTAACCTTGATGACAAGGTACCATTAAGTTCACCACCATTAACCGGATGTGCTAACAAAAGAACAATGGCAAAGCTACGTGCTAAAGCCTTGATCATCGTGTTCGTTTCAATGCGGATTTTTCAAAATCACGTTCGGTCATACCGGTCTGAAATTTCCAATCGGCAAATACTAGTTGTGTTTTTTTTCCTGTCTGGTGATTAATCATAACCAAACGATTAGAACGCCAAAATTTATCTAAATACTGATTATAATCTTCATAGGTTAATGTTTTCAAAAGTGCGTCCTTGCGATCATAGAAATCAATTTTATGAACGCGATACTCCGCCTTATCCATCCAAACGATCTGGCGCTTATAACCACTTTTTGGGTCAACCGGATCATATTCAATAACAAAACAGTCGAAACCGTTAAACTCTTCATCACGAAGATAATTATAGGTATATTTTTCAACTTCTTGACTGGCAATATCTTCATATGAAAATTCACTGCCCATAAAAGGACCTGCTTTATTCGAGGAGGCGATACGTTTAACACGTTTCAGTGCTGGTAAATACAACCATTGGTCATCAGAGTCAGCCTTTTTTGTATGCGAAAGAAAAGCTGTGCCACGTACATCACCCGGACTATCAAATATAACCAGAGACTTATCACCTTGGTTATCACCCTCAAACGTTCTATTACGGATTGCACGTTCAGTCGATTGACCATATTTATCCATTAGGATCATTGTAATCTGTGCGGTTGTATCACCAAATCCCTTGTCGCGACGATCAGCTTCAATAGCAATCTCTAGTCCTTTTTCAGGCGAGGCGAATGTGGCTGTTGTCATAACAGCACAAACGATAGGGGCAATTATGGTTACAATGGCAAGTTTCATTTTAGTCTCCTTAGATAACATCATAAGCTTAAGCATTTTTTGGTTTTTCTTTAGCAAAAATTTTCGATCTACTAATTACAAGCGAAGTTTCTTTTTTATCCTTATCAAGTGCAATCAGCAATGCAGGAAGCAAAGTCATATCAGCAATCAAAGCTATAACAAGTGCTATGCCTGTTAACATTGCCATATAGCTGTTCACGCCAAAGGTTGATTGTGCCAATATAGCAAAACCAGCTGTTAGTATCAGGGTTGTTACAACAAGTGCTGTTCCAACACCATTAAAAGCCGAAATGACAGCATCGTTTGCAGATAGTTTTAATTCGCGTCGAGCAATCTGATATTTGCTTAGAAAATGAACGCTATCGTCTACCACAACACCAAGTGCCATACCCGCAACAACAGCTACAGCCATATTGACCTGCCCGACAAGCAAACCCCAAAGGCCAAAGGCAAGCGCCGCAGGCAATAAATTTGGTATCAAGCTGATGATTCCAAGTCTGACGTCTCGTAAGGCGATCAGAATAACACCACTAATCAGAAAAACTGCAACAAGAGTTCCTAGTAACATACTTTGAATATTTCGCTCAGAAATATATGCAAACATTACTGTAGGCCCGACAGCTGTCAGGGTAAAACCAAGCTCATCCGCAAGGTAATTTTCAGCCCGTGCAATCCAGGCACGAAGTTCATTTGTGGTCATATCATCAATTGTGACAATAACCTGTGTTGATGATTTGTTGATATCAAGTTGATTGTTCAAGTCTAAACCATATGGTAAGGATAACTCATATAAAAGTAGATATTGTGCAGCAAGTTCTCGTGTATCAGGTACTCGGTAAAATGCAGGATCACCAGCATTCAAATCACGATTTAGACGCTTGAAAGTGTCTGAAATAGATTGGACGTGTGTTACAACAGGTTCTTTATTAGCCCAGGTGGTAAAATTAGATACTTTTTCAATAAAGTCTGGATCACTAACACCATTGGATTCGCCAGAAGGCAAACTAAATTGCACCTGATTAACGCCTGTTAGATTACGACTAATCCAGTCGGTATCCTTACGATACTGAACTGATTCATCAAAATATTTAACAAAATCATCATTGATTTCATTGAGTGGAATAAGTGACAGAAAAATAACTGAGATAAAAACACTGACAGTTAAAACCGACTTGTAACTCGAAGCGACATAGACACCAAGCTTGCCCATTTTATCATCAAGTTTTTTCAAAGTGGCTTTTGATTTGAGTGGCACAAAGCTAATGAGAATAGGTAATAAAACGATTGAATATATCCAAGCAGCCATAACGCCTATGGCTGTTATATTACCTAGATCGTGAAACGGTGGGGAATCTGAAAAATTCATCGACAGAAACCCTAGAGCAGTTGTCAAACTTGTTAGAAAAATAGGTTTCCCATTGACTCGAATACTATAAAGCAAGCTATCGCGTTGACTATGCCCTGCTCGCATACGATTAAACATACTTACCAATAAATGGATTGAGTCCGCGACAGCAAGAGTGGTTATAATTGTTGGCGCACTTGCTGATGGCGGGGTCAGGCCAATACCCATCCACCCACCAGCGCCCATAGCCACCATAATACTTGGCACAATAACAAACAGCACCAAAAATGTTGCCATTATCGATCTAAGCAATAAATAAGCGACAATCAAAATGACCAGATACATCGCTGGAACAAGTGTTTCCATATCCAGCATTGATGACTCCAGAAATGCATTATTCAAAAAAATAACGCCTCCCAAACGAATGTTAACATTATGTTTGGCTTCGATTTTGTTAGCCATTTTACGTGCGGCGGCCGCTACGATGGCAACCTCGTCAGCGCTTTTACCTGGCATCTGAATGGTTACATTTACAGATGTAGCACGATGTTGCTTATCATGAATTTTTCCTACCAGAGATGGTTCAGTCGTGCTCACACGATCAACCAAAAGTTGTTCATTGGCGCTCATTGATATTGCGCCAGTATATAAATCCCGAACAATCAAATCATCACCTTCAACCTCAGTATGTTGATAATTTGACAGGCTATCAACTCGGATAGAAAAAGGAAGTTGCCATGCAATTTCAGTTAACTCCTCAACAGCAGCCAGAACTTCAGGAGCATTAGCTTTGCCTGATATTGGATCAACAGCAAAGTTAACGTTATCGATCTTGGTGTAGGTCTGCTGGATTTGCTCAAATGCTTTAAGTTGAGGATTTTCTTTACCAAAGAACACTCTATAATCATTGTCAAAATAAAGAAACTGGGCACCTGCTGAAAAAAGAATGGTTATAGCTGTAATAAGACCTAAAACAAAAAATCTATATTTAAGAATCAATTCGCCATAAGAACCATTTTGCCGTGACATAGTAAAAACCTTAAATTACCCTAGAATATACACTTAGTTAGTGTGCAATAATAGAGAAGTAAAGACTTTAATTAAGAACAGTATAAATATCGCTAAAAAAGTAAGTTTTGCCAAATAAATATGCAGACTAACATCCCATGACAAAACTAAGCTTTCAAATTTTTGGTGGGACAAATTGTGGGACAAGATTATCAGCCCTCTATTTTATAGATCCAATTCAAGAAAGATTAAAAGAAAAGGGATTATCTATTACATTGAAAGAATGCGTGTTTAAAGTGTACGCACTTAATAAACCCACATGGAAGACAGAATTACTTGGCAGGCAGTGGATAAACTCCTTCGAGCATCATGTATTTCCTATCATAGGTCATTTATCAATATCACAAATTAGTAAATAATATTAATAATTTTAATGAAATTTTTATCATATATTTACGACATAGAGTGGCAATTCTATCTTCGATAAATTCAACTTACACCATCTAAAGCTTTTTATGTTTTGAATTTGTGATTTAAAATATCTTCCATAAAGATATTTGTTTAAACGAATACAATTGTAACACAGGTACAACCAATCTTTTTCAAATATATTTCTTTTACAATTCCAAACTATTTTGTATGGGTGATTACATTCATCACAATATGAATTCCTTTTAAACAACTATATTCCCTTTCTAGTATGGTAATCATAATCTATAATATTATTATGAAATGCTTTTATCTATTAAATAATTCTAGTTTACAATCCAATAATTCGATTTTATGTATTATATAGATGAAAGTTTTTCAAAAATTAGATGATTTTTTGAACTTTGGCTGGACACAGATTTCTAGGGGCAAGGCTGACAAAAAATCGCCCGCAAGGCACCCTACACTCGTAACATCAAGTTTGGATGGATACCCAAATGCTCGAACTTTAGTGATGAGACGATGCGATAGGAAAAATAACCAAATTGAATTCCACACAGACACTGCTTCTTCAAAAATGTTAGTCCTAAAGAAGAATCCTCAAGCTGCAATTCATATTTGGTTGCCAAAAGTCCAATTACAAATACAAATGAATGTTGTTGTTGAAGTCAAGGTTGGCGATATTACTATTCCAAGCTGGAGAAATGTACCAAAAAACTCAAGAGTTGCTTATGGAACTATACCTAGCCCTGGAAGCATCATTGACAACCCAGATGCCTATGATCATTCACCAGATCAGAAACGTTTTGCTGTTTTGATATGTCATATAAAATCAATTCAACTATTGCTTTTAGGACTTAAACATATTCGTGCAAATTATAAAAAAACAAATAATTGGCAAGGAGAATGGCTTTCCCCTTAGTTTGCAACTATATTATTTATAATCTCATAGGTCACCAAAATTTTTAACCATACAAAAAGTTGTTAACTAATGTTCGAAACATGTCAATGAACCATGCTCAGTGTTCAATTAACTACATTCAAATTGAGAGTCTCTCGTAACCATAGACCATTTTTAATAAGGAAAAGGGTTCAGCAACTCTTTACTTTAAAATAGTAATAATTATCTAATAATTACAATTATTTATAATTATAACTTAATTAAATCTTTTACTTTTATTCCATGTAATCTAGTATAAATTTATGATACGGATTTTGATTACTTTAGAAATTTTCCTTAAATTTTGAGATATTTCATCTTTATTAAAAAAAATTTAGTTAATCTTAATAATAGATATTTATTTTTTTTTTGTTACAATTTAAATAATGCCAAATCTATTTAATTTAAATTATAAATCTGAAGAAATTAATAAAATTAAAAATAAAATTAAAGAATTCAATTGGTCAAAAATTTCATTTTCAAATAACTGGGAGATGGGTACAAACCCAAAAAAACTTAAAGAATTATGTGAATATTGGATAAATGAATATGATTGGTTTAAAGATCAAAATTATTTAAATTCGTTTAAACAATATAAAGCTAACGTAAAAAATTTAAATCTTCATTATATTCATGAAAAAGGTAAAGGAGAAATTAATTATCCTTTAGTATTGCTTCATGGTTGGCCAGGTTCAGTAAGTGAATTTCATAATATAATTCATCTTTTATGTGAAAGAAGTAATGAAATTTCATTTGATGTTATAGCTCCATCTTTACCTGGATTTGGGTTTTCTGATAAACCAAATGAACCTATAGGACCAAGAAAAATGGCTTATTATATTAACAATCTTTTAGTAGATGTTCTTGGGTATAAAAATTATTTTGCTCAAGGTGGTGACTGGGGTTCTTACATTTCAGCTTGGCTTGCTTTTGACTATCCTGATAATTGTAAAGGTATTCACTTAAACATGATGGGGTTTAGACATATAAATGGCACACAAAATGAAGAAGAAGAAAAGTGGCAAAATAAATTTGAGTTAGACATTGAATTACAAAAGGGATACATGACACAGAAGGCAACGAAACCTCTAACATTAGCATATTCGATGATTGATAACCCTGTTGGTGTAGCGGCGTGGATTTTAGAAAAATTTCATGGTTGGTCTCATATTAAAGATAATGATTTATTTAATACATTCTCCAAAGATGAATTAATTAGAAATATAATGATATACTTACTAACAAATACGTTTGAAACCTCATCTTGGATTTATTATGGAAGAAGAATGGAAGGTGGTAGAGTATTTTCAAAAAACCCAAAAGTAAGAGTTGAGACGCCTACAGCTTGTGCAATTTTTCCAAAAGAGTTTTTAAAATGGCCTCCGAGAAGCTATGTAGAAAGAATATATAATGTTAAACAATGGACAATAATGAAAAGAGGAGGTCATTTTGCTGCATTAGAAGAGCCTTCATTATTGTCTAATGATATTAAAACTTTTTTTATAAAGTTGGTTTAATAAATAAATATCATTAAAATAATATACAAAAAAATTTATCCTCTCTACTTATTGAAATCAGCACTTTACATTTAATTTTGGATCATAGTAATACTAGAAATTCTTTTGTATTTATAAAAAACGTAAATACAACATTCAACGATCGTAATATACAAAATTTTAATATAGTAATTATTTATCTGTCTTGTTAATACATTTAAAATTTTAATCTATTTAAAAATTTAACAAAGAATTTTATAAAATATTTAAATTCTCCAAATATTATTGCAATAGATATGAGTGTAAATTGATAAATGAATATTAAGAATATTATTTTAAAAAATAAGTTAACTATGTAAGTATTAATGAATTTTTTAAAGTTAAATAAATCATACAAATATTCTGATAGATATAAAGATAGACTTCCTGCTAACCCAAATATTATAAATATTTTTGCTAAATGCTTAACGGATTTTACTTTAAAAAATAAAAAAAGTTTTTTTAAAATTTTGTTCATTCAATTTTTAAAATTATTCTGTTAAACAATTAGTGTTTATTAATTATTTTATTATTAAAGAAAATTTTATTAATGTCTATAATTAGACTTTCTGTAATAATATTTCAATATGTTGAGCATACAAAAATATTCATTCTTATTTTAGAAAACTAATGTCTTAAAGGAAAGCAACTAAATGAATTGATATAGATTTGAAAATTAATATCATAATAATCCTGAGGAAGATTTGCATTTACAGTGATTTTAATAATGACTTCTGCTTATTATAATTAACTTATATATTAGGAATTTAGTATCTGATATTTATTGAATACAAATTTTGTTTTTATTTTCCTTTTGTTAAAATTATAAATTACCTTAATCCGTTATTACCAACAATGTCTTTTTCTTCTAATCCTCCTAATCTAGCATGAAGTCTAGATCTTGAGGCTGCAGCAAACAAAATAAGAATTTCATTTGGCTTGGGGGCATCATTAATTGATATTGTTAATGTGTCATAAAACGATCTAGCATAAATTGCATTTTTATGGGCAAAAGGAATATCTATCTCAGTTCCTGGGCCTCCTATTTTACCTGTGGAAGGTATCCATGCGACCCCTCCACCAATAGCTTTTCGAATTGGATCTGCAAATGCGGTTGTTAAACAAGCATTTCCATGCTCATACTCACCAAGAGTTCCAACAATACAAGATTTACCATAACTTAAAATTGGGTAACCATTTGCACATCTTAGCAATCTATTGCCAAAAGAAACACCAAGATCTTTTGATGGATTAATTAGTAAATCTAAATTTTGAGAAAATTTTCCTGCATAAGGGTTTTTCAAAATTGCCCCAACAGCATATTTTCGAATTGGTTCATTGTCAAATTTCTTACCAGTTTCATTTTCGAGTGTTTCTTCAAAATACTCAATCCATTTTCTTATTTTAAGTCCTTTTATCTCGTCTTTCATTTTTTATCCTTTATTCAAATTTTTCTAAAATATTATTTTTTTCAATTTTTATTTTTCTTCTAGAAGGTGGAGTATTTCTACTTCTCCCTACAAAACGAGGCACCCCTGAAGTAATAACAGATCCAATACTAAATGCATCTCCATTTTTAAGAGCATCAAGAGCATTTGATTTTGTGCCGCCTAAAGGAGCATCAACTATTAGTAAATCTGCATCAAACCCTTCTTTTATAAACCCAGAATTTAATCCATAAGCTTTTGCTACATTTCCTGTAGCTGCGGCTATAAGTAATTCAGGAGATAATTTAGAAAGTGATGATATTTGACTAATGGTGTAAATTATCCCTAAAGGCATTATCCCGCTTCCAGTGGGTGTGTCTGTAGCTATCAAAAATCTTTCAAATACTTTGTTTTGATAAGCTTCATTAGCACAAATTATTGCTGTTCTTAAATTTCCAGCAGTACAAACTTGCATAAAAATATTTGTATCTTTTGCAATAATATTAAAAAATTTATCATCAATTGAAACGGGGCCGCCATTAATATGAAAAGACACATCAGGGTTGATATTAATTAAGTCATTACCAGTAATAGGAAAAGAACCAGGAATTGATGTACCTCCAGTATGTAATGTTGTTAAAAGTCCTGCTTTTTTTGCATTTTTTACTAATTCAATATATTCATCAGCAGATTTAACGTTCCCAAAACCAGCTTTAGCAAGCCAAACACCCTTCTTCTTCAATTCTAAAAAATCATTAAGTGTTAATCCGGGTTCAATAATTACTGAACCTGCATAGACGGTCATTCCACCTGGTTTATAATTATCAAAGCATTTCTTTGCTGCTATAGCTAGTGCTTTAACACCCTCAGGATCATTTGGACGTCCTGGAACATGAACTTCTGAAGCTGTAATCGAAGTTGTTGTTCCTCCATGCAAATAACTTGAAAGAAAGCCAATTGTATTTTGTCTAGGTGTGTAATCACCAAATGTTATATGAACATGTGAATCAATGAAACCCGGAGTGATTGTCGCTCCATCAGCATCTATGATAACATCACAAGTTTCTGTATGTGTAAAATTTGAATTTCCAATTTTATCAATAACACCGTTTTTCAATAGAATACTTTCACCAGTGATAAGAGGATTAGAGAAATCACCTGAGACAATAGTTCCAATATTTTTAATTAAGACTTTTATTGAGCATCCTTATCCATTAAACATTTGATTATCATATTTCAAATAAAAATTTTCAATCAAAATTCTTTAGATTTTTTTAAAAAAAATTAATTTTAAAAATTAATAATTTTAATATTATAGTTAGATGAATATTTTCTTTTCAGAAATAGTTTTATTGTTTCATTTCTGCATTTTTTCATTTATGGTACTAAGTTTTTTTTTAATACCTATAGGTTATTCCCAAAAATGGACATGGGTAAAAAATAGATATTACAGGTTAATCCATCTTGTTTTAATGGGAATTATTTTTATAGAAACTGTATTGGGTTTCATGTGTCCGTTGACTATATTAGAAAATTTTTTAAGAAATGATACAAAAATAAATAATAAATTTGTTGAAATTATACATCTAATTATGTATTGGGATTTGCCAAGTTATCAATTTATAATTCTATATTTATTAAGTCTCTTATATTTAGTCTTTCTTTGGTTTTTTTTTAAACCAGATTTTAAAAATTAATTTTGTTGTAAATACCTATTTTTCATATAGATAATATAATATTTTTCTAACTAATTGGAAATTAATAGATTAAAAAAATAGCATAATTATATAAAAATGTTGTGTATTGAGTTTAATATTTAAATTTCTATACATGGTTATAAATTAATTTATGTTATAAAAATATATGCAAACTAGTGAAAAAATTTTTCATAAATTAATTTCAAATACAATAAATGAAAATGAAATTAATAAAGTAAGTTTTAAAAATTTAGATAATATCTATTCAAGAGTTTGTTTATCAATTTTATTACAAACTTTTAAAAATCATCCTGATGCAGATCTTGCAAGTCAATTTTTAAAGAATAATAAAACTCATTCATTTAATAAATTTCTTATGAAATTTAAAAATAAAAATATAAATGATTTTGAAAGACTATCAAATAAAGAAAATTTATGGAGTATTTTTTCACCCACTGCTATAGCTGGATCAAGTAATCCAGAAAATTTTAAAAATCAAATATTAGAAAAAAGAATTTTAAAAAATTTAAAAAAACCAAAAAACTCAATACGATTTCCACATAAAGAAATTTTATTTTTAAGTAACATATTAATTACTATACCTGAAGATTATAAATCAAATAACATACCTTTAAATTTACAAAATAGAATTAAGCCGTTTCTTAGTAAAAATCAAAATTATTGGTATGATCATCCAATACCAATTGATGCATTTGATCATGAAAATGAAATTTTATATGGACTTAGGTATCTTGACAAAGCTCTAAATATAGAATGCAAACGTGGTAATTTAAAAAATAATGAAAAAATCTCATTAATATTATCACTATCAGTTACTCATATAGGATTAGAAGAGATTGCTTTTGACTATGTTAAAAATAAAATAAGAGAAAAACTAAATTTAAAATTTATTAATGTTTTTATTTTTGATGAAAACAGAACTTCAAAAATCATTAATACACTTTTTCCTAAGCTTAACGACTATCAAGAATTATTTGGCGTGAATGGAAATTATGGAAGACATTATACTTTTTTGAAATATGCCTTAATATTATGGAATAAAGTAATTAATAAAAGTTTTAAGTATAGTTTTAAAATAGATCTAGATCAGATTTTTGATCAAGATTTTCTTATTAGAGTATCAAAAATGTCTATATTTGAAATTTTTAAAAATCAGAAATATTGGGGAGGTAGTGGAATAAATTTCGAAGAAAAACTTGTTGATTTAGGAATGCTTGCTGGTGGATTAGTTAATAAAGGAGAAACGCATAAAGATTATTTAATACCAGACGTAAAAAGACCTTTGAAAAAAGCAATTTTTTCAAACCTTTCTTCAAAGCGAGTGTTTTGCCCAGATTGGTCTCATGCCTTATCTACAGAGGCTGAAATCATATGCGAAAAGGAAAATATTCATAGAGTCCATGTAACAGGAGGTACGACAGGCATTACTTTAAATGCATTAGAAAAATGGGCACCATTTACTCCAAGTTTTATAAACAGGGCTGAAGATCAAGCATTTATAATTTCATCCTTAAATAAAAATGAATTTTTATCACATATACATGTACCCTATTTAATAATGAGGCATGACAAATTAGATTTTGCCAAAAGAACTGTAACTAATGCAAAATTGGGAAAAGAAATTGGTAATTTAGAGAGAATTCTTTTATTTAGTTATTATAGTAAATGTCATCATTTTGATTTCAATCTAATTAAAGAGCATTTGTGGCCATATACATCCTCTTTTATACAACAGTTTCCTGAAATATTACTTTATTTTATTTTATTAATTGATGGAATTTCAAAAAGTGAAAAATTTTTACAAGATGCCTCAATAAGACTTAAAAGAACACAAAACTTTTGTATTAGTAAATTAGAAGATCAATTTAAACTCGAAAAAGAATTTTGGAGAAATTTTATTTTTAGGATGAAAAATCATCGAGATGTTAATACATCCTTAAGAGATATAATTTCTTCATCTCAAATTGCAAAATAATTTATGTGAAATCAAGTAAATAGAGTGATAGATAAGTCAAAAATTTTTATAATTTTAAGTTATATATTCGTGATATATATTTCTTTACTTGCATTAATTTTCATATTTCAAAGATCTTTAATGTACTTTCCAATAAAAGGAAAAATTAATAAATCTTTTTATGAAAATACCCAATTAAAAATAATAGATTTAAGTACTTCAGATGGCTTAATTTTAAAGTCTTTATATAAAAAATCTGAAACAAATATTAATAAAACTATTCTTGTTTTTCATGGAAATGCAGGTCATATTGGTCATAGAGTAAAAAAGTTTAAACCTTTTATTGATAAAGGTTATGGTTTACTTTTATTAGAATATAGAGGATATGGAGAAAACAAGGGTAAACCAAGCAAGTTAGGGTTATATGAAGATGGTGAAGCTGCTATTAGTTACCTTATTAATCAAAAAATTAAAATTAAAAATATTATATTATATGGAGAATCACTAGGCACCGCAATTGCTTCAAAATTATCAACTAATTATTCTTTTAATGCAACTATATTAGAAGCACCATTTACATCTATATCAGACGTAGCACAATCAAGATATTGGATTTTTCCAGCAAAATATTTAGTTTTAGATGATTTTGATATTTTAGGAATTATAGAACAAATTAAATCACCCCTGTTGATTTTACATGGCTATAAAGATTATGTAATCAATATAGCCTTTGGAAAAAAAGTTTTTGAAGCTGCACCAGAACCTAAAAAAGCTTTATTCGTGCAAAATGCTGGTCATAATAATCTTTTTGAATTTAATTTAGTTGGTAAAATTTTTAAATTTTTAGAAAGATATTAAAGTACTTTTAAAACTTTAAAATTATTTATAAGCTTTTTTATGTACAAATATTAAAATTTGTATAAAAAATACTGTTTAAAATTGTAATTATTAAATTAACATTGATAATATTTAAAAATGACAAAATTAAATTTAAATAAAATCTCTTCTTTTAAAGATGAACTTCACGCTAGACCATATATAAAATTAGAAAATAATCTAAGAACCTTTCATTTTGCTTATTTAATTAAAGATGACGATGAAAAGAAGGCTTGGAGTTATTTAAATAAATTTTTAAAAAAATTAAACTTTCAAAGTTTACCAAATGAGTCATCTAAATACTGGGTTGCTGAAGGTAAAGATTTAACAATAAGATATGAATGTCATACAGAATTTATATCTTTAACACTAATTTATCCAAATAAAATTGAAATTAATAAAAAAATTACAAACCTATTTGATATTAAGTTTCTGAATATACTCCCAATTACTTTTTTAAAGAACTTTCCTGGACAACATTTTTTGTCGTCTTGGATTGAAATGGCTTCATCTAATCAAAATTTCAAACCTTTGGAAATAGAGAAATTTTTTTATCATGATAATTTTGCTGGCTCAAATGTTGCTGAGGATGGAGCAAATGTTTTTATGTCTTTTAAATCAGACAGAACTGATTTTTTAGGAACTGGGTTTAGAAGGGTATTTATTCAAAATAAAACTTTAAGAACAAGAAGAACAGGTCGGTTACTTCAAAGAATTGTAGAGTTAGAAACCTATCAAGTTTTGTCATTATTGGGTTTAACCCAGGTAAGAGATGAAAGTTTTAATTTAAGTAAATTAGAACAACAAATTACTGAAATAACAAAATCTGTTTCTCAAACAGCAAAAAAAAATTTAGATAAAAAAGCAATTACTTATCCTGACTATCAAAAAGATTTGAATGAATTATCTTATGTAGTAGCGAAAATCGAAGAGATATCTTCATCTACAAATTATCGTCTATCTGCTACTTCAGCTTACTATAAATTAGTGGAACAAAGGGTAAAAGATTTAAGAGAGATTAGATTAGATTCATTTCAAACTAATGATGAATTTTTAAGTCGAAGACTTCAACCTGCTATAAGGACATGTGAAGCATTTTCAAGAAGGTTAGAATCTTTGGCGAATAGAGCTCAAAGAGCTGATAATTTAGTAAGAACTCAGATTGAAATGGGAGTTCAAATACAAAACAAAAATCTACTAGAATCAATGGAATTAAGAGCAAGAGCTCAACTTAGATTACAAGAAACTGTTGAGTCTTTGTCGATAATTGCAATGACTTATTATATAATTGGATTGATAAGTACATTAATTAGTCCAATAAACTTTGAAAAATTTTTTGTAAATAAAAATATTTTTTTAGCTTTATGTGTACCATTTGTTTTAATAATTATATGGTTCATTGCTAAGATGGTTAGAAAAAAAATTAATAAAATTAAATAAAAAAAGGCAGGATAGAACCCTGCCTTTAAATCAATTTTTATGAGAACATATCAGATGTTATTCCTTCATACCATCCAATAGATTCTTCATAAGTAGCTTTTCTAACATCACTGCTTTCACCGGTTTTAGAGATAAATTTACTAGTGACATCAATTTTTTCGGCACCAGCTTTATAACTTGCTCCAACTTTAACGCCATCATTTGTAGCAACAAGTGACCAACAAGTGTTAGAATATCTTGCAGGGAATACTTTGCTTCCTGTTAAACTTCCTCTTATGTGGTTAGCAGCTACTTTTGCTTGACTATTAGCTGAAAATCCTGACTTAGGCATTGATTTCGCTACTGAGGCATCTCCTAAAACATAAATATTTTCATCTGCTTGTGATTGCATTGATCCTTGTACTATTGGACACCAATCTCCTTTATTAATACCTGCAGTCATAGCAATTGCTCCTGCTTGTTGTGCAGGAACAACAGATGCAGCATCTGCCTTGAAAGTATCTAAATCAGTTTCAAATTCCATGGTAGCGGCATTTATATTTTTTAACCCACCATGAGTATCAACTCCAATCCATTCTATCATTCCAGGGTAATGTTTTTGCCAAGCTTCTTGAAAAAGACCCATCTTTGAAAATTTTTTCTTTGGATCTAGAACAACAATTTTTGCAGTAGGATTTGATTTTTTAAATTGATGCGCAATCATTGAAACTCTCTCATATGGTCCTGGTGGACAACGATATGGATTTGGTGGTGGCACCATAACAAATGTTCCACCCTTTTTCATGCCTTTGACTTTGTTCTTTAACAATTGAACTTGAGTTCCTGATTTCCAAGCATGTGGCATTTTGGATTGAACATCTGCGGAATAGCCATTAATTGAGTCGTATTTAAGATCAATTCCTGGCGAAACGACTAATTTATCATATGATACACTTCCACCAGACCCTAAATTTACTTTTTTTGCTGCAGGATCAACTGATTTTGCCCATTCATGAACTACATTGACACCTCTATTTACAGCAAGTCCATAGTAATTGTGACCAATGGATCCATAATTACGAAAATCACCAAGATACAAATTAGAAAAAAAACAAGTATAATATCTTTTTGATGCTTCAATTAAAGTTACATCTACTTTCCCTTTAGAATCTTTTGCAATATATTTAGCAGCAGTCGCTCCACCAGCACCACCACCAATCACAACGACTTTTGGCAAAGCACCAAAAGCAATTGATGGCATGGAAAGTGCTGTAGCAGACAAAGCAGCTGTTTTTACAAAAGAACGTCTTGTATATTTAGACATTTAAACTCCTCCCCATAGTTTATTTACTATACCCAGTAAGGTATTATTAAAATGATATCAGTTTACATTGTATTGTAAATTAAAAAAAATGATTATTATTTTAAACTATTAAAATATAGTGCTAGGGATGCAATTTGTTCGTTATCTAACCTGCCAGCAATCATTTGCATTACCGGATTTTCCATTTCTTTGTTTTTATAGGCTAACATTACAGTTAAAAAAACTTCTTTATCATATCCATTTATTGAAGGTATTGCTTTATCGGAGTTTGCTTTATGACAAGTAACACATTCCCCAGCAAGATGTTGTCCGTACTCCTTGTCACCTAATGCAAGTATATTTTCATCAGAATATGATGCTTTGGTTAGAAAAATTAATGTTATTATGAATGATATAAGTTTCATTTGATAATTTAACCTTGAAATAAAATGTTATGTCAATTCTTTAATTTCATAAGTATTCATAAAATTTCACATACCTAATATTTTTATATTATTATTATTTTTTGGTCTTACCAATTTTGATTTACTTATATAATTTTCTAACAGGTTGAAAATTTTAGGTCCCTTTACATTTGGATTTATGGACCCCCATCCTCCGACAATATAATTTTTATTAGATTCAAGATGATCTCCCGTAGATAGTAATTCAATATTATTAATTCTATTACCCATTTTATTTTTTGGACTGCATGTATATCTTAAGCCTCCAACCCTAACCATATCACCTCCTTGTTGAAAAAACGGATCAGTATTAAAAATATTATCACAAACATCTTCAAGTATATTTTTAATCATCTTTCCAGACATTTCCATTTTATAGACTTCAGGATAATTCATTGAAGTTTGAGAATACATATCATCAATGGTAATATTTTGACCAGGTAATAATGTAGTGCCCCATCTAAAGCCTGGGCTAAATGATATTTCCGTATCTCTTTCAATCATAATAGCATCGCAAATCACATCATCCCAAGTGCCATTGAAATTACCTCTTCTATATAAAAGAGTATCCGCTTTTCCTAATACTCTATTACATTCTTGTTCATAGGGTTGTCTTAATTTATTTATATGTTCTGTCATTTCTGGGTCTGGATTTATAACATCTGAAAATATTGGAATCAATTTAGAAGCATAATCGACGACTTTACCTTTTTTAATATCCAGATCTATTCTACCAATGTATTTTCCATGTGAACCAGAAGATAAAAGCAAAGTATTATTTATATTAATAGCTTCAGGAATTGCATCATGGGTGTGTCCAGTTAAGATGACATCTAGATCGTCTAAAGTTGATGCAAGCTTTTGATCAACATCAAAGCCATTATGTGATAACAATACGACAACTTCAGCCCCTTTTTTCTTAGCTTTATTTATATTTTTTTGAATAACCTCTGGCCTTATTCCAAATGACCAGCCTTCTACCATGTATTTAGGGTTTGCAATTGGTGTGTATGGAAAATGTTGACCTATTACTGCTATATTTACACCACCTCTTTCAAAAAATTTTATTGCCTCAAAAACTGGTTCATCCCATTCTGTATCAAAAACATTACCTCCTAAAAAAGGATATTGCATCTTATCAAGGAGAGCAGCAAGCCGTTCTTTACCAAATGTAAATTCCCAATGGCCTACCATAGCATCTGGCCTAAGCAGGTTCATAGCTGATACCATATCAGCGCCTTGAGTTTTCAATGAAGTGAATGAACCTTGCCATGTATCACCACCATCCAAAAGTAAAACTTTATTATCTCCACGTTCTGCTCTAATTTGTTTTATTATGTTTGAGGTTCGATCTAGACCACCAAGTTTTCCATATTCCCTTGCTAAATTAACATAATCTACCATAGTATGGGCATAAGCTAATGGAGAATTTGGTTTAATATTAAAATGTTTTAAAAATTCATTTCCAACGAGATGGGGTGGAATTCCCTCAAAATCACCTACACCATAATTTTCTGATGGAGGTCTAAAATAAACAGGCTTTAATTGACCATGTAAATCAGTTATGTGTAAAAGAGTAACTTGTCCTTTTGTATCAAATTGCAATAATTCATTTTGAGAGAGTGATTGTTTAGCCGCTACAGAACTAAAAGAACGAGAACCTATTATTGCAGAAGTTATAGTAGCTAATTGCAAAAATTCTCTTCTTGATTTCATAAAATTTTCATAAAAACTAAATGTTATTTAAGACTTCTCATCTTCAGGTGTCACATCTATATCTCTAGCCTTACCAATAATTTTTGTAGGAGTATTACAATTTTTCATACATGGATTTCCATTTAGGTTTTTAACATCAGGTCTTGGATCAGGTAATAAAAAACCGTTTCTGTTAGGCATTTTAATTTTTCCTATATTTTCGTTAGATAATATAAAATCTTCATCAATAATATCATTCATATTTAATAAATAGGCCACAATTTTGTATGTCTCATCATAAGTTAAACTTTGAGCCTCTCCAAAGGGCATTGATCTGTAAACATAATCATAAATTGTAGAAGCATAAGGCCAATAACTCCCTGTTGTTTTCACTGGGTCGTGTGAACTTAAAGTTCCTGACCCACCAACTAATTCAGGCCATCTGTCAATACCCTCACCAAAATCACCATGACAAGAAGCACATCTTTCTGCATAAACTTCTTCGCCAGAGAGCGCATCACCACTTCCTTTGGGAGCACCTAATCCATCTGGCCTTATGTCAATATCCCATCCAGCAACTTCTTGTTTTGTAGCAATTTTACCAATATTAAATTTTCTTGTTTCAGAAAACGATGATATAGAAAAAAAAATAGATAATAGTGAAAATATAATGTATTTACCCAAGTCTAACATTATCCACCTTACCATTTTTTAATATTAACCATGTTGCAATAGAATTATTATGGTAAATAGAATTTACCCCTCTAATATTTTGAAGTTCTTTAATTGTTGGCTGAACATAATTGGTTTCATCAATTGCACGAGATTGCAAAAGCATTTCTTCACCGTTCCATTCAAATGGAATGGTAAATCTTGTTAAAGACTTTTCTAAAACTGGACTGTGTAATTGAGCAGTTTTCCAATTTTTTCCACCATCTAAAGAAACATCAACTCTTTTTATTTTACCTCTTCCAGACCAAGCTAAACCTCTAATTTGGTGAATACCCTTTTGTAATACTGGTTTTTCAGGACAAGGTGATGTAATTACTGATTTTGCATCCATCACCCACGTAAACATTCTTGCTTTTCCATCAGATAATAAGTCAGTATATTTAGAAGTTTCTTCCCTGGTCATATATGGTTTGTCTCCAAACTCTATTCTACGGAGCCATTTTACCCACATATTCCCTTCCCAACCAGGAACTACTAATCTTATAGGATAACCTTGTTCAGGCCTCAAAGCCTCTCCATTCATTGCCCATGCAATAATACAATCATCTTTAATTTTTTCTATGGGTATTGATCTAGTCATTCCTGAGGAATCACTACCCTCAGCAAGAACCCATTTAGCGTTATTTTTTAAGCCTGTTTCTTGAATTAAATCAGATAATTTAACTCCAGTATATTGAACATTATGAACCATCCCAAAAGTATATTGACAACCATTAAGTTGTGAGCCCTTCCATTCCATTCCACCATTAGCAGCACATTCTAAAAAATAAAATTTGTTAACTTGTGGAAATCTTTTCAAATCATCTAAAGTAAAGATCATTTCTCTGTCAACTAAACCATTTATCATAAGTCTATAATCAATCGGATTAATTATAGCTGTACCACTATGATGCCTTTCAAAGCATAATCCATTTGGAGTAACTATTCCTTCAAGATCCTGTAAAGGTGTGAAATTTACTGATGATTCAGTACTCGCTGTTAACCATTCAACATTTCTTCTTATGACGTTTGATTCGAATTCAGATGGCATGCCATAAGGATTAACGTCAACACCATCACCTAAAGTTTCAGTCCATTCTGGGACATTAGGAGGCAGATTTTTATTATTTGCTTCTTTAGCGAATAAAGTTTTAGAAGACAAACCAAGAGCGCTTAAACTAATACTAGCTTTGATAATAGATCGACGACTAACTATATCTTTCTTTTCTTTAGCCATTTCAAGAGACTGTCATTTTTCTTTTCATGGTGTATGTATTTCCACTATCATCTTTCCATTCAAAATTAAATGTACCAGTTTTTTTTGCCTTATATGGAAAGGCTATATATGGATTTGTAGAAATCGATGGCTCTAATTTCATTTTAAATATTTCTTTACCTTCAAAATCTACTTTGAATGAATTAATTATTTGTCTAGGAATATTTTTTCCGTCTTTATCTTTCATTCTACCACTGTGCATCGGATGTCTTATAAGCGTTTTAATTTCTATTACTTCATCTATAGCCGCTTTTTTTGGAACTTTTCCTCTAGGTTTAACTTTAGACATAATTTTCTCCTATATTATCCACCACACCCACCTATTGTAACTTTTACCTTAGACTTAGTCATAAAGTATTCATTCTTATTATTTTCAGCAACAAGAACAACATTTTGTGTTTTTGAAAGTCTAATTCTAGTTGTTGCAGAACAGACACCCATATCAGGTGTAAAAAAGAATTTAGCTACATCTGGAGCAGGATTGCCATCAGCTAAAATATAAACATTTTTAATATAATTTTCTTTGGTCATTTCACTTTCAATTTCAAAATTAACTTTAACTTGATTTCCATTTTCTGCTATTTCAGGAAGGTCAAGAAATATATCCAACTCTTTTGCACCCTTACCTTTTGTAATTTCATCAATTCTTTTAAGAATTAATTCTTTACTTGCAAAAGCTATTCCTGAAGTCATAATGTATCCAGCTGTGCCTAACATCAGCGCAATAGCATTTCTTCTGGAAATATTTATCATTTTTATGGTTTTCATATCAGTAATCCTAGCCAAAAGAGACAATTATATAATATACCCCCCATGGTATACATAATTTATTAATAGTAAATAAAAAAATTTTAGTTTTCAATAATTTCATCAATTTGCCACCAAAACATTTCTGGGTTTGAATAACCCAAAATTCTTCCTATCTCAACATTATTTTTGTAAAAAACAAAAGTTGGTGTAACTTTAGTTTTGAATAATGAATTAAGTTCATTTTTATCAATTTTATCTATATACATTCTTTTTAAAGGAAAAATATTAGATACATCAGTTTTGTTATAGATTATACCAATTTGTTTTTCCCAAACTATACAAACACCACAAGTTTTATCTGTTAACATAAATAATTTCGTTTCAGCAAAGGTTTTATTTATTAATATTAAGATAAAAAAAATGAAACTAAGTAATAGAAATTTTAACTTAAAAAACATAATTAATATATATATCCTACATGGGTATACTTCAGTTAAAATTAATTGTAAATATTTTAACTTGAAAAATTCAAACTTTTAATACATAAATATTCAAAATAATATAGGTATTAACAAAATGAATGCAGATGAAGCTAAAATTATAAATTTAAAAAATAAACAATTAATTTTTAGACTTAATAGAGCAATTGGACAAATAGAAGCAATTAAAAGAGAAATGTATAAAAGGCCTGAAGAACAAGATTGTTTAAAAACTTTTCAACAATTAAAAGCAAGTATAAATGCATTGAAGAAATTTGGAGAAATTTACATGGGAGAACATTTAGAAGATTGTCTTAATCAAGGGGCTAGCAAAGAAGATATAGCAAAAAATTTAAAACCAATTTTAAATGGAGTATTTAAATTATAACTTTTGCCAAGTTGATGTAATCTGATTTTTTTATAAAATTTTTTTATTAAATTAAAATTTATTCATAGTTAATTAGATTTATACCACCGCCTTTTTCTGCACTTGAAGAATTATATCTTAATGTTTTAAAAATATTCCTTCCAAATGTGTCATTTTGTCTATTTATATTATTCAAAATATTAATTCGTTTACTTATATCATCATTAATATTTATTACTCCTTTTATTGCATCTATCTCAATTTCATCATTATCTTGAATTTTTCCAATATTTCCACCATCTGCTGCTTCAGGCGTAACATGAATAGCAGCTAATACTTTGCCAGAAGCACCAGACATTCTTCCATCAGTCAACAAGGCTACGTTAAAACCCAGATCTTGAATATTAGTCAATATTGGTGTTAAAGAGTGTAATTCTGGCATACCATTTGATTTTGGGCCTTGATTTTTCACTACAATAATTATATTTCTATTTAATTTACCCCGTTCATAAGCTTTTTTAACACTTTTTTGATTTTCAAAAACAAGAGCTTTCTCTTTAATATATTGGTACCTCTGTTTGACCGCAGAAATTTTTACCACAGCCTTACCAATATTGCCCTTTAATATCTTTAATCCACCATTACTTTGATGAGCATTATCTACGTGTCTTAAAATATTTAAATCATATGATTTAACGGTATTTTTTCTCCAATATATTTTTGATTTTTTTAAAATTGGTTCGTGTACATAATCAAAAAGATTTTGTCCCCAAATTGTATTTGCTGAACCATCTAACAATCCATTATTTAACAGCTCACCTATTATAAAATTTACACCGCCAGCTGCATGAAATTGATTTACATCGGCACTACCGTTTGGATAAACTTTTGATAATAATGGTATGATATTTGATAAATCGTTAAAATCCTCCCATAAAAGTTTTATACCTGCGGCTGCAGCCATAGCGGGTAGATGTAGTGTATGATTAGTTGATCCACCTGTCGCTAATAGACCTACGATTGCATTAACAAAACTTCTTTCGTCAATTATTTTTCCTATTGGCCTAATATCATTTCCTTTTCTATTAATCTTAATAGATTGCTCAACAGCTAAAACATTATATGCGTGTCTTAAATCACTATTTGGGTGAACAAATGCAGCTCCAGGTATATGAACACCCATAATTTCCATCAAAATTTGATTAGAGTTGGCTGTTCCATAAAAAGTACAAGTTCCTTCACCATGATATGCCTTACTTTCAGCTTTAACTAATTCTTCTCTTGAAACTTTTCCTTTCGCAAATGCCTTTCTAATATTTGCTTTTTCTTCATTAGGAAGTCCACTTGACATTGGTCCTGCTGGCATAAAAATCACAGGAAGATATCCAAAAGACAAAGCTCCCATAAACATACCAGGAATTATTTTATCACATATTCCTAGGCATAATATCGAGTCATAAACACCATGGCTTAAAGCAACTGCTGTTGACAAAGCTATAACGTCTCTAGACATCAAAGACAATTCCATGCCAACTCTACCTTGAGTGATACCATCACACATTGCTGGAACTCCACCAGCCACCTGGGCTGTTGCACCATTTTGATTTGCAATAGACTTAATTAAACCTGGATAATTTTCATAAGGCTTGTGAGCAGATAACATGTCATTATATGATGACACTATTCCTAAATTTGGCTTCTTATTCAATAATATATCTAATTGATTATTTTTAGGTGTTGAAGCTGCAACATGAGCCATGTTTGAGCATGAAATAGTATCCCT